>NZ_CP024808.1:600000-1200000 GCF_002787055.1 Candidatus Nitrosotenuis aquarius
GTGGGCCTTTTTCCCCCTTGTCTCCCGGTGGGCCTGGTGGGCCTTTGTCTCCCTTGTCTCCTTTATCGCCAGTTAATCCCTTGTCTCCTTTGTCTCCCTTGTCTCCCGGTGGGCCTTTGTCTCCCTTGTCTCCTTTATCGCCAGTTAATCCCTTGTCTCCTTTTTCACCCTTGTCGCCGGACGGACCAGTCGGGCCTCTATCGCCTTTGTCTCCCTGAGGGCCAATTGGACCTTTTTCGCCTTGTTGTCCTGCTGGACCCATTGGTCCCATCGGACCTTTGTCACCTTGAACTCCGATTGGGCCTGGTGGACCTATTGGTCCGCGCTCGCCTTGTGGTCCCATAGGACCTGTTGGACCCTTGTCACCTTGCAATCCAGGTGCGCCACGCAGTCCGCGCTCACCCCTAGGTACTCGCTCCTCTGTAGTTTCTACTTCACGTTTGCGTCTTGGTGCAGGCGGCATTTCGGGTGTTTCCATCGGTGCAAAACTTTCCGGTGCTGAAACTCTAACTTCAAAGATAGAATGTAATGATGAGAATTGATCGCTTACAATGATCCAAATTGTTGGCAACCCAAAGACAGAATCCGGGATGGGGTTTGTGTCAGAGCCAAGTGTTTGTGTGAATTTTGCGTCCTTGACATGTAGATGGTAATGCTCTTGCCACAATGATGCAAAACGCTTTGAGACAATCTCTTCTGTGGATGGCGCTGAATCGCAGATAGAAATTTGGACCTCGTAGACGCCTGACTGCTTAAATGGTGCTGTGCCAGAAACCTCGAGCCTCTTAGCCTCAGTAGACATCAAACAGGTTGTAATCTGCAAGTATATTTGGATTTTCCATGTATGAGTTGATTTCCTTGCTTGTGTATGATCAGCTTGGTATTTATTCGAATTAACTCCAAAAATGACAAATGAAAAAGAGTTTGGAGGAAAAAGAAGACAAAAACCTTCCAAAGCCAGTAGATGAAACTCAGACAAGCCTAGTCAAGGCAGACTATCAGCAGACAAAGCTTCTCAAAAAAGGCATCCATCTAATGGCAGATGAGCGCCTCGAAGACGCAGTAAAGGTCTTTGATCAGATTATTCGAATCGACCCCAATAACACAGAGGCACTGCTCAAGATGGGCTATTCCAAATTCCACCTAGACGATTATGCAGGTGCCCTCCAAGCATACGACAAAGTTTTGGATATCGACGTTGCAAATTCAGAGGCCTGGAACCTCAAGTCACTTGTTCACTATCAGCAAAAACAGTACCCAAAGGCGCTGGACTGCGTGGAAAAATCAATCGAGTCCGACCCAACATTTGGGATGGCTTGGTATAACAAGGCATGTTATTTATCATTGCTAAACGAGGTTCCCGATTCTATCGAGTCACTGAAAAGATCAATTGAAATCGACGTCAAAAACGCAAAGCGCGCAGTACGAGACAAGGACTTTGCAAATATCAAAATCGAGGAAAGTTTCAGAAGAATCGTAGAGCTCGTAGTCTTTGAATCAATACGACAGGGTTATCACACAATTGGAGCAATAGTGTGGACCACATTTATCAGCAAGGCCGAAGTCGAAGACTCGCTCAGAAAGCTAATGGAAAAGGGACTAGTCGTCAAAAACGAAAAGAGGCAAGGCCTAAACAAGATTGACACTTATGATATAGAGCCAGAGATGGCAGCAAAAATTGGCGTAGAAAAGAAAAGCCTCATCGGCACAACAAAGAAACTTCCAGGGACAATCAAGTCACTCAAAGATGTCAGCGAGTCAATCCAGTCAACTAAGCTTGCAATCGAGGAAGAAAATATTGAAAAGATTATCAAAAATTTCAGCTTATTCATTGATGCAGAAAAACTTGGCACTACAATGATTGAGCAATTCCTAGAAGAACATCGAGAAATCAGACTCTACAAGGTAAGACTTGAAGACAAGGGACTAGACTATCTCAAAGAAAACAAGGAAAAGATTCTAGGACTGTTTGATAGTGTAGAGGCAGTAATCACAAAAAAGCTGCGCGGCCAAGTATAGCTATTCTGCAGACAAGTCCCAATAGTTTGCATTTTCCTGCTTTACTATTGGCTTGTTGAGGCCCTTCCATTCCTTGAAAGAGCGCACGTACAATTTTACATTTGGATAGTCAGCTGACTTGAGCGCATAGTACGCAAGGCCAGACAGTGTCCCAACGCTTCCACAATACGTGATGATTTCTGCGTTTTCTGGAATGTTTCTGTTTTTGAGCAGTCTCTTTAGGTCGTCTTTTGGTTTTAGGATTTTGTCTTCGGATGCCAGAGTTCGATACGGAATGTTGACTGCGCCCGGTATGTGTTGCTCCAGATAGTTGAGTCGCTCACGATTATCAATTACTATGACGTTTTTGCTCTCTTTTGCTTTTTCCAAATAGTCAGCAGTTGCCATGATTTCCGGCTGGAGTTTTACAGAGTGAGTCTTTTGTGATGGTGCGGTTTCCGCAGTATCGGTTTCAAGGCCCAATCCCTTCCACTGCGAATACGTCATGTCCAATAGCGACACATCAGAATGACCCAGATATTGCAGAGTCCACGCTACACGGGATGCCAGTGCACCAAACGTGTCATCATATACTACAACAGGGGTTTGATCGTCTATTCCCAGTCGCTGCGCTATTGCGAGCACCTTTTCTGGCGAGTCGTCTGCCAGCAGTTCTGCCAATGGTAAATTGACAGATTTTGGAATGTGATCTTTTTTGTAGTCTTCTGCGCGCCTCACATCAATTACTCGAACGCTGTTATCGCGCAGCTGTCCGCGCAAGTGATCAGCATCAATTGTAGGCCTGCTCAAGCTGCGCATTCTCCCTTGCCGGTTCGTGCGTGGTAGCCAGAATCGCTTCCATAGTCGGCATAGAAATCCTTGTCTTGTTCAATCGATGGCGCCTGTGTGAACGGCAAGAGAATTTTTTTAATGTCATCTATTGTTTTGACCTGCGAGTCCGCATGTCCAGTTACAACTTTGTGGATCCAAGACTTGAAGTCCTCTCCCTGCTTTTTGTTTGCCTTGAATGTCTCAACTAGCTTTAGTATGGACGGGATGACTCGCTTTGCTGGAATTCGCAGTATGTTTGCGCCAAGCATTGTCTCACCGTCGGATCTTCCGCCAAGCGACATTTGGTACACTGGGTACATGTCTTTGCCCACCCTGCCCCCACCTCCATAGAAGCCAATTGTTGCTATTTCGTGCTGACCGCAAGAGTTGGGGCATCCGCTTATTTTGATAGAGGCCTCACGCAGATCATCGTCTTCGTCCAGCTTTAGCTCAATGAACTTTCTTTGGATTTCTTTTGCCATCCTGTGCGAGTTTGTCAGTGCCAAGTTACACGATGTCGTGCCAGAACATCCAATTGGGTGCACCATCGTAAGCGAGCCCGGGTTTGCAAGGCCTACTTCCAGTAGTTTGGCATACAATCGTGGCAAGTCAGATTCTGCTACATACCGCAGGTAAATGTCCTGCACAAAGCCCGTTCTTGCGTATCCCTCTGCTGAGAATTCTTTGGATATTTCCGCTATAGCTCGAAGCTGGCTTGCGGTGATGTCTCCTGCCTCCAGTGTTATAGACACCGAATAATATCCAGGTTGTTTTTGCGCAAACGTGTTGCCCTTGCGCCACCTAGAAAATCCATCAGGGATTGATTTTCCATCAAATCCGGAAATTCTCACGTGCGAGTCCAGTTTTTGCGGAGTCTGATCAACTGACAACTTTACAATCACAGACTGCGCCATTCTTACTAGGGCTCGCTCTTTGAGGACTAGGTTCTGGAACTGCTCCCAGCCCATCGAGTCAACCAAATATCGCATTCTGTTGCGCTCCATGTGTTTTCTGTCTCCAAGTCTGTCAAAAATCCTAATTGTTGCAATCGAAGTGTAAAGTAGATCTTCTTCCGGAGTCCAGTCCTCTAGCTGGTGTCCAACAAAGGACTTGTTTCCTAGGCCTCCACCCAAGAACACCTTGAATCCCCGTCGCTGCTGTCCGTTTATGGTTTTGATCTGCGGAATCAGGCCAACGTCAACCATTCTTGCCATTCCGTGTTTTTCACAGCAGGTGAAATTGAACTTGAACTTTCTTGGCAGCGACTGGTTTAGCGGATTTCGAAGGAAAAACTTGGCAGTAGCTACTGCGTATGAAGTCACATCAAATTCCTCTTCTGCACAAACTCCCGCAAGAGGACTGCACATTACGTTTCGCACTGCGTTTCCACATGCTTCCCTTGATGTTAGTCCCACTTCGGCAAGACTGCGAATTATTTCAGAGACGTCTTCCAGTATAACCCAGTGTAATTGCACGTTTTGTCTTGTAGAGACATGTGCAGAGCCAATCGAATATTGCTCAGATAATGTCGCTAATTTTTCTAGTTGGTGCGGATAGACTTCGCCTGCTGGAAGCTTTACTCGCACCATTGCATAATCATCAGTCATTCTAGTACCATATGCGCCGTTTTGCAGTCGGAATCTTCTGAAGAGGTCAGGCTCGAGTTTGCCCTGTCGGAACTGCTTTACCATGTTTGCGAAATGGTCGGCTTCCTCTACTCGCGCCCAGTTTACCCTGGCCTTTCTGCCTTCTTTGGACTGTTTTGTTATGGTACTCAAATTCAACTAACTTCCCTTAAATTTGGATATAAATTTTTGATAAAAATTGGAATTTGCCGACATAGTAAATTTGCAGACAAATTTTTCCTCCTTGCATTAGTGCCGCCTAAGCGACTTGTGCGTAAATGACAATAAACTATTAATGTCATATAATTTGGGCTAATTTCGTGCAAAGCGCTCAGACAAAGACAAAAATTTTTGCAGACGTAAACGAGGCAAAAATCACTGCGGCAATTGCGGATGAATTCTTTGCAGTCTTCAAGGAGCGAATCACATCGGATGTTATCATTATTGGTGCAGGACCGGCAGGACTAACGGCCGGACGAGAGCTATCATTGATGGGTTACAAGGTTTTGATTATAGAGCAGAACAACTATCTTGGAGGAGGCTACTGGCTTGGTGGCTATATGATGAACCCAGTCACAGTCCGAGCGCCGGCACAGAAAATCTGGGACGAGCTTGGAATTCCATACAAGCAAGCAACCGATGGACTATACATCACTGCAGGACCCCATGCAGTATCAAAGCTAATTGCTGCTACCTGCGATGCAGGTGTAAAATTTTTGAATCTGACTAAATTCGACGATCTTATTTTAAAATACGGCCGAGTGTCCGGCCTTGTGGTAAACTGGATGCCAGTGTCTGCACTGCCAAGAAACATCACGTGTGTAGACCCAGTTGCCCTAGAGTCAAAAATGGTAATTGACGCATCAGGCCACGATTCCGTTGCAGTAAAACGACTAGTGGATAGAAAGCTAGTAGACTGGAAGGGAATGAATCCAATGTGGGTAGAAGACGGTGAGGATAAGGTGGTAGAATCCACCGGCGAAGTCTATCCAGGGCTAGTCATTGCAGGCATGTCAGTAACGGAGACACATGGCTTGCCAAGAATGGGCCCAACCTTTGGTTCCATGCTATTTTCAGGCAAGCGTGCAGCAGAAATAACTGCTCAAAAGTTAAAAGAACTAAACCGAACCTAAATCGTGCGGTTCTCCAAAATTTACATCTACGATGAGCTATCCATACCAGAATTAAAGCTAGATTCGCTAGTGGAATTTTTACAAAAAACATTCCACGTACCAGTAGAAAAAAGAAAGAACATCTTTGCAGGCTGTGGACAAAATACAGCACACGACATAGCTGCTACTAGAATCTTCAACTATAGGCAGAAATTTCAAAGGCACGAACCGACACCAGAAGAAATACAATTTGAGATGGAGTCATTTGCAGACTCGGCCAAAACAGAAAACATTATTCTCTATGATGGATTTGAGTTTCACAAAATTGTATCAGGATTAATTCCAGACAGGGAAGCAACTTTGGATAATTTTCATTTGATATTTACAAACAAGCTTACCTGCACGTTTGATGATTCTGATTTTAGATATCACGGCAGAGCATTGATTGGTGCAAATCCCGCAATAATATCCACAACAGGAATAATCGAGGCGCCTGCAAAGTCGCGCGAATATTACATGGACATGATGGCAAACTACGGGATGGGCCTAAACATTGATTCCATCAAGGAAAAATACATGGGCCAGTACCTAGAGTACCATGACCCAAGGCTGGACAAAATAATCCAAGGCTATGCACTGCAAGCGGTATTCTATTATATCACAGGAGATCCGTTTTGCGAATTTTTGGACTGCAGGCTAAACAATGCGCACTGGCAGCGCGATCTTTTGTATTCGCAGCTAGAGTTCGGCAAGCTTTGCCCAAAACACCAAAAAGCAGTCGATGATTGGTTGACTTTAAATTAATCAAATAATTAGGCACAGTCATGATGGCTGCAGACGGTGGCTCCACCGTAATGATGGAAAAAGAGTTCCCCAAGACAGAAAAAAAGAAAACAAAATACGACGTCATCATCATAGGCGCAGGCCCTGCAGGATATACCGCGGGAATTTACTGCTCTCGCGCAAGACATGACACTTTGATATTATCTGGAATATTGCCTGGAGGACAGCTGGTCAACACTACCGAGGTTGAGAACTATCCAGGATTTGAAAACGGGATCATGGGCCCAGACTTGATGATTACCATGAGAAAGCAGACAGAGCGAATGGGTACCACCATAATAGACGATGAGGTAATCGATGTTGATTTCAGACACAAGCCATTCAAGATTCTAACAGCATCCGAAGAATACGAATGCAGGGCAGTAATCATTGCAACTGGTGCAACCCCTAGAAAGCTCGGCCTTGCAGGCGAGCAGACATTTGGAGGGCGAGGAGTGTCATATTGCGCAACATGTGATGGGCCGTTCTTTAGAAATCAGGAGATAATTGTAGTGGGTGGCGGAGACTCTGCAATAGAGGAGGCCACGTTCTTGACAAAGTTTGGAAGCAAGGTCCACATCATCCACAGAAAGGACACGTTACGTGCAAGCAAGGTAATGCAAGAGCGCGCATTTTCCAATCCAAAAATCCAGATGCACTGGAACAGTGTTGTCTCTGAGATTCAGGGCGACCAAAAGGTGCAAAGCATTGTTTTGTCCGATACCAAGTCTGGCCAAAAGACAACCATTCAGGCAGGTGCAGTCTTTGTGGCAATAGGCCATGAGCCAAACACAAAGATCTTCGCCAACAGCGTAGAGCTGGACGAGCAAGGATACATCAAGCTCAGGGACAACACAAAGACAAGCGTTCCGGGAGTTTTTGCTGCAGGCGACGTCCATGATCATAGATACAGGCAGGCAATCACGGCAGCAGGCTTTGGTTGCATGGCGGCAATAGATGTTGACAGGTATCTGACTGAAACCAAGTCCTAGTTCGTTCGATTCAGACAAACAACCACAAAAACCAATCTTGTCTTATTTGCAAGCTGTGTTTGAGAAGACAAGTCTGAAGATCAGCGGCACTGTTGGAATCATCATATTACTACTGGGTGTTACCATCTTGTTTGGCACATACCAAATGTCAAAGGTAAGCTCTGAGATCATCATGATATCAGAAGCATACAAGCCACTGCAGGAAAGCCTGAGCAAAATACAGCTCCACCATCAAAAGCAGGCATCAAGTTTTGATAGAATCATTGCAAACCAGCAAGACAGCGCAAAGGAGGAGTTTTGGGCAAGCACAGTACTAATAAAATCCGACATTGATCACGCAAAAAAGATAACAGAGACTGGATTTTCTGTTGCGCCAGACCCAACCCAGGCAAACTTTAGGCTAGTGCACCAAATGTTTTCGGAAATAGAGCAGGCGCATCTGGAATACGAAGAGATGGCAAAGACAGCCATGACATCGCCCAGTCCAGTTTTGCTGGATCAGCTAAATTCCAAACACAAGCAGATCCAAAACAAAATAGATTCAATATCATCTGAGATTGGAAAATTTGACGACCAGGCCATAACTGCAATAGAGGAACATGAGAGGGGATGGCTGATTGTTCAAATTGCAATTATAGTTACAGTTGGAGGAATTGCTCTTGCACTGCGGTACTTTTTCTCGCAGGTAAACTCGGACCTCAAGCGAGAAATTGACTACAAGACCCGCGAGCTGTCCGAGGCAAACAAAAAACTCAAAGACCTAGACAAGATGAAAGATGAGTTCATCAGCATTGCATCACATGAGCTAAAAAGTCCGATTCAGCCAATCTTTGGCTTTGCAGAACTTGCACAGTCTGGCGACATTGACCAAAAGGAGGCATGGGACGGAGTAACCACGCTTGCAAAAAAACTTCAGGACTTGGCAAACGATGTTCTGGATGTAACCAGAATAGAGAGCAACCGACTGACAATATACCCAGAAGACATCTCACTTAACAATACAATCAAGGAGGCAGTAACAATGGCAAAGACAGGCCTATCAAAAGACCTCAAAATACTAGAAGAAACAGGCCAAGACGTCACAATACGTGCAGATAGAACAAGGCTAGACCAAGTATTGCGAAACCTAATCAACAATTCAATAAAGTTCACAGAAAACGGGCACATCAAAGTAAAGACCGAGATAGGACAAGGCGAGGTGAAAATATCGGTGTCCGATACCGGAAACGGCATCCCGCAAGAGATCCTGCCCAGAATATTTGGCAAGTTTGCCACAAAGGGACACGGATCCGACAATCAGGCAGGAAACGGCCTGGGCTTGTTTTTGTGCAAGGGAATCATAGAGGCCCATGGTGGAAAAATCACAGCAAAAAACAACAAGGACTGCGGTGCAACGTTCGAGTTTACAATACCCACAATACCCAAGGCCATCACAATAACAAACTAGGTTTGCGCTAATCGAACAGACATCGACTAAAGTATGCACCAGCCCGAGTTTTATCAAATGAGCCTAAACATACTAGTAGCAGAGGACAATGCGTTTACCGCAAGCCAGTACACCAAGATACTGGAAAAAAACGGCCACCGAGTACAGATAGCAAAGGACGGAGTAGAATGCATAGAAACATACGAAAAGGCACTATCCGAATTTGACTCACTTGATCAGAATCCATTTGATGTAGTATTATTGGACAACAACATGCCCAGAAAAAGCGGAGTCGAGGTGGCAAAGGAAATACTTGACAAGAGGCCAAACCAGAGAATCATCTTTGCTTCTGCATATGACATCAACTCGCTAATCAAGGCTCCAGGAGACATGCCAAAGTCAGTAGAGGTCCTAGAAAAGCCGTTTTCGCTCAACACAATGATTAGTAAACTGCAGAGCTAGTCCAGGTATACTATCTTGGATAGGTGTACTGCCTGCTTTAGGTTTGCGTCAAATTCTTCTTCGGTAAAGACCTTTTGCTGCGAATATAGAGACTTGAACTTTCTGCCATCGTCTGCAAATATTCCAACCACTATTCCCTCTTCTATTGGATATTTTTTCATTGCAGCATAAACAGTGGCAGATGACGGCGATACTAGCAACTTTTCTTTTGCAAAGATCTCCTTTACTGCCGCAAACGCAGTCTCGTTGTTAATTGTAATCCAGTCGTCAACTGACTTTTCCCTTCGCAAAAACAAGTCAGGCTTGGCAGACTCTTCAAAGTTTCTCAAGCCCTGAATCAGGTGGTTTTGCTGTGGCTGCACTCCAATTGTCTTTAGCTTTGGGTTTTGCTCTTTGAGGTATGTGGAGATGCCGGTAACCGTTCCTCCCGTTCCAACGCCGGTGAAAAAATGTGTTACCTTGCCGTCTGTTTGTTTCCAGATTTCAGGTCCCGTTCCGCGATAGTGTCCCAGAAAATTTGCCTCGTTTGCATACTGGTTTGGAGAATAATACTTGTCGGGTCGCGATGACGCAATGGATGTGGCAAGTGCGATGCTTTGATCAGTTCCCGCACCAACCTTTGGGCAGAGATCATCGCTTGTCTCATAGATCTTTGCGCCAAGCTTTGCGATTATTTTCTTTGTTTCCTCTGATGCCTTTTCTGGGATTACGATTTCCACCTCATATCCAAGCAGGCTTGCAATGCCTGTTAGCGCTATTCCGGTGTTGCCCGACGTCGGCTCGATTATTATTGTGTGGTTTTTCTTTAGCTTGCCCTTTTCCTCTGCGTCTTTAATCATCCAGTATGCCGCACGGTCCTTGACTGAGCCAAAGGGGTTGTGGCTTTCTAGTTTGGCAAAATACTGGACTTTATTATTTGATAATGATTCTAATTTTACTAGGGGAGTGTTGCCAACTCTGTTTAAAATGTCTGCATCAAGTGCGACTTTGGCCAGAAATTATTTCACCTTTTTAATTTGAAATTCCAGCGCATTGTCTTTTTTCTGCAAAGACAAAAGCTCGTGTCCGTTTCGCTTGACCCATCTTGAGACGTCTTCTTCTGCATTTGGGTCGTCAGCTAGAACCGTCAGCGTTTCCCCTACTTGCATTCGCTCTACTTCGATTTTTGTTCTAAACACAGGCTCTGGGCAGAACAGTCCTCTGGCGTCTAGCATTTTGGTCGTAGTACTCAATATTGTAAAAAGAGAAATTTGCATATTAAAATCTATTTAGAATTTTCCGAGTGTTTAGTGCCAGCTAATCGCATTTTGCAAAATAATGGGGCATATTCTCCTATAATCTTATTAGCTTGAATCGCCTTACTTTACTGACTATGGGAATCATACGAATTGGCGGCAGAGGAACATCAAGAAGAGTAGAAGACAAAAAAGAAGACAACTGGACGGGTCCTGCGTTTAAGCAATACAGCGAACAACAAAAACAGGCAGCCAAAGACCAATACATCTCTATGGGCAGAGGCACTGCAAAAATAAAGTTCGGCGATGTTGCAAGTACGACAACTGCATCCTCAAAGGGAATGTGGGTAGGTACTGGTCGCGGCACAGGCAGAAGAAAACTCTAGGCAGCCATAACAAAAAGGAAGAGATGGACTCTAACGAAAAGTCCTTACTCGATTTACCACTTTTTTGTGGTCAAATGCAGAAGTCGTCGTGATGAACAGTAGGTGGTTTGGACCAGCAGGCATCGTAATTCTCTTTACGCTACCATATTCGGCCAAGACATACTTGCATGCGCCAAGCTTCTTTTCCAGCTTTTTTCGCACCTTCCATGCGCGCGCGGCGTTTTGCAGTGACATTTTGCTTTCCTGTTTTGATAAAAGCAACTTGACACGACTAGAACGAGCCGAAAAGAGGACCTTGCCATTCATGTCACAGATAGTCACAACTCGAACTGACGGGCTAAGCTTTAGTAGCTTCTCAGCTGCTTGTTGAACTTCCATGGAAGAAACAGCCCAGTCTGACTGATAAAGATTTACTCAGATTGCCATTTTCAGCATCGTCGCAAGATTTCGATCATGGAGTTTTGATGCATCATATCCTTGGATGTTTATTTTATTTGATACTCGCTTCATCAGATACACCGCCAGCTTGTACACAAGCGACCACATGTAGCTGTTCTGGTTTAGGTCATACATTTTGAGCAACAGCGACATCATCCATTGCGAGTTTGGATAGTGTTCTCGGATGTATTCTGCCAGATAGTCCTTGGAGTTGTTGATTTTGTACTTGATGTGCTCCAGAGTTTCCTGCTCTTTTGCATATCCAGTCTGGTGGATTGCAATCTTGTTGTGCCGCATCGAGTATAGTGCGTCATCTAGTGTGTTTTCCGATTCTATTACATTGACGCACCTGCCAAGTGTGGATAAAACATGCGAGTCGCTTCCCGCAACGCCAATTTTGTTGTGCTCTAGTGAAAACTGGGCAGCCCTTGCATTTGATATTATATCCACATTATTGCTGTTAAAGACCTCTATCATGTCGCATTTTGACGCATCATTACGCAGTGCATCAAGCAGGCTAAACGGGTGTGGCGCGCACGAAATCCCGTCCTGTTTTCTTATTTGGTCTACGATTTCTTCCAAGGGTAGTCCTGCCTTGATTTCCTTGTGGATTCCATATGCAATTACGTGCGCTCCTGTGTTTGTGGTGATTTCCTCTGCCTGGAAAATCTGGATGTGCCGGTACTTGGAATGGTCGTTTTTGTACTGGAGTAATTGCGAATAGCCATCTAGTGTGTTGTGGTTTGTTACAAACAGTGCGTCAAGGCCCAGTGCATGGGCTCGCTCTAGTTGTTGTGGTATTGTGATGTTGCAGTCAAACGGCGCGTCGTCTTCGCCCACATGAAAATTTGAAAATGAATTGTGGCAGTGCAGTTCTGCCTTGATGTACCCCAAACCAACTAAATTTTTAGTGTAATGATTATAATCTTTTGTAGAATTATCGGAACAGGTCTGTATTTTTGGATCGAATCAGCGTTTGGATTGTATCGTCCGATGAGTCATACTCAAAATTCCTAATTACAGCGAACGGACAGTTTTTTGTCTTTTTCATTACCAGCTCGGCCGCACCGCATAGCTCATCTATTTGCGCTATCTTGGTTACCCGCATGGTCCTGCCGTACGTGTCTGCCTTTCCCTCATAGTCATCAAGCGGTTTTATCCCTGCCACACCGATTGCCACATTTGTCTGGCCTTCCCGAAACGGCCTGCCAAAGGTATCGGAAATTATGACTGCTATTTTTTTGCCCGACTTTGCAGATATTTTTTGGGCAAATTCTGATGCAGACCTGTCAGGGTTTTCTGGAAGCATTGATGCAAACCCAGGAGGCAGATTGCTCTCGTCTACTCCTGAATTTGCGCAGACAAATCCGTGCCTTGTCTCTGTTATTATAATTCCAGATTCCAGGCGCACTATTCTTTTTGCCTCTGATAATATCACCTCCACTAGTTTTGGGTCCTTGTTGTATTCAGCACCTAGGCCCACAGACAAAATAGAGGGGATTACCTGAGCAAGCTCGACTACCCTACCTTCCTGCTTTGATACTATTTTTTGCGCCATAACTATAATGTCGCCGTCCTCCATATCCTTGAAGTTGGATGCAAAAATCTTTGCCAGGTCGTCTCCTTTTTTGATATCAGATTTTACTGGTACTGGAATTATTTGCAGCACAAGACCCGGTACTGTATTTGTAATTTAACTTGATTTGTTTGCGCAAACCCCAGTGCGTTTGTTTTGAACGGATAATTTTGCAAGATCTTTAGATGATCCGGCATCATACTATACCCCATGATGCCAGCAAATCTAAACGAAGAATCCCTAAGGGCAGTCCGTGAGCAAATCTATGGACATGCAAAGACAGATGCAGCAATCTGCATCCAGCTTGAAAAGCTAGACAGGTACCTATCTGAGCACAGGGGATTCAAGCCAGACACATTTGACACATTTGACTATGCATAGAACTTGGAGTTTACGCTATTTGCAGCTCCAAGTCCAAGTTGTACTTTGCATTAATAATTGGAATTAGGTTTGTTAGATTTTTCTCTTCTATAATTTTGTCTGCCTTGTCCTTGACTATGTCCTGTGCGCGAAACGCCACGCCAAGGCCGCAGATATCAAACAGTGTCAGGTCATTTGCGCCATCAACTGTTACCACAATGTTTTCCTTGTTTTCCCTCCATTCGGCGATTTTAATTCTGGCTGACTTTGCCTTGTCTGATGTTACGTTGATTTTTACTCCGTCCAGTTTTCCGTCCTTGAATATCAGCTCATTAGAATAGACATAGTCGAGGCCCAGCTGCTCCTTTAGCCTGTCAGTCATAATTGTAAATCCGCCAGAGACTGCCATTATTTTCCAGCCTGCCGCCTTGAGTGCCCTGCACGTCTCTGCTGCGCCAGTCATTATTGGCAATTCGTCTGCCACTTCCTTGCATGTATCATAGCTGAGCCCCTTTAGTGCCTCGACTCGGGTTCTCAGGCCTTCCTCCCAGTTTATCAAACCCTGGATTCCTTTTCTGGTGATTGCCCAGATTTCATCCTGCTTGTTTATTTTTTCTGCGAGAATCGGCAGGTATTCAGCGTCAAAGAGAACTCCTTCTACGTCAAAAATGGCAAGCAATTTTTTCTAGTTTTTTGGCTCAAACCTATCAATATAAAAGTTGAAGTCTGTTTTATGATCGCAAACGTTACCGTTAAATCATGGCACTCAAAATTTGACTCAATGGACGAGCTTGAACACAAATTCGAAGTCGAAGTAAAGGAAGCAGAAAAATCCCAAAAGCTAGGCGACGAAATCAAGGCAGAGCTCAAGGCATCCGGAATGATGGACGACAAGGGCAAACTCAAGCTAAAAGGAGTCAGCCCAAAGATGCTCAAGCGAATGAAGCAAGAATATGTTAACTGCCCAGTTCTGAAATCAGACGTTGGATTTATCCAGTGCTTTGTGTGCCCCAATTTTCAGTCAAGAGTCATGGGCAAGGTTTTGTGCAAGGGCGCACCGCTAAAAAAATAAGTAAAAAAGAGAAATTATTGTCTGGTTCCCCAGCCAAGTTGTACTAGTCTGTCTGCAGTAGATGTTTTGACACATGCAGGAGAGCCTGTCGATGACTTTATGATTAATACCATGTCACCATTGCATTGGACCTCTTCTGGTGCAACACCAGATTCGACCTGCTTTAGTGGTGCCATCACATCATGGTCTTCTTCATGTTCTTCTTCATGTCCTTCCTCAGATTCTTCCATTGGGAGTAGTGCTTCGGCCTCTTCTAGCTTGACTAGAATTGCATCAACCTGTGAGTTTATCTCATCGGCAGGTGCGCCAGCCTTTATCATGTCGCGGAGTTCCTCTCGCATCATGATTTCGATTTCCTCCATGAGTTCCTCGTTTTGTTGAGCAACTGGAGCCTCGAGGAATTCGTAATTATCCAAGTATGCCTTGGTTGCATGTGCGAGCGCGGCATCAGAGTCTCCATCCGCATAGGTCTCTTTGACCTCTGCTAGGTGGTGCTCGATTCCCTCAAAGTACGCATGCAGTCCGCCTTCTTCGGATTCATCTCCTAGGATTTCTCCTACTTCGTGCTCGATTCCCTCAACATAGATTTGCACATTTTCTATTGGTGCGATGTCCTTTATTGCGGAATCCAGGTCTGCAAAGAATTCCTCGATTTCCTCTGCTTCGTGTTCTGGAAGATCAGCCTTTATCTCGGAAAAGATTTGCTGTGCACGCCAGACAAATGCCGAGCCGTCCTGGTATTCCACCATCTCTGTGATGGTGCCATCCTCGACTGCCTCTGCATATTCTGCTCCGGCAGTCTCTACTAATGTTCGAACCAAGGCAAGCCTAAAGTTTGGATCCGAGCTTAGCTCGTCCCCAACAACTAGGGTTCTTGCCTCTTCAACCAGAGACTTCATCTCATCAATTGCTGCCTGTGCTTCTTCTCTTGGGGCATCTATTGTCTTGTCTGCAAGCTCTGACAGTGCCGTCTCAAAGGCAGCATCAAAGTCTGCATCATGTTCTTGCAGCTCCGGCTTCATGGACTCGTATAGCTCCGCAATTGGGTGCGTTGCATGGGTCCTTGCCAGCTCTGAATTGGACTCGTTCAGATTCAGCTCAAGTGCATGTAGGTGTCCGAGTGTTTCTTCTAGTGCAGATGCAAAAGATTCCTTTTCAGACTCTTCTGCATGTGCATAGGAGAAACCTACTGCAAAAAGTATTGCCGCTAGTGCTGCAATAGTTTTATTCATGTAAGGGCAAGCTAAGCATTTCGATTTAAACGGACTAGCCATTCTAGATTCTTGGAATGAGGCTTTAGAACAACTAGGAAACGCTCATTTACCAAGAATCCAGTCACAAAACCGTTGAGCAAGGAAAGCCCTGGAATCACAGTGTCAAAAAAGGACGACTTTTCTGAATGGTACACGCAGGTGGTGCTAAAGGCAGAGCTTGCAGACTATGCGCCAGTAAAGGGATTGATTGTGTTGCGGCCAGACGGCTATGCAATATGGGAATCCATTCGAGAAACACTGGACAAAAAATTCAAGGCAACAGGACACAAAAATGCATTCCTGCCAGTACTAATTCCAGAATCATTACTAGCTAAAGAGTCGGACCATTTTGCGGGATTTACCCCGGAGGTGTTCTGGGTTACTCATTCAGGCGAAAACGAAATTGGCGACAAGCTAGCACTGCGCCCAACTTCTGAAACGCTGGCATATTCAATGTATTCAAAGTGGATCCAGTCCTGGCGCGACCTACCGCTGAAAATCAATTTCTGGAACACTGCACTCAGAGCAGAGATAAAAGCAACAAAGCCGTTTTTGAGAACATCGGAATTTTTGTGGCAGGAAGGCCACACAGTGCACGCAACAAAAGAAGAGGCAGAAAAAGAAGTGCTTGACATTTTGGAAATTTATAAAAATACAGTAGAGCAGGAACTGGCAATTCCTGTAATTACCGGCAAAAAGAGCGACAAGGAAAAGTTTGTAGGAGCGGTATACACTACTACTATGGAATCAATAATGCCGGACGGCAAGGCGCTGCAAATGGGCACATCACATTTTCTAGGACAGAATTTCTCAAAGCCGTTTGAAGTAAAATACTTGGACAAAAATAACGCCGAGACATTTGCATGGCAGACATCTTGGGGGGTGTCATGGAGACTAATTGGCGCAATGATAATGGTACACGGCGATGACAAGGGCCTAGTGTTGCCTCCGCGAGTGGCGCCAATCCAGGTGGTCATAGTACCAATATACTATAATGACAAAGACGCAGATCGAGTAAATACAGAAGCAGACAAGGTAGAAAAAATTCTCAAGGAAAAGGGCTTGCGAGTCCATGTGGATAGGCGCGACCAACTAACGCCCGGCTTCAAGTATAACGAATGGGAGATGCGTGGCGTGCCACTGCGAATAGAAATCGGTCCCAAAGACATTGACAAAAACAAAGTCATGTATGCAACACGCCACATCAAGCAAAAGCTGGACCTTCCGATGGACAAAATATCATCGGAAATTGACGGAATTTTGCAGAAAATCCAGGATGAAATGTTTGAAGCAGCCAAGAAACTACTCTCAGAGAAAACCATCAAAACATCAGAATATTCCGAGTTTAGAGCGGCTATCGAATCTGGCAACTTTGTTGATGCAGGATGGTGCGGAAAAAAAGAATGCGAGGAAAAGATCAAAGAAGACACCATGGCAGATATCAGAGTGATTCCGTTTGATGCGCAAAACTCTGGAAAATGCGTGTACTGCAAGGGCACAAGTGTTACAAACGCAATCTTTGGCCGCGCATATTGATATACTGAATTTCTGTATTGTATAATACTTGAGTGAAATTCTGCGAGTTGAAAATCTGGTAAAACATTATTCAAAAAAGAATTTCTTTGGCAAAGAAGTCTCTCTGGTAAAGGCAGTGGACGATGTTTCTTTTTCCATACAAGAAGGAGAGACGTTGGTCTTGGCAGGCGAGTCCGGCTCTGGCAAGTCCACAATTGCAAAACTGATTTTACACGCAATACCGATTGATTCCGGCAAGATAATCTTTGATGGTATCGAGATTGCTAATGATGTACAGTCACTCAAAAAAATTAGAATGGGAATCCAGATGGTGTACCAGGATCCGTACGATTCCATCAATCCGCAAATGAAAATAAAGGACATAATTTCAGAGCCGCTTGAAATCCACAAAATTGGCAATTCCAAAGAAAGGCAGGAGATGGTTGGACAAGTCTTGCACGAAGTAAAGATAGAGCCGGCAGAAGAAATAATGGAAAAATATCCGCACATGTTATCAGGCGGCCAGAGGCAGAGAATTGTTTTGGCTCGAGCATTGGTGCTAAAACCAAAGATGATCATTGCTGACGAACCGGTGTCGATGTTAGATGTCTCAATTAGAGCCGAAGTACTTGAGCTGATGAACGAGCTGCGGCAAAAACACCACATTTCTTTTTTGTATATCACTCATGATTTGGCAACTGCCAGGTATTTTGGGCAAAAAATCGCCATTTTGCACAGGGGTAAGATAGTAGAGAGTGGCCCAATCGATGATGTCTTGTTTTCCCCAAAGCACCCCTATACTCAGGCGTTGCTTGATGCAATATCAGAGCCTGACCCAAATAACCTTACCAGAGAGAAAAAGATCCACATACCATAACTAGACAGAACTAGGCAGTTTTGGAATTGTAGAATTATGCATGAACTAGGCAGTTTTGTGCGTAATTTGTGGTGTTGTGATTTAACACTGGTATTACGGAGGTTAAACTAGAATGGAAAATATCGCATAACCCACCCCCGATTTCGCAAAATAATATTTGAAAAAACTAGCTTGTAATTGACGGCATGCGCTTGTCCTTGTATGTTACAACATGCGAGACGCCATTCTTTGGAAAGACGCCGTAAATCAGCTTGGCCTTTTGCACAACAGAATCCTTCAAAGACACCATGATGAACTGGCTTCCCGCAGAGCGCTGCTCTATTATTTTGGCTAGTTTTTCAGAGTTTGGAGCATCCAGGTGCGCATCCACTTCGTCAAACAAATAGAATACAGACGGTTTTAGCTTTTGCAAAGCCAGCACAAACACAATTGCCGCAAGCGTCTTTTCTCCACCAGAAATTGACGTTGATTCTCTTTTTGGCTTGTTTGGGAATTGTATTAGATATGATATTCCTGAATTGAAGATATCGTCTTCGTTTTGCAGCTCCAGCCAGGCCTCACCACCTGTCATGGTGTGGAATGCATCTCGGATTTCCTTGTCTACTCTGTCAAATGCCTCCAAGAATGTCTGGCGCTTGTCCTTGTCAATTTCTTCTATGAATCGCACTATGGCGTTTCGTTCTTCTTCCAGCTCGTTCTTTCTATCAGACATGGAGCGATAACCAGTTGATATCTCTACAAAAGTCTGTGGCGCAGTTGCGTTCAGCTTTGATGTCAGCGAATTCATCTCTGATTCTAATGCAGACAGCATAGAGTCCACCTCAAATGTCTCTGTTATTTCCTGATAGCCGTATTTTTCTAAGACCTTTTGTATTTTTGCCTCATTTTCTATTATGTCTCGAATATCGCGCGAAAGCGAATCTGACTGGCGCTCCAACGCGTTTATCTCTCGCGTTACCAGCCTTTCTTTTTCGTTTAGCAGTGACAGCCTGTCGTCGAATTCCTGCAGTTTTGATATTGACGTGCCAGAGGTTGCGATAAGATTTTGCTCTTTTTCACGCAGTTTGACTAGGTTTTGGCTTGCCAATTCCTTGTCTTTGGCTATTTGGCCTAGTCGAATTTCTATTTCGTGCTTTTCATGGTTTAGTGAGGATTGTTCTTCTCGCAGGTTCTGCATTTTTGTCTTCTCTCCCAGCTCTTGTGCAGATAGTGTTGCTAGCTGGGATTCTTTTTCTCGCAGATCATTTACAATACTAGACTGGCGCGCCATGAGCTCAGATCGTTTCTCATTTAGCCTGTTCAGCTCTGATGCAATTCTGTGGTTTTCCCCGTCTGCATAGTTTTCGTGCATTAATGTTATTCTCTCCTCTAGTGATGCAATCAGGGATTCCTCCTTGGAGTGGTCCAATGTTATTTTTTCAATTTGTCTTGCTAGCTGGCTGATTCTGGATTCTAGTTGTGATTTTGTCTTTTCTATTGTGGAGACCTTTATCTTCAGATCTGAATAGCTGAGGTCTGCATTTGCAAGGCCCGTCTCGGATATTGAGAGTCGCTCTCTATAGTTTTGGATGATTCCGTCTACTTTTTTGATGGAAAGACGTTTTTTGAGAATGTATTTTTTGAGCAGTGATATTGACTGGTGCAGGCCTTCAACTGAGGTGCTCATTGAGATTATTTTTGTGACCTTTGATATCTTGGAGTTGATGTCAATTACCACTGCGGATGCCTTTGCCTCAAAGAACTCACCGTCAATTGTTACGGTTTTGTAGCCAGACTTTGATAGTCGCAGTGCGGAATCCTGGCTTTTTACTAACAACACATTGCCAAACAAGAACGTCAGTAGCGGTGCGTATTTTGCATCGCATTTTACGTAATCAGACAAAACTCCAAGCACGTCTGGGTCTTTTGGCACAGTCAGCGAAAACTTGGGGATTGCCTCCAGTGGAATGATTTTGAGTTTGGGGAGTTTCTTTGCTCGCGCCACCTCTGCAAGACTAATCAGTGTTCCAAAGTCCTGCACTACAAATGACTTGATCCAGTCCGATGCTGCAGCCAAAATTGCGCGCTCGTATTGTTTGTCCCAGGATATCATCTCGTATACTAGGCCCTCTATTCCTAGCTCCTCTCGGTGTTCCTTGAGGTGTGCAATGGTATAATCTTCGTGCATTATGCTTTTGACTACTCTGATTTTTGCATCATATTGGGCAGCTGCCTTTGCGGCTTTTTCCAAGATGAAATTTAGCTCGTCAATGTCGTGCTCTATTTTGCCGTGTTTTCCTGTTTGCTCTGAGATTCTCCCACGCAGTTCTGAAATTGTTGCCTTGTGGTTTTCTATTATAGACTCTAGTCTTGTCTTTAGTGTTGCAAGCTTGATAGATTCAGAGTCGATTTCTGCCAGTCTGTTTTTGTTTGACTCTATTTTGGATTTGGAATCGTTGATTTCGGATTCCAGTTTTGCAAATTCCACCTTGGCGTGGTTTAGCTTTTGCGTCAGTCCTTGGATTTTGGTGTCGACTTCCTTTCTTTGCGATATTGCATGCGATTGCTGCTTGTATACTGTTGATAATTCCGATTCGACTGACTTTATCTGCTCATAGATCTGGTTTTTGTCTTCTCTGATTTTTGACAGCATTGCTTTTTGTTCTGTGCTTTGGGCTTCGATGTCTAGTCGGGCTTGGTGGAGTGATTCCAGGTCCGATGCTACAATAGGTAATCTTGCATTGATTTGCTCTATTCTTCTGGATTTTGTTATGGTTTCAGTGTTGGCTGACTCGTAGACCTGCATTGCCTTGGATAACTCGGAATCAATTGACGCCTTTGCCTGGTTGTAGGCGTTGACCTCACTCATGAATGTGAATTTTTGCGATTCCAGCTCAGAGATCTCCTTTTTGACCAGAGCACGTTCTTCGTCTAGCTTTTTGGATTCTGAGACCAGCGAATGCATGGAGCGCTCTTTGGATACTTTTTCCACCTGGATTGCCTTCATTTTGTTAGAAGCCGAGATTGCGTGTAGCCGTCCAAGCTCAAAGTTGATGAATTCGTGCCTGAGTTTTTGGTTTCTCTCTGCTTCCAGCTCATCGATTCTCTTTTTGATTTCATCCATTCTTGCTAAAGCCACTTCGAGTCTTCTGTCGGCATCCTCTAGCTGTTTTATGGACTCGGATTTTTTCTCATCAAAGTATGCTAATCCGATTAAATCCTCAATTACTGTTCGCTTTTCTTCTGCTGTAAACTCTGAAATCCTAGTTACTGTTCCCTGCTGGACTGCGTTTAGCTGGTTCAGGCTGGCATTTGCCACTTCAAGTAAATCCAGGATCTGGTTTCGGTTTGTCTGTTTTTGGTTTAGGTAATACACATTTTCGCCGTCCTCTCCCATCTCTCTAGTAATTACAACTGCGTTAGAATCAACTGGGATTTTTCTATCAGAATTATCAAAGTGCAACGAGACTCGCGCCATCTTGGTTCCGCGCTTGTTTCCTTCTATGTCGTGGATCAGTGATCGAAGCTTGTCCACCCTCATTATCTTTGGCTTGTTCTCGCCGAGTGCAAAGATGATCGCATCCAGAATGTTGCTCTTGCCGGATCCGTTTGGCCCAGATATTGACACCAGACCAGGCTCAAAGCCGACTGTGGTATTTGTAAATCCAAATGACTTGAAGCCGTAGATCTCTACCTTTTTGATATGAACCAATAGAGTTTGTTGCCTTACAGGTTTGTTAATCAAATATAGACAAGTTTAGTTGACTGGCTTAACAAAATTCTTGTAATGCTATGAAAAATCTTGTCGCATTCATCTGGGCTTAAATTTGGTCGTTATTGTGCAATGATCAAATGGTAAAGCTGGGCATAGCGCAAACCGTCGCAACACGCACAAACGAAGAGGGAATCAAGCAGGCATCGCACCTCCTAGAGCGCCTAGGCAAAAACGAGGCAGACGTCGTGTGCCTGCCTGAGCAATACCTGACAGACAACAAAATAGACGACTTTGAGGCTACGTTTGCGCCCTTTGCCAAAATAGCAAAACAATACTCCATGAGTGTTATTGCAGGCGCATTTTACACAAAATCTGGCTCAAGGCAGACCATCTCTGCGCCAGTAATTGACGGCACTGGGCAGTTTATCGGAGTCCAGGACAAGATTCATCCGTTTGACTATGAAAAAGACGACATAAAACCAGGAGTCGAGGCCAAAATATTTTCAACAAAATGCAAGTTTGGAGTAATAATTTGCTATGACATGGTGTTTTCCGATGTCGCAGAGACTCTGGTCAAAAAGGGGGCAGAGGTATTGTTCTCGCCTGCAAGAATTGTTCGGCGCGGAATCTACCCATGGCACCTGTACTGCCAGACACGATCACTAGAAAACAGAATCCCAATACTTGCTGCAAACACGCAGACGCCCAAGTTTGGCGGAAAAAGCATCATTGTTGACCTAGAGGAAAACGACGGCGTGATGATACCAAAGACAAAAGTAACTGTAGGCCAGGGAATCAGGCTGGAATCATTTGACCTTGGAAAATACGAAAAATCCCGCAAAATCAGATATTCAGATCACAAAAAGTTTTCCTAGTATTCTCTAGAGTGAAACGCCATAATGTGCGCCTCAAGACTTCTAACTGCAATAAGCTTGGAGCAAAAACCGCACTCTACCTCAAATCGCTCTGCCTGCTCTGGAGTAATATCCTGAGACGCCATTATTGTGATTTTGTCTTGTACTAGTGCCATTTCCTTGCCAAGTTTTCAAACTAGTCCTAGCTTGATAAGGTTTTGCCGATAATACCAGTTTTGGAAACGCCGTGATCCCTAATACAGTAATACCATCCCACTATTTTTGTCCACATTGCACAAAATTCAGTCGAATTAGTTTGCAAAAAAGACAAAGTCGGTAATTTGCCAAATTCCAAGTGACGTCTTTACAAAGCAGACATAATCAGAATCAGCCACAAAATCCCTTTTTCTGACCAGATACCTGAAAAACATGCCAGGATCAGAAGACTATACCGTGTTAGTACTTCACTTTAGGCCAAAATATTGACAAAGTATATCAGTGATTTTTCGCAAAAATACACCATGGCTCCAAAGTTATGGGTCAAGGAGACCAAGCCAATTAGCATAGAGGGCGGATATCTCATCGACGGCTTTCCATCAGTTGGATTTACCAGCGCAATAGCAAGCGAGTCGCTGATGCATGGAAATAATTATGAACTGGTCGGATTTGTCGACTCGTATGATTTTCCAACAGTATCAATACTAAAGGATGGGGTTCCCAGCTATGCAACCAGAATCTATGTCAACCCATCACTAAAGGTGGGAGTGTTTTCATCATATCTGACAATTAACGAGCCATACCACAGAGCTATAGCAAAAATGATGCTGCTGTGGGCAAAAAAGCACAAGTGCTCTTTGGTAGTCAGCTCATCTCCTATGAACCTGGCAGACAATGACAAAAAGCAAACAATCGCTGCCGGAAGCACCCAAGAGGCGCGAGAGAAAATAAAGCAGGCCGGAATGATAGTACTCCAAAACGGTACCATCCCTGGAATTCCAGGAGAGCTGCTAAACCAGGGAATGCTGCACGGCCAAAACGTCATCGTTGTTTTGGTAAACGTGGACGAGGCAGGCCCCGACTTTGGCTCTAGTGCTGACTTGTGCATGGCAATGTCCAAGATTCTGCCGGGAGTCTCATGTGATCTATCCATAATGAGAAAGCAGGCCGAAGTAGCAGAAAAACAGATCAAGGAAACAGAAAAGGAAACAAGGGCGCTACGCGACTCTATGTACGGCTAGATGCAAGAATTTTTTGCGTTTTTTGCCACAGTAATCGTGGTTTCTGCCTCTGGAGTGATGGCGCCAGGACCGCTTTTTGCCTCCACAATATCAAGCGGCCTGAGGCAAAGGCTTGCTGGATTTAAGATTGCCATAGGCCATACCATGGTAGAGCTGCCACTTGTGGTGCTGATTGGCCTGGGGGTCTTGACGATCGAGGGTTTTCCGCAATTTCGAATCATAATAACAATACTCGGTGCGGCAAGCATCTTTGGATTTGCCGCATTGCAGCTAAGATCAGCACTGAGTGGAGCAGTCACAAAAGACTCCAAGTACGGACCGTTGTTCACCGGTATTTTGCTTACGGGCCTCAACCCGTTCTTTTTGGTTTGGTGGTTTACAATTGGAGTCAAGCTGATTTTGGATGCCATGGTGTTATGGTCGTTTTGGGGAATCCTAGTGATGTTTGCATTGCACATCTGGATGGATTATGCATGGTTGACCTTTGTCTCGGCATCATCTGCAAAAAGCACAAAGTTTCTTTCCGGGAAATCCTACAAAATATTCATGGTTGGAATCAATGCTGTCCTGGTTTACTTTGGGGTAACTTTTCTGCTGGATGTGCTCTAGCCGCACTGCAAGGTTTCCAGGTTAGACGGACATTCCGCGTTTAGGGTCTGGATTTTTTCTGCCAACGACACGCACATTGAATAGTCCATGGCAGACTCGTACTGGATTATCTCGTCTATTATTGAGAATTGCCTTGCGGGGCACGAGTTGAAATTCTGAAACATGATAAGGGATGCAATAATTATGATTCCGCCGACTACGGATAATTTGTAATAATTACTCTTTTGAAACATCAATTTCTATTGTGGATACGTTTCGGGTCTTGCCGTCTTGGGATTGTAGTGAATCAGACGCAATTCGAACATCCTTGATGTAATATCCCACAGTGTTCATGCGCTTTACTATCATCTGGGATACATCCACTGCCTGCGTGATTCTCTGTCCGCGAGCCTTGATTGTTACGACTGGTTGAGTGGAAAGCTGAGTAAGCGTTGCTGTGACATAGGTCATGATAGGCTTTATGCCGACAAAAATCACGTCGCGCGTCTTTTTTGCGTTTTCGTCCTCGTCTGTTCGAATCTTTTGTGACTCTTCCAAAATTTCTTGTGCTTCGGTTGGCTTGTCAGACTCGCTCATGATTTGCTATGTTGCCCTTTTGCTTTTATTTAATGCTTAAGTTGTTTTTGGCCAAATAATCTTGGATTGTTTTTTCTATTTCGTCTGGGTTTTTGCACTGTTTTACTATTGAGACGATGTCTTCTTCCTCTATTTCGTAACAGTTGAGAAATTCTTGCTCGTCTTTGTATACCAGCATGACTTTGTTGTTGTGATAGCAATAGTACATTTTCTCGGATTCCATTTCCTGGGCGATGATTTTGATTCCTTTTTCGTCAGGAACCAGTGGATATCCCATGAGAATATCTGCAAAATCTGTTATTTAGACTCAGCTTGCCGATATTGTAATAAGGATTTTTTGCGCAATGATATTCATGCGGGTGATATTTCACATTGACTTTGATTATTTTTTTGCCCAGTGCGAGGAGATTAGAAACCAAACACTCAAGACCAAGCCAGTCTGCGTTTGCATTTTCTCAGACAGGGGTGGGGACAGCGGTGCAATTGCCACTGCCAACTATATTGCAAGAAAATATGGAGTAAAGTCCGGCATGCCAATCAAGTTTGCAAAGGCAAGGCTAAGAGAAATTCCAGAATCTGCATTTTTGCCTGCGGATTTTCCATATTATTCAGAGATTTCGCAAAAGGCAATGGAGATAATGAAGTCATATGCAGATGTATTCGAGTATGTAGGTCGCGATGAGGCATACTTGGATGTCACAAAAAGATCAGAAGGCAGCTTTGCCATTGCCACGCACTTGGCCCAGCAGCTAAAAAACCAGATTCGCGCCGAACTGAAAATGACTTGCACGGTTGGGATTTCTACCAACAAGCTTGTATCAAAGATTGCATCAGGATTTAGAAAGCCAGACGGACTAACTGTAGTAGAGCCGGAAAAGACAGAGTCGTTTTTGGCCCAGCTAAATGTAGGTGACATTCCAGGAATAGGCAAGGTGACTGGAGAAAAATTTGCAGAACTAAACATCAAGACAATCTCGGATCTGGCAAGGCTTGACGTATTTACCCTAAACAAGATGTTTGGCAAAAAAATTGCATCATACATGTACAATGCCGCCCGAGGAATCGACGATGACCCAGTGGCAGAGCGAGCGCCTGCTGTGCAGTATTCCAGGATCATAACGCTAAAGCAGGATTCAAAGGACTTGGCCTTTCTATCGGATGCACTGGATGAGATTTGCGCAGACCTGCACGAAACAATACTAAAGCACAGAAAAATGTTCAAGTCCGTTGGAATCCAGTTTGTCCAGTCTGATTTGTCCAACAAGACAAAATCAAGAATGCTCAAAAACCCAACATCAAGCCTGGATGAGCTCAAAAAGACTGCTGTTATTTTGCTCCAAGAAGCCCTAGCTGATCAGGACCAAAACGTGCGAAGGCTGGGCGTTAGAATATCAGAATTGTCCGACATTACTGGCCAAAGATCAATTGAGAATTTCTTCTAGGCTGCCATTTTTTTGATGCGCTTGGTCTCTATTGCAGTTACCGCAAACAGATACGCAAAGAGCCACGGCAGAAACATTATCTCGCCTGCGATTCCGTGAAATTCCTCAAACTCGACTGGATTTGTAGAGACCTTGAGGACAAACAGCGACAACGAGAATATCCTAATCATGTTGACAAAGATTGTTCCCGCAATTCCTATTGCAAAGTACATTGCCTTGCGCTTTGGGGCAATGTTCATCTTTAGCAAAAACGCCATCATTACCAAGGAATAGATGATGACCGAGTGCACACCAGCAGACGGCCAAAACACCTGCAGTGCCATGGAGCCATGCTCGCCTTTGAGAAACATCAGGTTATTTCGCGCAATCGCAGTTCCCAGATCAAAGAACTTGATTATCTCCACGTTTGCTTTTACCAAATACGGCACTATATATTGTAATGGTCCTAGTGTGTCGTACGGGAAAAACGCGTCGAGTGAGAGAATAATTGCGCTGCCACACAGAAAAATCGGTCCTGCCGGCGCAATTCTAATCCATCTTTTGCCAAACAATATGGTAACGGCGGCAATTACAAATGCACCCATTATCACAAAGTCCCAAAGCCATGTCCAGGAATGAATCAGATTTACGTTATAGTATTGGGCGCCATCCTGTATGTATTGCCTGAGGCCATGGTCAAGGGCTATCAAATACGCAAAGACTGCAGTTGCAAATGGAATTGTTGCTATGACTCGTTTTTGGGAAACTATGGTCTTGATTCCAATTAGCTCTGCCACAATGAATGCCATTGCAAAAAGCCAGCCTCCCCTTCCTTGGTTCCAGCTTAGTGAAAACGAGTCAGGCTGATACGCCAGTGCAAACAGAACGGGGCTGATTATTATGATAATGGCAAATGTCAGAGATTTGTTTTGCAACGATTAGAGGAAATCTTGGTTTGAATAAAAACTAATTATTTCTTCTTTATAGTGAGCGTCTTTTGGATCTCATTCATCGAGCTGATGAATTTCTGTTTTGCCTCGTATTCGTTTGAGACCTTGACTATGACCTCAGTTGATGACAACAATACATCCTTGACAACTAGCGGTGCAGAAAGGCCCAACAGCTCTGATAGAAAATCAAAGAGGTTGTGGAACTTGGTTTGGTTCTTGTACTGATACATGACTCGCCCGTCCTTGAACACAGGTTTTGGATCAAGTGGGATTACCAGCTCTGGAGACGTCATGTCGTTGATGAATTTTGCAGTGTCGGCTTTGATGGATGTGGACAGTTCCTCTTTTTTTGCCTCCAGATTTGCCTTGGTTTTTTCCAGGTTTGCCTGCTGGTCGTCATATTCTGTTCCAATCATTTTTGCAAATGCAGACTCTGTTGGCTTTTTGAGCGGGATTTCGTGCAGCTTCATGTTTACTATTTTGAGTTCGTCTTCTATTTGCGCAAGATATTTTCTATTTGCCTTGATCTGGCCGGCAAGTTCCTCAAGATAGGTAAAATCAGACATGATACCCTCACTGGCTAAACTGGTGAACTACGTCCATTAGAGACTGTTTGAAATCTTCAGTGGTCAGGCCCCATCTGCCATATTCGTCCTTGTATGCATCCCAGGCTTCTTCTGCCTCTCGTGCAATCTCTAGCACCTTTGGTCCTACTGCCTTTGTGTTGACAAGAATTGTGATGTTTGCCTGTTCTTTGTCCAGGATTGGAATCTTGACAAATATCATCCTGGAATCCTCAATGTTAAACCTCTCCTTGATTATTCTCTTGAGCAGTTCGCGCTCTTTGATGTCAAATTCTCCTTTTACTTTAACCAGTGCACAGCAAGAGTCTTTTGGTCCGCCATAGTTGCGAATGTCAGTCTCGTCAACATCAAACAATATTGCATCTTGTTTTTTGTTTAGATTCTCAATGATACTGTCCATGGTGTTGTGCTTGTTGCCAGTAATGGTGTTGAGATTCCACTGGTCTTCGTCTGGCAATACAGGTATGACCCACGGGATTGCAAACTTGGGTCTCTTTGTTGCAAGCCAGGTTCTGTAATTGGACATGTCCCATTCTGTTTCTCTTGCAAATGAGGAAATGAACATGGAGATTGCGTTTGCGGCAATTAGGTTCATGCCCTTGTAGTCCTTCCATCCGACTTCATGCTCCTTTGGCAGATCATCTATTATAGATGGAATCTTGTCCACTCGTTTTTCGTACTTGTGTGCCACCTCTCGCAGTCGCTTGTTTGAGAACAATATGGAACAGTCGGAATATTTTATCTGGTATTCCAGATTCATCACAATGTTAATTGCAGCTGCCTCCAGTATGACTGGGTCCCAGCCGAATTCCGGCAACAGTCCCAGTGTCGCAATTGTTGCGTGTTCCTTGGTGTTGCTTCTAATAAATTCGATAAACGAGCATGCAAAAGAGCTGCCTGTTCCCCCGCCCATTGCAAATGGAACGGTGTAGCCTCGAACTTGTTCTGGCGATAATGCGGATAATTGTTTTCCAAAGTCCCATTTTTGTGTGACTTCGTTTTTGAATCTAGATCGTCCCTCTGCCCAGTTTCTTGCAGCGCCTCCGGCACCATGGATTACGTGCTTGTCGCGCAGTGCAAAAAGATCCGGATATGATTGTAAGATGAGATTTGCAGCCCTTGGGTCCAGGTCTACTAGCAATGCCCTAGGAATAAGCGGGGTTTCGCCACCCGTATATGCACCTGGGAATCGGAGTATGGTGCTTCCGTACCTTTTTAGGATTCTGGACTCGTCCTTTGTGTCCTTGAGAACCGGCTTTAATGGGTCAGCTCCTACATCAAGCAGCAACCTACGGTAGGATTCTGCTCCAAGACCAATTCCACAGTGACCAAAGCAGGTCATCAGAACTGGCGCTGGCGGTAGTGGGGCGCTTGCTTGTGCCATGTTATTTGTTTGCCCCTTGGAGTTTAACTTGGTCTACTAAACAAAATAAAGTGATTGCTTGATCGTTGTAGACATGTTTCATGAGTGGAATTACGCGTAAATGGATTTAACCATTAAGTATGAATTATCCGTAGTATACGAACCATAGAATCAGAAAAAATCTGTGATTGTTTTTTGCTTGAGCATCTTTAGTGTAGTTCCCTTGGCAAGCCACTCGTTTTTGCTTATACTCATATTTTTGCAAGCAAGATCAAGCCCCTGATCTAGAGTATCTACCAAAGTTGGTATTTTACTCATTGCGGCCCTGATTGCCTCTCTGACCTGCCACACTCCAACAGGTACTGCATATTCCGGTTGTATCTCTCGCAAAACCAAGACACCGGCTTGCCTTTTTTTCTTTGAGAGATATTCCGCTATGCCAAGCTTTGCCGCAAAATATGCACCTGCAATACTTGGATAATGACCCAGTCCGTTTGCGTCTTCTGCATCTGCGCCAAATCCGATTTCTCCCCTGTCTGTGTGCCAGGCTTCTTCCATTTCGTAAATCCATCGGTGCGGAAACAACAATACGGAAAACAGGTTCCCCAGATGCTCGTGTGTAAATACAAGATACGAGTCAATTTGGGAATAGTCCAGGATTTCATCGACCAGACTTTTTGATATGATATCATCGGTTGCAGTGATGCTCCATCGTGTCGGCACTAGCTTGCGGTCTTTGCCAAACATTCCGATGGAAAAGCATTTTTGGATTTTTGAAATCTCTATTCCGGAATTATACAAAGATAGAACTGCGTCTTCTGCCTTGAGGTCCCTGTCATAGTATGCTTTCTCAACTGGCTTTGATGCAGACATGCCGGAGAATTTTGCCGACTTTATCTCACCAATTGGGCCAAACGGGGCAGACTCGCCGTCAATAAACGTAGTTGGCGTGGTGTTTTTGTAAAATGTGATTTCAGAGTCAGGCGTGTTCGATGACATTGCTAGCTCCTGCAGATTCTCAATGTATCGGCCTTGTGGATTGCTCACAGAAACATTTTGAGTTCCGCGAACCAAATTCAGTCTAAAGTTTACAATTTCCTCCAAGGTTTTCCCAAGCCATCGCTCTGGTAAATCAAGCAGGCTGGTGTCGCCGTGGATTGGCGGAACCATCGGGCCGACACCTACCTTTGGGTAACCAAAAGATCCAACAAAGACGGAAGGCGGACTGGAGCCAGAAACTGAACTGGATGAAAACAGATTCCCATATTTTGAGAGATACTCGTTCCAGTTTTTTTCTATGGATTTGCGAATGTTTGCTGCAGTTGGCTCCACGAGATAATCTTGGGATGCGTATTATTTAGCATGATTCGTTGATGCGGTGCTACTCAAAAACGACATATTGTAGCTTTGATGTAATAATATCAATGAGGATTGTCTCTTTTCTGCCAAGCGCAACTGAGCTTGTCTTTGAGCTTGGTGCTGGAGACGATCTGGTCGGTGTGACGCACGAGTGTCTTTACCCAGAGCAGGCAAGGCAAAAGCCGCGCGTGATCAGCTCCGTTTTTGATCCAGAGACAATGACTAGTCGCCAAATCGACGACAAGATAACCGAGCTTGCAAAGACGGGTGCTCCAATTTTTCTAGTGCATGAAGACAATATCAAAAATGCCAAGCCCGACCTCATAATAGGCCAGGGAACATGCGCCGTGTGTTCTGCATACACCAACGAGGTGAACCGAGCTCTAGAGATTCTAGAAAAAAGGCCGCAGGTTGAAGTAATTGATCCCCACAATATCGACGATATCATATCCAGCGTAAGCGCAATTGCAAAAAAGATTGGCCGGGAAAGCCAGGGAAAAGCACTAGTCGAGTCGCTCCAAAAAAGAATTAATCACATCAAAGAACAAAGCCACGCCACAAGGCCCAAGGTGTTATGTATAGAGTGGATAGAGCCGTTTTTCACGTCGGGTCACTGGGTTCCGCAGATGGTGCAAATTGCAGGCGGCACAAATCTGATAAGCAATACCGGCGAGCACTCTAGAAAAATGACATTAGACGAAGTGGTATCGGCAGACCCAGACATCATAATCATGATGCCGTGCGGATTTGACACAAAAAGAGCCATATCAGAATGCACATCTAATCTGCAAAAAAACCCAAGATGGCAAAACCTCAGGGCGGTAAAGTCAGGCAATTTGTATGCAGTAGACGCAAACTCGTACTTTTCCAAGCCAAGCATTAGAACCATAACTGGAATAGAGATACTCTCAAAGATAATCCACCCAGAAAAGTTTGCAGAACTAGTTACGTCAGACGGCGCATTTGCCAAGATCTAGTCTTGGGGATAATCATCATCAGACTCTAGGGTCTTTTTTGAAGGCCTAGTGGGTACAAAAAGCACAGTCATGTTTTGGAATAATCAAAGCCACTCTAATATCGAATCTGGCGTAAAAAAGTCAAACGCCAAGTTAATTTTTTGCAAACCAAATACGCCTAGATATTAATTTGAGGTTTGTCCACATACAACACACAGCATCTGATATCAGACCAGTCCCATATCAAACCAGAATGGCCTGAATCCAGCCTCCTTTGGTCCTATCTCGTGGCTTTCCCTTCATGTATGATTCAGGCGGTTCTAATTTTTAATACTGCAATTGTCTCGCAGCGACCTTGTTGTTTGATAATAAGCAAGGCCCAATATTCCAAGCGAGAGAATCCTCAAAGGCACCTCATAGGTGGTCAAAAATGCAGTTGCAGTTCCGCCAATTGTGCCAAACGTCGATATTATTGAAAATCCCACAGGCCCGCAACTGCATGCTCCGGCAGACGCACCAATAATAGAACCGACAACTCCGCCACTTGCGCGCTTTACCTTTTGCACCAGTTTTATCAAATAGACATTCATTGGTATAACAAGTGATGACATGGTAGAAACCCCGATTACCAGTGCAAAGCTGAGTATTCGATCATCTGGAATGTAGAAAATAAAGTACGGCTCAAAGAAGACAAACTCTGATAGTGTAGACAGCACCATGAACATTGCAGTAAATACTGCACCTGCAAGGCCAATATATCCATAATTTGAAAAGACTAGTCGGAGTGAATTTGCCATTTTTCAGCTTTTCTTAAAACAAGTTAAAAGGATTCTTCCAGATTATTTTTTCCTAAAGAGTCTTGCAATCATTTTTGGTATAGAGTCAAGCGGGCATGACTCGCAAGAGACCTTGTCTGTTTTTTCTTCCATGGTATAATATAGGCACAATACCATATAAGAAATTCCCAGAAAAGACAATCCTAAATATCAAAAATTTCCCCACAAAACATGCTGGATAAGATCATAACAGGACTGTTTGTCGGAGTTCTTGGGACATTGTGGTTTTTTACAAGAAAATGCGAGCTGCCACACCCATACAGACTAGTCATATACGACAAACTTGGAAGACAGGCAAACTTGGATCTGAGAACCATATTCCACACACATACTGCGGCAGTAAGTTTTGCCAAGCATTATCGGGTGTTGTTTCCCCGTATGATTTTGTCCTAGAATCTGGCATTCCCCGCCTTAGGCGCAGATTTCTGGTTCATTAGAAATAATGCATTTTCATGTGGTTTTGCAATAACACTTCGTATGGGGTAACGTATCCGCAGTGACTGCACGAGAACATCGAGTTTGCCGGCTTTTCTTTTTTTATTGGCCCCTCATGGATTGACGTTATCATAATTATCTCGTCTTTTGGCAATACCCCATAGTTTGCGGTTTCCCCTATTGAGGCAAAAAACTCCTTTATTGCCTTGACCACATGTTCTGCGTCCAGTTTCTTGTCGTCCATTGTACTAAGCACGAATTCGTGCAGCTTCATGGTTGGGATTGCCCCTAGCCAGTCAGATACGAACACTGCCATTTCGTGCTTGAGATGCTCTGCCTCACGGCAGTCAATTGTGATCAATGCCACAAATACGATCGCGGCGTATTTTTAGATGTGGTTTTGCCGGTTTCCTGAACTTAAGGATTACGTACAAGTCCTGTCAAAGCGCTAAATACAAAATCAAACATCATGTGGAATTGATGGCAAGAAACCTGATTGCATGTTCTGTGTTGCTGAGCTTTTTTGTCATTATTGGTACAGTTCTTCCTAGCTTTGCTGAAGAAATCAAGGCAACTGATCAAATCAAGAAAAATCCTGCAATGATGGAGATGCTAAAGAAAATTGAACTATCAAAAAAGATCCTAGCACAGATGCAGGAAGGAAAAACAATCGATAATACCAAGGCGCAGCAAATGCAGGAACTGCGAAACAAAGTAAAAGCAAGCCTGGCCGAAGAAGTAAACAGAATGAACAAGGATTATGAGCAGTACAATTCGCAAAACGCATTTGCAAAATTTGTCTCCAAAAAGCCAGGACATGTCCAGCCAATATACCAAGCAATGTTCTCATACCATCAGGAAAAGGTAAGTCAGGCAAAATCAGAATACAACAAGATAATTTCTTCTGGCGGCAAGACAAAGGACGCATGGGATGCATACCACAAGTCATCTGCCACAAACAGAATAAAGCTGATTCAGCTAAACAAGGACCTTTCCATAAAATACGGCAATGCGGATCCCGCAATACAGAACACCTTTGATGAGAAAGGCAAGCTTCCGCGAACTAGTGAATAGATTTTTCCGACAATCTGTGGCGCAAATAGAACCTAAAGAGCACGACAGAGCCAAGCAGGATAACAGATGATGCAATAAACGTCATGGTGTAGTCAAAGGTCGTAGCCACAAATCCCGCAGTCAGGGCACCTCCAAAGACTCCCATTCCTATCATGGAGCTGTTCACGCCCAAGTACGTACCTTCAAAGCCCTTTGGAATTGCTTTGAAGAGCAAAACCGAGTTTGCAGTGGTAAATATGGAAAACCCGACCACCATCAGGCACATCGAAAGCATTGCAAATGACAACAAGACATGGCCAGAAAACATTGTGAACAAAAATGCCGCAACCAAAGCACCCACGATCCTTGGCAAATACGCAAGCATCGTTGCCTTTTCCTCGCCAAGCCTTGAGATTATTTTGGGTGCTACAAAAAAGATTGCAGCCATCATGCATGTCTGTATCAGATATAATGTAAATACAGTCGAGTCGGAGAGTTTTAGCGTTTTAAGAAACGGAGTCAGCGCCGTAAAGTAGATGTTGCTTCCAAAATAAAACAAAAAGTTTGCCAAAAACAAAAATCCAATCTCATGTGAAACTTTGCCCTTTAGGATAGACAGAATGTGCTTGTAGTCATGTATGCTTGGGATTTTTGGAAAAACAAAATGGTGATGCAGCCTAAAGTGGCCAAACGCATGCTGGATGCCATGCACCGAGTGCGCAATCGTGTGTAGCTCTATGTGAAAGTGTGTCTTGCTGATTTGCGTACTAATACCAAATGCGACTGCGCTTGCAATAGCACATATTGCAAAATATTGCCTGCTATCAAAGTACAGGCTCCACACTGCGCCAATCAGCATTGCGCCAAGGCTGCCAAACGTGGAAAGAATAGACGTTCTAGCAAACAGCCTGCCCCACTGATTGTTCATGCTAGTTTCCATTACCAGCATCTGAGTCACTGGACTGCGCGCAGTCAAAAAGAATCCAGATAGTGGGGCCACTACATAGAGGGGCCCAAGATCATTTGTAAAATACAGCCACATGCAGCACAAGATTATTACAGAAAAAGACACAAGCAAGACTGCCTTTTTTGCATGATACCTGTCCAGAATTTTGCCCCAGAGAATAGAACCTAGTGCAGCTGCCCCGTAATGAATTGCAACCATGATAGAGACTTCGCGAATTCCCCCACCCAAATGAATCACAAAAAGCGGAATTGCTGTGTGTAGTCCTTCGGCTGCTATGTTAATGGGCGGAATAAACCAAATCCATTTTTTGCTTATTGTAGACAACCCAAAGTCAAGCCAAGAGTCAGACTAATCTATGATGCATTAAAACTTGTTGTACAGAATTGTGGATTAGTTTGCGCCCATTTCCATGGATTCGCTAAGATCAATGGTGTGGTTTTGCGGGGTTGGTTCTGTGCCGTTTCCAGAGGATGCGCTTTCTTCTACTTCGACCTCTTCTTCTAGTTCTATTTCTTCCTCGGTTTCTTCTGAGGTTTCCTCCATTACCTCATCTTTTGGTATGGATTCTACCATTCCTGCCAGTTCTTCGTGGGATGGATCATGTGCAGATACCCAGCCTCGTTGTGATAGTATGTCATAGCTTGATTCTTTGATGCATGAAGGTCTAAAGTTGTTTGCCTTGAAGACCAGTTTCATTCCATCTCCACATTGGATTTCATGTGGGTCTGTTCCGCTCTTTAATTGCTGTAGCGGAGATGCAACAGGTGCTGCAGTGGTTAGCATTTCTTCTTCCATAGTGTCATCCATTGTTTCATCTGTTTCTTCCATAGTGTCATCCATGGTCTCATCCATTACTTCCTCATCGGCAACCTCTTCGTCTGTTACTTCCTCGTCAGCAATCTCTTCGTCGGTCATTTCCTCATCTGTCATTTCACCTTCAGATGGTGCCTCTTGAGCAAAAACAGGTGCAAATCCAAACATCGTGGATGCAACTATACCAAGTAACAAAAGCAGTGTCAGTCCCTGCATTGATTAATCTGAATTGACTTTGCATTTAACCTTTTTTATAATCATAGAATAAGTGCTGATCCTGTGGAACCAATAACATGAAGATGGACTCAGAGACCTTTGGCATAGAAAAGGGACATGGTCAAGAAGCAATCGACTGGTTAAACGAGGAGGCAAAAAAAGACAAACTCAAATTCGAGGCAAGACTCTATGGTGAAGAAATAGAGACTCAGAACTTTGGCACCTTTGAGCTGTTTTCATGGATTGGTGATGTTCAGGTTGCCAGAAAACTGGTAATCAAGGCAAGCAAGCGATTCAAAATCAAGGTAATCGAGGGCGGCTACAGGACCAAAGACAAAATCTTCAAAATGTCAAAGCAGGACTATGGCGTAGTCAGAAAAGGAGACAAGGTAATCGGACACCTGGCATTTACTGCACCAATGTTGGGCGGCAAATGGAAGGTAGCCGAAGAAGAGCTTCGCTAAAGCACAAATAATCAAGTGCTGCAATTTTTCTTGTGCGAGTAGGAATTGTTGGCACTGGCCTTCTGGGAAATGCAGTCGGCCTCAACCTCCTAAAGCGAGGACATGTGGTTACTGCATACAACAGAACAAGGTCCAAGACAAAAGAATTGGAAGAAAACGGTGCAAAAATTGTGGATTCACCAAAAAAAATATCAGAGAATTCCGATGTTGTGTTTAGCATTGTAAAAAACGCAGATGCCGTAAGAAAGGTTGCATTTGGGGACGAATGCATTGCGTGTGGAAAGCATGACGGCCTGATTGTGTGCGACATGAGCACAATAAACCCAATAGCGTCAAAAGAGATTGCCCAGGAATTTGCAAATAGAGGAATTCCATTTTGCGACACGCCAGTCATGGGCGGCCCAAACGTTGCAATTACAGGGGACCTAGTAATGATGGTTGGTGGAGAAAAGGCGACATTTGAGAAATGCGAAAAACTATTCAATGACATTGCAAACAAGGTCTTTTACCTGGGGCAAAACGGCACGGCTCATTCTGTCAAGCTTGCAATGAATCTGCAGATAGCAATGCTTGCGCTGGCAATATCTGAGGGAATTACGCTTGCGCGAGCCTCAAAAATAAAGCCTGAAACTTTTCTGGAAATTCTCAACTCGACTTATTTTAAGACGGGAATGAGTGAGAACAAGGCCTACAAGATGCTAAAGCATGACTATTCCCCGACATTTACGCTGTCAAATCTAAAAAAAGACCTTGACACAATCAACGAGGCGGCAAAGTCATTTGGAGTAAATCTCCCCATGGCAACAAAGGCAAACCAAGTTTATCAAGACGCCGAAGAGGAATTTGGCAGCCTAGACTATACTGCAATACTGGAATACCTATCCAAATCAAAATGAAGGATCGGATTTTTTCTTGGCAAGATATGCGCGATATGATATACCGGTGACCAAAAAGAAAACTCCCGCAATGGCACACCAGATAACAAACGGGACTGCTTGCAGTTCTGCCATGGCATGATTTACCACACAATAAATAAATAGATTTGAAGATTGAGCAGCTACATGCCGGAGATAATCTGCAAAGACTGTGGAAAAAAAATGTTCCATGAAAACGAGGATACGCTCAAAATAGAAGAGGCAATCCACAAAAAGTTCTGCAGAAAAAAGCAAGGCGAAGTACACAGCTACATGCACCGCGATTCCGATCACATGGCTACATTTGATGAAGAGCGTGCAGCCGATCAAAAAGGCAAGCAGCTAGTAAAATAATTGGATATTTTCGATTCTGCAATCATCGAGTTTAATCTTGGCAATTTCAAAAAAGCGCTTGTATTATTTGACCAAGTGCTACAGCTAGAGCCATTCCATGTGACAGCACTGATCAAAAAGGGCAATATTTTGGGCAAGTTTGCCAGATATTCCGATGCCATACAATGCTATGACAAGGCATTAAGTGTGGAGGCAAAAAACTCACTTGCCCTCATAAACAAGGGCCTTGCACTGCATTATTTGGAGAGATATCCAGAGGCAATCGCATGCTATAACATGATATTGCAGGACAAGCCAAACAGCGCGCTGACCCTATACAACAAGGCATCAAGCCTAGTTCGAAACAGCCAGACACCAGAAGGCCTCGAAGTTCTAAAAAAGGCAATCAGCCTTGATTTTTCCTGCAAGTACAAGGCACGCTCTGATGTGGATTTTGAGCAAATACAAAAGACGCCGGAATTCAAAAGGTTGGTTTTGTAAAAACATAATATTTGCAGATTATTGCGGTTTGCATTGGCCAGAGAGATAAACTATGACATTGTTATAGTGGGCGCAGGTCCTGCCGGATCGTCTGCCGCATTTTCTGCTGCAAAGACAGGCGCCCGTGTGGCATTGCTGGAAAAAGAAGAAACAATAGCACAGACTGTTCGCACAAGCGGGGTTACCTGGATGGACAGCATACGAGAATTTGAAATCCCGGAATATTGCTACAATCCGGTCAGAAATTACGGATTTTGCTCGCCTGGAAACGAGGTCGTCATATCATCCGATACTCCAATGGCTGCTGTGCTCGATGTTCGAAAGACATACAGATGGCTTGCTGAAAAGGCAAGAAAGCAGGATGTCGAACTATACACAAGCACTGCGGTAACAAACGCAACGCGAAGTCCACATGGAATAACATTACACGCAACATCAAACAAGGAAGAGATTTTGTTTCATGCAAAAATCGTAATTGATGCAAGCGGATTTCAAAGCGTGGTTGCAAAGTCACTAGGATTAGTGACACAGTGGAAGAGGTTTGGTGCCGGCGCAGAATACGAAGTCGAGGTGGAAAATGCAGACCCTGACACTTGGTGGCTCATGGTTGGCCAGGACTATTCTCCTGCAGGCTATGCTTGGATTTTCCCAATGGGTGGTAAAATTGTGCGAATCGGAGTAGGTGTGGGAAAGCCAGAATCCGCACTAGACCCAACTGAGCGACTAGAGCAGATAATGCAAAAAAAACTCGGACCAATTTCCAAGCTTGGCAAAATCACACAGATAGAATTTCATTACGGGTTGATTCCAAATGACGGACTGTCAAGAAAGACAGTCTATGACAACTTGATTCTAGTAGGAGATACTGCTGGACAGGCAAACCCGCTAGTGCTGGAAGGGATTCGTTATGCAATACGATTTGGGAGAGTTGCAGGCGATGTAGCAGCCAATGCAATTCTAAGCGGCGATCTGTCAGAAAAATCCCTCAAACCGTACGAGGGAAACTGGAAAAAGGCAATCCAAAAAAAAATAGAGTCGGCATCAAAGGTCCAGACTCGCTGGATTGGCCTCTCCGACAAAGAATGGGACAAGGAACTAGACATCATAAAGGAGCTCAGCATCGACGAGTTTTTGGATTTTATAAAGGCGGATTTCAGTCTTGCCAGCATAATCAAGATGGCAGTCAGTCACCCAAAGATGGCAGTTCGGCAATTATTCAACATTGTCAAGAGTACGGGAAAGTCATAGTAAGTCAGAGTTTTCAAATCTTGGTGCAAGCTGTCTTTCCAGAATCTCAAATTCGGCAAGCCATTCTTTTCCAGATTTTATCAAATAGATCATGTTCACATCAAATGGTGACTCCAGTACCGCATCAATCTGGAATATTGCAAGTTTGAGTGTTATTTGCGACATGGCAAAGACTTGGCTATCAGAGAACGTGCCTCTGCCTGTCTTTATCTCAACCCAGCACAATTCTTCAGGATAGTTCACTGGAAAGTATTTTTTGCGAGTGCCTACTCGGCATGCCAGAAAATCAAAGACAAAGCTTGGGTTTTGTGCAGAACCGTTTGTGGGCTGCATCATTGCCTCCACCTCATTTCGAATGTTTTGCGGGATTTTGACTCGAATTCGGTTAAACCCTTTTTTGAATGTGAAAACCCACTCGTCGTTTTTCATAAAATACAGATTCTCAAGTGAGATGTACGCCCAGCCCCTCTGATCGCAGTATTCCTTGTAGTATATTTCCCCCAAAGACCCCTTTAGTGCATTAGTTATTCTCGGTCTTGACACATTTTTTGGAATTATTTTCTAAACAAAAAGGGATATGATGTTCTATTCTACAACATATTTTTAGAAATTAATCTATTCTAAAGAAATCAGACACTGTCAGCTCGTGATATTCCAGCTGTGCAACATATACACCAGGACCATACAATTTTGACAGTACCTGGTTAAAGTGCCCAGACGCATTGTCCTTTAGAGGGATTTCGTCAATTTTCTCGCCTGACTGATCAAAAATGTCCACGTAAATGTCCTCTGGGAACGCAACTGTCTTATAGATTGCGCCAGACAAGTACAGTTTTCCGTCATCAACATATGCATCCAGCACTCCAATCTTGGAGCGAGTAGGCAGATATCGCTCAATCATTGATTGTAACTCTTTGATTTCAGATTTTGCAGACGATAGGTCCTTGTCGCGTAGCGCATTTTCAATATCAGTCATTGTAGAATCAAATCTTGCCTTGTTGGAGTTGTATCCAGAAGAGCCAAACACCCGGATAAAGTTCTGCAGGTCTTCGTACTGGCGTGCCAGGTCCACGTTTTGCGTGTATTCCTGCGATGGTGGTGGAGTCTTGGCAGTAACAGTCGGCTTTTCTGCAACATCCACTATTTGCGACGCTATTGCGTTTCTCCACTGCAATTTTACAACATACAGTCCTGGTTCTGTTGGCGCAAACCATTGCGTAAAAAAGTCGCCGTCCTTGGTATCAGAGAACTCTAGTGTGCTGTGCTGATTGCCCTGCATATCATATACAGTAAGGTACAGGTTCTCGCGCCTATCAAATAGTTCCTTGTCTACTGCGCCATTCATTGCCCAAGTTTGCGTTACCGGATTGTACGAAATATCAAAGAGGATCTTTTTGTGGCTTGACTCTATCTGATCTGCCACATAGTTGCGGATTTCCTTTAGCTTCTTGTCTGCATCATCGAAATTGCCCAAGTCGATTTTCTGGTATGCATCATCAGTCATGTCGATGAATCGCTCTGAATCAAAGTCGGCATTATAAAATGTGGTAACAAAGTTAGAGAGATCATCCAGCTTGTTTCGGTATTCAATTCTTTTTAGCTCATCAAGGGAATAGCCGGATTCAGAGCCGAACGGATCCTCGTCGTATTTTTCAGAGACCTGGCGCCACTCATCAAATAATGCGCGAACTTGGTTGTCTGCTGCATCAAGGTCCTTTTTGACTACCAAGTCCCGCGCCTTGTCCAGGCGTACCTTCATGGATTCGGTAAAGTCGGTATAGCCAGGCAGGAACTTGTTGTGGCGCTCGCCAAGCAAAATTAGATTTTCAATTGATTTTGCCCTCTGCAAAATCTCGGATGCCCTAATCTTGTACGAGTCCTTGGTGTAGGAATCAAGCTTGGTCGCAATCACAGAGAGCTGTGTATTGTAATAGTTTAGCAGGACCTCGATTTTGTCTATTTTGTTAATTGTTGGGTTGCCTTTTTCTATTTCAATTGCGGTCTCGATTACCTTGAGTGCGTTTTTGATTGTGTTTAGGCTTTCATAGTCGGATTGCAGCTCTGCTCTTGCCCTTAGTTTTTCATATTCGAATTTCATCGTGGATAGTGGATTGCGCTTTTCTCGCAGCTCGTTAATGGAAATTTCATAGTCTGATACAATTTTGAGTATCTCCTCTAGCGTTTGCGCGTCTTTTACATTGTCTAGTAGAACCTGAAATGACTCTACGGTAGATTGGCTTGCGGCATTGTTTTTGGCAAACGATATTGTGCTGGATAATCTAGATGAAATCTCGATTACGTTTTTCATGTCGACTATTTCTTTTTGTGATGCAATGATATCATCTGGCGAGGTTGCGCCGCCAAGCTTGCTCATAAGCGAGTCCAGCCTTGGCTTTATCAATACTGCAAGCTCAGAGTTTTGCGTATCATCCGATAAGACAAATCGGTCTACTTTGTCCAGGTTGCGCAAAAGCAGCGTCGCCTCGTGAAGCTTGTCCACTTTTGGTTTTGCCTCCAGAAATTGCGCCAGAGTTTCCTTTGCAAGCAGCGACTCTCGTAGTGTGCTCCATTCTGTTCTGATCAGTCTTGATAGGTTGTCGTCTTTTTTGAGCGTGCCATCAAGCAGTCTTGCCTCTGTGAGCAGATTCACCAAGTTGTTTAGCTCATCCGCATACACTGGGCCTGTCCCGCGAGCAAAGATGAATCCAATTTCTTCCTTGACTTGCCTGCTCATAATAGAGCCCGACTTTGTCATTAAATTCAACAATAATTGGTTGAGTTCTGAATAGCTTAGCTGTTTTTCCTGCTGTTGTTTTTGCGGATCCACATTAATCAATGAAACATAAACGTCGCTGAGCTCCCTTACTGCGGATTTTGCATCTCCGATTGCGGAATAAAACGCAACGCCTGCAGTCTGGGTGTCTATTTTCTTTGCAGCCTCGGAATCCAGTTTTGATGCAGATACTAGCGATTTTGTTGTTGCAAACGCCGTCTCTAGTGCAGGGCGGATCCTGGAATCAAGATCCAGCACGTCAGATTCCGAAGGATATGTCAGGAATAGATCAGAGTACAGTGATTTTAGCTTGGAAATATCGCTAGTTGATTGCAAATCAGAAAATCTAGTCTCAAACTCGCCCGATATTGTCCCGGATTTCTTTACTGATGATATTTTTGATTCAATCACTGACATGGCAGACGCCAAATAGTCCTTGCTTGACTTTTCTGTTGCCTTTTCGTTTTTGACATCAAATGAGCTGGATGCTGTATAATCACCATAGAAAACTCGAACGTCGTATTTTCCTGTCAGGCCGCATATTTTGCCAGTCAGCGGTATTGGGTCGGTGATGAAATTTCCATCAGACAGAGGTTTTAGCTGCTGAATCTGGCAGAGGTCCCCATTAGGGTTGATTATTTGCGTTACCACATACAAATCTGGGGAGATCTGCGATAACTGGCCAAAAATAAAGACGCTTTCGCCCTTTTTGTAGTCGCCAAACGTGTCAAGCAGAACAATTCGTGAGCTTTGAGAAAATGCGCTAGTCGGGATAAGCAACATTGCCGCCAGAACCAGTGCCGTGCCTACTTTGCGCATAGAGTGATCGATCAAGGTCGAAAAAGACTACTTAAGCATTAGGTATGATTTCTACTCAGGCTACAATTAGCTGTCTTTGCAATATTTTTGGCACTGGTGCTTCTTCTATTTTCGGAATCTCTGCCATAAAGCACAAGGCGTGAATCTGCTCCTTTGTTCTTGTGCCACACTGTACGCAGACTAGGCTCACTGTTCCGCGGCATTCTGCGCAGATTGTGCATTTTTTTAGTTGCCCGCCACAGTTTCGGCATGATTCGTCTGGCATTTTGTTCTCAAGATTGCTTTTTGTTATTTTTGATATAAGGCTGTGGTAGAATTTGTATGAATGAATCATCAGCGGTTTGTGCGCGACTTGCGTGATTTTCTAATATATAGAATAACACCGACAATTATTGCGCCAAGTATAATGGAAATAATTCCATAGTTGTTTTGAGCCTCTGGCTTTTTTGATTCTATGATGGTTTCGGTGTAGGTTTCATCTATTTTGTCCACCGCTGAAAAGCTTGTCAGGTAAATGTCAGGCCTAAAAACAGAGTCAGATATGGCATATACTTTGATGTCGTGGCCTCCAATCATCATTGTATTGGTAATGTCAGAATCAAGCAAAATTTCTGCAGAGCCATCTTGAACTGGGATTATTCCGCTTGTGATTTCTGCGCCAGACGCGTCATTTACAAAATAATACAGATCAGTCGAGTGCTCTGCAGTAATTGGAATTGTAATTTCTTGGCCGCGCATTATTTTGTCTGGCACGTCAATTGATGTTATTTGCGGTAGGCTTACTTGCTCAAATTTGCTCCAGTGTCCTGCAGAAAACGGATATGACTCGTCATCAAATGCTCGAACAGTAATTGTCCTTGCCTCCGGAGAATAACTATCCAAGTAGAACGGGCCGTTGCTTATTACTGCGTGGTTTTTCTGCTCTATCCAGGATATGGTACTACTATACCTAGAGTCATAGTATTGTGCAGTATTGCCAAATCTTTCCAGTGGGGGGGGGACATAGCCAGACTCTGAGAATTCCTTTAGGTATTGCGATACTAGTTGCGCATCGCGTGGAATTATTAGCGAGAGCCAGTTGAGGCTTTTTGCCTGGGAATCTGTTCTTGAAAACGAGGCCTTTCCATCAATTACTGCCTTTTCCATTGCGGCCATTGGCTCCCACGGCATTGTAACCCAGACTCCGCCCCAGTCGGCAATCTCGGTTTCATCAAAGTGCCAGTAATCAACATAGACTTCGATGGTATCATCATCAATCGGTCGAACAGCAATCAGCGTCTTTGCGGATTGGCTTGCAGTAGGAGTGTATTCAGGATCAAACGTCTTGTCGTTTTGCGTTTGCGCAGAGCCCCATTCCTGCGTGAAATAAACAGAATACAGTACATCGTTCATGTCCATTTTTTGGCCATGGTGCCAGTTGGACCAGAGAAGGTCGTACGTTATCTTGCTTGTTGCCTTTTTGTCCTCTGCAAAAATCCATTTTTGCTGGGTTGGATCCCAAAATATTGCGTCATCTGGCACGTCCAGCTTTTCTGTAGGTCCTGCCGTTTCCACATTCCAGTCCTGACGCACTGCAAAGTTTTGGCCGGAATAGGGATTTTTGAACATTCCAGGATCATACAATACGTCCCAAATGTTTTTGGAATATGCGTCTGCCAGTCCACGCACTGGATTCCACGCTCCCTGGTAGATCTGCTTTACGCCAATTTTGAGTGTGTCATCGTTTGCCCTAGAGTTGATTGGCGTGAATCTGGTTTGTATTCCCCCGCCAAAGTCATTGATTACACCATCAACCTGTTCGTTTACTACAAATGGGTCTATCTTGGCCGCCAGAAATATTCTCACAGATTCGTTTACGCCAAGAACGGTTGCCTGGCGAATGAGCTCTGCCCGCTCACCATATGAAGTGTAATTGCTGGAATAGATTTTCTGTGTAAGCTCATCCAGCTTTTCGTTTTTGTAGTTCCAGTATTGCGGATTGTTAAAGCCAGGCATGTTGGAATACCATGTGGCATACATCTGTGCTAGTCCCAGCGGATCATACTTTACAAATGCGGACCTGCCTGCATAGCCTTCGGTGTACAGGCTCCATTTCAGGTCTGCAGGATCAGAGCCATACACCAGAACATACGCCTTGTTCAAGTCCCCAAAGTCTTTTTTCACTGCAAAGCCCGCCTTTTCAAGCTCGGATGATATTACCTCGCCAATGGATTTGCGCACAGGATCGTCGTTTCTAATAAAAAACGTAACAGTGACCTGCTTGTTATCATAGTACCACTTGTTGTCGATTTTTTGCGCCCCTGCCTCTTCCATTGCCTCCGATATCATGGAATTTGCAAGCTCCGGATTGTACCTAAAGTGGAACTTTTCAAGCTCGGATACAATATTTAGAAAGTCGGGATCAAAGGGGCCATAATTTGATGTCATCACTACTCCATATCCAGACATCAGCTCATCTACGATTAGCTTTCTGTCAACTAGATAATTCAGTGCAAATCGCGCCTTTTGATAGTAAAACGGGTTGAACTCGTCTCCTTGTGCTGGATTTACCAGTATGCTAAACGAGCCGCCTGTCGTGTAAAATATTTTCAGGTCGCTAGTGTCTGTATCCGATATCAGCTCTGCAGGAATTCGCGAATAGTAAATGTCAAGATTTTTCTTTTTTACCTCTTCTATTGCTGTGCTCTCATCTAGATACTGGATGAATTGTATAGTATCAACAAATGTGCCTTTTTCTGCAAACGCAATTCCAAACCCAGAGACAATTAAAACAGCAAAGAATAATACCTTCACGAATCTGCTATGATATCATCTAATTTAAAGCTCCAATGGTGTTTTGTATAACACCACATTTGTACAAATCACATGCAATCCTTTTAATTTACAAAAACACAAAACAAAACAAATTGAGTGCAAGATTATGGCTTGACGGAATCGACGGCATAATACCAGGCGGAATATCAATTGAGGATTTTGCAATTGTATCAAAGACAGACAAAAATACCGCAAGACGCATGATCCAGGAGCTTGCCGCAAACGACATTGGCAGCTTTGACGGAAATACAATAGAATTTGAGGAAGGCGACAAGCTCCGAGCGGCGATTGTTGCCCTAAGCAAGGGGGTTTTGGTAGACGAAATAGCAAAACACTTGGACTGGAAGGACTTTGAGGGCCTGGCAGCAAAGATACTTGAAATTCACGACTTTGCCACAATGCGGAATCTAATCCTGACAAACCCCCGCATGGAAATCGACGTCGTAGGAATCAGGCTGGGCATTGCAATGCTAATTGACTGCAAGCACTGGAAAAAGATGACTCCATCAGCACTAGATGAAATTGTCCAAAAGCAAATAGAGCGCACAAAACACTATGTCGCAAAGACAAAGGGCGCAATTGCGGCACCAGTCATAGTGACACTATACCAGGACAAGGTAAGCTTTGTGGACAAGGTCCCAATTGTCCCCATTTTCCAGCTTGGAAATTTTTTGGACGAGTTTTACGGGAATTTGGAAAACGTAGAAACTATAGGAAAAGAGAGCCAATAAAGATCAGAAAACTTCCAATTGCAAATCCCTTGGTCAAAAGCAGAGACTTGTCTAGTGCCTTGGAGAAATCCTCGAGTACCGCAGTGCCCATAACCTTGACCTCTGCTTTGTGCTCTAGGATCTCAAACGATGTTGGTTCCAGCTTGGCCTCTGCTTGTTTTGCTATTGTATAATACCAGTTTGCCACAGTGTCTGGCGTTGTGATTTTGCCAAAAGGATAGTAGCCGGTTCTTGTGCGCACTACGATAGAGCTAAAGTGCGTATCTGATGTACACAGCTCCACTAGTGACATGCCATTTTTTGCAAAATGATTCACGACATGTTCGCGCACGCCATTTTCCATGTTATTAGAGTCGGACCAGCCAAAAAAGAATTTCTTGCCGTTTATTTTCAGGCACAACACTCCCAATCCACCTGGGCCAAGATCAATTGATTTTACATCTATGCCGTTAGAGTTTGCATAGCCAAACTCTAGTGGGTATGATTCCTTTGTAACCAAGGATTCCAGTGTTGCTTTTGCTGCCTTGAGCATGTCTTGCGAGTCTTCTTGGCCAATTTCCTCGCCCATTGCATTGTGGCAGTCCACCACCAAGATTCTCTCAAAGTCGCGATTGCTTGCTAGATGTTCAATTTCCTTTTTGATATTACTAGGTACATCCTCCATTCCGTGCGGCGACAGCGACAAAAACAAGATTGCAGTTTTATCAAAGAGCATTCCGGTTACGCGCGCCTTGTTGACAGTAACCGTTACTGGCTCTGTACAGTTAGAGCCCTTTTTGAGAACCACATTGGTTGAAAATGTTCCAAGGTAATCGTTTACAGCATCTTGTGATGGCAGGTTCAGTGCATGGTCAGATACGCTGTGCATTACCATTGCAGACGAGTTTAGTGTCTTGTAGATTCTATACGTGATGTTGCTTCCGCCAATTGGGTGGTATGGTCCAGGGTGCACCTCTGGCAGGACCATCCTAAAGTCGCCATTATTTGACTGGAACCTAATCTGCGATGTTAGAACATTTGACGGATTTGAGCGCGACTCTATTATGGATTCTACTTCTTCATAGTTGTCCCTTCCCCTTGATGCCAGATATGCCTGGATTAGCTCGTGCGTGCTTTTGATTTCTGGGCGGCCCGCCCTGTCTGTAAGATACGACCAAATAGACGCAATTGCCAAAAACGTGGCACCCAATATCATTACAATTGGGTCTGTCAGCGATGATATCCACAGTTCCTGCGGAATCAAAACAAGATACATTGCAACCGGCTGGACAAAGCAAATTGCCCATGCCTTTCTCATCGATAGTCCCAGAGTTGTGGTGAGCAGTCCGATTCTAAAGCTGGTAAAAATCAACATTCCTTCTGTTACATATAACAATGACAATTCGGGTTTGCCCAAAACGGAAAATGCCGCCATTCCCATTAGTACAATTGCAAGCCATGACATGTTGCCAAAAAGCGACATGTGTAGCGCCTTGGAGTATTCCCTATTTCGAATCAGCCTTGCATCAATTTTCTGTGTAATTAGCAAGACACCCATCAAAATTGGCAGGCGAAATGCAAGCTCGTCTTGTCGCTCAAGATATGATGTCAAAATGAAATACCCAGTTATTGCGGCAACAATACCAGAAAATATCAGGGAATGGTATTTTGATGAAGGAGTAAGTAATGTCAGGGAATAACGCTTGTGTATTTTAGATACATCATCGTATGATTCTGTCATTTTTGGTCTTTATTTTATTAGGAATAGGTCAAGCATCCAAGATACTACGATTAGGCCGACTGGAATTGCAACTACGATTCGTGGATCGAGTCTGTATCCTTTAGTTTCGTCTTCAAAGAAGCGCAATAAACCTGCGGACGATGCTGGCAATGGTGCACTTTTCTTTTTGCTACTGCTGCTCATTTGATTGTGAAGCTAGGCACTAAAGATAAAAACTTTATCATTTGAGGTTCTGTTACCTTTATGGGACACAACTATTCGTGTTACCGTTCGGGACATTGGATCAAAACTTGTACTCGCTACTTTTATGCGGTTTTGCAAATTCAGGCTTTATGTTTCCATTTTGGTAAAATTCTGACTTCATGATGTTGACTAACTGTAAAATTGGATCATGAACAAAGAACATAGTAATCCCAAAGGTTAACCCCGTGTTTCCATCACCCACATAACTTCTGGCCCACTTGGTAGTCTTACCATCGTTGATAATTTCTTTTTTAGTAACTGATACTCCTAAAACATTCTGAGCGATTGCAATTACAGTTCCATCATTAGCATCCACAATAGGAGAGCCACTAGATCCACCTGTTCCTACAATATCGGTTTGGATTCCTTCTGGCTCTATTGTTCCATCATATGGGAAGATAGTTGAAATTCTACCTGTCTGTAGAGCGGGACTTGTTCTCGTTGTACCTAGTGAGTTTTGTTTAACCATAAATGTCCCCTTTGGAAAACCACACATGAATACTTCATCATAAACTTGTAAAATAGCCCTTTTTAGTTTCAAGTGTTCTAAATTGTGTATATCGCCATAAACTCGACCGACAGAAATATCCAAATTCAAACTACTTTGATATGAAGAACTTGTACTTGCTTTTAGATGAATAATTTTTAGAATCTGAAAAACTTTTACATCTATTTTCCCTATCTTCCCTGTCTCTCTTACGACATTTTGTATTATCATTACCTTCGCATTTTTATTCTCTGCAAACCGATCTTTTAATAAACAATCTAAATCATCTAAAACATGAGATGCGGTTACAAAAAATCCATCCTCACTGATAAAAAACCCAGTTCCACCGATAGCAAGAGGAAACATTGGATTACTTTCATCAATAATTCCTATGGCTACAGTTGATGCTTTAAGGTTAGGAATTATGTCTGTATTTACCATCTATAGTCGAATTTTGTATCAATGTCAACCACTTATCTTTTCCTTCTATCTTAATTCCACACTTCTCAGCAGGTGTTTTATTTTCTAATGCAGAATGTGGTCTAACATAATTATGATAAATTTGATAACCTGAGATTAAAGGAGAACCTACTTTCTTTATCCCCGTACTACTTTCTCTCGGTCACGTATTTCTCCGTTAAGCCTTTCCATCTTGTTGTTATTTCTATCCCCTTTGATTGTGATATGTCGAATGTGAACTGTTCTTGGTGCTTGCATTGTGCGGTATTCTTGCAAGTAGGCGTTATGATATGATCTTAATCCATCTGTAATCATTACTTCGGGTTTCTTGCCTGTAACTTCTTTTCCTTTTCTGAATAGGTTGCTTGCGTCATGACCTTCTTTTCTGTCTGCCACTTCCTGAGCAATTAGGAATCTTTGTCGCATCATCCATTTTGTGGGGTTATTGGGTGGATAAGAAAAAACCAGACAGATTTGAGATCATAGCCTCAATCATAGTACTGATTGGTGTTGCAGTAATCTTTTACTTTCCACGTTGACCCAAACGATTCTGTACACGAATAATTCCCAAGAGATGAACTTACTTTTGCAGCTTGGATACGGTCTCCAATAGCGCATTAATCGACTTTAGTATCTGTTGCTGCTTTTCATGGTCTTTTTCCGCCTCTAGCTCCTTTGTGAGTTCTTCCAGCTTTTTGTTCATAGAGTCTAGGATTGGGTTTGCTGGCTGATCTATTTTCGGCGCCTCAACAGCCTTGCTCTGGTCAGGCTCTTTGCCACAGCTGACACACAGAGCATTGCCGTCCTTCATTACGCGGACTCCCTTGCAATAGGGACACGGTTCTGCAAGAAGTGTGGCCCCCTTTAGCAATAACTCCACTGCCTTTTTTCTAAGATCCTGTGACATGATATGATACACCAAGTCTTTGATAAAAAAACTTGCAAGAAAATTCCAATAAGGCTTAATAGTCGGCTCAAGGAAATTATTTTAGTAAAATAATGGCAGTAATTTGCAACACATGTGGACTACCTGAAGATTTGTGTGCTTGCGGCGATCTTAACAAAGAATCAACCAAAATTGTTATTAGGTTAGAAGAAAGGCGATTTAAGAAAAAGGGCACGATGATCGAAGGACTGGACTCGAAGCTAAACGACCTAAACGGAACGCTATCTGAGCTAAAGCGCAAGTACGCCTGCGGAGGCACTACAAAAGACAATTACATTTTCCTCCAAGGAGACCACCGCGACACCATGAAAGAAACCCTAGTCAGACTCGGATTCTCCGAATCAAGCATCGAAGTCCACTAAATGCAAGACCACAAAATCCTGCAAGGCTTAGCAATTCCATATTCCGCACTAGTATCAGTCATCTTTGGGCTGATGATACTCTCATTCCCAATTGGAGCGTATTTGTTTTTCAACTCCCAGATAGGAAAAAGCATCGACTATGCATTACCAGTAACAGAGATTGACTTTCTAAGTGGGCAGGACTGGCTTGGCTGGCTTGGAATCGGCGACGTCTTCATTGTCGCCTGGGCCGCATTCTTGGTTTTATTTGTAATATCCAGCATGGGGCCAAAAAAGAATTTTCTCAAGGTATTATCTCCCATTATGGCTGGCTCGTACGAGTCACAGGACGGCAGCTACCTAGTCCAGATCATCAAGTGGTTCTCAATTATCGTTGTGCTATCCGGACTAATTGACATCATACAACAGCTGGCAGGAATCACAATAACGCCCCCCGTCTTTGAGAACGACCTTACAGGATTTCTTGGAATCACAACTGCGCCAATAATTGAAGAGCTAGGATTCAGAGTAATTCTGGTTGGCATCCCGTTATTTTTGCTATATTCACACAGGGCGTCTGCAAGATTGTTCTTCAAGTCGCTGTGGAATCCGTCCGCAAATCTTCCCATTACCAACCCAAAAAAGGCAATCATACTTGTCGTACTGGTTGGTGTCATGTTTGGCGCAGCCCATGTTTTATCAGACCAGTGGAGTAACGGCAAGTTTGCCCAAGCGGCAATGGCCGGAATCATAATCGGCTGGGTCTACTATAGGTACGGCTTTGTTGCTGCCTTGCTAATCCACTGGGCGACAAACTATGTAGTGTATTCTTATGCGTATTTGGTGTCCAGCATCAACGAAACCAGAGTGATGGACTCGTTTTCACATTCTTTGATCTTGACAATAGAAATAATTTTGCTTCTGACAGGCATATTGGCAATTACACTAAGTATACTAGAATACAGAAAGAACAAGTTGGCAAAAAAGCCAGAATATCTAAACTAGAAATTTTCTAAGATGGTTTCCAGTCTTTGGGCATAGAGCCGCGGTTTGAGCTTGGCTTTGGTTCGTCCTTTGGCTTGTCATATCCTGCTGGAAGCGAACCACGCGCAGAGCCTTGGTCATAGACGCTTGTGTGTTGCTTGTGGGACGTGTCATCAGATATGAGTTCTGCTTCTCCTCTGTTGGTCTTGTATCCGCCAGATGCCTCACTGGTGTCAACTCCTCGAAGATATTTGGGGTCAATGCCAGTCTGGATGTATTCAGATTCTTTCTTTGCTTTTTTGTTGCTCCACCAAAAGAATCCACCTGCACCGGCTGCTGCCATGCCAGCCATTCCATATATGATGAATATTGGGAATGAGCCAGATGATGTCTGCGCACCAGTCGATGGCGATACAGGTGATACTCCTACTACTTCTCCGCCGTTTAGTTTGTCAGGTGATGCATAGCCTGCAAGGAAAATGTTTCCCGAGTCACCAGACTCGATTGTTCTGATGTGATAAGTTTTATCGGAGGTAAATGTCGCCTCAAATTCCTTTTCTTTGATTTGTCCCTCACGGAAGCTGCTCTCACCCATTGTAAATGACGATACCACTACTTTGGCGCCAGAAAATCCGTACTTGCTAGTCTCTGCAACAATACCGGTTGGGTCTGCCAAAAAGTGCCAGTTGCCAATTCCTAGTCCACCAATGCCGGATGCATCAATTAGTGGCATGCTCATTACATTTCTTGCCTCGCCAGTTATCTGGGCTGCAACTTCGGGATAGTTTTGCTCATAGAATGAAATTGGTTTGTTTATTTCAACGTCGCCGTGTTCTTCTGTGGTAATTACAATAGAGTCATTGACTTTGATTCCTCTCCACAAAATGTCAAATAATGCTGGAGAGCCTTCAGTGTACGGCTTGATCAGATAACCATCAATTTTTGGAGTCAGAATAATTCTATAGTCAACTGATGTGTTCTCGCCTCTTCCAAAGAGGGATGCATGATAGTCAATAGTGATATCAGTTACACGTGCTGAGCTTTGCAACTCGTGTAAATTGTCATTTAGTTTTTCAATCAGCATATCGACGCCGGGGGCAGACGAGTCTACTGTAAAGTCGATTGACTTTGATTTTCCCCTCAGTGCTTCTGCTATTGCGCCGCCTTCCTCGTATTCAATGTAGGCAGTTCGCTGGAACTTGAATTGCGGGACTTCGGCAGTTTCAGGAGTTTTTGCATCCCAGTTTAGCTGGGCAGCAAATGCTGGAGAAACAGATCCTGCAATCAAAATAGACAAAAGTGAAAATGCTAATAGAGAACCCCTATTCACGAATGGTACGCTTGCCTGCGCAGTAATAAATCTTGTCTTGAATAATGAAAATCGGCAAGAAATTTTACAAAACAAATTTTCTTTGAATTTTTTACAATTTTTCTTTGAGATTTTTGTTTTGTGTTGTTTTGATACATTATTGAAAAGGTAATATTGATCCGCGGCATCATACAAAAAGGGTTTTATGATAACAATTCTGGCGGGGGGCACAGGTTCTGTTAAGCTTGTCCGCGGTTTGATCTCGCAGACCCGCGACGTAAATGTGGTGTGTAATGTTGGCGACAATTACTGGTTGTACGGCTTGTACGTCTGTCCTGACATTGACACAATAATTTATGGCCTAGCAGACATTTTGGATTATGAAAAAGGGTGGGGAATTAGAAAGGACACTTTTGGATTTTTGCGACAAATGGAAATTTTTGGTGAAGAGACCTGGTTTAGAATCGGCGACAGGGACGCAGCGACCCACCTAATTAGAACAAACATGCTAAAGAACGGCAAGAATCTAGGAGACATCACCAAGTGGATGTGCGAGAAATTCGCAGTAGAGGCAAAGATAATGCCTGTAACCGACAACACCATTGAAACCAGAATCACGACAGAAAAAGGCGAGATGCACCTGCAGGAATTCTGGGTAAAGTACAAGGGCAAGGACAAAGTCGAAGGAATCCAGTATATTGGCGCAGACAAGGCAAGGCCAAATCCAGAGGCAGTAAACGCAATTCATGATTCAGAACTAGTAGTTATCGCACCAGGCAACCCCCTGACTAGCATAGGCCCCATGCTTCAGATAAAGGGAATTAGAAAAGAGCTCTCAAAGAACAAACGCAAAGTGATTGCAGTAAGTCCGATTATTGGCAACAAGGCATTTTCCGGTCCGGCAGCAGAATACATGGCAGCTGCAGGAATTGAAGTCTCTCCATACGGCGTTGCGCAAATGTATTCAGATGTTTGCGGAAGCATTGTGATTGATTCAAAGGACAGACTGCTGACAAAACGAATTCAGAATCTGGACATGAAGGTCTTTGACACTAGCATCAAGATGACTAATAAAATAGCAGAAGATGCATTGGCATCATTTGTTCTCAAGAACGCAAGATAGCTTGCAAATAGCATCAATCATCCCAGTAAAGACATTCTCAAAGGCAAAAAGCCGACTAGGACTATCGCAAGACAAAACAGAGCAATTATGCAAAATAATGTTAGAAGAGGTACTGTCCGCAATTTCCCAGTCCCAGATAAACAAGACAGTCATTGTATCGCGCGACGAGTCCGCCCTTGAGATAGCAAAAAAATACAACACAGTCCAGATCTATGAGGAAAAGGAAAACGGGGTAAACGCCGCAGTGGCACTGGCGGAAAAATACCTGCTTGAGAATAATTTTGGTGCATCGGTTGTCTTTCCGCAAGACATTCCTCTGATCAGAGCCCAAGACATCGATGAGCTGTTAAGATACCAAAAAACACCCCAGCTTATTGTTGTGCCATCAAGAAAATTTGACGGCACAAACGCGCTTTTGCGCAGCCCGATTAACATAATGGAGACGCATTATGACGAGGACAGCTACAAAATTCACCTCTTCACTGCCAAGTCCCGCAACATTCCAACCACGTTTGCCCTAATTAGCAGAATAATGTGGGACGTGGACGACCAGTCCGACATAGAATTTATCATGAGTAATATTGAAAAGCCAGTCCTCGCAGACAAGCTCAGAAATACACTAGGATAAACCATGATACCACTAATTGGAATATTTTTGGCAGTGACGCTTCAGGCAAGCACAGTACTAGTGCCTGGAGGAACAGTCACATTCTATTTGCATGACGATGATCTCAACACATCGCATCGAGGAATTGACGAAGTCTCTACATCAGGATTGCTTGAATTCAAGCTTGCAGGAACTAGCATTTCCGGACCATCTAAAATAGTAGAAACCGGTGTTAATTCAGGGGTCTTTGTAGGCAAGGTTTCAATTCCCACCACAATCAACGGCCGCGACGTAACGCAGGGCGACGTTCTAGTAATAACATACAATGACGAGTCCGATGCATCAGGCAACTCCCAGACAGTGTCAAAGTCAATCAAGGCAAAAAAATCAACCACGGCACTAGAGACATCGCAAAAAAACATCCGCATAGGCCAAACATTTCAGGTCAGAATCTATGATCCAGACTTTAATCTGGATTCAAGAACCGCTGACAACATTTCACTGAGCCTAATAGAGTTCAGGGGCTCCAATGGAATCAGAACTACTTTGGCAAATTCGGCATTTGAGGCAAAGACATCAACATTAAGAGAGACAGGAGACAACACAAACCAGTTCATAGTCACACTAAAGATGCCAAAGGAAATTGACGGAAAAAGAGTAAAGATTGGCTCTACTGCCCAGCTCAAATTCACAGACACCACGTCCCCTTCCGGCACAACTGAAAAGCTAAAGACCAACATCAAAATAGGTTTGAAATAAAATTGCGTGCTGGCCATAACCCTCCTTCTGTTTGTAAACGACATTTCGCTTTGCAGCCTACCTGAGCCATAGGTGCAGATCCCGGCTCTGTTTGGCTTTTCTCTGTATGGGGCAGATTTTTCATTCCGTCTGCTGGAAATCTCAGGGATTGCCATCATAGTGCTCCAGTTCGGATTTTTTCTGTTCTGTTGCCTGCCATCTCTGGCTTTGCGTCACCGCAACACACATCTGCATTGAGGGAGGAGTTTCCTCTGCTTTCGCAGTAATCGTCCACCAGCTCGCATTGTGTTGTGGTATAATCAGATATTTACACTATTTGAGTTTGGAGTCAAAGTATTCCTCGTCATACCTATGGGCGCGCTTTTCCTTAATAGAGTAGCCAAGGTGTGCAAGGTCGACATAGATTTTGTAGAGGTGTCTGTTTTCGCGCATCCTAGATGATATAATTCTCCAAAATCTTCTGGCATGGAATTCTGAGAACTGGTGGTCGCGAATGACAAAGAGCGACTTTTTTGTCTTGTCCACCACCTCTAGTGTTTTTGGGGAAAACGCCGAGTCTGCCTGGTTGCCTGCACCCAGAATTATTGTCTCATCCTGTATTTTGGAAAAGCTCTCAAGCAGTATGGGTGCAACATTTTTTGTTTTTGGGTAGACCTTTTCAAACTGGATCTTTTTGATGTCAAGATCAAACATGATCTCATTAATTCTATTCATGATTTCAATTTCGGTTTCCGGCTTTTCCACAACACCGCGAACTATACGAATTCTGGACGAGTGCGCCCGGGAAATTGCGTGCGCCACTCGCAGCCCAAGATCAGAGTGTCGCCCTTTATCATACGACACCACAAGATTTGCCAGGTCCTGCTCAAAATTAGCACCAAGCCGAACACCAATAAAGTCACAGGTCGAAAGGGAAAGCAGCTTTCTGTTGTTTCTCAAAAACGCAAAGTCGATTATGACCAGATTGATTCCCTGTTCTTCCACAGTAGACAATATAGCGTCGGTTTCATCGTGAGAGACGCGAACCAAGTATCGGTGCCGAATGGATTGCGGGATTTGCTGCTTGAGCTCATTGAATTCCTCTATTTCCGATTCGGCCACCTTGTTTGTGGCATCAAGAGGCAAATGTACTGGAATCTTTACTACGCTCAAAAACGAGATTTCGCCTTGTTTTTCTTGGATGATGGAGTTTGCTATTTTATAATAATTGGTGACGTATTTTGGGTGGTAGATTATCAGGACTCGGTATTCCTTGCGCTCTTTGGGCCCCTGGTTGTACACAAGCGGGGCATAGTGCTCTATTTCTTTTTTTGAGGTGTATGATTTGTAGATGATAAATCCAGACACGATCCAGATTATTGCAATTACCCAGGATACCGGCTCTGTAAATAACAAGTACACAGACAGCCCAATTGCTGACAAAATTCCAAGTGTCGGAATAATTGGGAAAAACGGCGTCTTGAATGAATAGTCCAGCTTTTTTCCATAGAGCCGGCGTATTGTGATTGCCGCATAGTTGACTTGGGCAAACAAGAATAAGAACATGACACTTGCGGCAATTGCAAGGCCTGTCAGGTCTAGCGACAATGCCATCACAAGCATTATGATTCCAGATGCAATAGTGGAAATCGCAGGAGTTTTGTATTTTGGATGAATCTTGCCAAAAAAGTGCGGCAAATTGTAATGAGTTCCCATTGCATATGAGACCCTGCTAGACGAGTACGTAGTTGCGTTCAGTGCAGCAAGAGTGGAGACAAACCCTCCTGCCAGCACAATCATTGCGCCAAACGGCATAAAGTTCTTTGCAGCCTCCAGTATTCCTAGCTCGCCAAAGCTTCCAATGAACTCCCATGACGGCTGGCCTACCTTGTCCGATGACAGTCCGCCAATGAATGAAAACGTAAATAGAATGTAAATTGCAATTACGACAAACAATGAAATGAAGATTGCCCTTGGGATGTTCTTCTTTGGGTTTTTGAGCTCGTTTCCCGTTTGTGCTATGACCTCATATCCCTCAAACGCAATAAAGGTCAGGCCCATTGCTATTACAAGGCCGGATATTCCATGCGGGAAAAAGTCTGAAAAGTTCGACGGCCATGTAGGGTTTGCAAACGCCATTGCAAATAACGCTGCGACAATCAATACACCAATAATTGTGATTTGCGTTATCGTGATTGCGTTTCCAACTTTGCTGGTTGGCGCAGTTCCGCGAACATTGATGAATGTGAAAATCACCACTGCCATTGCCGCAAATCCTTTTTCTACCATGTCGGAAGATTCCAAGATCCCTGCCATATCCAATAGATGTGCAAAAAACGACGCAAATGCCACCGCGTAAAGACTGCCTGCTATTGTATGTGCAAACCAAGACATCCATCCACTCAAAAACGCATTAGGCCTGGGCATTCCCTCCCTAACCCAGCGATATCCACCACCAGTGTCTGGAAGAGCAGAGCTCAGTTCCGCATATGTAAACGCAGTAAATATTGTGATTATTCCGTTTAGCAAAAAGGCGATCATTAGTGCGGGGCCTGCCTCGCCCATGCCAGGTCCCACCAGAACAAAGATGGCACCTCCTATCATTGCGGCAACGCCTACCATTATCACATCTAACAGGCCTAGGTTACGCGTAAATCCCGCATTTTGGGCTTCATGTGCCATGTCTAACCGACCCCAAAGAGTGTTTGAATAAATCTTTACTCTGAATAGCTTATTTGCTACTCAGTCAATATTTTGTACAATTCCGTATTCTGCAAGCAGGGGTCGGATCTGCTCTTCTAGTTCTAGCTTGGAATAGTCTGCGAGCAGCTCGGAATTTAGCTCATAAAATGTGTGACCCCAGTTGAACTTTGATAGCAACTCCATTGCAAGATCATCATATCGCAAAATGAATGCGGCCCCTGCAATTGCCTCAACAGTAGTCAGCTTTCCAAGCTTGGCATAGTTTACGGGGTTTCCTGCCAAAAGCGGCGGCAGTTTTCTTGGGATTCCTCCAAATCTTTTTTTGAATGTTGTATCTGCCAGGTTCCATGAACAGTCAATTCCGGTAATAGAGTCGGCAAGCTTTGCGTCATGGTATAGTAGGGTTTGTTTTGCAAACGGGTCCAGTATGATTGTGTTTTGTGCTGTCCTTGTGACAGATTTTGCCAGATTGAACTTTACTAGCTTGGCAGCTGTGCATTTTTTTGGATCGTCTTGGCGAAACATCAGTACCTGGACATTCATGATTCCAATACAAAACAGGAGAATATCTTCCTACTGGACATTCATGATTCCAATACAAAACAGGAGAATATCTTCCTACTGGACTTGCTTGTAGACTATCTCGTAGTATAGCTTGGCAGACGGAACATGGTTTTCTACTTGGATTATCCATGCAGAATCCGGAATGATATCATCGTCTAGTTCTGGAGATATTGCAAATTTTTCTAAAATTGTGTCAGGTCCAGAATATGTAACCTTGTATGGCAGGCCTGCAAATGTCACAATTTGGTATGCTACATCTTTTGTCTTGGTAGGTCCTGAGATTAGGCATTCTTCTGCCTGTCCTATGATGCATGTCCCATCATCAGCCAGTATTGTAAGATTTGTAGTCTTTTCAGCGCCTCTTGATGCCACCATGGAGCCTTGGAGTGTGTTTGGTGCAATCACCAGATCATCTTTTGTCTGCTCCACTAGGGCAACTTCGACTATTGGGTCTGTGATTCTGTTGAATTTTTCAGATATTTTCACGTCGCTGGTTGCCTTTTTGGCGAGCTTGTCCACCACCTCAAAGGTAGTCTTGAAAGTGCCAAATTCCGTGTCTGCAATCACTTCGTATGTTCCAAGTGCCGAGTTTGCCGGAATTTTATAGTCATACGAGTAAAATCCATTCTCATAGCTTCGGGAAATGTCGACTTTTTTGTTGCCCAAACCGCAGTAGAATGTTCCACAGTCGATTTTGTCATCTTTTTTGTGCTCGACTAGTAAGTTAAGTTTTGCCAAGTACAGAATCTTGTTAGTGGTACCTGTAATGTATGCAGTCTCCCCTGGGAGATACGCCTCTTTATCGGTGATAATTGTTAGCGTGGTTTTGCCCGTGACTCCAAGAGGAATGTCGTTTTTGATTTCAAATGTGGCGTCTGCTCGCAGTTTTTGGTATGTTGCAACAATCTTGTATTTTCCATCCTTGAATACAGTCAGTGGAAGGTCGTATGTTGTCTTGAATGCGCCGCCCTTGTCCAAATCCAAATTAGAATTAAAGATGACCTTGTTAGACATTGTTCGCACCTCAACGTTTACTCTCTCAGCTACCCCACCATATGTGGTGCGCACATCATCTTGTCTTTTAATCACATTACCAGTTACTTCCAGCTTTTCACCTGGACGATAGACTGCCTTGTTTGACTTTACTTCAATTGGTTTTACCTCTAGCGTGTCCTGTGAGGGATTCTCAGACAGCTTGAAGAACAAGTCAATGCTCTGCGAGGTTGCAATTACAGAGACTTTGTATGTCCCAAATACGGTTGGGCGTGCCTGTCTTGGGTCTCTGATGTCTGCCAGATCAAAGTCCTTTGTTGGCGCAGTCCAGCTCCAAGTGAATCTGCTGTTGTCTATTTTTGCACCACTGCCCACTGTTTTGCCATCAGGCTTTGTTAGGACAATTTTGACTGCAGACTGCCCGCTGACTAGGGTTCCCTCCAGATTTACTGTTTCTCCTAGGCCATAGACTTCCTTGTCTAATTTGGCTAGAATTTCCCTGTTTTTGACATCAATGTCACTGTCCACTGCAAATGTGGTCTCAAAGATTCTCTTGTCATACATTCCTCGAATTGTATACACGCCAGGCGTAAACGATGACGGATTTATCTTAAAGTCAAGCTTGAAATTTCCTGCAGCGTCAGGAATGGCAGTAAACGAGTAAGTGGATGTCTTAGTCACTACCTTGTCTTGGACCAGCTGCTTGCTGCCAACAAGTGCCACCTTGATTTGCTGGCCCTTGTCATCCATGACAGATATCGACACTGGTGCTACCTCAAAGCTACTGCGCTCTCTTAGCTCAACGTGTCCGTTTACTAGGACTGTGTCTCCTGGGACATATCTGTCCTTGTCGGATTTTACAAAGTATTTTGGAGTCGCCACATATTCTTCAGGGTTTTCCACTATTTTGAAATCAGTTGTCGCCTTGCCAAATTCCTTAGACACTGTTACTGTGTAATCACCAAGATTGATTTTTCCTGCAGGGACTTTGAGCTCGTACCTAAATGTGCTGTCACCTGCCAGCTTTACTTGATCTTTGATTTTGAAAATATTATTTACAGTATTGCCAATAGAGCCAGTGCCTGTCTGAATCACTTCTAAATCCAGTGCAACTACATACTTGTTGCTCCTACCAGAAATTACGATTGGCTCGCCAGGTGCATATGCGTCCTTGTCAGTTACCAGAATTATTTGTTCTAGGTTTTTTTCGTCTTTTGCAAGCTCAAATGATGTTTCGGCGTGCTGCTTGCCATAGTCTGCCACAATATCCAGAGTACCATAGACTGGCTTGGTTGGGCTCATGTAGACATTACCAGAGAATTCGCCGAACTTGTCTGGAAAGAGCTTGCCAGAAAATATCTGGATTCCATTTGGATTGTACACGGTATACTTGAGGCCCTCGCCTGGAATGACATTATTAGTAGAGGCGGAAATCTTGACTGTCTGTCCTGGAATATACGTAGACTTGTCAGTAGAAATGGCAAGCTCCGATATTTCCTCTTCTTGGTCTGCTATGACTTGTTCTCCCATTGAGAATATTGTCGAGTCTGTTGCTTCGCCGTATTGGACATCAACACGATATGTTCCTGCACCAGCACCAAGAACCTTGTGTAGTTTTATTTGTGTCTTGTATTCCAAATTCAAGTCCGGGTATATCGTAAAAGATCTTTGATAGCTGCCAGGACCGTCAACATCTATTCGGAGTTGTTGCTGCGAGAAGAACGGCTTTTCCTGGTATACTCGCTTTGATACATTTCCAGAAATTATTGCTGTTTCATCAAAAATGTAATTTTTCTTGTCCGACTTTACAAACACAGTTAGTTCTGTTGATTTTGCGCCAGCCCCAGGAAGCTTGCCATTAGAAGAGCCTGGAGACGACGATTTGAAAATCCAGACATTTGATTCAGATACTACGCCGTCGTATTTTCTCTGCCAGGATTGGAAATCATTTTTCTGATCAGTAATTATCTGGGTTTCATCAACAACTTTTCCCTCCTTGTTCTTTAGCTGGACTTTTTCTGAGACATCAGTAAACCACAGGCTTTGGTAAGAATAAACTAGGAATTGTCCTGGCTTTATCATCGTTCCAACTGGCAGAGTCAGAGTCTTTTTTGTAACAGTAGTCGATGCGATTTTCCATCCACCAATGTCCACCGTTTCATCTGTTGGGTTGTACAGCTCGACCCATTCTGAAACTGTCTTTGAATCATCGCCTGCCGGGTTTGTGTCTACTTCATTAATTACAACATGGTCAGCCAAATCCTCAGCACCATACGATACTCCGATTATTCCAACGAATAGTAAAGCTGCAAATACGCCAGCTAGGGGCAAAGTCCTCATTTTTTCTACCTACGTAATTTCGAGCCCAATATCATTTTAGATCTAAATTGAGCAAAAGTTGAGCAAGTGGTGAATTGGGGGTGCATTTTACCCATTTTGGGCGTTGATTGCTAAAAAAGAATGCGTATGATTCCTATTTGATACCATCACAGTTTGGGCACTTGCCGCCAGTGATTTTTGCCCCGCAATGAACACAGATTCCCTCTGGAATTTCTTTTTGGAGTTTTAGATTTTTTCGACCTACATATGCCTTGATTCCAACATATATTGCAACTGCAATCAGCACTGAATAGATTAGAGGAAGTCCTGCGCCAAGAAGACCAATCATGAAAAACAAAATTCCGGCAATTAGAATCCATTCGCGTTTTGCGCCCAACGATTCAGTACAAAAAATCTCAATTAAAAATGATATTATTAAAGTGGGATCGGCCGGATTTGAACCGACGACCTCAGGTACCCAAAACCCGAATCATACCAAGCTAGACCACGATCCCGCTTGTGTGTGCAAATTTTTTGCCCCAATTTAAGATGTATGATTTTAAATAACTATTCCAGTCCAGTGCAACTATTGCAATTAGACGATTACATCAAGGCAGGCAAAATAGCATCCGAGGTCCGTGAGCTTGCAAGGGCCAAGGACTGGGTTGGAAAAACGCTCTACGAAATCTGCGAAACAGTCGAATCTGAAATCCAGTCACGCGGAGGAAAATGCGCATTTCCAGTAAACGCAAGTCTAAACGAGATTGCAGCCCACTACACCGCAGAGCCAAACGACCCCAAGGTCCTGACCAGCTCGGATCTGATCAAAATAGATCTTGGAGTCCAGATAAACGGATACATTGCAGACACCGCAGTATCCGTGTCTTATGATCCCCAGTCTGCAATATTGGTAGAAACGGCAGAAGAGGCACTCAAGGCGGCAATGGCAATGGTAAAGGAGGGAACCAAGTCAAGCGAAATTGGAAAGACAATACAAAAAACTGTAATGCAGTACAATCTCAAGCCAATTGCAAACTTGTCAGGTCATTCCCTAGAACAATACACGATCCATGCGGGAAAATCAATCCCAAACATGTGGTCAATTGGCTCCTTTGCTCTATCCACAAAGGAAGCATATGCCTGTGAGCCATTTGTCACCACGTCAAAGGGGCTAGGGTTTGTCAGGGAGGGAAAGACAAGGAACATTTTCGGCCTCGTCTCACGCAAAAAGACAAAGAACGAAAATGCAAACAAGCTAGTCGACTTTATCTGGGACAACTTCAACACACTGCCATTTGCCCTCAGGTGGATAACAAAGTCATACGAGGAAAAAGAGGCAAGAACACTGCTTGAGGAATTGATAAAAAACAAAATTGTTCGCGCATATCCAGTGCTCAATGAGGCAAATAGTCAGCGCGTAGCGCAGGCAGAGCACACGTTCATCCCTACCGCAACGAGTGCAATAGTAACTACTCTATAGCCTGGCCGAAAATCTTTGAGATACTAGTCGGGATTTTGCAGGTTGTGCATTCCGAAGCATGTACAAAAAGACAGTCGCCTTCCTGAAATTTCCTTTTGGTCTCCTTTTTGCAAGAGGGACATTTTTCTATTGTAAATGCGACCAGCGGTTTTTCTTTTTTTGAGAACATTATTGCGGCACCCCCAGCGTGTTGCCAACGCCGACTACCAGTACAGATTGGCCCTGCTTTGTGTTTTCTTTGATCATTGTGTAAACTTTGGATTCCACTTCGTCCGCCTTGTCTGCAATTTCTTTGGTCATCAGTGTGATTGCTTCCTTGATTGATTGTTTTATGACAATTGCGTAAACTGGAATGTTGTACTTTGTTGCGACTTCTTCTATTTGGAATCTGTCTGTTCCAATTCCTCCAATTGCTGCGCCAAAGCCCTGTGCCACAGTGCCTGAGGTTTCTCCTTCCAGCTTTAGGCCTGCATCGACCATGATTATTAGGTCTGGCTTTTTTTCTGCAGCCAGAATCTCTACTGCATCTCCAGGCCTACCCACAGTAGCAGAAGGACCTTCTGCCTTGAGTAAGATCAGTTTTCTTCCTTCAAAGTCGGACTCTGCATAAACTGTCTCTAGGCCTATTGGCTTTTTTTCTGATTGCAGCATCATTTTGCCTATCACCATTGGGCCTATTCCGTCGCCAAGGGGTTGGCCTGACTTTAGTGCCGGAACTGCTCCCTTGAGTGCCTCTGCCTGCTCCATTACAAATGGAAGCATCATTTGTAGCGGCAAGATAAGTGGAAAGTTGTTTTGCTTTTTTGCAGTAAGGAAAAGGTGCCTTACTATTTTGTGCAACAGGTTCAGCGACGTTACTACCTCCAACAGATTTTGAATTTTGCTTGCCTCAAGCGGTGTGAGGTTTTGCGTAAGGGACAAAACTTGGGCTCTGGTGTAATCCTCTCGAGAGCGCAACATGTGCTTTATTTTCGGCATTATTCCGTTTGGGTCGATATCGACAGGCATTATGGTAAAGTATTCCAAATAGCCGTCGATTTTCTTTGTGACGTCGCCAGAGGATTTTTTTTGCAAATAGTCAAGGAGGTCCTTTCTTGTTTCATCCTTGTATCGGCTGAGCTTTTCAATTCCCTTGTTTATCTCGCCAGAAGTTACCATGAGCTGGATTCTCTGGCCGTAAAAGACAAAGATCACAATCGGCACGATCCAGATCAACCACATTATTGGGTTTGAGGAGTCGCTGTTGCTGCCAAACAGATTATCGACTGAAAATATCTCGGTATAGTTCAATTACACTGCAAGCCTTGGTTTGCCAAATTAATGGATTTGTGTAGGGCGATCATAGAACCTGTGCCAAATTTCAAAGAAATTGGCTGCCGGGTTAACAAATAGAAAGTGCTCTTTATATAGCCTAGATAAGTCAACTGCTAACGTATGCCACAAACAAAGCCGATAGTAAGCATCGAAAATGTAGTTGCTTCTGCTTCAGTGGATCAGAAAATGGACCTAAACGAGATTACTCGTAATTTTCCAGATGTAGAGTATCATCCGGATCAGTTTCCAGGACTTGTCTTCAGACTAAAGAGTCCCAAGACTGCAACTCTGATTTTCACATCAGGTAAAATGGTCTGTACTGGCGCAAAATCTGAAGAGATGGCACGAAGTGCAGTAAAGTCGGTTGTTCAAAAGCTCAGAAAAGGCGGCATCAAAGTCAAAAAGGATGCAGTAGTGGACATCCAAAACATTGTTGCATCAATTAACTTGGGTGGAAAGATTCACCTCGAGCAAGCAGCAAGAACTCTACCACGTAGCATGTACGAGCCAGAACAATTTCCAGGTCTGATTCACCGAATGCTTGACCCAAAAACGGTAATCCTGCTTTTCTCATCAGGAAAGCTGGTGTGCACTGGAGCTAAAAAAGAGCCAGACGTGTACCGTTCTGTTAACAACCTGCATTCGTTGCTTGAAGAAAAGAACCTAATGATCTACGACTAGATCTTTTATTTTATTTTAGTTCCCAAAGGAACTGATTCATCCACCGTCAACCAATAGGGTTTGTCGTCTAGGTCAGCTGCCAAAAGCATTGCGTTTGATTCTACGCCGCCAACTGTCTTTGGTTCCAGATTTGTAATTGCAATTACCGTTTTTCCCACCATTTCTTCCGGCGTGAAATATTGCGCGCCGCCGATTATGAGGTCTCTTGTTTCCCCGCCAAGGTCAATTGTGCCCTTTATTATCTTGGTTTTTCCTGGGATCCTCTCCGTTGCGGTGATTTTTGCCACCCTTATCTCGAGTTTGGCAAAGTCGTCATATGTAATTGCCATAGGAAGGGGTCTTTGGCAGCGCTTAAAATGAATTTCGACACCTAGGCGTAGTTTTGTAAAACAATCTTTGGCAGATTGGCAATATTGCCACACAGTTAATTTATCTGAAAAGAATTCACAAAATCCGTATGGGTCAGTTCTTTACAGACGACATCGACTCACTCCTAAAGTTGGGCCACGGAGACTCTGCCCGCCTAGCCAAAATAAGGGAGGAATTCGTTCGCACTAAACTAGTATCAATTGATGATAGAAAATACGTAGAAGGCTTGCTTGCAAGATATTCACAGCCTGTCGAGACAAAACAGGAAAAACCAAAAGAGTCCCGCATAGTTCCTCCTCCACCGCCGCCAAGAAACCCGCCAACATTACTAGAAGTAAAACAAAAACCAAAAAAAGAGGAATCTATTCCAAAACTAGAAGGTAGTAAAACAAAGCTGCGAAATGTCGTAATTGCAGTCTGTGCCACAGTGTTTGCTGTTCTGGTAGTATCGTTTGTTGCAATGAACCAGGATTTGGAAACAGGAATCGGCACGCCAAGTGTTGCCAAGGCACTAGAGCTAGATTCTACATCATATGTTAGAGGCGACATAATTTCAATTTCCGGCAAGACAAAAGAGGCAACAAGCATTGCGACACTATCCATTACAAATCCAGCAGGCACACAAATTTGGAGCGAGACAGTCACTGTCAAGCCAAGCGGCACATTTGCCACACTTGCAATAGCTGGCGGAGAAGGATGGGACCAACCCGGAACATACACTGTTTCGGTGTCATATTCGGGAAATTCGGATACTGCCACGTTTAGTTTTGATCCTAGCTAATCAAGACTAATATTTGCGGATCAAAAAATCACACCATGGCAACAATAGAGGCCACAGTTACAATTAATGCACCTGCAGACAAGGTCTGGGATGTTGTCTCTGATCTTGACGGTGAGCCAAAATTCTGGAAGGGAACAAAATCAGTCCGAAACATTTCAAAGGATGGCAACACAATACAGCGCGAAATAACAATTGCATTTAGAGATTCCAAATGCATGCAGACAGTAACACTGCAGCCAAAGCAGAGAATTCTTGCCACATTCACAGAAGGCATCATAAACGGAACAAAGACAGTCCAGCTAATACCTGAAGGGCAAAAAACAAGGCTAGAGACAATCTGGGACATCAAGATGACAGGCATGCTGGGCATGTTCACAGGCATGGTCAAAAAACACATCAAGAGCGGAACCGAACAAGCACTAGAAGCAATCAAGCAAGAAATCGAGAAATAAGTCATGATTTTAGATGCAGTAAACTATGCCTTTGTGGCAATCCTAGTCGGAATTTGCTTTGCATGGGTTGCGCTGATAAAATCCATGGCAGACTCGTTCAAGCACACGCCGATTTTGGATAAATTCGATGCAAAACCCCACCACATGCCGCGAGTCTCAATAATACTTCCTGCAAGAAACGAGGAAGGATTCATTGCAAAATGCCTTGACTCGCTAATATCGCAAGATTATTCCAACTACGAAATAATAGCAATTGACGACTCTTCAGAAGACTCTACTGGAGAAATAATTTCAAAATATGCAGAGAAAAACTCCAAGGTCATTCATGTCACTGCCGGACCAAAACCGGAAGGATGGATGGGAAAAAACTGGGCCTGCATGGAAGGCTACAAAAAGGCAACAGGCGAATTGTTGCTATTCACAGACGCAGACACCAAGTTTGAGAAAAACGTAATATCGTTGGCAGTCTCGCATCTGGAATCAGCAGGCCTTGATGCGCTGACTGTAATCCCAAAGATGGTCTGCCTTGATACTTGGACAAAAATCACACTTCCTGTGATTTCGACATTTTTGCACACAAGGTTTTCCGCAATACGGGTAAACGATCCTACAAAAAAGACGGGCTACTTTTTTGGCAGCTTTTTCATTATCCGAAAAACAACGTACAATTCCGTTGGAACCCATGAGGGAGTAAAGCACGAAATCATAGAAGACGGCGCACTGGGTAAAAAAGTCAAAGAAGGCGGATTTAGGATGAAGATGGTCCGAGGCGACCGACTAATTGAGGCGGTCTGGGCTCGCGACCGGTCAACACTGTGGAATGCGCTAAAGCGACTGATGATTCCGCTCTTTTTGCAGAACGGCAAAATTGCAGTAGGAATATTCTTTGCGGTATTGTTTTTGCTCTTTATGCCGTACATGTTTTTGGCCTATTCCATACCGTTTGCGGCTAGTTCTGCGTCGTTTTCTGCTGTCTTTGTGTCATCTGCAGTGTCGTCTGCATTGTTGTTCTCAGCATGTGTGGTAGATGCCAAGGCACTGCAAATCAAGATGCAATATGCCATTTGCGCACCTCTTGGAAGCCTAGTGGTGGTTGGCGGATTTTTGGTAGGCCTCATCCAGGCAAAGAGCAGCTCTGCAGTGTCATGGAGAGGAAGAACTTATTCCATGAAAGACCACAGTCCAGACTTTATCAATGTCTAGGCAAAGATTATAGGCGCACCAAAAAGAACCGAGTCATTGAGCAAATCAACTGTAATTTTGGGAGGATTGCTTGCAACAGTGATTGTTCTGGTATCATACAGCATTTTTCTAAATCCTCCAAATCAAACCCCTACAATAGAAGACATTTCTGAAAATACAAAAAATTCAGTAATTGCCCAAGACAAAAAAGACCTATCATTAGTTGAGATATTTGAGAAAAGCGAGGCAGGGGTTGTTCGACTAAACGTAAAAAGACCTGCAAACGATGCAAGGGGAATAGGCGGAGTCGGCTCTGGCTTTGTGTACGACTCCCAAGGATACGTCATAACAAATGATCATGTAGTGCAGAATGCGGAAAAAATCACTGTCACGTTTTTGGATGGACGATCATACAAGGCCAAAGTGATAGGCCAGGACCTCTACACGGACTTGGCAGTAGTCAAGGTAAATGCAAGCTCTGATGTTTTAGTGCCATTGCCTGTTGGGGACTCGTCTAAGCTTCGAGTGGGCGAGCCGATTGCGGCAATTGGAAACCCGTTTGGGTTATCAGGCTCCATGAGTTCCGGTATAGTAAGCCAGGTTGGAAGGCTGTTGCCATCCCAGGACAGGGGATTCCAAATCCCAGATATTATACAAACAGATGCGGCAATAAACCCTGGAAACTCAGGAGGCCCGCTCCTTAACATGCGAGGCGAAGTAGTTGGAATCAACACTGCAATACAATCTGAATCTGGCGACTTTGCAGGAGTCGGATTTGCAATACCCTCAAAGACTGTCCAGAAAATCATCCCGGTCTTGATAGAAAACAAGACATACCACCACCCATGGGTTGGAATCTCTGGCAGAGACATTGACCCTGACTTGGCAGATATTCTAAACCTCAAGGACGCCAGAGGATTTTTGATAATCAATGTGCTAGACGACAGCCCTGCACAAAAGGCAGGCCTGCGAGGAACGACAGAAACAAAGGAGGTGGACGGGGTTCGACACCAAATAGGCGGAGATGTTGTGTTGGGGGTTGATTCCAAGACTGTCAGAAAAATTGATGATATTTTGATTCACTTGCAGCGAGAAAAAAAAGTCGGAGATGAAATGGTTCTGCAGATTTTGCGGGACGGCAAAGTAACGGATGTTGTAATTACACTGCATGAGAGGCCGTCATCCATACTTGCACTGAACACGACAAGTGCGACAAATTCGACTCAAAGATAAATACCACAACCAAAGATTAGCCTTGTTGAGTGATCTGGTGCTGGCATGCGAGCCGCTAAATCATGTTCTAGAAGGAAAAGAGATTTCAAAAAAACAGGCCTATGAAATTTTTGATCAGACCAAAAATAACACCACAGAACTATACAAGACTGCAAGCCTTCTACGAAACAAGCACAAATCCAACAATGTTACATTTTCAAAAAAGGCATTTTTCAATTTGGTGAATCTGTGTAGGGATGTCTGCAGATACTGCACGTACAAGGCAGAGCCAGGCGAGCAAAAACTGTCCATGATGAGCAAAAAAAATGTGCGTGAGCTGGCAGAATTGGCAAGAAAATACCATTGCACCGAAGCGTTGTTTGTGACAGGCGAGCGACCAGAAGAAAAGTACTCACTTGCAAGGGAATGGCTCAGAGAAAACGGATTTGCAAGTACTGCTGAATATTTGGTCCATGCCTCTGAAATCGCACTGGAGTCAGGCCTATTCCCCCATACAAATGCCGGAAACCTCACAAAATCTGAGATCAACTCGCTCAAAAAGACAAACGTCAGCATGGGCCTGATGCTGGAAAACTCTAGCGAAAGACTGGCAGAGAAGAAAATGCCGCACAACCTAGCTCCAAGCAAAAGCCCCAAGGCAAGACTTCAGGTATTGGAAAATGCAGGCGAGCTTGCAATGCCGATGACTACAGGAGTATTGGTTGGAATCGGCGAGACACCATACGAAATAATTGATTCATTATTTGCAATAAAGCAGCTCCACGACAGGTTCGGCCACATTCAGGAGATAATTTTGCAAAATTTTCAGCCAAAGCATGATACCATGATGAAAAATGCACCGTCTGCAGAGGAAAACTATTTCAAAACAATGGTTGCTCTAGCAAGAATAATCATGCCAAAAATGAACATCCAGATCCCCCCAAATTTGTCACCGAACTCGTACCAGTACTTTTTAGACGCAGGAATCAACGACTGGGGCGGAATATCGCCATTGACTGCAGATTATGTCAATCCTGAATTTGGTTGGCCGCAAATCGACTTTGTAGAAAAGAACACAAAGAACGCAGGATTTGCTCTCAAGGCAAGATTTCCCATATATCCTGAAATGATGAAAATGATTCCATCCGAATTATATCAAAAAATGGCACCAATAATGGATAAAGAAGGGTTTGTCGCAGAGGAATATTGGAGATGAACATCGACTCGCTTCTAAAGCATGCAGACCCGCTAGTTGCCGAAGCCCTAGACCATGCATTATCTGAAAAAGAAGTTACAGTATCCGAGGCATTGCGACTGTACGGCGCGCGCGGCCTTGACTTTCACTTGGTCGGCATGGTTGCAGACGAGCTTCGAAAAAGGCGCGTAGGCGATATTGTGACATTTGTGGTAAATAGAAACATCAACTTTACAAACGTCTGCATCAAGCAGTGCGGATTTTGCGCATTTAGCAGGGACTTTAGGGAAGAGGAGGGGTACTTTTTGCCAACAGAGGAAATTGTACGTCGCGCAAAGGAAGCCCACACACTTGGCGCAACAGAGGTCTGCATACAGGCAGGCCTTCCGCCAGACATGGACTCTAAAACATATGAAAACATTTGTCGTGCAATAAAATCAGAGATTCCCGACATTCACATCCACGGGTTTTCCCCTGAAGAAGTACTCTATGGCGCGACACGATCCAACATATCAGTAAAGGAATATCTGATGCGACTAAAGGACGCCGGAGTCAACACCCTGCCCGGAACCGCTGCAGAAATACTAGACCAAGATATGCGCGATAAAATATCTCCAGGCAGAATCAGCGTAAACGACTGGATTGACGTAATAAAAACAGCACACAGACTTGGAATCCAGTCAACATCGACCATAATGTTTGGCCACATTGAAACGCCAGAAGACAGAGTGCGACACATTGCAAAAATCAGGGAGATCCAAAAGGAGACGGGCGGCTTTACCGAGTTTGTACCGCTTAATTTCATTCATTCAGAGGCTCCAATGTACAAGCACCAGCTGCACGAAGGAATCAGCAATGGCGCATCCGCAAACGACGTTCTGCTAACACATGCAATATCTCGAATAATGCTAAACAACCACATCAACAACATCCAAATGTCGTGGGTAAAGGAAGGCCCCAAGATGGCTCAGGTGCTCCTGATGTGGGGCGCAAACGACTTTGGGGGCACGCTAATCAACGAGTCCATTTCCACGTCTGCTGGTGCATCGCATGGCCAGCTGTTGCGACCAAAGGAAATGAGAAGGCTGATTCGAGAAATCGGTCGAATACCTGCGCAGAGGAGCACATCATACGACATACTCAAAGTGTATGATTCCGAATCGGCAGAAGAAGAACTGGACCGAGTCGACGCATCCAAGTTTGGCTCTTACTTTGAGCTAGTCAAGCTGGACAAGTACAGGTACAAAAACCCAAGGGCAAGCTAGTTGTCCGTCTGTGATAAAGTAATTTCTCTTGCGCAAAAAATAAGCGTAGATGAATGTGAATCTGTGTTTTGCACCAAAAAAACAATCACAATACGGATCACGGATTCAGAGATTGCGGAAATCAAGGAAAACCATGACCGCTCAATTGGAATCAGACTAGTCAAGGACAAGAGAATTTCATCTGCGCAGTCCAATGCCTCAGAATATGACAAAATAATACAAGAGGCACTGCATGCAGGAAAAAACCTCAGCCCCCGTGAATTTTGGAAGTCGTTTCCTGTCGGATCTAAAGACACGCCAATAGAGAAAACAAACGACCCCAAGCTTTGGGAAATGGACTCTGCTAGAGCAACTGAGCTTGCACAGTCCATGATAGACCATACCATTCACCAAAAAATTACGCGAATATCTGGCTCCCTAAATATTGTATGTGATGATTTTGAAATCGCAAATACGTCTGGCCTGCACAAGTCGGAAAAATCCACGTACATTTCTGGCCTGATTAATGCGGATTCCGAGATAGGGACTCCGGTGTCCGGAATAGGCCAGGCAAACTCTAGGGTATTGGACTTGTTTGATGCTGCAAAAATAGGCGAAGACGCTAGCCAAATGTGCGTAAGTTCGATAAATCCAGACACCATACAAAACAAGACGGCTAGCATAATCCTTGAGCCGCAGGCGGTAGGGGAATTGCTGTACTTTGTCTTGGGCCCAAACTTTAATCTCAAGACATTTTCTGAGGGGAGGAGCTGCTTTTCTGAGATTGGCGCAAAAATCACAGTCGATGACTTTAGTCTGGTCGATGATCCGCATGCCCCAAATAGCCTTGGCGCAAAATCATTTGATGATGAGGGCGTGCCGACAAACCCAAGACACTACATCAGAGACGGGGCCTTTGAGGGAACATTTTCTGACACATATAACGCACTAAAAGAGAATACAATCTCAACTGGAAATGCATGTAGATTTGGCGTGCCGCTTGGACGATCCACAGACCCAATCCCAGTTTCTGCACCGCACAATCTCTCCATCATACCAGGCAGCCAGACTCGGGATGAAATTATACAAAACACACAGGACGGAATTGTAGTCGGCAGACTTTGGTATACATATCCGATAAATCCAATTAAGGGTGACTTTTCATGTACAGCCCGCAGTGGAATTTTTCAGATCAAAAACGGCCAAATAAAGCCAATCAAGTCAGTTAGAATAATCCATAATTTGCCCATATTATTACAAAACATTTCTGCAATTGGGAATAATTCCAAGGTAGTGTTACCATGGGCAGGCCTGCCAGTGACATGCCCCACAATAAAATGCGATGGAATTCCAGTCTCGTCAATCTAGGACAAGATTAATTATTGTATAATGTTGATTATATCCATGTGCGAAACTCTGGATGAAATACATGCGGCTCAGCTTGCAAATATCATTGCCAAAAGGCGCATGGCAAAGAACGCACAGAAAATCGCAACAGCGTAGTGTTTCTTTATATTGTTAAATGGAGTTTACTGAGGTTTTTTGGAAAAACGCCCTCATTTGCCTATATTCTAAAATGGAAAATAATGGTAAATTTTTGGGAAAAAACTAGACAGAACTAGGCAGTTTTATGCGTATTTTGGGGATGTCGTAATTTAACCTGGTGGTATCGGGGTTAAACTGGACTAGTGTTATCGCATGGTTTAACCACTAGCCTAGCTCAAAAAAATTTACTGTAAATCAAAAAAAACGCAAACTAACCTTAATTAAGGTAAAGTACGGTACCATACAGTACATGAAAGTACGCCTCACATACATACCGCTTGAAGTAGCCGATCAGCTTGGCGACTTTATCATATCGCGCGACGCACAGGTAATGGACGCAGTCAAGGCTCGCGCACGCGATTTTAGCACACTAACAGTGATAAAACTGCTGTACCAGCTGAGCTGCCGACCGCTTGCATTCTCGGAGCTGTACGAGTCATCAAAAATTAGAATGAAGAGGTCGTTTCTAAATTACCTGCACTTCTGCCTTGATTACAATTTCATAAAAAGAGAAACCGCCAATGATTCCGTGTACTATACCATAACGGAAAAGGGCAGAATAATGCTTGGGCTGTTTTTGCAGAAAAGTAATTAGAGACGCAAAAAACCCAAAAAACAATTGGCAAGAAAAATACTGGACGAGTCGGTCCATGAAATAAAAAAGACCCCGGTGAAAAGCCCGATAATATTTGCAGGCTTTGTAGGTCCTGGCCTTGCAGGCCCGCTTGCCATCGGACATATGATAGAAAAGCTGAAAATGTCAGAAATCGGATACTTGAGATCAAAGTATCTTCCGCCGTCAACCGTATTCATTCAGGGGAGACTGCGACACCCATTTCGGTTTTATTCCAACAAAAAGGGAAACATTTGCTGTGTAATATGCGAGGTCCCACTAAAGATGGACGGCCTGTACAATATCGCATCCATAATCTTGGACTGGGCCCAGGCAAAGGGATGCCGGGAACTAGTGATACTGGACGGCGTGGCCTCTGAAGAGCACGACTCCAAGACGTTTTGCGCAGCAGAGGAAGACTTGTGCAGAATAATGCAGGACAAGGAAATATCGATGATTTCTCAGGGCTTTATCTCCGGCATTCCAGGCAGCATCCTAAACGAATGCATTATCCGCAAAATTCGCGCAATCACTTTGCTAGTCAAGGCAAGCCATGCTCATCCTGACCCGCTTGCTGCCGCCACCCTGATTGATTCAATCAACAAAGTCTATTGTACTGTAATAGATACGTCCGAGCTTCGAAAGCAAAAGGAGAAAATAGGAACGGAATTTCGCGAGCTGTCTGAAAAATACAAGGAACACAGGCAGGCAGATTCCGGTATGTACATGTAATATCAGTGTGTTTGCGAGATTTTTACGTTCTTTAGTATTATTGTTGCCAATACTGCCGCACTCATTGTCAGTGCCACGCTGACCATAATAGAAATGTGCAGTCCGTGCAGAAACGACTGGTGAGCCGCATCAAGCAGTATGGTTCCAATTTCCGACGGGAGTGATTTTGATACCTGGACTGCGCCTGCCAGGGTGTCCATTGCCGTATAGCGCGCACCGTCTGGTATTCCGGCAGGAATTGACTCTGCCAGCTCTTTTCTGTACAATGCCGTTCCGACGCTTCCAAGTATTGCAATTCCCAGCGCCCCTCCAAGCTCGGCAGTAGTCTCCGATATTGCAGAGGCCGCCCCCGCCCGCTCTGGCGGAGCAGAGCCGACTACAAGATCAGTTGCAAGCGTAAAGACAGGTGCTAGGCCCAGTGAAGAGACCACCAGTGCAGTCATTATCAGCCAAAATGAGGTTTGTGTGTCGATTTGCATTAACAGTCCAAGGCCTGCCCCCGCAATCACCAATCCTACTGCAATTATTATTCCCGGTCTGATTCGATGCGCAAGCCTTGGTGTAATGGTAGAGCCTGCGACAAACGCAAGGGCCCAGGGCAATGTCCACAGTCCCGCCTGCAGCGGGGACAGCCCCAGTACCAGCTGCAAATATTGCGAGATGAACACAAAGGCGCCAAACGCCACAAAGACCCCAAGCAGAAAAGTAATCAATGAGCCGCTAAATGCGCGTATTTTGAATAATTCCAGGTCTACTAGGGGATCCGGGATTCTTTTCTGCCTGAGCAAAAATGCAAATCCGATTGCCAGGCCCAGGCCAAAAAAGACAACCGGTTCAAGCCCGAGGCCGTCCTGCGCAATTTGCTTTACTCCGTAAATGATTGCAAGAATTGCGCCAAGCGAGAGCGCTGCACTGACTGGGTCCAGTCTTCGCGCTTTTTTATCCCTAAATTCCGGCAGGATCATCGGTCCAAGAATCAAAAGTATTATCATAACAGGAATTGCAAGCAAAAAGACAGAGCCCCACCAGAAATATTCCAGCAATACTCCGCCCACCAGTGGGCCTATTGCAGCCCCTGCCGAAAAGCTGGAAACCCAAACACCTATTGCAATAGAGCGCTGCTTGTCGTCATGGAACATGTTTCTAATCAATGACAGGGTAGATGGTGCAAGTGTGGCACCGGATACTCCAAGCAGTGCACGAGATACGATTAGCATTTCTGCAGTGGTGGAAAATGCCGCAAGTGCGGATGTGATGGCAAACGTGATTGCGCCTATCAGTAATAGCTTGCGCCTTCCAATTCTGTCGCCGAGATTTCCCATGGTAATTAGCGAGCCTGCGACAAAAAATCCGTAAATGTCCATTATCCACAACAATTGCGAGCTGGTAGGATGCAGATCAGCGCTGATATGTGGAACTGCCAGGTGTAGTACGGTCAGATCCATTGCATACAGGACACATGCTAGTGATAGGACTCCAAGTCCAATCCATTGGCGAGATCCTGCCCTAACTATACTCATTTTAAAATCATTTTTCCTGCTGGATTGTGGATTGGCCCTTGGTTATAACTGATCTTGGATCAATGTCTGGTCGACACTGCTTTTGTTTGGAACGCCCGCTGGATAAGTGCAAGGGGTTGTGGGTCGACTCTCTTCAAACTTGACACCTAGTTTTTTTCTGGATCATAGTATTTTTTGTCAATAGTATAGGAAATGGTGTTGTTTGTAATGCTGCAAGTCACTGGCGCCCCCAATGCCCTAAATGCAGAGTCATAGTATGTCTGAAAGTAAATGGACCACTTGAGCCCCATGTCGTGCTTCATCACAAACTTGACAAAATCATCTTCGACTATTTCGCTAAAGTGAAACCCGGCTGCCTTTGCCCTGCTTCGAAGAACAGATATCCATTCTTCGGCGTCTGTCTTTCCGCGCATTGCTAATAGCATGTCCTTTGGGACGTGCTGGCCTGCAAGGTCCGCAACCTCCATTATTGTTTTGTCGTCAAGCCTCTCAAAATACGCCATCAGCACATCCTTTGGGATTGGAATCCATCCTGTTTTTGCTGCCACCACGTCCCAGTCCATTGCATGCGAGAGGAGCTGGTTTATTGCGGAATTTATGGTAATGTTCTCGGATTTTGCATATGATCTTAGCTTGTCAAGTGTTTTTTTGCTTATTCTAGCGGTGATTGTTTCGGTTTTTTCATTTTTTACATATGTTGACACGGGACATCAGATTTCTCTTGTCTTTATCATTAAAGAATTTTTGTGATCTGGAAAATAATTGCAGATGATTACAGTTGATTGAAAATAGGTCACTTATTTCAGCACATTTAACAATGATAAGCGAGCTTTGTTGGCAATGTCCGCAAGGTTGCAGGAATCAGCATGGTCGGAGTACGAATCCCCACGATACGTACCATATACCCTGTTCAATTTCAGAGAGATACCCCAGATTCACAATCTCCCTGAAGAAAAGCAGTTTGAAATTGAGGTGGTGGGAAATGTCCTACCTTTTAAGACCAACAATTATGTGGTGGACAATCTCATAGACTGGAATGAACCGCTCGTCGATCCGATGTTCATCCTTACCTTTCCCCAAAAAGGCATGCTCAAAAAGAGCCATTATGATGAGGTTGCGGCCGCAATAAAGAATGGGAGCGACAAAAAGACCATACAGTCAATTGCAAACAAAATTCGTTACCAGCTGAATCCGCACCCTGCAGGACAAATGGAACACAACATTCCGCAGCTAAAGGACGGCACAAAACTTTACGGAACGCAACACAAGTACAAAGAGACAATCCTGTTTTTCCCAAGCCAGGGCCAAACATGCCACGCATACTGCACATTCTGCTTTAGGTGGCCGCAGTTCGTAGGAATCGAGGAGCTAAAATTTGCAAGCAAGGAAATAGACCTGCTTGTGTCATACCTAAGAGAGCACCAAGAGGTCTCAGACGTGTTATTTACAGGGGGCGACCCGCTCATCATGAAGTCGCAGATACTCTCCAAGTATATTGACTCATTACTTGAAGCTGACCTGCCAAACCTCAAGACAATACGAATAGGCACAAAGTCACTGTCGTATTGGCCGTACCGATTCCTAACGGACGATGATGCAGGCCAGGTCTTGGCTCTATTTGAGAGGGTGGTCAAAAAGGGAATACACCTTGCATTTATGGCCCACTTTAACCACCCAGTGGAGCTTTCAACTAAGGCAGCAAAAAACGCCATTTACAGAGTACGAAAAACCGGAGCACAAATACGAACACAGTCGCCTGTCCTTGCCCACATAAATGACGACCCACAGGTCTGGGCCGATATGTGGCAAAGGCAGGTGAACCTAGGTTGCGTTCCATACTATATGTTCGTGCCAAGGGACACGGGTGCGCAGGAATACTTTGGCGTGCCGCTGGTAAGGGCGCAAGAGATTTTCAGGGATGCATACCAAAATGTGAGCGGACTTGCAAGGACGGTTCGCGGACCAAGCATGTCTGCAAACCCAGGCAAGATCCAGGTGCTAGGTACGGTAGAGATTGGAAAGAAAAAGGCAATGGTGATGAGGTTTTTGCAGGGAAGAAACCCAAAATGGGTTCAAAGTCCGTTCTTGGCAAAATATGACGAAAGTGCAATTTGGATTGACGAGCTTGAGCCGTTTTCTGGAAAAAAATTCTTTTTTGAGGACGAGCTGCATCAAACCCTTGGGATAAATGGTAAGAGCTCAAAGAAACGAAGAAAATCCCACATCATTACTTCGATAAACAACGTAAAGAGCAGCTTCGAGGACAGAATAGGTCCACGCCACTGGAATTTCAAGGGCAAGTTCCCATAGGTGTGTTCGATGGAGACAACAAACGTTTGTTCATTGTGCAACGGCCAAGTTGGAGTTTTTGCCACATGCGGCACCTGCAAGCAGATAACGCAACACATTTGCACAAAATGCCTAAACGAGGTGAAAAATCCATGCATTTGCTTTTCGGTTCAACACAAGCTCGACTTTCTGAGATGAAATGCCGACCATAAAATGAGGATGTTTTCATAAACAGAATAAAATGAAGCCAGAGATTTTCAGATCACATAATACGTTTTCTGGGTTTGGCCAGTACCAGATTGATAGCAGGGCAGATTTGAGCATGTCAAACAACGCCATAATACTGCAAGAAATAGGAGACGGCAAGTTTTCCTATTCCCGCACCTCCAATGATATCACCATTAAGAAAATAATCCAAGGCAGCCTGCAGACAGCCCAGATTGAAATTGTGCCGGTTTTGCCAATACATGTTCCTTCATACAAGACTGATTTTTTCTTTCTGAGATTTGACGAGACACTGTTTGTCGAGTCGGGCTCTACTATGCATCTTGATGTTTGCATCCCAATTGAGGTGGGCGTGTTTGTTCTCACCGAAGGTAAATCAAGCGGGTTTGATTTTTTCAGCTGCGACCCCCTCAATTCACGATTTGGCCTTTATGGAACCCCAGAAGACGGCAAGCTTTGCAAGTACGGCCTCGTTTCCGCAAATGGAGGCACCCCGCAGGAATTCACACATGCGCGATTTGGAATAGAAATCACAAATGAGCTGCATGAATCGACATCAGTTGGAAAAATAGTGTTTCCTGCAACAGACCATGATCTGCACTATCACAATAATGATGTCATCATGGACGGCCTGCACGCCACAATAAAGAACAGGGTAGGCCTGCACGTAATTGAAGCTGTGCAGAATCCCATGGCGACGCCCCGCGGATGGAGGCTTGCCACAAGGGACACCGAAAAAACAGACTACAAGTTTTCAATGGAGCGGGGATTTGACTAATGGTCTTTGATATTTTTTCAGACACATCCACAATCAATGTTCTTGGGACTCAGGTTTCTGTGGCATCCCTTGTAATCGGCGCAATAATTATGGTAGCTGGAGTGGTTGTTGCAAGAATAATCAGCACGCTCTTTAAGAGATATTTTGCCACGAATCTTCCGGGAAACGTAGCTACAAACCTGCACAAGCTGATCTATTACGGAATAATCATTGTAACGCTGCTTGCGGTAATCACAAGCCAGGGAATAGATTTGAGCGGTCTGATGGTGGCAGGCGGAATCTTCGGCATAGTGATCGGCTTTGCCGCACAGTCGGTGGTGTCCAATTTGTTTTCTGGGATATTTTTGATGTTTGATAGGCCTGCAAAGACAGGAGACCTAATCGAGATTCCCCAGAGCAACACCTATGGAAGACTGATGGACATTACTATTTTTTCGACAAGAATAAAGCTCTTTGACGGCTCTATAATGCGCGTTCCAAACGAGAAAATCTTCACATCTGAAATAAGAAACGTTTCTGGAAGCGAGGTAAGAAGGCTGGAGGTAACTTTGGGGATTGCGTACAAAGAGGACATTGACCACGCAATTGCGGTCATAAAAAAGGCAGTATCAAGACTGCCCTACGTCTTGCGCGAGCCAAAGCCCGAAGTCTGGACTGAACAGCTGGCCGACTCGGGCGTCAACCTAAAGGTGCTGACGTGGATCCCAAGGGATGAATGGGACAATGTGGGCCCAATTTTGCTAAAGGAAGTCAAAAAAGACATAGACGATGCGGGAATCGAGATTCCGTTTCCCCAGCGCGTCGTGCATTACGCAAACAATCAAGGAGAGACAAGATGAGCATTGCAAACAACTCCTCAAGGTCAAAGATCTTCATTCTAATCAACTGTGTTGATGGAAAAATCGACTCGGTGCTAGAGCAGATCAAAAAAATAGACATCGTAACCCAGGTTCAAAAAACAGACGGCGCATACGACCTAATAGCAATACTTGAGGCAGACACCAATGACGAGCTCAAAAAAACGCTGATGCATAAAATACGAACCATTGATGACGTAAAATACACACTAACGCTCCGATCAAGTCTGGATGATGAGGTTCTCGGCTAAGCCTTGTCGGAAGCACTAATTGACAAGACAATACTGCAGATTCAGCAGAAAAAATTTGAATATATTGAGCTGTGGTTTGTAGACATTTTTGGCGAGCTTCACGCACTCAACATTCCGTCGTATTCTTTGGGCGAGGAACATTTTCGATATGGGCTGCAAAAGCTTGATGCAAGCTCAATTAGGGGCTTCAAGTCAGTTGACGACTCGGACTTGTTGCTCATGCCGGACGCCTCTACACTGAGAGAGCTTCCCACGTATTATGACGAGAGCAGAAAAACCGCGCGCATTTTTGTCGACATTTACGACAAAAAGGGCTCAGAGGTCTGCAGGTTCAACAAGGATTCCAGAGGAATTGTTCGCAAGGCGCAATCAGAAATGGAAAAACTTGGGTTCACGCAGACCAGGTTCGGTCCCGAGATAGAGTTTTTTGTATTTGATTCCATACGGCTTTTTCCTGCGGCAAATTCCATGTGGTCATCTGGTACAGTTGGATATTCAATAAAATCAGTAGAGGCGCCATGGTCGCAGGAAAACACTTCGCTTGACCCAAAAGACGGCTATTACACAGCAAAGCCAAAGGACACGTTAGACACAATACGAAAGGACATCTGCGACGACATTCACAGGTATTTTGGCGTCAATGTAGAGGCCCACCACCACGAGGTAGCATCCTCTGGCCAGTGTGAAATCAACATACGGCACGACCAGATGCTGCCAATGGCAGACATGATAATCTCAATTAAGAATTTGATAAAGATGAAGGCAAGGCATTACGGCAAAGTCGCGACGTTTATGCCAAAACCGATTTACGGAGACAATGCATCTGCAATGCACATACACCATAGCGTCTTTGCGGATTCGCAAAATGTTTTCTATGATCAGAATGATACGGTTGCAGGCCTCAGTCAGACTGCAAGATACTACATCGGAGGCATACTGGATCATGCGCCTGCCCTGTCTGCAATAGCAAACCCGACTACAAACTCGTACAAGAGACTTGTTCCAGGATATGAGGCCCCAGTAGGCATTTGTTGGGGCCTAAGCAATAGAACCGCCGCAATAAGAATTCCAAAAACGTTCAATGAGAGCAGTGCCTCAAAACGCATTGAATATCGTGTCCCAGATCCCACCGCCAACATTTACCTATTAGAGTCGGCGATTTTGCTTGCGGGAATTGACGGAATAAAAAGAAAAATCGATCCCGGCAGCCCAGTGGAGGAAAGTGTCTATGCAATGACCCCGCAGAAACTAAGGGAACACAATGTCAGGTTTCTCCCATCGAGTCTCAAAGAGTCCCTTGACGCATTGTGCTCAGACAGTGGATTTTTGAGCCAGGTCTTTACGGACGAATTTCTGGATACGTATTGTTCTCTAAAATACAAGGAGTATTCCTTGTTTGCGCAAACGCCCACGGTGTGGGAGATTGCAAAATATTCTGACATGTGATTAGGTTGTATTTTGTATGTCTGGATCTTTTGGCATCTGTGATTTTGCCCTGCTCAGCGCGACAGTAGTAATTATGACTGAGCTTAGTATTACCACAAAAACAATCTGCGGGTAATATTCCGCGTTTTGTAGGCCCATCGTGAGTGGGATTGTTGCCATCACGGCAGCTGCAAGACCCCGTGGAATCATTGCTATTGTGACTAGATTGTCAAACTTGGGGAATTTTTTGCGAAGCGATATTGAGACTATTGGGATTCTTGTGGCATAGATGAGAATTGCGCCTATTACGCCAAATATGATGAATTCTATTCGGCCCAGCGTTGCAAGCAGGCCTACGAACACAAAGAAAAACGAGCGGACAAGAAAGGTCAGCTGGTTGTGGGTCGGATCGTCCAGAGAAATCTCTGGCAGCTTGAATTTGAGGCGTTTTGATAATACCTGCTTGTTGCCAAGCATCAGGCCAAAAATCAGGGGCGCCAGAGCACCGGTTCCGCCAAGGGATTTTTCTGCAAAAAATATCACAAACAATATTCCAATTGTGAGCATGTAGGAGTGTTGCGCATTTTTGAATTTGGTGGTGACATATGCCCATGGTATCCCTATTGCAAACCCAAGCAACAGTCCAACCCCGATTGATTTTGCAAATGACGATACTGCAACTGCCGGATCAAACACTCCTGAAACCAGCATCTCGATTAGGACAAACGCAGTAATGGTGACAAGAATGTCAGTCATTGCAGACTCTAAAGAGAGCATGGATCTTGTCTGATCAGAAATAGGAAACCTTCGCACCAGGCCGAACACAATAATCGAGCTGCTTCCCCCAACTATTACTCCAAGCAGGATGCTTTCGATTAATCCCCACTGCAACCCATAGAATGCAACAAGCGTCACTGAAAATATCGAGGCCAAAAAGCCAAGAATTGCAAGGACCAGCGCATAGTGCGCAGTTTTGACCACATTTCTAATATCCAGATTAAGGCCGCCATCAAACATTATGAGAATAAGTGCAACTGCAGCAAAATACGGCACAACATCAATTACGGTGCTTGTCGGGATTATGCCAAGCACTGGCCCTATGACCACCCCGAGGACCATCAAAAACGCAATGTCCGGAATCCCGGTTTTCCTAAAGAATGCTTCTCCTGCGACGCCCAAAAAAATGATTATTGCGCCTGCAAGCAACAACACCGGTGCAGACATGATTTCACCAATAAGAGGCTCAAACTTTGGCATGGAATCCTGAAATTTGAAGAGGTTTTCCAAAGCAGGCCCAAGATTATTTATGATTTGATCATGTTCCACAATTTTTTGTATCAGGCATCACTTAAAAATGTGAAACGCCCAAATGGCAGATTTGTAAAATCACAAATTAAGATCCGGATGAATCTGCGCAGTGTGAATTTGGAATGTATATGTAGAGAGTATAGAATTAGAAAACCATGATAACCTACAAGTCCGCAGGAGTCGACGTTTCTAAAATCAAAAAAAGCCAGTCTGCAATTGGAAAAATAATCGCGTCGACTCATTCTGGAATGGTCAAGTCTGGATTTGGACACTATGCTGGACTAGTCGGGATTCACGGAGGAAAATACTTGGCGACGCACACCGACGGTGTTGGGACCAAAGTACTGATTGCAAATCTGCTAAAAAAATACGACACAATAGGAATCGACTGTGTTGCAATGAATGTCAATGACATAATTTGCATTGGAGCCAAGCCCGTATCGTTTGTTGATTATATTGCCGCAAACCGAAACAACGAGTCCGTGTTTGTAGAAATCGCAAAGGGGTTGGCAGCTGGTGCAAAAAAATCTGGCGTGCCAATTGTTGGCGGAGAAACCGCAATCATGCCGGATTTGTTTGAGGAAAAGAAATTTGCGTTTGATCTGGCAGGAATGGTTGCAGGCCTAGTTGACAAGACCAAGCTAATCCTTGGAAACAAGATCAAGCCAGGCGATGCAATAATTGGAATTGCAAGCACCGGAATCCACTCCAATGGTTATTCACTGGCAAGAAAGGTCCTGCTAAAGAAATATTCAGTTTCAGATAATGTCAGAGGAGTGGGCAAAATCGGCCATGCAATGCTGACACCTACTGAGATCTATGTTAAGCCGGTCTTGGATGTAATATCGCAATGCGAGGTGCACGGCCTGGCAAACATCACGGGGGGCGCATTTACCAAGCTTTTGAGGCTAAAAAAGACTGGATTTGTGCTAGATATGATGCCAGAACCGCCAAAGATAATGCAGTTAATAGAAAATCTCGGAGTACCATACGAGGAAATGTACAAGACATTCAACATGGGCGTAGGATTCTGCACCATAGCGCCAAAAAGTCAGGTAAACAAGATAATGTCAATTTACAAAAAGCACAAACTAGTATCATATGAGATTGGCCACATTTCTGCAAAAGTCGGCGTCTTTTTGGACGACAAAAAGCTGGCGTAGCGTCACGCTCGTATCATTTTTAATCTATAACATTTTATCAAATTAAGGGAAAAATGGAATCGCATTTCGTTCAGGTTATTATTTCTGTCTGTGTTTTGCTTTTTGCCGCCAAGCTCATGGCGGAATTGTTTGTCAGGATACGACTGCCAATAGTGCTTGGCGAGCTGCTTGCAGGAATGATAGTTGGACCGTTTGCAATTGGCGCATTTTTGATGTTCCAGGGAGAACACCTAGTTGTACTCACAGAGGAGGTAAAGATTCTGGGCGAAATCGGTGCAATAGTAATTTTGTTCATGGCTGGCCTGGAGATGACCCCAAAGGAATTCATCCGAGGCGGCAAGGCGTCATTTACTGTCGGAACGCTAGGCGTTGTGGTCCCATTCTTTGTCGGGTTTTTGGTATTCCAGTTCTTTGGCTTTGACGCATTACAAGCAATGCTGGTAGCAACTGCACTCACCGCAACAAGCATTGCAATTTCTGTTCAGGTACTAAGCGAATTTGGCAAGCTAAAAACTCCGGAAGCTCGACTTATCATAGGAGCTGCAGTAATTGACGACATTTTGGCAATTGCGGTATTGTCTGTTGTGACATCAATTGGCGGAAGCGGAGCCGAAGTGGACATCACAGATGCGGTCTTTACAATATTCAAGGTTCTGGCGTTCTTTGCAGCCATGGCAATTGCTGCGATATTTCTAGTTCCTCGCATGGTCAACTCGAAAATGTGGAAGGCAAGCGGAAGCATTGAGGGAATTGTGACTGCGGCGTTCTTTGGTGCTGCGGGCCTAGCTGCATGGATTGGTTTGTCGCCGATTTTGGGCTCGTTTGTTGTCGGCATGGCACTATCTACTACAAAAGTCTTTGAACGTGTGGAGCACTATATCGGAAAATTGGGTCTGATTTTTGCGCCATTGTTCTTTGCAATAATCGGCGCCCAGGTTGATTTCCGTGGAATAAATGCAGAAGTGTTGTTAATTGGCGCAGTAATAATTGGTGTTGCAATAGCTACCAAGCTGATGGGATGTAGTCTGCCTGCAATGCTGTTTTTGAAAAACAAGGCCCAGTCAAGGCGGGTTGGAATTGCGATGATTTCCAGAGGCGAGGTAGGCCTCATTGTTGCAGGAGTCGGCTTGTCCAGCGGAGTATTGATGCCAAACATTTACACTACTATTGTAATCATGGTAGCAGTAACGTCACTGATTACACCGATTTGGTTAAAGCTGGAATATCGAAAAGACATGCAGCAAAATCCCGCCACTCAGAATTAGATCGCATCGTATCGATAAATATTAAATTAGAGCGACCAAGTCGCTCATTCATTGGCTGATGAAAACTTTGTAGACATGTGTGCCGTCTGCAAGCAAGGCGTTCCAAAAGAAACAATGGTCTACCAGAAAGGACGCGTCTTTCATCCGCAGTGCTTTGAATCTCAGGGAAGCACATTTCCAGCAATAGACCCAGACTTGGCGCAACTATCTGCCAAGACGCGAGTGGAGCTGGTGCAGATGAAAAACCTCAAGGCAAGAGCAGATGCTGGATTGTTATCGCCACCCAAACCAAAGGCTGCAAAGAAGAAATCTTCCAAAAAAGCCAAGAAAAAGACAAAGAATGTAAAGAAAACCAAATCAAAGAAATCCAAGCCAAAGGCAAAGCGCTCCAAGAAACGAGCCTCAAAGAGACGACAATAATTCTAAGAAATTTAAGGCCAGATTCACATTTTCAAGACAATGCCCAGCGCAACATTTTCACAAGCATGTGTAGAGATTTCACAAAACCTCCTCTCAATACAGGATGCCACAAAAGACCAGATCAAATCGCAGATAAAAAAAATCTGCACAAAATATGCCCTGGAGAGAATCCCAAAGAACCACGAGATACTGTCTACAGTTTCCGGAAATGATTACACTAGGCTGCAAAAAATATTGCTAAAAAAACCAGTCAAGACAGCATCTGGTGTTGCAGTGATTGCATTGATGCCAAAGCCATATGCATGCCCGCACGGCAGATGCACGTATTGTCCCGGCGGAATTGAATTTAATTCTCCAAATTCCTATACCGGTAATGAACCGTCAACGATTAACGCAATTGAAAACCAGTACGACCCAAAAAAACAGATCATAAACAAGCTTGACAAGCTTGTAGCATACGGCCACGACCCATCCAAGATGGAATTAGTTATTGTCGGCGGGACATTTCTTTTCATGCCAAAGGACTATCAGACAAATTTCATAAAATCATGTTATGATGCTCTAAATGGATTTGACTCTACCACTCTTGAAGAGGCAAAACAAGCAAACGAAACAGCACAAATCCGCAATGTCGGGTTCACTATAGAGACAAAGCCGGACTATTGCAAGGAAGAACATATCGATATGATGCTTGACTATGGAGTCACCAGAATTGAAATTGGCGTGCAGAGCCTGCAAGAATCGGTGTATAAAATTGTCAACCGCGGCCACACATACTCTGATGTAGTGGAATCGTTCCAGATTTCAAAGGATGCAGGCTACAAGATAGTAGCGCATATGATGCCAGGACTGCCCACAGTCACTCCTGAAACTGACATTTCGGATTTTAAGAAACTGTTCTCAGATGATTCGCTAAAACCAGACATGCTCAAGATTTACCCGTCGCTTGTATTACAGCACACACCAATGTACCAGGACTATCTACAGGGAAAATATACGCCATACTCCGATGATGACATGATCCATGTCCTAATGGAATTAAAGAAAAACATTCCAAGGTGGGTAAGAATAATGCGGGTCCAGAGAGAGATTGGCCCAAATGAAATCATTGCTGGGCCAAAATCAGGCAACCTGCGACAAATAGTGCTTGAGAGACTCAAAAAGCACGGCATGGCCTGCAAGTGCATTCGATGTCGTGAAGTTGGATTTACTACACAGCCACAGCAAGAGACCAGACTCCGCCGGGAAGACTATACCTCGTCTGGCGGAGAGGAAGTGTTTTTGTCATATGATGATTCGCTGGACAGAATATACGGATTTTTGAGATTGCGCAAGCCAAGCTCCAAGGCTCACAGAAAAGAAATAACGCAAGAGGCCTGCATTGTACGGGAGCTGCACGTATATGGAAAATCACTCAAAATTGGAGAGCGAGAAGATGGACAAATACAACACTCTGGTCTGGGCAAGAACCTAATGAGTGAGGCAGAGAAGATCTCGCGCGAAGAGTTTGATGCCAGAAAACTCTTGGTAATATCTGCAGTAGGCACCCGCGAATATTATAGAAAAATTGGATACACTTTAGATGGTCCATATATGGCAAAAAAACTAGAGTGAGTGACTTGTCAGAAGAAGAAAAAATAATCATAGGTAAGGGAACCTGGATTGACAAGCTTGCATCAGAGATGATAGAGCGAGAAGAGCGGTTGGGGCGAGACACAAAACTGCTCAAAGTAGAGTCAGGCCTTGGCGCATCCGGCATTCCGCATATTGGTTCACTTGGCGATGCGGTTCGAGCCTATGGAGTCAAGCTTGCACTGGAAAATCTAGGCTACAAGTCTGATTTGATAGCATATTCTGATGATCTGGATGGCCTCAGAAAGATTCCAGAGGGCCTGCCAGAGACACTATCAGAACATATTGCAAAGCCAGTGTCTCTAATTCCTGACCCGTTTGGGTGCCATGACTCCTATGGAATGCATATGAGCAGCATTCTACTTGACGGATTGGATAAGCTGGGAATAAAATACAATTTCATTCGGGCCCGAGACACTTACAAAAACGGCCTGCTTCGCGACCAAATCCATACAATTCTTATCAATTCTGAAAAAATTGGAAACAAGATCGCAGAACTGGTAGGTCAGGAAAAATACCAGAAATTTTTGCCTTACTATCCCGTTTGTGCAAAATGCAACAGGCTGTACACTGCGCAGTCATACGAGTATGACCAAGAAAGGCGAGTTGTAAAGTACCGATGCGTCGAAGCAGAGATTGGATCAAAAATGCTCAAGGGTTGCGGCCACGAAGGAGAGGCAGACATTTCAAAGGACTTAGGAAAACTTGCATGGAAGGTAGAATTTGCCGCAAGATGGCATGCATTTGACATTAGGTTTGAAGCATACGGCAAAGACATCATGGATTCAGTCAAGGTAAACGACTGGGTATCTGAGGAAGTATTAGGCCATCCGCCACCGCACCACGTAAAATATGAAATGTTTTTGGACAAGGGCGGCAAGAAAATCTCAAAATCTGCAGGAAATGTCGTTACATCACAGAAATGGTTCAGGTATGGAACGCCAAAGTCCATGTTACTATTACTATACAAAAGAATCACAGGTGCGCGCGAGCTAGGCTTTGAGGACATTCCGGCATTAATGGATGAATACAACGAGATAGAGGACGTCTATTTTGGAAAAATAAAGCTGGAAAATGAGGCAAAGCTGCTCAAGACCAGAGGATTGTACGAGTACACAAATTTGCTAAACCCGCCAAAGACCCCTCCGACGCACGTCAATTTCAGATTGCTAATAGAATTATGCAGAATCTTCAAGGAAGACAGGAAAAGTCTGGTGACAAAAAAGCTCATCGACTATGGCTCTATCAAAAACTCCGAGCCCCACATTGAGCAGCTAATCGAGCTAGCAGGAAATTATGCAGACGACTTTGAGGATGAGGAAGCTGCAAAAATAGAAATCAATTCTGAAACCAAAACGGCACTCTCCAAGCTTGTCACAATATTAGAATCAGACAGGGATCCAGAAGACTTGCAGAACACAATTTACAACATTGCCAAAGAGAACAATGTCCAGCCAAAGGACTTTTTCATGGTATTATACCAGATAATAATCAACGCAAGCCGCGGACCAAAAATCGGGCCGTTCATCATGGATATTGGAAGAAAAAAAGTGGCGCAAACAATATCAAAGCACATCTGACATGGCACACAGCGAACACAATAGACCAAGAAAGAGCGGCGGGTTTTTCCTGATAATACTTGGGGCGCTGTTGTTCTTTATCGCACCGACTTGGTTTTCAGGCGAGCCGCAAACAGGAATTGCACTAATTGTAGTTGGGTTCATAGTTGGCGGCCTTGGGTTCTACCTTCGATTCATTCGTAAATAGTAAAATTCATCTTTGCAATACATGGTGATATCACATGGGACTCTTTAGGCGAAAAAAGGAAGAAGAAACTACAACAGAAACACAAGAGATTACACCAGAGCCAGTACAAGTAAAGAGCCCAGAAGAAATCCAAAAGGAAAGAATTGCGGCCGAGCTTGAACAGCTAAACCTAGAATTGCAGTCAAAGACAGAGCACCTCAGGTCAGTGTCTGAAAAACTTGACAAGGTGAAAGCAGAATATGATGATATAGTCAGCACCGTGATGGCGTCAAAAAAAGAGGCAAACGAGAAAAAGTCAGAGATGGACGCCCACCGAGTCCAGTACCAGCAGCTACTCAAGCAAATAGATGCAGCCAAGCTTGAACTGGAATCGACAAAAAGGCAGGCGGAGGAAAACAAGGCCCTCCTATCAGAGGCAAACAGGACCAAGACCGACTTGGAAATAGCAAGAACTGAATACCAAAAGTACAAAACCGAAACAGACGAGATTAAGAAAAACCTGGATTCGGTTCAAAAATCATACGAATCCAGCAGAAAGGCCCAAGAGGCAGCAAACCAAGAGCTGCTTGAGACAAACCACCGCCTGGAATCTGCCAGAATAGAAATAGAACAGATGCGAGCGGAATCCGAGTCAAAGAAAAAAGAAATAGAAAATGCAAAGCGCGAGCTCAAATTCATTGAAAATCAGATGGCAAACGCAGGCGAGCGGGCAGACCAAAAAAGCGTAGTAGCTGCGGCCAGCTCTGTTGTATCATCGCTTAACGCAAAAATCCAGGCAATGCAAAAGGAAATGGAGATAATCAAGACCACACTGCAGCGAGAGCGAATAGAGCACAAGCAGGTAAAGGACCAGCTTGATGAAATACTAAAAAAGAAAAACCTAGCGTAGCTGCTTTAGAATCTCTTTTTTGATAAACAAAAACTCCTCATCGGATAGTGTTCCGGTGTCCTTGAGCACTGCAAGCTTTGCAAGCTGATCCACAATATTGTCCTTGCTTGGAGGAGATGGAACCGGTGTTGCAATCGGGTCTTCCTTTTTGACTGGGATGGATTGAGGGTGAAATTGCGGGGATTTTCCTACCTCTTCAAGATAGGTGTGTCCAGAGCAGCCAACTATTTGCATATGCTGGACTAGCTCCTCTCCTGCAAATTCGATTAGAGATCCGCTAGAGGATCTGTAACCACACATATCGCATACCACAAAGAACTGGCCTGAGGCAAGGTTGGGGATTGTGTCTGCGTCAGTTTTGCGCACATATTCTGCATATCGTGTCTTTCCGCACTGGTGATTCTCTGTTTTGATGTGCTCATCACAGAATTTGAATCCGCAGTAGCTGCACTTTGCCGGCACCTTGTGGGCGTCTCCGCAAAATATGCAGGTATTTGCTTTAGTCTTGGGTTGCGATAGGCTCAATCCTGGCCAAAAATCCAGCGGATTATTAAAAAGGAGTAGCTCGTCTGGGGCAAAATTCGGCTTTGTTTTTATGCAAAGACGGGCAAATACCAGTCATGTCGGCACTGGGCAAAATGGGCAAGGCCTTTGCGTTTGTTGTAATAGGAATCGTCACAATAATCGTAGGCGCATTTATGATTCGGGGAACAATGCACATGTGGGACAAGCCCAAGGACGACCCAAAGGACAAATAACACATTTTGGCTATGATATCATGGTAGGCCCGCGCGACGGAGGATTTGGCTTTGACCAGTCCAAAAAATACACCGAAGTTGAGAATCTTGAGCAGATCTGTGTCCAGTGCCAGGCAGGCCAGCACGCAAAATGCTTGGCAAAGGCAAAGCAGATTCCCAATTGCGAGTGCGAGCACTGTATCGTCTTTGGATAGTGTGTTCAGTTAGTACAACATCTCTTTGAAATAAAATCACACCATACACAGGATACGCTGAGCAAATAGAGCGGCCATCTGTGCTAGACTTTTTGGGTGGCAGCTCAGCTACTAATTTCTGCAGAGCCAAACAATACAGAGAACTGCTTGCACCAGATCAGTGCAGTGTTGTATTTTGTCAAATCAGTTCCCTCTGGAATCTCGTAGTTTTGGTTTCCAATGTTTGCTTTCAGCTCACCCAGGCTGACATAGTCTTGTGCTGTGTCATCAGTTGCCAAATACACATACAGGTCCGGACCGTTGGTCGACTTGAAATCTTCCAGTCGAAGCAGTTGCTGTCCGTCTGCCAGCTTGAGCACCTTTGCTTGTCCTTCCGCGTTGTGGATTCCGTCGTTTACTCCTATGAATTGTCCGGATGCAATTAGCACTGGTTCTTCAATAGTAGAGGTTGTCGTGCCATCGGTTGTAGTTATCGTGCTGGTAATTTCCGGAATTGGCTCATCCGTGGTAACGTCAAAGAACAATGGCGCACCAGTGTATGTGGCAACTGGAATTATTACGGCAATTATTATCCCTATGATTATTTTTTTGTTCAACGCTATCACTAATATCAGATTGTATTAAAGAAATGTTCCAAATTCATTCCAAATTTTGGGCTCCGATTCACTGAATCCGATCATCTTTGATCAAGTCTCTAACTCTTCGTCATCGCCCGATCATGTGTAGAAAATGCAAGTTAAGAGTCTGCTGGAATGAATTAAAAGCAAAGACAGAACAATCACACCCATGGAAAAAGAAGAGCTGCGACATCTAATAGTCCAAGAACTGGAAAAGATTCGCACCCACAAGACTCACCTAGGACAAGGATGTGCTGCATGCCACGTCATGTTTTCACTCAAAAACACACTGAACAGCTCAGAGCAGGACTGTGCAGATTTGGTTTCCCAGACATTATCAGAAGATTCCAAGCTAAACGAGGAGTTTATCGAAACTGTAGAGCAAATCCACATGATAGAGCGAGGCCTCGGTGGCGCATTTGCCATGCGAGAGCGTGAATCAAAGGACTCGTATTTGGATGCATATTTTGCAAATGTACTGGACGAGCTTGGGTCAGATCTTGCGCAATATTCATCAGAGATTTTGCTTCGCAAGATTCTCCTGGCATATCTGTCATTGTATATTGCCCAGACAATTGGCGTTGACTATCACGCAGCAACGGAAGAACTGTATTACATTTTGCGCAAAAACGAAAAGAAAAACATCCAGCTTGATGAGTTTATTGACAAACTACAAGACCGGATAAGGCGCTAGCCTTCAGGCTTGACAAACTTGGCATAGCCATAGTATAGATCAAACGGCTTGCTGTAAATGACCAGAGTATTGTATGTGTCGTGGTCTATTCCTGAAATGTCATAGTTTTGGTCCCCCTGTGATGCACGTAGTGGGCCGATTTCTATTCCCGTTTCTATTGTGCCATCTTTGGTCAGGTATAGTTTTTGATCAATTCCGCTTGCTATCCCAAAGTCCTGCAGTCTCAGAAACGTGGTTTTGCCAGAGACATAGACAGCTGCCTGCCCGCCTGCATCATACCCCTTTACACCGCTTACCGGGGTAAGCTTGATCATGCGAAGCTCAGATGATCCAGAGATTTCTGTCATGATGTCTTTGCTTTCTGCTGCAAAGCTTGGCCTCTCCCTTGCCTCTTCCAGTATGAGATTTCTTGTACTAGATGGCATTGTTTGTATCAGAAACGACTTTTCATCCTCGTCTAGCCCAATGAATTTTTCATATGTCAGATCTGGCCGTATGTCAGACAATGCCATACCAAGCTTGTTTTGTTGTTTTGGCTGCACATAGGACGCCGCCACAACATAATACGAGCCTATCAGAAACGTTCCAATTATTACAGATATGGTGACTGTCCTGAGCATTTTATGCCTCCCTAGATAGTGTGAATTTTGATTTTGATTCCACCTGGACTGCAATCGCAAAGAACGCACCCATCACAACCCCAAACACAATGTGCAGCTCAAGTGAGCTTATCATGATAAGACTAGAATTTGCAAGCAAGACGCCGGACTCGCCAACCATTACACTTGATTGTATGATTGGCATTATGACAAAAAGACTGATTGGCACAAAAAACACTCCAAAGACTACAAGCCCTGTTGTGATTCCTGCTACTGCGCCCTTTTTGATGGAATAAATGTACATCTTTTTGTGCATCCCAGAGCCCAGGCCAAAAACCGTACCCATTAGGCACGCAGTAAGCATGTGCGATACCATCCCTATTAGCGTGGCCTCAAGGCCTGATGAGCCGACTGCCAGACCCACAATTTTGTAAAAAGAGCCCTGGGCAGCACCCAGTGATAGATCGATTACGAAAATGCTCACAAAAATCGCAAATCCGCCGACAAGCCCCGCTACGCAGCCAATCTGTGCCCTCTTTCTCAGAGAGACGGCAGGATCAAAACTGATCATGTCGATGGCCAGTGTTCACTCTCTGTTTTTTCCCATTTTGATTTTTCTTCTTTCTTTGTTTTCCCTTTCATAGAATAATCCTCATAGAGCATAAACGATGCAAACAGGCCCATTATGCTTCCATACAGAACGTGCAAGATGAGCGCACCCCACATTATCTGGTCAGATGTTCCCATCAGAATTTGCGCAATTTGCAGTTGCTCTGATGTCACCATGGAATTTCCTATCACCTGATCAGACAGCATTGGGAACATCAAAAATAAAGACACCGGCATGAAAAATATTGCAAAGACCTGGATTCCTGTGACTCCGCCTGCGATTATTCCCTTTGCAACTCCGGTGATTTGCAGTAACCTATGCATCGTAGAGCAGATGCAGAAAATTGCCCCAATCAGTGCCGCAGTCAGCATGTGTGCAAAAAATCCAAATATTATTGCAGGCAGTCCATCTAGGCCTACAAGCATTCCAACAACCTTGTAGAACGTTCCAAACGGAACTCCCACGTCAACGTCAATCCAGAAAAACGAGCTGAAAAGCGCAAATCCACCTACTAGTCCAGCAATACATCCTGTTTTTGCCATTCGATAGATTTCTGCACCGCTAGTCAATCTCATCACCGAAAGGAACATGACAAACGCATGCGCTTTTCAACGGCATTATATTACATCAAACAAATATAATCATCATCATTTGAATTATGAAAATTTGTTTAATTCATATTCATCATGACTGAAAATTCATTTAGATAAAATTTCAGGATAGTATCGCAAGCAGTGCAATGAAACTTGGTTTCACGCCACAGACCCGGTACGAGCGCATCAGTGTTTGCCTGATACTACCCTTGTTAATGCAATCCCATCCAAGAACAATAAAGATGATCACGTCTGATCTAAACATTTGTCATATTACAAATCAAAAAACAAACAGGTGTTAAGGCTTGCCAAAGAGCGTCTTCTGCCTTTTGTCGGCAAATGACAGCCCCTCCATCCCCAACAACAGCCTAAGCTTGTTTGCAGTCACAGGGCCAAAGCCTTCGTATCGATTGTTTGCCATTATTACTGCATAGGAAATCTTGTCTTGGATCTGCTGTATTTTTTCAATCCAGGACTTCATTTGTGCTGTCCTGTCTTTTTGCAGCTTGCCAAAGTCTTTTTCCTGAATGGTTCTGTCACCAATTAATCTCAAATAGACAAAGTCAGACGTCAGTGGCGCCGTGTTTTGTATTCCTGCAACGTCACTCCAGACAAGGCAGATCTTCTTGTCAGTGAGATATCGTATTGCAGAGTCTGAAAACCAGGATTGGTGTCTTCCCTCTATGACATAATTATTCTCTGGAAAATACGACTGCAGCTGTTCCAGCTTTGGCCTTACCTCTTCAAATGACAACGATGGTGGAAGCTGCACCACGGACAGGAGAAATTTTGTGCCAAGGAATTTCATTGATTGTAAAAACTGCTCTAGATGCGGCGAGGGATTTGCCAGCCTGTTATCATGTGTTATAATTTGCGGGAGCTTGGCCGTGAACTTGAAGTGGTTTGGTGTCTCCGAGTTCCATTTTTTCACCATCATATCACTTGGTATTGCATAAAATGTCGAGTTTACCTCGGTTACATCAAAAATCGAAGAATAATGCCTCAGAAAATCCGACCTAGGCAGATTTTTTGGGTAAAACGGTCCCTGCCAACCATCATAGCCCCATCCAGTGCAGCCGACATTGACTAGCATTATTTTTTCTTGAACAGTCCAAAGCCGAACCTAGAGCCTGGCTGTTTTTCTTTTTTGCCGAGACTGTCAAGGGTTTCATATGTGATTTGCCTGCCGTTTCCCACCATGTTTGATGTCTTTAGCTCGCGGAACTTGAATCGCTTGCCGTTTTCCAAGACTATGGTTGCATCATCAGATAGCGCAAAGCCGGAACCCTCGTCATGAAATGTCATAGAGCCTCCTTGCAGTAGGGTAATTTCGCAGTTATAGTTCATTGTCGTTCCAAACATTATGAGGTGCTTTGCTCGGACCTTGACATTGTTTATCAGGTTATTTACCACTACGGTGTCTGCATCCAAGAATACGGTTTCCCTTGCGTTTGATATTACGACTTTGCCCCTTGGTGCGCGCAGCTCCGTGAAATGCTCTTTTGTTATGTATAGCCCGACTCTGCCCTGAGGGTCCTGCATTGTTTCCTTGATGCCGGTGACATTGCCCACCAGAATGTCGCCGTTTTCTGCAGTTATTTTGACTCCGTGCTCGATAATGAAATTATTTTTTAGAGGATCAACTAGGACAAAGTTTCCGTTTGTTATTGTTATTCTGGTTTTGTTCTCTTCGGCATATGCAAAATACGGGCTGGTTATACTACCAGACATGTTAATCGTTCCAGCATATGTGAGTGTGCCTGCCCAGATTTTTCCCTTGATTGATAGATCCCCTGTCTTTTCTCGCGCAAACTCTACTTCGCCCAATTCTTTTGAGCCAAACAACCTAGAGCCTGCCGCATTGTCGCGTTGCAGTAATGCAACCCAGTCCTGGGCTGCCTTCATCTCTCGCGCCACATCGCCTGATAAAACCAAGTTTCGCCTCTTTCTTTCCTCCTCGGAGTCACCCGTGTAGACCTTGGCTTTTTTGAGCCTTTCATCTTCCGTATCAGGATAGGCTTTTCCTGCCTTGAGGTCCTCGTATGCCTGGATGATTTTTTTGACAATCTCCTCGTCCCCGCCTCTGTCGGAGTGGTGGTCTAGGATAAGCTTGCGAAATGCATCCCGGATTTCTCTTTGAGTTGCGCTGGGCTTTAGCCCCAAGATATCATAATTGCTTTCAACCAAACTATTCTGTATCAATATACTATGATTATGTATTTTTTGAGCTAGCCCTTCATCCCATAGCCGACTAGAACAGAATAGCAGCCTAGGCCGCAGTCCTCACAGATTGGCTTCATAGAGTCGCTTTCTGCGCTGCCAATGCAACATGGTCGCTTTTCTCTTCCCATATGATCCACGGAAAGAATCGCCCAAGTGGGACAGTCAACTGGTACAGTTCCCCGGCCTCCCCAGTTCTTCTTCATTAGTTCCAGCTGGCTGGGCGGGTTTATGATATAGTCGCGGTATTTGTCCCGCATTGCAAGTATACCATCAATGACTTTAGTTCTCTCTGGGCCAAACGGCATCCACAGCGGATCGCCCTTTGCAAACGGGGTGTGGAACTGGAAGCCTATTTTATTTGAATATGGGCGCCACTCCTCTATGACATCTGGTATAGTATGATAGTTTTGCGAGTTTATCGTCATTGTAATCCAAATGTCCTTGTATGCCTTTGGCCCGTTTTGCTGGATGTAATCCAGGACATTCTTTTTTGTGGTTTGGTGCGCCATGTCACCTCTAATCTTGTTGTGTATGTCTTGCGTTCCGTCAATTGAAATCCAGTAAAAATAGATCTTGTCGTATTTTTTTAGCGGCCTAGTGCCGTTTGTGACAAGGCAGACTCGCTTTGGAAACTCGTTTATGAACAATTCCACTACGTCCGGCCGCAGTGTCGGCTCGCCTCCAACCAAGGTAATGATAAAGACGTGGTTTTTCTTGAATTTTTTTTCAATTATTTCTTTCCACTGGTCTAGCGTGAGCTCCTCGTTTTCCTTTCTGTTTAGCCACCAGTAGCAGTGCGTGCAGTGAAGGTTGCAGACGTTGATTATATCTGCCGAGCCGTAAAGCGGGCTTTTTTTGCCAAAGAGTCGGTATCCGGCAAACTTGGTCAGTATATGAAAATAGCACGGGGCCTCTTGTAGTATTTGTTTAGGTCCTCTTCCCATTATCTCCATGATATCCACCTATTTCCCATGGTATGGTTTAGGCGCTAATTCTAATAAATAATGAGTATCTAGGCACGAAGGGCGCTTTTTGTCAATGAGAATCAATGCATGAGTTCATATGCAACATCTCATACATGGATTTTGACGAAGGTCATAAGGAAAGTGGAGGTGTAAAGATGAGTTTTGACGATAATTCCGGACGACGTGATAACAGACGTTTCGGTGGCGGATACAGAGGCGGCGGAGGCGGCAGACGTTTTAACAACGACAGACAGTTTGACGACCGACCAAAACCAGTAGAAACTGGCAAAGAATACGATGTATCAATTACTGAAACATCCAGACAAGGCGACGGAATAGCAAGAGTAGATGGATTTGTCATATTTGTGAAAGGCGGACAGCCAGGCCAAGAGACCAAAATCAAGGTAACACAAGTAGGCAGACGATTTGCAACAGCTGAACTAGCACAATAAATTATTTCTACTTCGGTAGAAAAAATTTAGCGAACCGATTTTTTTAATATTTTTCTAATTTTCAAAACCAGTTTATACTGTGTATTTTTTTGATATAATACCATGATGTCATTGTTCCAGCTCAGCACCAGGAGTTATGATTCTGAGATTCCCCTGGTCAGAAAGGCAATGGCGGAACTAGAGGCAAAATGCAATGTCAAGGACAGCTACAAGATCGGGGCTCCGTTTAACCGTGCTGGCTGGACTTTTTTCGATCTGGAAATTAGCATGGATCTTGCACACATGATAGAGACAAGTGGAATGCTGGAAGGAGCTCTTGGGTTTAGGATTGGGGAGCAGCTCAAAAATTTCATCGGACATTATCTGGAATCATTTGGAAGCCAGGTCAGAATAAAGCAGATAGAATACGACTAGAATCCATCTGGTGGATTTTGGATAAAGACATTACAGAACAAGACGTCTGTTTTTTTGTCCCGGTATTGTACATTGCATGTGACGAACTTTCCCTTTAGTGCCTGCTCTAGGTCTTCGAGTGTCCTTTCTGTTTGCGGCGAGGTGTCGTTTTCTACCTTGACAATTTGGATTTTTTCTAATTTGCTGTATTCCTCGGAGTTATCCTTTCTAAAGTGTGTCACATACATTCGAAACATGTTACCAGAGAGGCAATCCATTACTGGTCCACCGATTCCGTCTCCCATGAAATGAGACTGAATTTACTTGTTATAATTGTAGATTCACTGGCATTCTATAATGTCGGCTCTGTTATAGTGCAATGTGTTATGTATTATTTTTATTATTGCACCGGATCTAAAGGACAAGACCATCATTGTGCCGTTATAGTTTTCAAGCTTGACTAGTGCACCATTGATTTGGTCAGGGGCTGCGGAATATAGATTGTCTTCATCTGGAAAAGATAGCCAATTCTTTCCTATGGTAAGCCTATCGCATTTAGTTTCAGATTCAAAGTCCATGTTGTTACTTTACTACATAATTTTATTTTCTTTGTGAAATAACAAGGCGGATCCGGGGGGACTCGAACCCACGACCTGACGCTCCGCAAGCGTCCGCACTATCCAAGCTGTGCAACGGACCCGCAAAAACAACTCAAATTAAATCCGTAAAAAATGTTCGTACTATGCAGTGCTAGTCTCTGCCTTTTTGACAAAGACATAGTGCATTATCAGGCCTGCAATGATTCCACCAATGATTGGACCTGCCCAATAAATCCAGTGGAAGTCCCAATAGCCAGATGCCAGTGCCGGGCCCAGAGTCCTTGCAGGATTCATTGATGCACCAGTCAGTGGAATTCCAACCAAGTGCAGCAAAAATATCATTCCGCCTATTACCAGACCATACATTCCAGCAGGCGCCTTTTTGTGCACGGCAGTCATGAAGATCACAGTAACCAAAAAGAACGTAAAGACCAGCTCCAATGCAAAGCCAGACATTGCAGAGTTTCCAAGCAGATCACTCGGTCCTCCTTGCGTTCCAAAGTTCACCTTGGCTCCAAGTACCGGAAATATCGCCTTTAGTGTAAATGCCGCAATTATGGCACCTATACACTGGAACACGATATACCCAATGCCGTTTACTATGCTGATTCTTTTAGTAATCATCATGGGTATAGTAACTGCTGGGTTGATGTGCGCACCAGAAACATGGCCAAACGCATAGACCATCAGGCCGATTGCGCCTCCGTGTGCCAGAGATATAATCAATAATCCTTCCAAATTCAGAGAATCGCCAAACATTGTAGATGACACTATGATAGAAAGCGGTCCAAAGAACACCAGTGCAAATGTGCACAGTGCTTCTGCAAACCAGGATCTTCCGGATATCATCTAATATCATGCCCTTTCCGATTTCAATATAAAATATGCGGCCGATCCATAACCCCAAAATAATTAATTGTAGCAAAATCAAAGCAGAGTGATGCTAGCAGAAGGTGACAAGATACCAAGTTTTGAATTAAAAGATGCAGACGGAAATACAGTCAAATCCTCAGAGTTCAAGGGAAAAAAATTCGTAGTCTATTTTTATCCAAGAGATTTCACACCGGGCTGCACAATAGAGGCAGACGAGTTCTCCAAGGAATACAAGAAATTCCAAAAAATAGGCGCAACCATAATAGGAATATCGACTGACAGCGTCGAGTCGCACAAAAAATTCGTAGAGAAAATGGGCATACCATACGTGTTATTATCAGATCCAGAATCCGAGGTATCAAAGAAATTCGGTGTCTGGGGCAAAAAACAGTTCATGGGAAAAGAATACATGGGAATCCAGAGGAGCACCTTCCTCATTGACGAAAAGGGAAAAATCTTCAAGGTCTATCCCAGTGTAAAGCCAAGGGGCCATGCAGAAGAAGTCCTAGCTGCCCTGAAATAATTAAAAAGATAAAAGAGAAAGTTTGGATTTTTAGAAGCCTTTTGGCAGCGTGCCTTTTGGTTTTGCCGGAGCCGGTGCTGGAGGTGGTGTTGTAGGTTTGAATCCCGCTGGCAGTGAACCCCTAGTTGAGCCACTTGGTTGTGGTGGCGGTGGTGGAGGTGCAGCCTTTGCCTGTTGTTGCATTCTTGCCAGGTATTCTTTTTCATATGCCTCTAGCTGTTCCTTTCTTGACGCATTTCCATTTCCACTAGAACCACTCGATTCTGCTGGTTTTGTTCCAGCTGGCAGTGTGCCTTTTGGCTTTGGTGGCGGTGGTGGAGCCGTCTGTGTTTGTGCAGAACCAGTTGCTGTTGATGTGATACCGTATCCTGCAAAGTATTTTGTCCTAGGATGGTATGCAAGCTTTTCTCGTGTTGCAAAGTACTTGTTGGATGGTTGAGTGTATCCTGTTACCTTTGCCTTTTGTAGGTTCCAGTCTGATGTTGGAACGCTTGCTTGTGCAACGTGCTTGCTTGCAAAGTATCGGTTTCCTGCTGGAGAGTATCCAGTTACCTTTGCTCTATAAGAGTGGAAATCCGATGTTGGTGCGCTTTTCCATTGCTCCCAAACTGGGACAACTGCCTCCTCTGGCTTTGGAGCCGGTGGTGGAGGTGTCTGAGCTTGTGGCTTTGGTGCTGGCGGCGGAGGTGTTGGCTTGGTTCCAGCCGGTAGCGTTCCCTGTGGTTTTGCAGGTGCCGGAGCTGGTGCCGGGGCCGGCTTGGGGGCCGGCGGTGGCGTAGTTACTTGCGGTTTTGATTCAAATTGACTAGATAATTTTGCAAGCTTTTCTTCTAATTCTGCAATCTTTGCTTCTAAATCCTTTTTAGTTGACTTAGTAGTTCCAGCCATGTGTTTTTTCTGACACCTCAATAGTTTATTTACATTTTGTTCCCGGTTGCCAAAACAATTAGATTATTTTTTGCCAAACCGCATAATTTTGCAACAATAAAGCCAAAAAACCGCAATTCCAGATTTGGAAGCCGATCTATACAACATAGAATTTATTCAAAAATATGTAAGAAAATATGGAATTTTTTAGAAGCCTTTTGGCAGCGAACCACGAGAAGGATTCTTCTTTGGTGGCGGTGGTGGAGCCGTCTGTGTTTGTGCAGAACCAGTTGCTGTTGATGTGATACCGTATCCTGCAAAGTATTTTGTCCTAGGATGGTATGCAAGCTTTTCTCGTGTTGCAAAGTACTTGTTGGATGGTTGAGTGTATCCTGTTACCTTTGCCTTTTGTAGGTTCCAGTCTGATGTTGGAACGCTTGCTTGTGCAACGTGCTTGCTTGCAAAGTATCGGTTTCCTGCTGGAGAGTATCCAGTTACCTTTGCTCTATAAGAGTGGAAATCCGATGTTGGTGCGCTTTTCCATTGCTCCCAAACTGGGACAACTGCCTCCTCTGGCTTTGGAGCCGGTGGTGGAGGTGTCTGAGCTTGTGGCTTTGGTGCTGGAGCTGGTGCTGGTTTCATTCCTGCTGGCAGAGTTCCTTGCGGTTTTGTTGTTGGTGCTGGTGCTGGTTTTGGTGCTGGTGGCGGTGTTTGAACTTGTGGCTTTGGAGCCGGTGGTGGTGTTTGCGTTGTTGGTTTTGGTGCTGATTCTATTTGATTAGCCAATTTTGCAAGCTTTTCTTCTAATTCTGCAATTTTTGCTTCCAAGTCTTTTTTAGTGGATTTAGCACTAGACATGTGACTTTGGTGCCCGTTGCGGGGTTTATTTACATTTGGGTAAATCTCAGACGGGCAAATCTGATGATAAAGTAGATCAAATTTAATACCACCATCAAGCTATAGACCCCATTGGACGATTTTGAAAAAGAGTTTCCAGACTTTGACTGGAAGAACACTCCGGCATACAAGCACCCGGGAGGAAAGGACTGTCCTTGTCCAAAGCACGAATACGTCAGAGAGCAGATCAACTTTGCAAAGACGGTAAACCAGACCAGCAAAGAGCCGACCAAGGTCACACTCAAGTTCTGCCCTGAACACTACAAGGTCTACATGGAAGAAGTCATACCATCAATGCCGTTCAAGTACAAGCTACTGACAAAAATCGCACTCAAAATCGGTGCAATCCAGCTGGAAAAGCTGACTCACATGCAGTCTGATCTTTGCTTTTACTGCAAGTTCGGCTCCGGCGGACACGGAAAGAAAAGCGAGCTTCCGCCAATAATCTAGACGGGTCCGACCATTATCTTTGGCTTGTTTGGAGTATCATGATGACATCTTTTTCCACATACGGGGCACGTCTTTCTGTCCAGAAATATGCACTGGCAGATGTGGGACTTGAGGTAGCTCTCAGCAGACTTTGTGTGCTCTCCTGAGCCGTTGCAAAACGGGCACTGGGTTCCAAGCAGTTCTATTGTTCCCTTGCCCTTGCAGACGGGACATTTTTGCTCACTCAATTTGATTCAATCCAATGATGCTGATTAAAATGCCTTTGTTGGGCCCAGTCAAGCTTTATACAACATTTGCACAAACCCAAACACATTGCCAATCGAAGACGTCGCAGAACTCATATCAGCACTTGAAAAAGCAGGCGAGTTAAAGCGAATAAAGACGCAGGTCGATTCCGATTTGGAGATTGCTGAAATCCTAAGGCGTGTAATGTATGCAAACGGCCCAGCAGTACTATTTGAGAACGTCAAGGGCTATGACATGCCGGTATTGGCAAATGCGTTTGGCTCGATAAAGCGACTGCAAATCGGATTGGAAATGGACGACTTTACCGAGATTGGCCAAAGAATAGTAGACATGACAAAGATGGAGGTGCCATCAGGATTTCTCAACAAGATCAAAAAGCTTCCAGAACTATCAAAAATGGGCGAAGTATTTCCCAAATTAGAAAAGTCCGGCCCGGTAACCGAAGTAATCGATGAAAACCCATCATTTAGCAAGATTCCAATTTTGAAAACCTGGCACAAGGATGCAGGAAGATTCATCACGCTAGGACTAGTCGCAACAAAGCACCCAGAGACAGGAGTTAGAAACCTTGGAGTGTACAGGATGCAAATCATAGATGATACCCATGCACTGATGCACTGGCAAAAGCACAAGCGCGGAGCACACCACGGAGACATTTCAAAGGAAAGAGGAGAAAAGATTCCAGCCGCAATCATAATTGGCGCAGAGCCCGCAACGGTGTTTTCTGCAATTGCTCCGGTGCCAGAGGGATTGGACAAGTATCTCTTTGCAGGTATAACTCGACAAAAGGGAATCAAGACCGTACAATGCAAGACACAGGATTTGGAAGTTCCTGCAAATGCGGAAATCGTCCTGGAAGGATATGTCGACCCATCCGACATTAGAGACGAGGGGCCGTTTGGTGATCACACTGGATACTACACGCCAGTTGAGCCATACCCCACATTTACCCTAACTGGAATAATGAGAAGGCAAAAGCCAGTCTATCTTACTACAATAGTTGGCAAGCCGATTTTAGAAGACGCCTATGTCGGCAAAGTAATTGAAAGATCATTTCTGCCGCTAATCCGCATGTTCCATCCTGAAGTGGTAGACTTTGCAATGCCGGCTGCAGGATGGTTCCAGGGAATGGCAATCATATCAATCAAAAAGCGCTATCCAGGCCAGGCAAAAAAAGTCATGATGGGATTGTGGGGTACAGGACAGCTGGCACTAACAAAAATGTTCATCGTAGTGGATGATGACATCAACGTCCATGATTTCAATGACGTAATCTGGGCCATTACAACCCGTGTAGATGCTGCGCGCGACTGTGTTATTATCAACAACACCCCAACTGACACGCTGGATCCTGCATCGCCATTGGTGAACTTTGGCTCCAAGCTGGGAATTGATGCAACACAAAAAACCTGTGAGGAAGGATTCACCAGGGAAATCCAGGAAAAGGTTGCAGTCGACGAGCCAACCAAGAATCTGGTTGATTCCAAGTGGTCTAGCTATGGATTATAGTTCCAAAAAACATTACCCACCGTTTTTATCAAAAATTAGATAATTTTTCTCAAAATCGGTGGGTAGTGCTCTAGTACATCTTGACTAGATTATAGAAATTATCCCGCTCTTCTACTGCATATCCTATTTGGTGGATTGCGTCGATAATTTTCTGGCCGGTCAGCTCTGTAGAGCGTGCGCCGGTGCAAGATACCACTTCTTCGCCAATCAGTGTTCCTCCAAAGTCGTCTGCACCATATTGCAGTGCGATTTGCGCCATTCCGACTCCGTTTGTGAGCCATGACGACTGGATGTGGTTAATCAAACCATCAAAGACAAGACGAGATATTGCAATCATCTTGAGCAGTTGCATTCCGCCGACGCCAAACGTGACCAGGTTTTCCCTTTGCATCAGTGTGTTGTTTGGCTCAAAGTTCCATGGAATGAATGCCATAAAGCCGCCAGTCTTTTGCTGGAGTTGTATGATTTTATCAAAATGATTCGCAATGTCTTCTTGCGATTCGACATGGCCGTACATCATGGTGGCAGATGCCGGCAGGCCGATTGTATGCGCTTCCTCCATTATTCTCAGCCAGTCCGCAGACGAGATTTTCTTTGGACTGATTACATCTTTAACGGTATCAACTAGGATTTCAGCGCCAGCTCCTGGAACCGACTGCAAGCCAGATTCTTTTAGTCTGGATAGCACCTCTTTTGTTGATGTCTTTTCTATTCTTGCAATCATGTCGATTTCAGATGCAGACAAGCCGTGAACTCCGACCTGCGGGAACTTGGACCTGATCATCCTAAACGCATCCTCATAGTATTCAATGCCAAGGTTCGGGTTGTGTCCTCCCTGGATCAGCACCTGACGTATTCCAAACATATCCCATGCAGTCTTTACTCGCGCCTCAATCTGGTCTAATGATAAAGTGTACGATTCCGCATCGCCTGGTGAGCGGTAAAATGCGCAAAACTTGCAGTCAGTAACACAGACATTGGTGTAGTTGAGAATGATATTATTTACAAACGAGGCCTTTTTGCCAAATCTTTTCTGAGTCAGGTTTCCTGCAACTAGGCCCATCAGGTGCACATCGTCAGATTTTAGCAGACGCAAAATATCTGACTTTGTGGGCCGAGCTCCGCGCAATGCATTTTCCAAAATGTCGCTTATCTGACTAGAATGAATCTGCTCTGTTATCTGGCTCAAGTGCCTTTGGTGGCCGGACAATGTTATTTAATCCTGACTAGGCTGAGCCGTAAATTATCACCACGCTATTTTTATTTAGGGCAGTCAGGCGAGATCCGCCATGGTCTCAGGCCTGCAAATAAGAATGGACAGAATTTTGCGAAAAGGCAAGATGCTTTGCATCCCAATGGACCACGGAATATCAAGCGGTCCAATTGAAGGCCTAGAAAGCCCCGCCAGAATAATATCGCAATGCGAGACCAAGGGCCTGACCAGCGTCATAATCAACAAGGGAATTCTCAAGACATTACCAAAGCCAGCAAGAATAGGAATTCTGGTACATTATTCATCCAGCACGTCACTATCCATGTCGCCAAACAGAAAGATGCTGTCCGGTACTGTAGAGGAAGCACTCAGACTAGGAGCAGACGGCGTATCGCTTCACATCAACGTGGGTGGAAAGGAAGAGCCTGAAATGCTGGAACAGCTAGGAATGACCGCATCTGAATGCCACAAGTGGAACATGCCATTATTAGCAATGATGTACCCAAGGGGCGAGAATATCAAAAACCCACACGACCCAGAGATTGTGGGCCACGTGGCAAGAATTGGCGCCGAGCTTGGCGCAGACATTGTAAAAACACTATACACAGGAGACATTGATTCGTTTGCAAAAATAGTCAAAAGCACGCCGGTGCCGGTAGTAATTGCTGGCGGACCAAAAGCCAAGACAGATGAGGATGTTCTACAAATGACAGAGGACGCAATGAAGGCAGGAGCCAAGGGAGTAACATACGGCCGTAACATTTTTGCACACAAAAACCCAGACAAGATAGTCGACGCACTGGCTGGAATCATTTTCAGAAAGGAAACTGCAAAAGAAGCAGCAAAAAGAATTGCAAAAAAATAGAGAACTAGTCATCTTGCCAAAGGTGGGCAAGGCGGCCTTGACCAAATTTCTATCAAGCCTAGAGTCAGAGGGAGTCAAAACAGTATATGCAGACCCAAAGGCAATCCCGCCAAAATCAAAGCTTGCCTCAATCTATCCGTCTCCTGCCGCAAAACTCGTAGTATTGGAAAAAGACGCGCTAAAGCCCAAGGGCAAAAAGGCAGGCAAAAAATTCAAGGTATTATCAAATAATGACATTGAAAAAATATTTTCCGAGGCAAAAAAGGGCCTGGACTTTGTAATTATTGAAGTAGCTGACTGGAAGATAATTCCGCTTGAAAACATTATCGCAAAGCTGCACAAAATCCACACAGAGATCTTTGCTCTTGCAAGAACACCGGAGGAAGTGCGCAAAATGTTTTCCATCTTGGAAATTGGAGTGGACGGAGTGATATTCGAGGCAGGTACAATATCCGAGGTAAAGGAAGCAATGGTGTACCTAGGCACCTCAACATTTGAGATGGTAGAGGCAAAGATAATCGACATCAAAGAGGTTGGTGATGGCGAGCGAGTCTGTGTAGACACTGCGTCAATGCTTCACAAAGGAGAGGGAATGCTAATTGGCTCTAGATCAAATTTCCTGTTTCTAGTACACAACGAGTCAGTCGGCTCTTCATTTACATCCCCGCGACCATTCCGAGTAAATGCCGGCGCAGTCCATTGTTATACAATATCGCCTGATGGCACCACAAAATATCTCTCAGAGCTAGAGACAGGTGCCGAGGTGTTGGTGATAAACTCTCATGGAAAGGCAAGGCGCGCAACAGTCGGCAGATCCAAGATAGAGCGACGTCCAATGCTAATGATAAAGGCCCAAGTAGGGGACGAAGTAGGCGGAATCATAGCCCAGGATGCAGAAACAATCCGATTTGTAAGACCAGGAGGACACCTAGTATCTGTCACTCACCTCAAAAAGGGCGACACTGTCCTAGTGCATGCAAAAGGAGCAACAGGCAGGCATTTTGGAATGGAAGTAGCTGACGAGTACATTTTAGAAAAATAAATGGCATACAAGACCTGTGTCAGCATTGCAGAGACTACGCCTGCCAAAGTATTATCCACGCTCAAAAAGGCGCTGCAAAAATCCGACTATGCCGAGATTAGATTTGATTTTCTTGCTCCCAAAGACATTCCCATGGCACTAGAGCTGACAAAAAAATACAACAAACAATGCGTCTTTACTCTGCGCCCAAAAAATCAAGGGGGGAAATTCCAGGGTACAGAAAAAGAGCGAATTTCAATTCTAAAGCTAATCGCAGAGTACAATCCATATTTTCTTGATTTGGAATTTTCCGCAGCTAACAAGGATCTAATAGAATACATCAAAAAAACAAAGACGCAGATTTTGGTGTCATGGCATGATTTTCATGGGACGCCATCTGTTGCAACGCTATCTCAAAAATATCAGAAAATGAAAAAGGTCTCTAAAAACATCAAGCTAGTCACCACTGCAAAGTCAATCAAGGATACTGCATCGGTGTTGTCGCTGTACAAAAAACAGGGTTCAGGCCTAATCGCATTTGCAATGGGTGACTATGGCAGAATATCAAGAATTTTGTGTCTGCATCTTGGCGCCCCGTACACCTATGTCTCACTTGGCAAGCCAGTGGCACCCGGCCAGTTCAGCTTAGATGAGATTAAATCGCTGCAATCCCTGCAGAAATAACAATGGTCAAAACCTTTGCAGTGATAGGAGACCCAATAGAGCATTCGTTGTCTCCTAGCATTCACAATGCCGCATTCAAGGCGCTAAACTTGGACTGCACCTATATCGCATACAGGATTCCAAGGGGCGAGCTAAAAGAGGGAATCGAGTCATTGCGCCAAATAAAAATCGCAGGATTCAATGTTACCATTCCGCACAAAATAGAGATGATGCAGTATCTGGATGATATAAGCCCGGAATGCAAGATGATTGGCGCAACAAACACAGTATCCAATGACAACGGAAAGTTCACAGGCTACAACACAGACATGGACGGATTCCTAGAACCAATCAAGAAAAGAAACATCGGGATTTCCGGCGAGTCTGTCTTGGTATTAGGTTCAGGCGGCGCAGCCCGGGCAATAGTTGCAGGCTTTGCAAAGGAAAAGGCAAAAAAAATCACCATATCAAACAGGACATTACAAAAGGCGCAAGCCCTATCAGAATTTGCATCCAGTCTCGGTGCGGAAGCTGATTACATCAAACTGCAAAATGTCGACGTCTCAAAATACAAGTTTGTCATAAACGCAACCTCTGTCGGACTAAAAAACGAGCCCAGCCCCATTCCCACAGGTGCAATAAACGCAAATCACGTCGTATATGATATCATATACATGCCAATGAACACCGACCTAATCCAGCAGTCAAAGAAAAATTCCGCCACGATAATCTACGGGTATGAAATGCTCCTAGGCCAAGCTGCCCTAGCATTTCAAATATGGCACAGAGTCCAGGCCCCATACGAGGCAATGAAAAAGGTCTTGCTTGGAGGATTCTAGATGAAGGTAAAGGCTACAGTAAACGGCGCAATCTCCTTGGTAAACGCAATTGCCACCTGGAAGGGCGCAACGCTTGGAATAACTGCCAAGGTAGAGGCAACAGTATCCACATCTGAAGGCAAAGGAATCCAGCTGGAGCTTGACAACCAAAACACCAGCTCACGCCTTGTAAACAAGGTGGTGGAATTTGCAGTGCCAAAAAAGGAGCTGGAAAAAAACAAGATAACAATCTCACTCCAGTCCGAAATCCCGACAGGGTACGGCCTCAAAAGCTCTAGCGCAATTTCATCTGTGATATCGCTTGCATGCCACAAAATATTCAAGCCAAATTACACGGATTCCCAGGTCCTAAACGCTGGAATTGACGCATCGCTTGCCACAAAGGTGAGCATGACTGGCGCATACGACGATGCATCTGCGTGCTATTTTGGTGGAATCCAGGTCACCGACAACAAGGCCCGCAAGACAATAAGATCAGACAAGACCCCAGCAAATCTTGTCGCAGTAGTGTTTGTCCCAAAGTCAAGAAAGCGAGGAAATGTAAAGCAGCTCAAAGTACTAGATACAGTATTTGAGCGGGCGTGGAATTTTGCAAAAAACGGCGACTATTGGAATGCAATGATTCTGAACGGGTACGCAACATCTGCCGTCCTAAACTCGGATCCAAAAATAATCTCATCACTGATTGAAAACGGCGCACTGGGGGCATCGGTGTCAGGAAACGGGCCTTCCATTGCAGCAATAGTAAAAAAAGACAATGCACCAAAAATAAAAAAGGTCTTCTCAGAGCATGAGGGAGCAACCATGCTAGCAGAAATCAACAACCGGCGGGCCGAAGTCCATGAAGTGTAAGGTGGAACAATCAAAGCTCAGCGGGACCCTGTCGTGTCCCCCAAACAAGAGCTACACGCACAGGGCAATCTTTCTGGCATCCCTAGTAAATGGAAAGAGCCTAGTCAAAAACGTCCTAAGATCAAGGGACACAAACGCAACAATTGAAATCTGCAGGCAGCTTGGGGCAGAAATCACAGAGGCTGGAAGCAACCTCAAGGTAAAAGGAATATCAAAATTTGAAAAAGAAGATCTGACACTTGATGCGTCAAATTCTGGAACCACCATACGCATAGCGTCCGCGATTTCCGCTCTGCGCGATGCCAAGACAATACTTACTGGCGATGAATCCCTGATAAAGAGACCAATGAAGCCGTTGCTTGATGCGCTGGAATCACTTGGCGCCAAGTGTAAATCAAACGACGGCAGGCCTCCACTAGAAATAACTGGCAGCATCAAGGGGGGCGAAGTATCCATACCAGGAAACGTGTCAAGCCAGTTCATCTCCGCATTATTCATTGCGGCACCACTGACAGAAAACGGAATTACAATTAACATTTCATCAGAGTTGGTCTCAAAGCCGTATCTGGATGCCACAATATCCACAATGAAAAAGTTCGACGTCAAAGTCGAGGTGATAACACCGTACAAAAAATACCACATTGCACCACAAGAATACAAGCACACCACCATCACAATCCCGTCTGACTTTTCCAGTGTCGCATTGTTATTGTCTGCTGCCGCCTTGGTAGGGGAAAAGCTCACAGTCAAGGTCTCAATTGGGGAATTGGCACAGGGCGACGAGGCAATAATTGACATTTTGGGCAAGATGGGCGCAGACGTCTCACTTAACAACAATGCAATCAAGGTGAAATACCCAGAAAGGCTAGCAGGCGGAAGGTTTGATCTATCCAACACGCCAGACCTGTTGCCGCCACTGGCAATTCTTGGGCTAAAGTGCGAAACACCCCTGGAATTATACAATGTAAAGCATGCAAGATTCAAGGAAACAGACAGAATAGCAATTCTGGTCCGGGAGCTAAAAAAACTAGGACTGGAAATAACGGAAAAAGAGGACGGCATGATAATCAACCCGCCAACAACACTTAGGGGGGCTGAGCTAAATTCAGAAGACGACCACAGGTTGTTCATGGCGTTTTGCATTGCTGGCATGTATGTTGGAGGGTGCACAGTATCCGACCCAGAATCAGTTGATGTGTCATATCCAAGCTTTGTTGCAGACATGAATCGAGTCGGCGCAAAAATTGCAACGATATAGGTTATAAGCATCAGGTGCTGATTTTTTACTAATGGCGGGCAGCTCTATTGGTCAGAGGCTAGTGCTCACTAGTTTTGGTGAAAGTCATGGTAGATGCATAGGAGCTGTCCTTGATGGATGCCCGGCAGGCCTAGAACTGGAAGAAAAAGACATTCAAAAAATGCTCGACCAGAGAAAGCCAGGCCAGTCCCTAGTATCTACACAAAGAAAGGAAGGCGACATTGTGGAAATTCTCTCTGGCGTATTCCGCGGTTATACTACCGGCGCGCCCATTGCAATGATAATTTGGAACAAGGACCAGCATTCTCGCGATTATGATAACTTGGTAACAAAGATGAGGCCGGGCCACTCTGACTATCCAGCTCTGGTAAAATATCACCAATATAATGACCATCGCGGTGGCGGACGATTCTCAGGAAGACTTACTGCCACACACGTGATGGGCGGGGCAATTGCAAGAAAGCTGCTCAAGGTAACACTAGGCATTGAAACCAATTCCTATACTGTAAAAATTGGAAAGATTTCCATGAGTGAAAAGTTTGACTCTAAAATGAAAAATGCAATTTACCAAAACGAGGTCCGGTGCCCAAACCCAAAGACCGCGGAAAAAATGCGGGCGGCAATTTTATCTGCAAGAAAAAGCGGCGACTCGCTAGGCGGAATAATAGAATCCACCACAACAAATCTCCCAGTGGGCCTTGGCGAGCCGATATTTAGCTCACTAGAATCAGACATTGCAAAGGCAATCTACTCAATCCCATCTGTGAAGGGAGTAGAGTTTGGATCAGGCTTTGCAGGATCAGAATTGTACGGCTCGCAAAACAACGACCCATACATTTCAAAAAAAGGCAAGGTCTACACCAAGACAAACAATGCCGGGGGAATCCTAGGTGGACTCTCCACCGGAATGCCAATCACAATGAGAATAGCATTCAAGCCAGCATCATCTATAGCAAAAAAACAATCAACAATAGACATCAAGACAAAAAAACAGGCAATACTGCAAGTGCAGGGAAGGCACGACCCGTGCGTTGTACCAAGGGCGCCCCCAGTGGTGGACTCGCTGGTGTCGTTGGTACTAGCTGATCATGCGCTCATCGGCGGATTCATCAAGCCGGTTTTGTAAAAAATGTCAAACATTGACCAGCTCCGAAACAAAATAGACGAAATCACAATACAGATGCTCAAGCTGCTCAAAGAGCGAACCGACATATCAAAGCAAATAGGCGAGCTCAAAAAAAGCAGCGGACTGTCAGTATTTGACGAAAAAAGAGAGGAACAGTTACGCACGGAGGTAGCCAATCTCTGCAAGCAAATTGGTCTGGACGAGTCCATTGGCAAAAAATTCCTAAATTTCCTCCTAAACGAGTCGGTAAAAGTCCAGTCAGACGGAAAACAAACGCACCTGACAATATTTCTCAAGGCAAAGACACTAGAGCAGCAAGGCAAGAAGATAATCCACATGGAGGTAGGCGAGCCGGACTTTATGCCATCGCCAATCATAAAATCCGCACTAGCCGAAGCATACGACAAGGGCCTAGTAAGGTATGGTCCGGCGCAAGGCATGCCAAAACTGCGCGAGGCACTTGCACAATATTGTACCAAGAAATTTGGCGCAAATATCAAGACAGAAAACATCCTGGTCTCACCCGGTGGAAGATTTTCCGTGTTTTTGGCAATCTCTACTTTGCTAAACCCAGGTGACGAAATCATAGTAATAGAGCCGGCATGGCCTGCATACCGAGACTGCGCAGCAAACGCCGGAGTAAAGGTCAGGACCATAGCAACCACACTGGAGAACAGCTGGGACCCATCAATTTCCGAAATAGAAAATACCATCAACTCTAACACAAAGATGATAGTGCTGAACTATCCAAACAACCCGACAGGTAAGGTACTCTCGCCAAAGTTGCAGGACCAGATCATAGAGCTGGCAAAAAGGCACGACCTGTATGTTTTGTCTGACGAGATTTATTCCGAGTATGCGTTTTCAGAATGGAAGTCGATTCTATCAAACAACTATCCAAAGTCGATTGTAATACAGTCATTTTCAAAATCGCACGCAATGACAGGCCTGAGAATCGGCTACACCATCACAGATCCAAAAATAATTGAAAAGATGGTCAAGCTCCAAGCATTATGCATCACAAATGTAGCAGAGCCAGTCCAGTATGCGGCACTCAAAGCACTAGAAGCAGATACTACACAAAACGCAAGAATGGTAAAATCAAAAATCAGTATACTAGTAGATGAGGCAAAGAAAATAGGACTAGAGTTTGCCAATCCAGACGGCGCAATGTATCTTTTTGCCAAAATAAACAAGCCGGGATTTGACGGCCTAGAGTTTACCAACAGGCTTTTAGACCATGGCGTTGCCGTAGCACCTGGGGACGGGTTTGGCAGCTACCGGGGATTCATCAGGATTTCAGCCTGCCAGGACGAGGGCAGCCTAAAGAAGGGAATGATGATATTACATGAGGTTCTGGAGGAACAATAGATGAAAAAAAGCATCACTGTTTTGGGCGCAGGCGGCAAGATGGGCCAGTGGTTTACCAAGTATTTTGCATCAATTGGCTACGAGGTAATTGGCTTTGATTCAGAGGCGCCAATCACGGACAAGTCAGTCAAAAAGGCAACATCGCTAGTCGGCGCAGTTCTCAACGCAGACTTGGTACTGTTGTGTACACCAACAAGACGCACACCGGAAATAATCAGACTAATTGCAAAGGAAATGAAGCGGGGATCATTTCTCATAGAGATAACATCGCAAAAGGCAAAGACTGCAGCTGCATTACTGAAAATTCCATCAAAGATAAACCCAGTTTGTATTCATCCAATGTTTGGCCCAGGCGCAAAAAAGATCAAGGGACAAAACATCATCTCAATTCCAATCAAGGATGCAAAAAAGGAACTTGCCCTTGTAAAATCACTGTTCGAGGGCGCAAACTTTGTCACAATAGACGCAATTGAACATGACAAAAAAATAGCAATCATACTTGGCTTAACACACCTGGTGAATCTGGCATTTGCGAATATTTTATCCAAGGATGACAAGATTTCCCTGACAGAGCGCATGTCCGGCACCACGTTCAAGATTCAAAAGATTCTCTCAGAGAGCATCATGACGGAATCAACTGAGCTGATTGAAACAATAATATCAAATCCAGAAATCAGAAGGGCCGCAGAGGAATTCTGGAAGGACGTAGGAAGACTGCTCACCGCTATCCAGGAGGGAAAATCAGAGGAAATAAACACCTATATCAGAACAGTTCAGGAAAACTTGGCAAAGAACTCGAACCTGGAAGAGTCCTACAAGAAACTAAATACAATGATCAACGCAATCGAAAAGTGATGCGTTCTACAAAAATAGTAACATCCTTTGTCGTATCCCAGGAAAAAATACTCATCCTAAAGCGAAGCAACCACGTAAAATCCATGAAAGGACTGTGGGGCGCAGTAAGCGGAATAATAGAGGGAAACGAGGATCCACTACATCGAGCCAAAATAGAGATTTTCGAGGAAATTGGCGCAAAACCAGAATCAATAAAGCTTCTCAAGGCGGGAAAGGACATGACTGTGTCATCTCCCCAGTATCCAGACCACCAGTGGCACATCTTTCCGTTCTTGTTTAAAATGGAGACTACGGAGGTCCTGCTAAACTGGGAAAACTCGTCCTACAGGTGGATTAGCCCCAACGAGATAAGCCAGTACGAGACGGTTCCAAACCTGGACGAAGTCCTACTCAACTTGCTGTAGGTTTTCGTTTTCTTTGACGTACTTTCTTTGCTGTGGCAGCATCAAGTAGACGCATGCCCCGCCACACATTGTACATGGGACGTTGTTGCCAGTGTGCTGGCCTGTCCTGTTGTGGATTCTAGCTGCCTCTTCCGGATCAATAGATAGTGCGATTTGTTTTTCCCAGTCCAGGGTTCGTCTTGCTTCTGTCATCTTTGTGTCCCAGATGATTGCCTTATCGCGCAGCTTTACCAGGTCTCCCGCATGTGCTGCAATTCTGTATGCAATCAATCCCTGTCGAACTTCGTGCGCATTTGGCAACGCCAGGTGTTCTGCAGGGGTCAGATAGCATAAGAGATCAACGCCCTCGCTTGCCGCAATTGCGGCACCTATTGCACTTGAGATATGGTCATAGCCAGATGCGACATCGGTAACCAATGGTCCCAGCACATAATACGGAACATCGCCAATCAAGGATTTTGCAAGCCTGACGTTTGCGGCAACCTCGTTTAGGGGAACATGCCCTGGGCCTTCAACCATTACCTGCACGTCTTGCTCGTGTGCTTGCTTTGTCAGCCTTGAGATGTTTATCATTTCCTGCACCTGTAGCTCGTCATGCGAATCCAAAATGGAACCCGGTCGCAGTGCGTCGCCAAGGCTAAACGTTATGTCGTATTTTTTGGCAAGTTCCATCAGATAATCATAATGAGTAATGTAGGGATTTTCCTTGTCGTATTTTAGCATCCAGGCGGCAGTGATCGTTCCGCCCTTGCTCACAACGCCCCCATATCGCTGAACCTTGAGGATTCTCTTGGCGATTTCTTTAGTTATGCCAGAGTGTATGGTGGTGTAATCTACGCCGTCTTTTGCATTGTTCTCAAATGCGTTTAGAAAATCATCCTCTGTGATATCTAGTGGATTTTTGTGCTTTTCAACCCCGTGGTTGTATGCCTCATAGATTGGCACAGTACCAAATGTGATTGGTGCGGCCTCTAGTAGTGCTCGCCTAATTGCGCCAACATCGCCGCCATCGGACAGATCCATGATAGTATCAGCATGGTGCTTTACTGCCACCTGCGCCTTTTCAATTTCCTCGTTTAGATCAACTTTGAGTGTAGATGTGCCAATGTTTACGTTGACCTTGGTCTTGAGTCCTTTTCCAATTCCGACCCGGTGTACTTTTTGTGGTCGAACATTGTTTGCAGGTATGATAATCGAGCCGGTTGCCATTCTAGAGCGCAGCCATTCGGGAGTTACTCCCTCGTCTTTTGCCACTTGCTTCATTTCGTCCGTTATAACACCACGACGTGCGGCAGCTAGCTGAGTTCCCATGGTATCATTAGGTCGAGTCTAGATTTAAACAGTAGGCAGAATAGAACTACAAATACTATAATTCAGAGAATCTGCAAGAAATCTCAATGAATATTTTGGCAATCGGCGGCTCTGATCCATCTTCTGGTGCAGGAATACAATCTGACATATTGGCAGCGCAGGCACTTGGTGCAAATTGTTTTTCTGTAATTACCGCAATCACTGCACAAAACTCCAAGCAGTTCAGCTACGCAGAGCCCGTCTCGGCAAAATCAATTGGAATGCAGATTGATTCTGTCTTGTCAGATTTTGATGTGGATGCAATCACAATAGGAATGGTGTACGATACTGCGGCAATCAAGGCAATTCATGCCAAACTAAAAAACGCCAAGATTCCAATAATACTGGATCCTGTGATAAAATCCACTACTGGCGGGGTTTTGCTAAAAAAAGACGCAATCTCTGCGCTAAAAAAACTCTTAATTCCCATTTGCAATACAATAACCCCAAATGTTGCAGAGGCAGAACTAATCTCAGGCGTAAGAATCAGAAAACCATCAGACTTGCTTCTGGCTGCAAAGGCACTAAGCAAGCTTGGCGCAAAAAACATCATAATAACAGGTCATTTCCTTGAGAGAGGTAAAATCAGTGATTTTGTCTTTGACGGAACAAGACACCAATCAATTCCTGGCAAAAAACTTTCTGGGCAAAACCACGGCAGCGGGTGCAATTTTGCTATTGCAGTATCATTATACATAGCAAGGAAAAAAAACATTTTTGATTCTGCCAAATTTGCAAAACAGTTCACGTATGATTCCATAAAATCTGCACAGCGACTTGGCCGCGGACTAAAAATTACAAGGCCTGGCCGGGACCAAATCCAGTCCGAGCTTGCAGAATCCATCAAGAAATTTGAAAACCTAAAGGAGATTCACGCCCACATTCCAGAATGCCAGACAAACTTTGTCTTTGCAAAACCAAAAGCAAAGACAACTGGTGATGTTTTGGGAGTCTCTGGCAGAATAGTAAAGGCAGGAACCCAGGCCATAACAGCCGGCAGCCTGGAATATGGAGGATCAAGACACGTGGCAACTGCTGTTCTTACAATGCAGAAAAAATTTCCCAAAATCAGGTCCGCCATCAACATAAGATACGACGAGTCCACAATCAAAAAGTTCGCAAAATCCAGGGCAAAAATAGCAAGCTACAACAGACTGCAGGAACCAAAATCCAGCAGGCAAAAAGAAAACTCGTCCATATCTTGGGGGGTCAGCCAGGCAATACAAAATCTCTCAACGCCGCCAGACATCATATACCACAAGGGGGATTTTGGAAAAGAGCCGATGATCATTGTCTTTGGCACCGCGCCATCTGAGGTATTGCAGAAACTGGCAAAAATTCTCTAGGGCCGGCGCAAAGATCTTTGTGTAATTGTGCATAAATACTTGGTATTTTGGTATAATTTTATGAAGGCAGTAATTCTGGCAGGCGGCCTCGGAACACGGCTCCAGCCATATACGACATTTTTGCCAAAGCCAATGCTGCCATTGGGCGAAAAACCACTGCTAGAGCACCTCATAGAATGGCTTCGACGCAACAAGGTAGAAGAAATTGTTCTGTGTGTTAGTTATCTGAGAAAGACAATCGAGGATTATTTTGAGGACGGGTCCAGATTTGGAGTCAAGGTAGAATACGCAATAGCAGACAAGCCACTTGCCACTGCAGGCCAGCTAAAGACTGCAGAATCCTTTGTTGACGATACCTTTGTGTGTGTTTATGGGGATTCCGTGTTTAACTTTGATCTTAAAAAAATGATTGCACAGCACAAGGCAAAAAAATCATTTATCACAATGAGCCTTCACCAGTACAAGACCAACCTAAAATATGGCGTAATAGAGACTGCCAAGTCCGGCAAGGTGACGGTATGGAATGAAAAGCCAGAAATCAAGGCAAACATCAACATCGGGTGTTATGTGATGGAGCCCGGGGTATTTTCCTACATACCGCAGGCAAAGCCATACGGAATGGACGACGTAATCAAAAAGGCACTTGCCAGAAAAAAGGACGTCGGCAGCTTTATCATCAAAAACGGCTTTATCGACATTGGAGACAAGGCATCCTACAAAAAGGCATACCAAGAATTCAGGGAAAAGCTTGGCAAGATTTAATGTCTGATATTTTAGTTCGCAAAATCATCGAGTCGGATCTTGACAACGGGTTCCTAGAGTCGCTGGATTCCCTCAGAGCGGCAAGCGACATTGACAGAAAAAAGGCAAGGCAGATCCTAGAGAAGATAAGCAAAAACCCAGACCACGTGATTTTTGTTGCAGAATACAATGACAAGATAATTGGCTCCACGACACTCCTAATAGAGCAAAAGTTCATCCACGACGGAGGCAAGGTAGGCCACATCGAAGATGTTGTGGTCTCAAAGGAATTCCAGTCAAAGGGAATAGGCGTCATAATAATTCGTGCTGTATTGGATTATGCAAAAAGCCAAGGCTGCTACAAGACCATTCTGGACTGTGATGATAGTGTCAAGCCATTCTATGAAAAGATGGGCTTTGCTAGGCATTCAAACGGAATGCGATACGACCACTAGAAGAATTCCTTGATTGGTCGCTTTTTTGTCTTGAACAGTACGGCGCCCGCTGCCATTACCGCAACAGAGATTCCCATGAACAATGGCGGGACCAGCTCAACAGTTGAGATCCTATAGTTTACGTCAATTCTTGGCACGATCGAGTTTGCAATTATCATTCCGACTAGCAATACTGCGCCGCCTGCAACAATCAACATTCCTATTTGTCGCGAGCCATATCTTTTTGACATGATAAACGCAGTTCCGGCCATCACAGATGCAGGTGCGACGCCAATTGACATGTACATTAGCAGCTTTGCCTCAGGTTCCGTCTCTACGTTTGGATGTGTCAGGTAATTGTAAAACACGTTAACTTCGCCTGCAAACATTGCAAAGAGTCCAAGTGATGCAATAGCAATGTATTTTTCAATTCCCGCCATGATTATGCAAAAACGATTTTAGATAAATAAACGGTTAGATTATCCCGACTAGGCCTGCAAGCTCTTTTCTGCATGCGGCACCCAATTGCTCCGCTGCCTTTTCCGGTGCAATCGAGTTGAGGAACACTCCATATCCTCGCTCCAGGCCAGACCATGCAGATGTCAGTGGATATACCTCAATATGCCAGTGGATCTGTCTGCTGTTTTTCTTTTCCGGCGACAGATGGAATGCCAAATTGTATGAGACATTTTTGAGCGAGTTTGAGAGTCCGCCAAGTGTTGCTCGCAAAATCAGAGAAAGATCATTGATTTCCTTTTGGGTTATCTTTGAGAAGCTAGTGGTGTGTTTTTTTGGGCAAATCCAGAATTCGTATGGGTGTGATGGGGCCCACGGACAGAAAGCCAAAAACCCTTCAGTCTGGAGCACCTGCCTTGGTCCGCCAGTCTCGGTGTTCACCGTCTGGCATAGCGGACATGCTCCCTTTTCGTTGAGGATCCTGTGCGAGGATTCCGCCTCGGATTCTATTAGTGGCGGAATTGTGGAAAACGTCACCATGTTGATGTGCGGATGTGCCGTTACACTTCCTGCCTCCTTGCCATGGTTTATGTAAATTGAAACATATGTGACACCGCGCTGGGTGTACAGCCATCGCAGTCTGTCCTGGATTACGACTAGGATGTTTGACCACTGCTCTACAGATATTGTGGCCAGTGATTCCTTGTGCTTTTCAGACGCCACAACAATATAGTGATAGCCGTATGCCGGCTCTGAGTACAATGGTCGCTCGCTGTACGAGTTTTCTGCCGCAACTGTGACTGCCGCATTTTTGCTCTCAAAGACACGAACCGTCCAGTCCTCGATGTAGTTGTCCTCAGAGTCCTGGAGTCGTTGCAGCATTCCGTCTTTGGCAACAAGAGACAACAACGATGGGTTTGTCATGGATTCGTTTCCAGGACAAAAGGGACATTTTTTTGAATCATCGACTTTGTCGTCATTTTGGGAGACAATCACAAATCGTTCAGAAATGTAGTCCTTTCGCATGCTCCCCATATTCGATACTATGAATACGTGTATGATAAAACCTTTTCAAAGATCGCAAATTGATTTTTGGTCAGCTCAAAGTTTAAAGTGATCTTGGATCAGATTTCAAAAAGGGGATTTAGTTGTCGGACAATTCCAAAGTCAAAATAGTTTACGTTTTGCTTGACGGAGTCGGCGACCTGCCACACCCGGATCTGAAAAACACCACCCCGCTTGATTATGCACAAACCCCCAATCTAGACAAAATGACAAGAAACGGCGCAATGGGTGAAGTCATATCAGTGGGAAAGGGAATTGCGCCAGAGTCCGACATTGCGGTGTTCAACATGCTTGGCTACAAGTTCCAGCACTCTGAATACGCAGGACGGGGAGTAATAGAGGCAATAGGAACTGGAATTGATTTTAAGGACGGAGACCTGGCTTTGCGCGGAAACTTTGCCACATTAGACGATTCTGATATCATAGTAGACAGGCGAGCAGGACGCAAAATCGAAAAAGAAGACGCACTGACAGTATCAAGGGAAATTGAAAATAAAATAAAATTCTCAGAGCCTGGCGCATCGGTAGTAGTTGCGCCCACAATTGGGCATCGAGTGGTGGTCAGGATTCGCTGCGAGGGAAAGCAGCTATCATCAGAGATAACAAACACAGACCCGGCATATTCACGGGTGGATGGCATGGGAATTGCCAAGGCAGTAGGCGACTATCTCAAAATAGAGCGATGCTTGCCTCTAAACCAGCTGCCAAATTCTGAATTGACTGCCAGGCTGGTAAACGAATTCACAGAGCAATCACTCAAAATCCTACGGGAAAGCCAGACAAACAAGAATAGAAAAGCACAGGGCAAAAAGCTCCTAAACGCTATTTTGCTTCGCGATGCAGGCAACCACTACCCAAAGGTAGTGCCAATCAACGACTTGTATTCAATGAGATTTTCCTGTATTGTTGACATGCCGGTAGAAATCGGCATATCCGAAGTACTCAAGATGCGCACATTTAGCGCAGGAGGCCTGACAGACTATGAGGAAAAGGCCCGCGTTGCGGCAAAGGCAATGGAGACAGAAAATGCCATCTATGTTCACCTAAAGGGGCCTGACGAGTTTGGCCACGACGGCGACGCAATCGGCAAAATGAAAAACATTGAGGAAATCGACAGAAGATTCTTTGGTACTTTGCTAGACAATATCAATACTGGCAAGGTTGCAATCGTGGTGTCTGCTGATCATTCCACACCATGTATCAACAAGGGCCACTCTGACGATCCTGTTCCTGTCTTGGTTTCAGGAGACATGGTCAAAAAGGACAACAGCACGCGATACACGGAAAACAATGCAAAAATAGGAAGCATAGGACTGCTTGAAGGCGCACAGGTAGTCAAGACGGCAATCCAGATGATCATATAGTAAATAGCGAAATTTTCCCAGAATCCCTAATTGCATCCAGCTTTTGTCTAATCAAGTCCACATTGATTCCATGGTATGATCCAGATGAATTGCTTAGCTTCTCACTTGCTCTGCCCAAAACAGAAAGACAAATCGAATTTTCGTCCTTTTGAAAATGGACCAAAGCCGCAGCAACCAGAATAATTCCCTGAACCAGGTCTTTTTCGCCCTCGTAGCATTTCTTCCAGACTCCTTCCAGAACTTCGTGCGCCTCCCAGAACCGCTCGTCATTAAAGTAAGAAACGCCCTGCTGGATTGCCTCTTCCTTTGGAATGTGTTCTTCTGTTACCAGCCTTGCGTGGTCCAGAGGCGCAATTGGCTTTAGCTTGCCAACCAGATCGTCCATTTTTGATTTGTCAACGGATACATCAAATTCGACGTATTTTGTAGAGACCCGACAGTCGCGTATTGTGCAGTCTTTTCCAAGGTTCCTAGCTTGCAGTAAAAGCTGGCTTGTATCGGATGGAGAAAATCCAGTGTTTCTTAGATGCAGCATGAATCTGTCCAACAATTGGCAAATGTTGAATTTTCTTAAATCTCTTCGCGAAATTCCGGTAATGGTTTATATGAAATAGAAAAACGAGGCAAGAATACATGTCAATGCAAGTAGTAAGCGATGTAAACAACACATTCCTCTCAAGAAGAGAGATAGTGTGCGAGTTTCCAGGCTTAGCAGGCAAGCTCAAAAAGCTAGATGCCGCAGACATGATTTCAAAGCAGTTCAAGCTTGACGGCAAGATAATCATTCCAATTTCGATGAAAAGCCACTCCGGCAGACCAACAGTCCGGGGAACTTTTTATGTTTATGACAATGAAGAGTTGGCAAAAAAACAGGTCAACCCAACCATTTTCAAGAGACTGGACAAGATCAAGGCAGCAATTGCGGCAGCCGCTCCAAAAGAGGAGGCTCCTGCAGAAACACCAGCAGAGGCTAGCTCATAATGGCAGGCAAAAAAGAGGCAGCCAAGGCAACCGGCGTTGCAGCATACTATAAAATTGCAGGCGACAAGGCAACCAAGATCAGAAAAATCTGCTCAAGATGCGGCAAGGGCGTGTTCATGTCAGAGCACAAAAACAGAAAGACCTGCGGCAAGTGCGGCCTGACTGAGTTTAATCAGTAGAGTTTCTTCTTTCGCAGCTTGGATTCCTTTTCTTCGTATTCCAGGATTTTCTGCAACAGCATTGGATCTATTGTAACCTTGGATAGAGATTCTGCAGAAAGTTTTACAGTGTTAGAATCAAGTGCCACGTTTGTGACTGGAAGCTGCTTTGCAATCCAGAGCTTTTCCGTCTTATCTTCCAGTTTATAGTCCTTAAACCCAGTTGGAAACTTCTTTGTAATGTGTGTAAGCAGGGTTTGGTCTGAGAATACTGCCCTTGGCTCAAACAATCTGGTGCTGTCGGCATATGTGTTCTCAAATAAATTCGATGATATCTCGTCTGATAGCAATTCCATTTTGGATATTTTGCGAATCAGTTCGATATAGTGCAAAAATTCATGCGCCAAAATGGCATGGATTGTTCCCTTGAGGCCAAACGCTACAAGTGGCGCAGAAATCTGGATCATCACCTGGAATTTTTCCTCAAAGAACACTGGAATCGTCCTTGCAAACAAAATTCCGTACTGAAACGACATGTCCGAGCTGCTAGTCAAAATTGCGGACGGCTCTACGTACGATATTGGATATTTTGCGCCAGATGCTTTTTCGATTCGCGCAATTCCCTCGGTTACAAGCTCAAATCTCTCGTTTATTGTATCATAGATGTTCTGAGGCAGAACCTCTTTTTGGTGTGCCTCTCTTACCTTTACTAGCTGATCCAACGGTATGACTCTAGCAGGACATGTAAAAAGCCTTAGCGTATCTGTATTTGGTCAAAATCAAATTTCTCTAGCGCACACTTGATTGAAATCAGATCAGAGACATTTGGAAAAATGTTATCCCCATACACAAAGTGCTTTAGCGGAACTCCCCCATCAAGTGTCATTTCCAGTGTAAAGGAATTTGGAGACGTCAATGCATGTTTTACAGAATGAATTTTCTTTTCCGATCGTTTGCCTGACTTTTCATAGATTGCAACTGTGTTGCCTGCAAGCCCGTCAAGCTTTGCAAGACTTTCCGGCGCGATTGGATTTTCTGCGGTGATGTAAAGCGTAACTTTGGATAGAAACTGGATTGGTCCCTGCGGAATCTTGGGTATTTGCTTGAGGTTGTGGATTTTGATCTTGCCAGAGGAAATTGTCTTTGGCAGTACTAGTTTTCTTTTCTTTGGGTTTAGGAGCTTGGCAAAAAACGGCCTGCCCTTGCCCAAGACAAGGCTTGTAGTGTCCTCGCCGCCAATCCAAGTTATCTTTGCCTGAGCTGCGCCGAACTTGTCAAAAAAATACTTGCAGATCATGCCCTCTACGCTGTCAAACTCGGTCATGCCGTGCCTGTGGCAGCTAACGCATCCCTTGCCGAGACAGTTTGAACACGGCTTTTGTTTTTGCGCAATGTCACGGGTTGGCTTGGTGTATCTTCCTGAGAAATAAAGCGATTTAGAGTGAGCCTCGCAGGACTCTGTCTTAAAATCAACTGTCAGAGTAAGGTCCGGCTCGGCCTGGTTTTGCCTTTTGTTGGTTTTGCGAGAAAATTGTTTTGCCAGCTCCCGCGTGATGCTTGTCTTGATTCCATCAATTCCCCTTAGCTTGAACTGGGATCTGATGTGGTCGTCCCTGTCCAGAACCGACGGCCTTAGCTTGGCGCCTACCAGAAACGTCTTGTATTGGTATTGCGATGAAGAGTCCTGCATCTTTTCAATGTAATAGTGTAGAGTATCAAAGACATTTTTGCAAATGTGGCATTTTTTGTTTTGAATGCCTAGTTTTTTGTGGATTTTTTTGCCAAGCAGTTTGTATGACGAGAGGCGCAGTTTTTTTGCAAACAGCCTGCCAAGGCAGTTATCGCACAGATCATATTCCGATAGGATTTTCTTTGATACCACCAATACTGATGCAAACTTGTCTTGCTCCAATGACAAAAATCTGATAATATGACTATTAGTGGTTTGCCTAACCCATTCCCATTTTGCGCAAAAATCCTTGCATCTGTCTGCCCTTGGCCGCCTTCATCATGCCCTTGGAGTTTTTGTAATTTTTGAGCAGCTCCTTTACCTCATGTTCCGGCCAGCCGGAGCCACGGGCAATTCTCTTTATCCTTGATGCATTTAGCAAGTCAGGGTCTGCTTTTTCTGCCTTTGACATGCTTTGGATGATGTAGCGCCAGCGCTGGATTCTAGTTTCCATTTGCTCTACCTGGTCTTCTTTTACCATGCCAGACATGCCCGGCATGTTGTCCAAAAATCCCTTGAGTGAGCCCACCTTGGATACTTCTTCCAGCTGGTAATAGAAATCATCCATGTTCATCTTTCCGCTAGAGATTCTCTTTAGTCTGACATCGTCTGCCTCGTTTTCTAGTCTTTTTGCCAGGTCCAGTACAGCCTGGATGTCACCCATTCCAAGTAACCTGCCAACAAATCTGGTAGGTGAGAACAATTCCAGATCATCGATTCGCTCGCCTGTTCCAATGTACATCACCTTGGCTCCGGTTGCCGCAGAGGCCGCCAGTGCTCCACCTCCCTTTGCAGACGAATCAAGTTTTGTAATTATGATGCCGCCAACTGGGACGGTCTTGTGAAATGATTCTGCCTGGTTGTAGCATTGCTGTCCTATTGTTCCATCTATAACAAGTAGTGCAAGATCCGGCTCTGCTACCTTGCCTATCTCTTTCATCTCATCTAGCAGGTCTTTTTCCTCCTTGTGTCTGCCCGCAGTATCAATTAGCATGATATCTAAAGCGTGATTCTCAAAGTGCTTTAGTCCGTTTTTGACTATACCCGGTGCATCCTTGTTGTTTTCTTCCCCATATACTTCGACTCCAGACTTTTCACAGTTTGTCTTTAGCTGGACTAGTGCACCAGGTCTGTAGGTATCAGCGCCAATTACTCCCACCTTGTAGCCTTGCTTTGTGAGGAATTTTGCCATCTTGCCAGTAACTGTAGTTTTTCCACTTCCCTGGATTCCAAGCATCAGTACCTTGTTTAGCTTGCCTGGCTTGAACTCGAAATTGTTTTCTTTGCCTAATAATCCTGCCAGCTCGTCATATAGAATTTTGATAATGTGATCTTTGCGCGACAATCCGGGCGGCGGAGTCTCATTAATGGAGCGTTGCTTTAGATTTTCTGCTATTCTCAGTGCGAGATCAATTTTGACATCAGCTGCAAGCAGTGACTTTAGAACGTCGTTTGCAAGCTGCTTGATTAGCTCCTCGTCCACCCCGGAAGAGCTGACTATTTTTTTGATTGCTGCTCGAAGGCCGGTCTTGAGATTATCTAGCATTATTTTTCATCTTTGCAGCCAGTATTTCAAATCTTCCTCTGTATCCATCCCAGAACTTTTCATATTGAGTGATTTCTATTGGGCTGGAAAAAATTGGACAGTTTGTCACAAACGTTTCTGCCTCGCCTCCCTCAAAGCTCAAATTGAATTTGGATTTTTCCGATTTTTGTATTAGCTTGTCGAGGTTTTGCGGTGTTATTTTTTTCCCAACCCATGATTCATCCAGTCCATCACAAGAGACTGCAGATATGACAAACTCAAAGCCAGAGTCAAGCAATTCTTTCATGTATTGTTTTTGATCCTTTTTCCAGATTGGTGCAATCACCTCAAGGCCTAGCTCTTGCGCTATTTTCTCAAATTTTGTCTTTTGAAATTCCGACAATATTCCGCCGTGTACCACACCCTCAATTGAATAATCCTTTTTTGCCCGAGTCAACCCTTGCTTTAGCAGCTCCAATTCGTCCTTAGTCTTGTCAGATTTTGACTCTAGCAAAATCTGCGGTATGTTCATTGATTGCGCCTGTACCTTTGTTGCCGAAATATTTGGATGGTGTAACAAATGGCTGTCTGCAGATTGCGCCATAATTGTAATCAGGCATTTTACAGCATATCCCATTTTTTGCGCCCGGTAAATTGCAAATGTGCTGTCCTTTCCGCCAGAGAACAGTGCTGCCAGATTCATGTCATGGTATAGTACATTGAATATTAGAGTCCTTCAATACTCATAATCGTCATCAACAATCAGATGGCTTTTCCGCCCTATCATCAGGACCCGATTTAAAATTTAATGTGTGGTATTAGTAACTAACTCTTTATTCTCATTACCTTGGTGCGTTCCATAACCTTCCAATATTCTACCATCTGGCCTTGTTCAAGCTTGCCTTGGACTTCCTCGTCAATCATTTGAACATCTATTGTCTCAAATGTCTCGCTGTCCATTAACTGGACTTGGTCGCCGGTAATTGAGATGATTTGGCCTGAGCGCTTGTCAATTAGCGGTATGTGCACCTGCATTGAAACCGGACTTACATGTGGTCTTTTTTGTCCATCAAAGATTCCAACCCCGACAATTCTTGCCTTTGCTGCACCGTGCTTTCCCGGCTTGCTGGTATCATATTCGATGATTCTGCACGGCTCGCCAGTTGGCTGATCAGCTACGGGTAATAGAATGTAAGAGCCGATTTTTAGTGAACCAAGATCTGCAGGCTTGCTCATAGTCTGACCAATTTATGCTTCAGTATTTAACATTTATGAAGATCACTTGAGCTTTTCTAAAATCGACAATCCTACCAGATTGTTCATTGTGATCCCTTTTCTGCAAACGTTTCGTCTTGTTTGCTCGCAGTACTTGTTTACACTTTGGTGGCTTTTTTGGCTGGACACCTCCAATACCACAATGTTGTCCTTGTATGGGAATGTAAATTTTGGCGGCTCGGATGAAAATGACGTCATGTTTCCTGTTGTTGCCTTGCTTACAAGATCGTTTTTGGATACTGCCATTGCAAGATCCGACATGTCTTCATCAGATTTAGAGTATTCCAGATAATACACAGACACAAAGTTCATCGTTCCCTCTACGTCGCGCTCAAAGAGCTCTGCGTTTGTGTTAAAGACAAAGGCGGTCTTTTGTTGCGGGTGTTTTTCAAGATCCTTGGTTATTTTGGAGTCATTGTTGAATTTGGCCAAAAGATAGTGGTTTGCGTATGAGGGAAAGTAAGGCTTGCTGTCATCAGAAAACGTGGCAGTCACAAAATACATGTTTTCTACGTTTTTTGACTGCTGCCAAGAATCCTTGATCTCTACAGATTGGTGGTCGTGCATGTACGGAATACACACATAGCCATCAGATGTTGCTTCTGACACTGGAAAAATTCCCTTTCGAGATTATTTAACAGTTTTTTGATCTATACAATTATAGAATCAAGAGTTTTGCGCAAAATTTTCTGATCGTCTAACAATACCTATTTAATAGAAACATTGGCGAATTTTTTTGTCCCAGCCTAGCTCAGCCTGGTAGAGCTTCCGGCTGTAGTGGTTGGCCATCGGCTAACTGAAAATCACAGCCTACTAGGCACACAGATACCGGAGTGTCGAAGGTTCAATTCCTTCGGCTGGGACTACATTCCTTTTTCCAATTATGGCAACGAATAGATCGCCGAAGGCCATATCACAAATTTGAGATTTAGATTGTCCTTCAAAGTTTAATAATATTATATTAGAAAAATAATTATGCTGTTTGGTGTCTTTGCAGTTCACAGTCCAGAATCTTGTCCGTTAAACAATGAGCAAAGCAAAGAGATCTTTTTGGGCATCGAAAAAAAGATTAAAGAAAGCATCAAAAAACACAACATAGAAAGGCTCATCGGCTTTTACATGTCGGTTTTAGAACACCAGTGGATAATAATTCTGGATGCAAAAAACGCACATGATGTAGAGACGATGTGCATAGATGTCGGCATATCTGCCACTAGCACCGTAAAAATTGTCCCACTCAATGAATTTTCCAAAGTAATCAAGAGAATAAGGGCCAGTCAATAGAACATAAGAATAAAACGAGAACGCATGAAGGAACAGGGGGTCGAATCTGAACAACCAAAGCTATTGCGTTCTCGTCTAAGTGTTAGATGTTATTTTTGCTATTATTGGATGCTTAACATTGTTAATCATTGGCTAAATACCAAATACACCGCCATTCTCTAGTTGTCAAAACAAAAGCGAAGTAGAAAGATAAGCGGAAAGGCAATTCTTGCCATAGTAGGAATCATCCTGATTGGCTCAACTGTTGGATATTCATGGATTAATTCAATGATTCCAGTAAATGGTAAAGTGCCTGTTTTAGGGTTTGCAGAAAACGTCGTGATAACCACAAAACACACTGACCAGGGATTTGTGTTTGCATCACAGTCAAGCGGCAAAAAATCAATCAGACCAATTCATATTTCGCCGACAATTCACCTCTCAAAGGGACAGATTGCAACTATTCGTATCATGAATGAAGACAACATATCCAAGCACAATTTTAACATCGATGAGTTCAACGTGCACAGTCGTGATCTTGGATATTTTGAGCCACAAGCAATAACGTTCATTGCTGACAAGACGGGAAAATTCCACTATCATTGCACGATACATCCAGAGATGAGCGGAGAGTTAATCATACAATGATTTTTTCAACTTTTATTAGATTGAGATAGCCATGTCAGGCATGGAGGACTCGGCCCGGCTCAGCATAGTTGAGGTAATTGAAGGATTTATCAACAAAATAAACCAGATACAAAGAACACTAGTAGGCATATCAATTTCCGCTTTGATTTTGGCACCAATGGCAATTGGATTATCCATCTATTTGATTACGCATCCACATTTCTTTTTCATAATGGAGGAATATGATGAGTTTGGCCTCTTTCTTGCCATCTCGCTTGGAGTGATAATTGCGGTTTCAGTCACGTGGCTTGCACTGGGAATACGTCAATACATCATGCTCAAATCTTGGAATACCAACTATTCCAACTATATTCAGAAAAAAGAACAAGTCGACAACAGAATTTCATCCGAATTCAAGCTAGACGAGGATCAAGAGCCGTAGCTTGTTTTGGTCAGAATTGGTCGATTTTCTAGGGAATAATTCCTCGTACGGCTCGATTATCGCTCTGCAAAACTCTAATCCTTTTGCAGTAGCTTTGTAAACTGTGATCGTACGTTTGCCGTCCTCGACGACAGACTTTGATATGAATCCTTTCTCCTCAAGGCTGTCTAGAATATGTTTGTGTTTTTTGAGATTCAATCCGCTATAGCTGACAAGTGCAGTCTGATTTAGTGCCCCATATTCAGCAAGCAAGCTTATGATGTCTTTTATGATGTAGATTTTATCTCGATAGCTTTTGCCTGCCAATGTTTTTTTGTGCAGATTTGAGCTAAATAACTTGTAAGATTCTTTTAGTTACCAATGTTAATCATTTTCTAAATATCATAACAGACATCATATTCCATGAATGATCCAACATTCGGATTAATTCGGCTTGAGAGACTCTCAAATGGGACAATATTTGTCAGATTCAAAAAAAACCATTTGTTCCCAGATACCAAGTTAACAAGGTTAACTAGACATTATAAGCAATGATGGAAAAGCTGCGTCATGCCAATCAAATTTATCTGTAAAGACTATGGCTTTGACTGTGATTTTGTAACCACATCAAAAGATGTGGCCGGAGCAATTGAGGAATACAGCAAGCACTCCAATCACGAGCACGGCATAGAATACTCTAAAGAAATCTTGATGCAGTTTATCATGCGAAAAGGCTGAATTTGTCCCACTGTACTACAAAATATTCAAAAACCACTTGTTTTGTTGGTAAAGTATGAGTGGAGAGGCTTGGTCGAACCTAGACAAAGTCGACCAAAAGATCATTGAAATCCTAAACAACAATGCCCGCACCCCCTCAAAGGACATTGCAGTGGAATTACGAAAGTCTGGGCATGACGTCTCGGATAGAACCATTCGAAAAAGAATAGAGCGACTGGAAAAATCCGGAATCATCAAGGGGTACAAGGCAGTATTGTCAGACGTGGCAGAGACAAACGAACATGAGGCATTGTTTCTCAAATTCAAAGTAACAAAATCACTAGAGAACCTAAAGGAATCAGTGCGCGAGCATGTGGTGTCATTGCCATATTATCTGATGGCAGCAAACATGGACGGAGAATGGAACATGCTTGTTATTTTACGTATGGAGCGGGGCCTCAAAAATCCGGCATCAAGGATCATAGAAAAATTCTCCGAAGACATCATAGACTATAGAATCACAAAGATTGACTTCAAAAACGTCAATATTGTCAATATGTCACTTTTGCTTCTTTGATAAGGAAAATTCAGACTCTGCAGTAGCTAGTGCGTCCTTTAGTTCCTTTATGGTAAACGGTTTTTGGATAAATGCCAAGACGCCTGAGCTGATTGTATCTTTGACTCGTTTTGTGGTTTTCTCATCTGCCGTAATCAATATTATTTGAGCGTCCGGCTTTTCTTCTAGGATTTTGGATGCAATGACGTCCCCGTTTGTGTCAGGCAGACTCATGTCTAGCAATATTATAGGATTTGACTTTAGTATCTTTTTGCATCCAGCCAGTCCTTCGTTTCCCGTGTAAAACTGGTGTGTGTTGGAATAGCCAAGGTTGTTTAGGTATCCCTGGATTTTGAGAACTATAGCCTTGCTGTCGTCTACTATTACGACAGGCCTTGAGGCCTCTTCTTGTGTTATGGTGAATTCTTTGGATTTTTCAAATGCGTCTTTTGCAGAGTCATATTGGCCTGCTTTTAGAAAACATTTTGCCGCACACAAAAACGCAGACTTTGCTGTAAAGCTTTTTTCTTTTTTTGCAAATGTAAAGAACAGTTTTCCTGCCTCCACTGCCTCGCTGGTCGAGTCCTTGTTTTGGCGGTTTTTGCACTCTGATGCCAAAATTAAAGACAGTGCGGCCTTGATCGGGTCGGATTTTTTAAGAGAGTCTGCAATTCCAGTCAGCATGTTGTATGCAGCCATGTTTTGGTGGTTTCGCAGATGTGTTAGTGCCAAATCAAAGTCGGGCTTTTTTGTTACCACAAAGAATCCAAGGTTGTGTTTTATTTTATACTAGTTGTTTAACGATTGAACACACAAGATGAAAATTATGCACCTACTATCCAGTGTATAATAATAGTAGACGCATATGCAATTGCGGCGCTTCCAGGTATTGTAATCAGCCAAGTTGCGACAATTTGTTTTCCCACCTTCCATCTAACTGCGTGTTTTCTCCTAGTAGCGCCGGCCCCCATAATTGAGCCAGTAATTGCGTGGGTAGTGCTTGCCGGAATTCCAAGCGATGCAAATACAGCCAATACAATTCCACCTCCTGTCTCTGCAGCAAAGCCTTGATACGGTCGCAGTCTAGCAATCTTCATACCAAGGGTCTTGATTACCTTAAAGCCGCCAATGAAAGTACCTAGGGCTATTGCAGATGCTGCCGCCAGAATAACCCATATAGGGACTTCAAAAGATGTGAGAATTCCCTCCGACATCAATATCAACACAATGATTCCCATTGTTTTCTGCCCGTCGTTTGCCCCGTGTGTTATTGCGAACCAGGCCGATGAGAGTAATTGCAATTTTCCAAAGACCTTGTTTACTGGTGCTGGTTTTCTTTTGGCAAAGATCGTAATTAGAACAGTCGTAAACAACATGCCAATCAAGAGACCGCCAATTGGAGACGCTACAATTCCGATTAGTACCTTATACAATCCATCAAAGAGTAGTTTTTCATATCCGACAGAAGCCAGTCCTGTACCAATCAGTCCTCCAATGAGAGAGTGACTCACAGATATCGGCATGCCAAAATATGTGCATATTGAAGCCCAAGATATTGCTCCCGCAAGTGCTCCAATTATCATGTAAATTGTGACATCTTCTGGATTTAGGATTCCTTTCGCTATAGTGGTTGCAACTGCGACACCAAACAAAAACGGCCCAACAAAGTTTGCAGCTGCTGCCATCAGCACAGCATGTATCGGCTTTAGGACTCGAGTCCCAATTACTGTTGCAACAGAGTTTGCAGCGTCGTTCCAACCATTGACAAAATCAAATACGAGTGCCGCAATTATAGCACCTATTGCAAGTTCGTACATGACTAAGTGTATTTGAGAACAATGTCCTCGATTACATCTGCAACATCAAGGCATCTGTCCGATGCGGATTCGATTGCTTCATAAATGTCTTTAAGCTTGATTATCGTTACTGCGTCGCTTGTTTCAAATAACTTTCCTACCGCTATTCTATACAGATCGTCAATGTTGTGCTCAATGTCGCTGATTTTTCTGCAGTGATCAATGAGGGACTTGTCTGCCTTTACTTCTTTTAGTCTTGATATGAGAAGCTCGACTTCTTTTATTGCATTTAGTAGTTCTTTAGCAATGTCTAGCATGTATGGAGGTGCGGTTTGCACGTGGTAGCTCTTGATTCTTCCCGCGATTCCTTCGATATAGTCAATTACATCATCGGTCTTGGAGGCAATTCTTTGAATGTCTTCTCTGTCCAGAGGCGTGATGAAGGTCTTGTTTAGTTCTGCAAAGATAGATCGCGTAAGCTCATCCGCCTCTCGCTCTAGTTTTTTGATTTCCTCTTGATATTGATCAGATTTATCCATATTAGCAAGCAGGTTTACCAGCTGTTCGGCAGTCTCTTTTGCCTTGATTGCCAGATTATCCAGAATTGTGAGGATCTCTTTTTCGTTTGACTTTACCCATGATAGCCATTGACCCATAAACGGACTCCGAGGCTCATGTCATTAAAGTGTGTTCTACATATTCTATAGTTCGCTATATAGATGCAGATCGACATGACAGCCCAGGCAAAACAATTTTGTATTATGTAAAAACCACAAAATTATGAAACGCATAGAGGCAGTCATTCCATCAAATAGACTAAACTTGGTAGTCTCTGCAATAGAAGAAAGCGGCGTTACCGGAATCACAACAATTGAGGCCAAGGGGAGGGGCAAGGGAGCAAGGCCTTCGCTTCGAAGCTCGCGTGGGACCAGCACACAAATAGCGGAATACAACAGCTTGGCCACAATAATCACAATTGTCGAGGACTCGAGAGTAGATCAAATAATCAGCGCAATACTGAATACGGCAAGCACGGGTTCTAGCGGAGACGGCAAGATCTTTGTCTCCACAATAGATGACGTAATTGACATTCAGACAAAAAAGAAAGGTCTTACCTAGAATCTGATTGAATTTAGATCATACACGGTCTTTTTGGTTTTTTGCTGCAATACCGGCAGATATTCCAAGATGCAGAAATTAACAAAGTCGCTAAACGATTTGATTTTGTAATTTTCCAACAATATTGTCTTGTTTTGCTCGTAAAACTCTTCAACCTTGGTCAGAGTATATTTTTGCAGTGGCACGAGTCTGCTTCGCTTGGTTGGAGTTGTGACTTCAAGCTCCTTTTCTCCTTCTAGTGTCTGCATGTCCACAATTTCAGTCATCTCCGAGACGAAGATTTTTCCGCCATCAGAGGATTTTATGCCGGATGATTCAGAGATAATTCCAATTACTTTTTTTGCATCAACGTCTGGAATTACCAGCTCAATTTTGAGCAGAGGTATGCTCTTGAGATTTGTGCTTCCTATTTTGGAGCCATGTTGCCTATCAAAGATGTCATTGTTGGATATTTCGTGCTTGGCTATCAGATATGTGCCTATTTTTGAGATCTTGTTTTTTAGCTCGACAAAATTTTGCGCGCGAATTATCGCTTCTATTTTCTTCATTTCTAAGGATTAATGATTGCCCTGCCCAGAATCTTGCGGGACTTGAGATCCTCTAGTGCTACATTTGCATCAGACAAAGAGTATCTTTTTGATATTATTGGGTTGATTACTCCGCGCTTTGCCAGATTCAGCAATTCCACCATGTCGTTATAGTTTCCAGTGTACGCGCCCTGAATGGTGATTGCCTTCAGAGGTATTGATACCAAAGACAAGTCAATTGCGCCGCCAAAGAGCCCTACCAAGGTCATTGTGCCTCGTTTACGAATTACTGCAAGGCCCATCTTTACCGTCGGCGGTGCATTTACAAAGTCAATTATACAGTCTGCACCTTTGCCTCCGCACAAGGTCATTATTTTCTGAACTGCATCCGGATCCTTTGAGTTCACTGCATGATCTGCGCCAAGCTCCTTTGCTGTCTGGAGTTTTGCGTCATCGATATCTACAATTATGATGTTTGCGTTTGTAATTGCCCTTGCAATTTGGACGCCCATCAAGCCTAGGCCGCCTGCGCCAAAGATCACCATGTTGCTTTGTGATGTGGCATTTGATTTTTTGATTGCAGTATAAGCCGTAAGGCCAGAACAGGCAAGAGAAGCCGCTGCATCAAGCTCAATTCCCGTTACTTTGGATAGGAATTTGAAATGTGGAATCAGTGCATATTCTGCATAGCCACCGTTTTGAAAAACACCCAAAGAACGTGGAGTATCGCAAACGTTGTCATTTCCCACTCGGCACGCGGCGCAGTTTCCGCATCCAATCCACGGATACACCAAGACATTATCACCTATTGCTATTCCCTGGACTGCATTTCCTATTTCAGTCACGGTGCCCACTATTTCGTGCCCCGGGATGACTGGGAATTTGACTCCTCTGTCGGTTACCTTCATGAAGCCATCGCCAGTATCATATCCGCCTTCCCATAGATGCAAGTCGCTGTGGCAAACGCCGACTGCTTTTACCTTGATTAGTACTTCGGTTCCTTGCGGTTTTGGAGTTGGCACTTCGGATATCTCTAGTGCCTTTTGCGGCTCCATTATTCTGGCTGCTTTCATCAGATCAGGGGAACTATGATTGCAATATAAGAGTTAGTTGACTGGGGACGGCAAAAAAGTAGAGCCTTCTAGTATTAGTAGACAAAAAGGCACATCTCTTCATTGAGTGAGAACCAAGTAGAAAACATATCACAGGCGCCAGTAAATGTTCTGTTTAATCCAAATACAGTCATAAAAAAAGACGTCTGGGAGATAAACATAATTCAGATCCTAGAGATCCTAATTAGAATTCTAAAAAAGGCGGACAAAAAGGACCTGCGCGTGGCAGGAATGGCTGCTCTGTCATCGTCACTAATTCACAGAATGAAGGTAGAGAGAATCTTTGCACTGCAAAAGGCTGCAATGGAAAAAAAGCCACTATCGCAGAGAACAGACGTTGATATTCAGCTGCTAAACATTCCGTATCGCCACGAGTCAACATATCCAGTCACACTGGAAGAATTAATGGACCTGCTTGAGAACCTGATTGGAACAATCGCAAACCCCCGATCAAGAAAAGGGGGGCAGCTAAAGTTTGAGCCAATAGAGGCACCTGACTTTAAGGAATATTTCGTATCACTTGAATCCCTAATTGGCAAATACGAAGAATTGATACTGCGCAAGCTTGGCCCAGACGGAGTTGGCTTTTTGCACGCAATAATTGCCGATCTAGATACAACTGATTCTATTCGATGCTTTTTTGCCATTTTGTTCCTTGCTAGAGACCAAAAAGTCGACCTAGAGCAAGCAGGCGATGACATCAAAATCACAATACTGCGTGAGGTAACACCATGAAAATAGAGGATGAAGGCGAGGCAACCTCAAGGCTAGAGGCAGCCCTGTATTCTGCCGGAAGGCCCCTGACAGTAGAAGAACTAATCAAGGCATCAGGCACAGAATCTAGAACCAAGACCCTGGCATTACTAGGAATGATAGAAAAAAAGACGAAGTCGGCGTTCAGGGCAATCGAGATAGCCACATTACCTGACGGCTCGTACGTAATGCAGCTAAAACCTGAGCTAAACGACACAGTACGCAAGTTTGCCTCGCGCCCAATTCTTGCAAAAGCCACACTCAAGACATTATCATATATCGCATACATGCAACCAATCTCATCCAAGCACCTAGTAGAAACAAGAGGTAGCGGCGTCTATTCCCACCTAAAAGAATTAGAACAGCTTGATTTCATATCGCACCAAAATGTGGGAAGACTCAAGATTTTCACCACAACTGCAAAATTCCAAAAATACTTTGGAATATCTGGAGACACCGACATCCTAAAGCAGATTCTATTCAAAAAACGAAAATCCACTCCAATATCGCAGCCAATCGCACAACAAGCCTAGATTTGCGCATAATTGTGGCGTTGTCTATAAATTAGACTTCTGTAGAGCAGACTCGTGAAACGATCAGTCGAAAATCTTGCGACAAGCAAAATCACTGGCGGAAGACGCGTCCCACTAAAGACTAGAAGAAAATATGACATGGATAGATTCCCAAATGAAGCAGTATTAGGCGAGCAAGTAACAGTGACACGCGAAGTCCGTGCAAACCACACAAAGACTGGACTCAAGACATCAAATGTTGTGAACTTGGCAATTGCTGGCGGCAAGGTAAAAAAGACAAAGATTCTCAAAGTTTTAGAAAATGCAACAAACAGCGACTATCAAAGACGCGGTGTAATTTCCAAGGGTGCAATTCTAGAAACAGAAGACGGCAAGTGTCGTGTTGTATCAAGACCAGGCCAACACGGACAAGTAAATGCAATTTTGATAAAGTGATTAAATGAAAGATTACGAACATGTCGTAATCTGGCTGGATTATTTTAACAAGAACCTGACAATTCGGGCTGGGCGAAGACTGCCAAAAGAAAAATGCATTTTCGATCCATCCCTCAAAGAACTTCAAGATGCTGCAACCGATGCAGGCCTAGTACTCAAAGAATCCAACGAAAAGGCAAGATTTCCAAGACGGGCGTTTGTCAGGTCTGGATACATCGTAGTACCAAAAACAACACCCAAGGGAAAAATTCTTGCCAAGATTTCCGAGAAGATGGTATCAAAACGCGCCAAACAGTCAAAATAAGATTGACCCTAGCTACAAGCTAAAGTAAAGTTGACAAAAGTCTATGATTAGCTGAGATTCATTTTGAAGAACAATTGCAGGAGATAGGGGAAATTATGCACTTAGCCAGTAGTGGCCGAGTCATCATCAAGTTGACTAGGCCTCTAGATGAAGGCGACTATGTTTGCGACGATTCCGGCAGAAAAATCGGCAAGGTCACAGAACTAATCGGTCCTGTGTCTGCGCCGTTTGCATCTGCCATATCGCTGACAAACAATATCAGAAAATACGTCGGGGCCAAAGTGTACTTCCTTGATGAGCCTGTGATTAAGCGAAATAAATCAAGGAGACACAGAAGATGAATATCACAGAACTAGAAACTTGCTGCCCAGAATGCAAATCATCTTTAGTAGATGATATTCACAATGGAGAGCGAATCTGTTCCATGTGCGGAATAGTCGTCATGGAACAGCTGGCCGATTATGGTCCAGAGTCAAAAAGCTCAAGCCTTGAAGAAAGAACAAAGCTCACGCGAGCAAGCGGACAAACAACTTTTTCGCAACACGACTTGGGGATTGCAACAGAGATTTCCATATCTACAAAAGACTTTTCTGGAAAGACAATCAATTATCAAGTCGCAAGCCAGATGCACAACCTTCGAAAATGGCAACAACGAGTTCGAGTCTCATCTCCAAGAGAGAGACGACTTGCAAACGTGCTGTCCATGATCGGCGGCACATGCCAATCCCTGACACTGTCAGGAAATGTTTTGGAGACCGCATCGATGATCTACAGGAACTTGGACTCCCACATGGAAGTCAAGGGAAAGTCTGTTGCATGTATTGCAGCTGCCGTAATTTACATGGCGTGCAAGCAGTGCAATGTAGTAAGATCACTAGAAGAAGTCTGTTCAGGAACCGGCTCCAACAAGGACCTCAAGATGAGGACCAAGTTGTCTGCCAAGTACTACCGCATGCTAGTCATGGAGCTAGGCTCAGTCACAGCACCAGTCATAACCATGGACAAGTACATCTCCAAAATCTCGAACCTGACAAATACGGATGTTCGAGTAGAGAGACTTGCCTTGGAGATAGCAGAAAAGACAAAGGACATGAACGTCTCAGATGGCAAGGCGCCAAACGGAATTGCCGCTGCCTATCTGTACATTGCCTCAATTCTTTTGGGACAAAACGTATTGCAACGCGACGTATCAAGCGTTGCAGGCGTAACCGAAGTCACGATTCGAAACAGGTGCAAAGAGATTCTTTCAGGCTACAAGCTGAACCTGACGCTAAGACCGAGTTTTGCCAAAAACTAACTCTTTTTCTTTTTGTTTTTTTAGATTAGGACTAGCTAAAATTCATCGAGATTATATACAGAAACGAAACTTTGCGAAAACATGGCAGTCCTAGAAATCAAAGACTTGCATGTGCAGCGAGAGGGAAAGCAAATCCTCAAGGGAGTCAACCTAAAGACCGGCCCAGGCGAGGTCCATGCTATCATGGGGCCAAATGGCTCTGGCAAGTCTACTTTGGCATACACCCTACTAGGACATCCAAAATACGAAGTAACGCAGGGAAAAATTATCTTTGATGGTGAAGACATAACAGAAGCATCAACTGATGAGCGGGCAAAGAAAGGATTGTTCCTTGGATTCCAGTATCCAACAGAGGTATCTGGTGTGGGTTATTCGCATTTTCTTAGAACATCATACAATGCATTATCAAAATCTCTGCAGAGTAGCAACAGAGAGGTATTCATCACAGTTAGAGAATTTCAGAATTATCTCAAGAAAAACTTGCAGACAGTAGGCCTGCGGGACGACTTTTTGGGTAGATACCTAAATGAGGGATTCTCTGGCGGAGAAAAGAAAAGATCTGAGGTACTCCAAATGGCAGTACTAAAACCAAAGGTATCCATACTAGATGAGCCAGACTCGGGTCTTGACATTGATGCAGTTCAGGCAGTGGCCAAGGCAATCAATGACGTCTCCACGCCAGATGCAACAATAATTGTAATTACTCATTATGCGAGAATTCTTAATTTTCTCAAAAAGCTGGACTATGTTCATGTGTTTGCCCAAGGCAAGGTTCTCAAGTCAGGCGATGCAAGCCTTGCGCAAGAATTAGAACAGAAAGGCTACGACTGGATAGTAAAAGCATAGTTGCGATATACTGTTTCAATAGTTTTCAGACAAGACTTTGTTGAGATTGTTGGAAATCACATCACCATAGGAGTTACTGCAAAGCCTGTTGGTGGTGCCGCCAATAAAGAAATCATCAAAAAACTTGCAAAGCATTTTGGTGTCTCTTCTGCAAATATTACAATAAAGTCAGGACACAAATCAAAGGAAAAGATTGTTGATATTGTATAAAAAAATGGCAATTGGCAAAAATGCAAACTGGTCAGAACTGGTCAGGTTTTTGTAATGCATGCGTAAAATCACACCATAACTGGTCAGGCAACGCAATTCAAGGATTTAATCCATGAAATGTAAACTGTCTGATTTTTGTCTAGTGTTAAACGCATGATAAGCTAGATTACCTAAATCTGGAGTCCAGTTTTTGCTGGTGTACCTGCTCTCATTTTTCCAAGGACTCGTATTCTACCATACAGTAATAATCAAAAATCCTCATCTTTTTTGCGCGTGCCTCTGCCACATATTTTTCAATGTCAGATACCAACAATCCTTGCGCTGCCAAGAACGCCTCGTCTTCTTTTCCTAGTTTTTGATAGGCATTAGATTTTGCCATCGCAGTCTTGGTTTGCTTTTCTTGTTGTTGCGCCAGATCATAATACGATACAGCATCAGCATATTTTCCCAAAAATGCAAGCGTGTTTGCCTTGTTTAGCAGAGCAGTTACGTTTGCGGGTTCTATTGCAAGTGCCATGTCATAGTATGATATTGCGTCAGTGTGTTGCCCTAGCTCGTTGCACGCCAGTCCCTTGCTGTTTAGCATCCATGGATTAGACGGATTTTTTGACAATGATTTGTTGCACAAAGCAATTACAGCATCATGCTTATCCAGTCTTTCTAATGCCAAAATCTTGTTTTTGATGGCATATTCATCAAACTCGTTTAGCTCAAGCACCCTATCACAAAAAGAAACTACCTCGTCGTATTTTCCCAGATTCAGTAATGCATTTGATATGTTTTGCAGCGCAACCAGATCCTTTTGGTCGGAGTCCAGCATTTTTTGGCAAAATAACACGATCTCATCCCATTGCTGGTTTGAGTATAGCTTTTTGATTACATCGATTGGGTTGCCAACATATGCCAAGACACCATCATACTAGTATAGACACACATTAAGATTTCAAGATAATTTTTCCCTTTTTGAGGCGCTCATGCAGTTCTATTATAAAATGAAAACCAATTACCTTGGCAAAGACAATGCCAGAAATCAAAGCAATTGTAGTTTGGCCCAAATACAGCAAGTATGCAGTAACACCAGTTGCAGTCATTAACTCCAAGGTAGTACAGGTACAAAACCAGAGCAGCCTGTCTTTTTTCACGGTACAATTATGACATTATTTCAATTAAAGATTCATCCAAATTTGGATCTTAAAGTGTCCAGCCATCATCAGATCTCGCATATGTCAAAATTATTGGCCAAACTCATTTCCAATACCAAGTAAACTTGTCAATATACAAGGCATTGAAGAAAATCCTGAATCAATTATCCATAATTCTTATTTTTCAAGTTTGGTACAAATTGTTATGGAAAAACTTCGTCTCAAACGATTCAGGTTTGGTGATGGTAGCCAATACAGAAAGAAGGGAGACAGGTGTTCTTGTGTATGCCACAGTCCAAAAAATAGCCTGCCTTGTTGTAAAAAATGTAAGGACGATCTTTGGCCGGGCGAGATTTGTGCAATAGAAAATTTCGATGAATCTGAAGTCTATCGATTTGACAATGCTGACGATGCGATAAAATCACCCCATTCTCAAAAGCAGACCTGAATTTGAGTTAAGATTCTAAATTATCGTTAAATATGGTGATATCAAAACCAGACTCATGTCAGAAAACAGAACATTCTTCAACTTTTCATTCTTCAAAATAGACCCAAAATGGCGATGGATGGCAGACCTGGCAAAAGAAGAATCTGCAAAGGAAATCGAGCAGGTGATTAGAAACTCCAAGATAAAGTGCAGGACTTATTCCACGCTAGGCTTGCGAGACGACGCAGAATTCTTGTTCTGGTTTGCATCCGAATCTGTAGAAGAAATACAGAGTGTGATGGCAAAAATCTACTCCACCGTCTTTGGAAAATACATTATTCCATCCCATGTGTATCTGTCATCCACTAGGCCGTCAATTTACGCAAAGATGGGCAGAACTATATCATTTGTTGCAGGAGACGAGCCAAAAAAATACGTAATTGTGTATCCTTTTGTCAAGACAAGGGAATGGTATCTACTACCTTTAGAGCAAAGAAAGAAAATGATGGATGAGCACATTGATGTAGGCCACAAGTACCCGCAGGTATTGCTAAACACGACTTATTCCTTTGGAATCCACGATGAGGACTTTATGCTAGCGTTTGAAACAGATGATCTACCTGCATTCCAAGATCTTATAATGGAGCTGCGAGAGACCCAGGTCTCCAGATACATCGAAAAAGACACGCCCATGATCGTGTGTGTCAAAAAAGACATTGTTCCGCTGATTTCAAGTCTTGGATAAACTCAGGGATGCAAATCTTGGATAAGCATAAATGTAAATTCAGAATCGAGAACTCCAGTATCAAGGTTATATTATGAAATATCGAACTCTGGGAAAAAGCGGAATCAAGGTATCTGAGATAGGATTTGGAGCTTGGACCATAGCTTTAGACTGGTGGGGCAAAAAAATCGAGGACGACGAAGCAAAAAGAATGCTAAGACGAGCATATGACCTTGGAATCAATTTCTTTGAAACAGGCGACATGTACGGAAAAGGCAAAAGCGAAAGGCTAATCGGCGAAGTATTCAAGGGAATGCGAAATGACATTGTAATTTCTACCAAATACGGCTATGAATTCGAAGGCGCTACACAAATAGGACATTCAGAGTTGCCGCAGAGATTTGACCCGTTATTCACAGAGCATGCCCTAAGAAACAGCCTTGCAAGGCTGCAAACTGACCATATCGACGTGTACGGTTTGCACAATCCAAAGATGCACCACATTGAGGACGATGTGATTTTCAACACTCTTGACAGAAAGATAAACGAGGGAGTAATTGGCACATACCAAGTAGCACTAGGTCCGGCAATTGGCTGGACAAAAGAAGGTATTGCTGCAATGAGTCGCAAAAACGTCTCTGCAGTGCAAACAGTTTACAATATTTTGGAGCAGACGCCGGGAAACGAGCTAATCGACGAGGCTGCAAGAAAAAACGTCGGGATTTTGGTACGAGTGCCGGACGCATCTGGAATACTCACAGGCAAAGTAAAGGCAGACACCAAGATAGATGAAAAAGACCATAGATCAGTTAGGCGCGGAGAATGGGTAAAGTCAGCACTAGACAAAGTGGAACAGTTACGACCGATTGCGGAGAGAAACGGCCTCAACATTACAGAGCTTGCAATCAAGTTTATTCTATCAAAGAATCCTGTGTCATCAGTATTTCCAACTGTCATTAGCATAGAGGAAATAGAGCAGTTTGCAGCAATGTCGGATGGGCGATACATTCCTTCTTCAGACATGGAACAAATTTCCAAAATGTACTCTACTTGGCCATCATATGAGCTCAAGGCAACAGTAGCATAACATACCATTTTGGAACCAAAAACACAGATCTGATTCCAATCTCATTATATCACATTACTACGCTCAAATTATTAGGAAGGCAAGATGAACTTTAGTGTGTATCCGGAAGAAAATGTGGACAAGGCGTTTTTGGCCTTTTGTATAGAGATAGTCTTGCTACGAATGGGCATGCCCCAATATGAAAAAGTAGTATCAAAGCTGGAAAAGGAATACCAAACATATCTTCCAGAATGCGACAAAAACCCACTGATCCTGAAGCGAGTCCTCCAGGACATCTTTGGCGACGCATATGACGACATACTAAAAGAGATCAGAACAGAGATTGGTGAGATTGTGTCCAAAAAATACTATACAGACTTTTTAACCGCAATGGTAAAGTAAGCCTGAAATAGAATGCAGCAGGTGCAGATTTCACAAAAGGGCGCATTGCTTGTGTGCCTTGGCATGATGGGCTTTGTTTACTTTCTTGCCAACATTTTCCAGCAGGAAAACTATCCAATAATTGAAAACAGCGTCTATCCTACAGATATTTTCTTTATTGTAGTGTCGCCGATTACAATCATCATAGCCGCAATATTGGTAGTGCGACACGGCACCACCGGGAATCACTCCATTGCATGGATTTTGTTTTTGGCAGGCGCTATAGTCTGGTATGCTGCAGATCTGACATATTATTACAATTCAGAATATGTCGCAGAGAACAACCAGTCGTATTTGGTGGATTACCTGTATTATTCCAGCTATTTTCTGTACTTTGGGTTTATGGTATTTTACCTAAGACCGCGAAAAAACAAGATTTCAAAAAAAATGATCATACTTGGAATAATAATTTCTGCTAGTTTTATTATGCCAAGCTTGTACTTTATTTCGCAAAAACCAATCACCGACAATGCAGAAACTGGCATAAACCTAGTCTATCCGTTTTTGGACTCGATGGTCTTTGTACCGGCGTTTGTTGCGGCGATTTTGTTTTTCAGGGGAGAGGTGAACTTTTTGTGGATCACAGTGACACTGGGAGTAATATGCATGGCAGTTGCAGACACTGTATTTTTGATAGAGCGGTGTCTTGAGATATTTTCTACAAGCAGCATGGCAAACCTGTTTTTTGCGTGGAAGTGGATACTCTTTGGGTTTGGCGCATACAGCCACGTCAAGATCTTTGGCGCAAAACCTAGGCAGTGATTGGCTCTTCTATTGTAAACTCGCTTTCCGTGAAATATTCGACACGCGTCTTTTTGAATTCGCGTGAGCTGAATAAAATTTTGTAGTCATCCACATTGATGTGCTTTTGGATGTCCTTTGCCATTTCCTCTGCCTCTGGAATGGATTTGCAGTGGACCATGGAAAACACATTGTACGGCCAGTCTTCATATACAGGCCTTTGGTAGCAGTGGCTGATTTGCGGAAACGCGCCAAGCTTTGCGCCAACTGGCTCTATTTGGTCTTCTGGAACGCGCCAGACAATCATGCCGTTTGCCACAAACCCCGCATCGCGGTGTCGCAATATTGCGGCATATCTTCTCATCACGCCAATTTCTTCGTAATATGCCAGTTTTTCAAAGACCTGCTCTTCTGTCATTCCAAGCGCATTTGCTGCCGGAAGAAACGGCCTGTCCACCACCGGCAGGTCTTTTTGGAGATGCCTGATGAATTCCTTGTCGTCCTCAGTTGGCGTGAACTTTGTCTCTGTTATCTTTTTCTTTTCTTCCGTTGGGGCGACCTCTTTTTTCTTGTCGTCGACCATGTCCAGTTTTACCCCTATCTTGAAGAGCTTTATTGTTGGAAGCAGCCGCACCTTTAGAATTCCAGGCAACTTGGAAAACTTGTCAACCTCTGTCTTTAGATCAGAGCCTGGCGGCGTTGCAAGTGTAAACCACAAATTGTACTCGTGGTTCCTCTCGTAATTATGCGACACACCGGGGTGTCGGTTAATCTGGTTTGCAACATAGTCCAGCTTGTCAGGGGCAATTGCCATTGCGACAAGGGAGCTCTTGTAGCCCAGTCGTCTTGTGTCAAAAATTGCCGATAGCTGTCGCAATACGCCTGCTGATTTTAGATCTGTGATTCTTTTTTTCATTTCTTCGTGCGTTATGTTGAATTTTTCTGCCAGTGTTCGGTATGGCTCTGAGACTAGCGGAAAGGACCACTGGATTTCATTTAGAATTTCTCTGTCTAGTGCATCCATTACACCATAAAATCCCGGTTTGAATTAAAAACGTAGCGAGATTTTCACAATCCTATAAATACAATTTCAAATCTGCCCTGATCGTGATTGTCGACCTGAACCTCAAGGGCAAGCTAGTCATTGTGGTCGGCGCGGGAGGCGAGGGCCTAAAAAAAGTAAATTCGCTTTTGACGCAAGACTGCCAAATTTTAGTAATATCGGATTCTGCAAACACGCAAATCACAAGTCTTGCAAGGCAGGGCAAAATTCAGTTCAAAAAGACAAAGCTCGAAGACGCAAATTTCCTCAAAGAATACGACCCGATTTTGGTAATGGCATCAACCGACAACAAGGAGCTAAACAGAAAGATTGTGCAAGAGGCAAAAAAGAAAAGGTGTTATGCATACGCATCTGACGATCCCGAGTTTTCAGACTTTGCGCATCCATCCGTCATAAACATTCAAGACACAATCCAGGTTGCGATTTCTACCGGCGGGCGCTCGCCTGCAATGGCAAGAAAACTCAAGCTAAGGGCGGAAAAAATATTCAATGAAATAATAGACAAGGAAGACATTTACCAAATAAAACTGCAAAAAATAGCGCGCGATGCCGCAAAGGCAAAGATCCCAACGGTTCTTGAGCGAAAAAAATTCCTGTACTGGGCTCTCAACGACAAACATATCAAACAGTTATTAAAAGACGACAATTTTTCAACTGCACAGAAAGAAGTAATGAGGAGACTTGGCGAGTGGAAATGAGCAATATCATCAATGCCCGTGTAACTTTTAGAAATTCCCCAATCCACATTCTGGAAAAATTCACGTTCAAGGACCTGGACTCGGCATACGAGTCTTTCAAAAAGCACTCGGGGCTCAAGGAACTGGTGATTTTGCAGACATGCAACAGAGTTGAAATATTTGGTTCAACTGACAAGCCAGACATTAGGAAAATAAAAAAGACTTGGGCATCCCTGTCAGGCCTAGAAGAAGTCGCGTTCAAGGAAAATTTCGAAGTATCAGACGACACTGCAGTCTGCGAGCACTTGCTTAGGCTAACATCAGGCCTTGATTCCATGGTAGTGGGAGAGGAGCAGATCCTAGGCCAGATCCGCGACGCAATAATAGATGCCAAAGAGCGCAAAATGTCTGGCGAATATCTCAATACCTTGTTTGATAAAGCAGTAAAGATAGGCACGCGCGTTCGCAACTCTACTGGAATAAACAAGGGAACAATATCTGTCGGCTCCATGGCAGTCAAACTGGCTGAAGAAAACATTGACGAGTTAAAATCAAAGAAAATCCTGCTGATTGGAACCGGCGAGGCGGCAACACTAGTTGCAAAATCATTGGAAAAGCGCGGCTATCCGTTTTTTGTCACAAGCCGAACAATGGAAAGGTCGCAGGCATTTGCAGAAACGGTTGGTGGAAAGCCAGTCAGCTTTGAAGAGATAATGAAGGGGTTTTCCAACTATGATGTTTTATTTGTGGCAACAGTAGCCCCGTATTTTTTGGTCACATACGACAGAATAAGCGAGGCAATGAAGAACAAAACAGGCATGATGATTCTGGACCTATCCAACCCAAGAACCGTAGACGAAAAGGTTGCAACCATCCACGGCATAAAGATGATGAATCTAGACCAGATAGCGGAAATGGTGGACAAGAACATGCGATACAGAACAAACCAGAAAGACAATGCAGAAAAAATAATTAGTGAAGAAATACAGGTACTAGAGGCCCAAATGAGACGACTCGAAGTAGAACCAGTGGTAAAAGAGATTTTCAAGGACATTGATACGAGGCGCACAAAAGAACTGGAAAAAGCACTGCGCATGCTTGGGGAAACGGACGCATCCAAGGTCAAAATCATAGAGGACCTCACAAAGGCAGTAGTCGAGGGAATAATCTCAGAGCCGATGAACAACCTAAGAAAGGCATCAGAGCAGGCAGACGAGGACCTGCTCAAGGCAGCGTCCAAGCTATTCGATTACAAGAAAAAAGAGTAATCTAGAATTATATTGTATTACAAGTGATTTTTTATATGTCTGCATCATTTCCTACAAAAAGACTGCGAAGACTGCGCAAAAGCGAAAAGATGCGAAATTTGGTCCAGGAAGTTTTGTTTTCGCCAAATGATTTGATTTGTCCTGTTTTTGTGCAAGAAGACCTCAAGGAGAAGAGTTTTGTCAAGTCCATGCCAGATATTGTAAGGCTGCCGTTATCCGATGTAACCAAAGAAGTCCAAGAAATAAGGGACCTAAAGATACCCGCAATAATGTTATTTGGAATTCCTGCACACAAGGATGATTCCGGAACCGGTGCATTTATCGACGACGGCATTGTACAAAAGGCAATCACCCAGGTGCGAGAAAACTTTGGCGAAGACATTGTGATAATGGCAGACGTATGTCTGTGCCAGTACACATCATCAGGCCATTGCGGGATTCTCAAGGGAAATAAAATCGACAACGACGCCAGCCTCAAGACGCTTGCAAGCATTGCATTATCTCAGGCAAAGGCAGGAGTCGATATTGTTTCTCCTTCTGCAATGATGGACGGCCAAGTAAAGGCAATCAGGCAAATTCTGGATGAAAATGGGTTTACGGATGTTGGAATAATGTCGCACTCTGCAAAGCACCGATCCTCATTTTACAATCCGTTCCGTGACGCAGCCGACTGTGCGCCACAATTTGGCGACAGAAAGACCTACCAAGTCCCATTTACCAATCCTAGAGAGGCAATGCGTGAAATCGAGCTCGACATAGCAGAAGGAGTAGATATTGTCATGGTAAAACCCGCATTGTCATATCTGGACCTGATTGCAGAGACAAAAAGAACTCACAACATTCCGGTTGCTGCCTATTCGGTCTCTGGCGAATATGCTCTGGTAAAAGGGGCTGCCCAGCTGGGCTGGATAAATGAAGCAGATATCATGTCAGAGATTTTGTATTCTATCAAAAGAGCTGGGGCAGACATGATAGTTACCTATTTTGCCAAGAAAATGGCGGCCCTGCTTAACAAATGAGAGACGACGAGCGATTCGAAATAGAGCGCGCATATGACTTGCTACCGCATGTGATTGGTGCAAGCTGGGCGTGTGTTTGGTTTAGGACAAATAACATCAAAAAGCCCACAATAGAGGAATTTCGAAGCAAGACTGTCGAATATTTTGAAATCATACAGAAGATGAGTGATGCATATCCTGCAGAGGACAAATTTTTGGACATCATATCATACATGAAAAAGCGTCATGAGCAAGAAGTGGAAAATATCATTTCTGGAAAGAATCCTGAAATTGAAAAAAGATACAAGAGATACGTCGATTACGGGTAATTCCGGATAACAAGTTATGATTTTTGAATAATTGGAACAAATGTTAGATTTCGCTTTTTAATGCAGACAGAAATTCTATCATCAGTCTAGTTCTTTTTTTGGCAAGCGCTTTTCCTGTCTTGGTATTCATTTTTTTCTCCAATAATAACAACTTCCTATAGAAGTGATCAACTGTCCAGGAATGATCATCTGGCTTTCTAGTGCAACAGAAAGGATCCGAATCATGATATATTGACCTGCCTTCAGAGCCACCAACAGAAAATGTCCTAGCTATTCCAATTGCTCCCAGCGCATCCAGTCTGTCTGCATCCTGTAGTATCTTGCCTTCTATGGTTTGAGGGATTTTTCCTCTAGAATAGCTGTGGTCGCGTATTGCATCAGAGATTATCTTGATTTCAGATTCTGCAAAATGATACTTTTTTAGGATTTTTTGTGCCAAAACAGCGCTCTTTACAGACGCAGTCTTGGAGCGAGGATCAGATTTTGGAAACTGGACTATATCGTGTAGTAGGACAGCCGCTAGGACTAACCTTGTGTTTGCTTTTTCGGTTTTGGCTATTTTTTGCGCATTCTTGTATACTCGCATTACATGAGAATAGTCATGTGCAGGGTCGTTTTGGATCCTTTTTTTGACCTCTAATTGTAATGGCTTTAGCGATTTCACTGCAAAAATTTTCCCAAATATACTACAAATAGATTTTTGTTCCCACCACACAAAGCCAGATCAGTGTTTGCCAAAAAATTCCAAATACTAGAAAAGACGCTTGTTTTGCGCTATCCAGTATCATCGGATGCCAGAAATTTGATGAATCTGATAAACTCGCTAGTAAAGGAAAGAGCCGACATTGCCAAAACCAAGCCAGTCACCATACAGCAGGAAAAAAATGGCTTGCAGATTCACTAAAATCTATTCAGGATAAAAACAAAATAATCATACTAGCTGAATTGGACGGAAAACTAGTTGGCAGCTGCGAAATAACGCGAGACAATTATGACGTATCAAGGCATGTCGGCACACTGGGAATTGGAATCAGTAAAGGGTATAGAGGAATTGGGATTGGCACCAAGCTAATCAAACAAACATTATCAGAAGCAAAAAAACTCGGAATAAAACTAGTCAAACTATACGTCTTTGATTCCAATAATGTGGGTAAAAGCATCTACGAAGAATTTGGATTTACAGAAACAGGAAGAATCCCAAAAGGAATCCACCACAACAAAAAATACAAAGACGACATCATCATGGTAAAACGCCTATAGCTTCCAAAACTTGGGCTTGACAAAGCGTATTTTCTTTTCAGATATCAAAACATTCCAGTTCACAGAGGCAAATAAAACCATCATGGCAATGCTTGCCAAGTCCACTACCAACACCCCTACATATCGCTCCTGGAACATTTGCAAAAATGGCGTCAACACCACATCACTTACCGATAGCATCACGTAATATGCCGCAAATCGCCCAAGCCAATATCCACAATAAATCTGGGCACTTTTTGCCCTCATCAGGCCATACGTAATAAACAAGATATTGTCAGGAAGTGGCGTTGCGGCAAAGACAAACGATGTGCCAAAGTATCCAAGTCTTTTTGATTGCAAAAAGTTTTGGATTTTATCAAGGCTTGACTTTCTCTCTGTGCTAAGAAATTTTGTAAAATAGCTGCTTGCCTTGAGCAGGACAAACCTTCCAAGCGTTGCCCCGCTTGCCCCAATTGCAGCCAACGCAATAGGGTTTAGTGTTGGGTCCAGCGCTCTGAATGAGACCAGCACAATCCAGGTTGGCGGCATCAAAATAGGCGCCAAATTCAGTACAAACATTAGCAAAAAGATTCCAAAGTACCACAACTGGTAGAAAATGGAGAAAATCTCTTCCATTGATTGATTTTTTGTGCCTATACTAAATTGGTTTGTGGTTTGCGGCTGCGAAATTGTGCAATTTCAGCTACAATCTTGCAATAATTTGCGATTCTGATCCCAATTTGCAAATTTGTGGACGAATGGTCCAATATATTTAAATTTTAAGCAGTGTATTATATCCCATGAGTGCCCGGGCTTGGAAGTGTTATAGGTGCAGCCTAATTTTCCGGGATGAAATGTCTGCACAAATCCATCGCGACTTGTCGGGCCACAAAACAACCTCCGCTGAGATTGTAGAAGTATAAGGTGCAGAGGGTGGGATTTGAACCCACGAACCCCTAAAGGAAGGGATGTCTTATTTTGATCTTGAGTCCCTCTCGGTTGGCCGGGCTTCGATACCTCTGCAAGAGCAATTTTCTATTCAGAGTATATAACTGCTCTAGCTGGGATCTGCGATGTTTTGGTATGATTTGCAAAAATGTAAATTAATTTTCAAAAACTTAATTATGGAATAATTTGGGATTTAGTTCGTGGTAACCACAGAACAAGCAAAAAACATGCGAAACAAAATCGACATTGAAGGAACCATAGAAAGAATGGGAGAACCACGAACAGTAAATCTCAAAGTTGGCGGAACAACCGAGGTATGCGATGCGTTTTTGGTTGATGAAGCAGGTGAAATCAAGCTAGCACTTTGGGGAGAAGACATCAAAAAAGTAAAGAACGGATCCAAAGTAGCAATCAAAAACGGCTACACAAACACCTTCAAAAACGAAGTATCGCTTGGCAAAGGCAAATACGGCGAGCTAATCGTCAAAGAATACTAGGTAAACCTAGAACTTTTCTTTCTATAATCAATTACTAGAATTATTACTCCAATTATTATTACGATAATTCCAATCATTAGCAAAATTCCAGATATTGCAAGTGGCACCAGCGTCTTGACAAGAGGCGAGTCAGGGTCTGAGAATTTCTCAGATGTTTCCGGATTTTTTGTAAACATCATCATGGTGTTGATTGGCCTAGGTCCGGTGTTTTTTACATGAAAACTGTAAATGTCTGGATTTTCTATTTTCATAGTCTCAAATAGTGCAGGCTGGTCTGACTGGAATGTTCCAAGATCATCGCCGTAAATGTTTGATATTGAAATTGATACAGAGTCACCACTCTGGAAATCCATTATCTGTATGCCCCAAAATACAGAATCAACACCACTGCTGGCATCAAATGAGAATGTTCCCGTCTCGCCAGGCTCGATTTGAGTTCTGTCTGTGACCTCATCGAACATTCCTTCCATCATGTCAGATATGGCAAACTCGGAATCCGGAAAGCCGGTGCTTGAAACAAGAGACATTGCAACTGCAAACGATATCACCACTAGCGATACTCCGCCAACTGAGATGTAGATTCCGCGCTTTTGCATGACTGACTAGAAATTTCGTGTTATAATGAGCTTATCGTCTGGATTTCTTTGGTTTGGCTTTCTTTGCTTTTTTGGCTGCTTTTCTTTTTGCGGCCTTTTTCTTGGCAGCTGCCTTTCTTTTTGCCGCTGCTTTTTTGGCCGCTGCCTTTCTTTTTTTGGCCATTTGTTCTTCTAGCTTGGCAGTAATCTTTGCCAGTGCTTTGGCTGCACTTTCCTCTCGCTTTTCTGCCGTTGCTAGCTTTTTCTTGAACTTTTCAGAATCAATTTTGCTTTCCTTTAGTTGTGTGACAAGAGTGGGCTTTGACTTTGCCTCCTTGTGGATTTTTTGAGTCGTAGCTGATTGGGATTTTTTGTAATCGACGATTTCTTTGTCAACCTTTTGCACTGCCTTTTCCCTTATCTGTAACTCTGATTCTAGCTCTTGGATCTTTTCTGTTGCTATGTCCAGTCGGTATTGGGCGTTTGATTTTGCCTCGTCGGTGTCGGCATTTGCCAGATCAATTTCTGCCTGGTCTTTTGCCTCGTTTTCTTTGATCAGCCTTTCCTGGGCGGATTTTGCCAGCCTCTCCAGGCTTTCCTTTCTTGCTAAAATCTGGTTAAACTCCATGTTAATGTCGGTTAGCTGCTCTTTGTCGTGTTCTAGGTGTCGCTCCAATCTTTTTAGTCCCGATGTTGAGCGCCTTCCAAGCGATTTTGCCTCATCTAGCGCACGCTCGCTTTGCCTTCGAATTTTGGCTGCTTCCATCTTTTGCTGTTTTAGTCTCTCAGCTAGCTTTTCTAATGATGCCAATACCAAAAACTCCTCAAATGATACGCATAAGCTTTGACTATTTTCAGTATTTGACTTGTGAGTTAAGAAATTTAACACTGGTACGAGTTTTTTGGTAGCGGTAAGGGGCGGATTTAGTTAAATTGATCCCATTATACCACCAAAGCATGGAATTTCACCCATCTCAGATCCCAATAATCAAAACATACAGCATCACCGACGAAAAGGCGGCATCCGAGTCTGCCCTAGAGATGGTCAATTTGGGGTTTGAGAACCAAAAGGGCGGATTCAAGGTTTTAATGCCAAAACAGGAAAAGATTGCAAAAAGAATCGGATTTACCATAACTACTGAGATCAATTACATGTTGCGCAAAAAAAACCAAGAGCGAAACCTAAGGTACTGGACCTATCACCATGACGAGAAAAGCTATGCAATCGTGCTGATCAGCGGCAATGTCTTTGACGAGCTAGGCCTCTGACTTTGCAAAGAATTTGTACAGCTTTAGCTTGTTGCCAATTATGGCTGCCAGAGTAGTGCCAAATATTGTTCCGCCGATTACATCCATCGGGTAGTGCTGCAACACATAGACTCGGCTCAGCGATTCCAGAACGGGAAATGCCCAGATCAGGTATCTGCCCCGAGGGAACCTATTAGATAACGCATAGCCAGCAAGCAAAGCAATCACTGCCGCCCTAGTAGCATGGCCTGACGGAAAAGAGCCGTTTGTTCCCAGAACAAATGTGTCCTGGGCTATCTCATATGGCAATTCACTTCCCAAAAATTCCAGTTCTGGCCTAGGATTGTCAATTACGTATCCCTTGAGATAGCCTGCACCAATTGTGCCTGCAACCAGGCTCAAGAGCATCACAAGTCCAATTCTTCTAGTTCTTCGAATAATCAGAATCACTATGCTAAATAGTACCAGCCAGCGCACATCGCCAATTTCTGTTATAATCCACATTGCAAGGTCCAAGTTGTGGTTTCCCCCAATTGACTGGAAGTACAAAACAGTGGAGCGGTCAAAGTCTTGCGTTACTTTGGTCTGCACCAAAACAGACAGCACTATGAATGATATCATCAAGACAAAGAACGGCCTAGATCGTAGGCCAAACAACCAGTTTTGCAATCACACAAAGGCCAGTGCTGTTGCTTTTAATTTTTCTGCAGAAATTGATCGGCTCAAAGATTTTAAGATGGCAAAAAAACACCACAGACGTGAAGATCCTAACGCTTGGAGATTTTGACCTAAAGGGAAAGACAGTTCTCCTTCGCGTTGACATGAATTGCCCAATAGATCCTGCAACCGGCGAGATTTCCGGAGTAAAGAGAATTGAAGAGGCAACCGAAACCATCACTGCACTATCAGAGGCCAAAGTGGTTGTAGTGTCACACCAGGGCAGAGTTGGCAACAAGGACTATATCGGAATGGAGCAGCACGCAAAAATTTTGGAAAAGATGCTCGGCAAAAAAGTCACATACGTGCAAGACGTAATTGGCTCACTTGCCCAAGATGCAATTAAGAAAATGCAAAACGGCGACATCATCCTGTTGGATAATTTGAGGTTTTGTGCAGAAGAAAATTACGAGTTTACACCAGAAGATGCATCGCAGACAATAATGGTGCAAAGACTGGGAAAATTATTTGACCTGTGTGTTCTGGATTCATTTCCGTCTGCACACAGGGCGCACCCTTCCTTGGTTGGGTTCTCCCATGTCATACCCACATGCGCAGGCAAGATAGTAGAGCGAGAGGTAAGAAAGCTGGAAGAGATCCTAACCGTGGCAAAGGCTCCGCACGTAATAGTGCTTGGGGGCTCCAAGGTGACTGACAGACTGGAAGCAATCAAGATGCTAATCAAGCGTGGGCGGGCAGACCAAATACTTCTGACGGGCCTAATAGGCAACGTTTTCATGCGTGCGCAGGCTCGAATCAAGTACCCATTAGGCATCAAGGGGGAAGAGGACGCAGTAGCCAAAGCCCATGCACTAATGGGAGAATACCCAGACGTCTTCTTTACACCAGTGGATGTCGCAATCAGTAATGAAGGAAAGCGAGTCGAGCTTGATGTACGATTATTAAACAAGGGCGACCAGATTTACGATCTTGGGCCAAAGACAATAGAGCACTATTCCAAGATAATATCTGGTGCAGGAACCGTATTCATTTCAGGCCCGCCAGGATTTTTTGAAAAAGAAGACTTTAGCTACGGAACCAAGGCAATGCTAGAAGCGGTTGCAAATTCCATGGCAACAACAATTGTTAGCGGCGGACACCTAACATCTGCTCTAAAAAAATATGGCCTAGCAGAGAAAATAACTCACATCAGTACGGCAGGCGGGGCACTGGTGTTATACCTGACTGGAGAAAAGCTTCCAATGATCCAGTCGTTGGAATCGGCAGCCGCCAGATTCAGATCTAAATAGCTGCATTACACAGGGGACAGTTTTTTTCTTCTGACTTGTTTACTGGGATTTCTGCCTTGCATGCGGGACAGGTTACTTTTTCCAGCGGATCGAATAGCTTGAACCATTGTGTGGTAAAGTTTTGCGCAATGTTTCTCATAATTCCTGCATCGCACAGATTGGCAAAGTACTGTTCCATGTCGTCTATTGTGAGTGATTTTTCTATCTTGTTTGTGTTTTGCAGTTCTGCAAATATTTGGTCGTTTGTGAATCTTTCATCTGTGTTGAATTTTGCAAAAATAGCGTTGCGAATCTCTAATGAAATGTCCGACATAATACCACTAGTATAGGCTTGAGGCTTCCTGTTTTAAGGCATCTGCATTTGCATCTTTTGCTGCCAAATACGAGTACAGGCCGTATTTTAGGACCTTGAGTGAGAGTAATGCGCATTTTATGCGCACGGCCTGGAGGTTTTCGAGGCCCAATTCCCCAAGGACATCATTTTTCTGGATCTTTCGCACGTCTTCGATGCTTTTGCCCTTGACTATTTCGGTCAAAACCGAGGTGCATGCAAGGCAGATTGCGCATCCGCGTCCGCTGAACTTGATGTCAGATACCTTATCGTTGTCAACATTCATGTAAATGTCGATGCTGTCCCCACAAAGAGGATTGCTGTCGTGGTAATGTACCGTCGGGTTTTCAATTTTGCCAAAATTGCTTGGGTGCCTAGAGTAATCCACGATCATTTCGTGGTAAATGTCTGCATTGTCACTCATAGCTTAAACAACCTCGCAGCTCTGGACAGTGAATTGATGAGTACGTCTACTTCTTCTTTTGTATTGTAAATGTAAAAGCTTGCACGAGAGGTTGCCGCAATGTCTAGCTTTTCCATTAGTACTTGGGCGCAGTGGTGGCCTGATCGTATTGCAACCCCGTCTTCATCTATTATTGTAGCTAGGTCATGCGGGTGAATGTCCGCAAAATTAAACGATATTACTCCTCCTCGCTTTGACATGTCCGATGTTCCGTATAGTTTGATTCCGTTTATTTGCGATAGCTTGTCCAGTGCGTATTTTGTGATTTCTATTTCATGTGCTCGCACATAGTCCATGCCAATGTTGTTTAGATAGTCAATTGCTGCGGCAAATCCGATTACGTCCGCAATGTTTGGAGTGCCTGCCTCGAATTTGTACGGCAGATCATTCCATGTTGTTTCGTACTTGTGGACCTCGCGAATCATGTCGCCTCCCCCGTGGAATGGCGCCATTTGCTCTAGGAGTTCTTTTTTTGCCCAAAGGACCCCAACGCCTGTAGGACCTAGCATTTTGTGCCCAGAGAAAGCAAAGAAATCGCATCCAAGCGCATCAATGTCCACTTTCATGTGCGGAACAGACTGGGCGCCGTCAATTAAAACCCGGACTCCTGCCTTTTTGCATTTTGCAATCACCGCCGCAACATCAGTAATGGTTCCCAGCACATTTGACATTTGGCTTACTGCTACTAGCTTGACTTTGCCTGTTGCCAGGTACTGGTCTAGCTGGTCTAGCATCAGCTCGCCATTGTCATCGATTGCAATGTATTCCAGCTTGCCCTTTTTTTCCTGGGTCAGGAGCTGCCATGGAACAATATTGGAATGGTGCTCGTATTCCGTGGTGACTATAATGTCGCCTTCCTTGATGTTTTGCCTGCCCCATGCATATGCTACCAGGTTGATTGCCTCTGTTGTTCCCCTAACAAAGACGATTTCTTGCCTGTCCTTGATGTTGAGGAACTTTGCAATCTTGTCTCGGGTCATCTCGTATGCTTCTGTTGCCTCTTCTGCCAATGCGTGTACTGCCCTGTGGATATTGGAATTGTGATTGGTATAGAAATCAGTAATTGCGTTGATTACCTGGATTGGCTTTTGTGTTGTTGCTGCATTGTCCAGGTATACTAGATTTTTTCCGTTTCGAACCTTTCTCTGTAGAATTGGAAAGTCTTTTCTGATTTGTTCAGTGGAAATTATAGTTTGCATGGCTAAACCTCAACGTAGATCTCGTTGTGATCTATTTTAACATTGTAAATTTTCAGAGCAACTTCGGCCGGCGGATTTTGCGGCTGCCCGTTCTCCAGATTAAAAACAGAAAGATGTAATGGGCATCGAACCCCATCATCTGACAAAAATCCAGTTGACAGGTCAGCCTCTGCGTGCGTGCATATTCTGTCGGTTGCGTAGATTTTGCCCCCTAGATTTGTGATTAGCAATTTTTTTTCTTCAATGTCAACAGAGCACATGTCGTTGTTTTTTAGCTGGTCTTGCGCACATGCCTTTACCCATCTTCCCAAGCTGATCACCTGTACTTGTAGTGGGTTTCTATTTGGTCTGCTTCCTTGTATCTTACTTCTTCCACTTCGACTATGGCTCGAAGATTTTCGTCTGATTTGAGTACGAGGTCGCGTCCTGCCCACTTTGATTCAATAAGATATGCAATCCATGCCCGCACTTGGTACGACATTGTTCTAGACATCGGCTCTAGGAATCCTTCTACGATGATTCTCTCTGCCTCTGCCCTGTCTAGACACCTGCAGCCAAGATAGAAAATCTGCTCTTCATCCACCTGTGCTACGGATGCAGAGTGTGTTGCCTTGACATCGTTGGTCAGGATTTCAAGGCCTGGAATTGCGTCGGATTTTGCGTCTTTATCCAATAGAATAGAACGCCCTGACAGAAATGATCTTGATTGTGAAGCGCCTTCCAGAATTTTGATCATTCCTTTGAATAATGATTTTGATTTGTTTCTTAGAACTGATCTTTGCACTACCTTGCCTTCGGTTGCCTGTTTTTTGTGAATCAGGTTTGCAGACAGGTCAAATGACTGCTCATTGTCGCCAAAGACAATTTCTGCGTCTTCTGCATATGCGCCGACACCGTCAAGGTAGTAGTTTGTCCTGTATCTGGACAGCATAGAGCCAAACAGCCCCAGATACCAAGTTATTTTTGCGTCCTGTGATATGGTACAGTTTCTAGTTGAGAAATTTACTGCTGACTGGTCCATTGCCTGAAATGTAGTCATTGCAAGCTGCGAGTTTGCCTGGGCGTCAACTGTTAGCAGTTCCAGGTATGCTTGCTGGCTTGTGCTTTTTGGCGCGTACAATTCCTGTACGATGCTTGCCTTGCTTGATTGTTCTGCCACTATGACATTTTTGGATATTGTGGATGTGCCGTCTGGCGATATGCAGGACACGATATGAATTGGTTTGTCCAAGATCAGGTTCTTTGGGATTTTGACAAATATCCCAGAGTTGAATGCTGCATTATTCAATGCCGTGTACTTGTCTTCTTTTGGATCCGATGATTCCAGTGCTTTTTTGACCAGCTCTGGATTGTTTTGAATTGCGTCATAAATCGATGATATTACAACTCCTTTTGCCTTGAGATCCTCTGGGAGGTTTATTCTGAAAATATTGGTGCCAGCTTGGATGATGTGGATTTCCTTTTCCAGTTCTGCCAGTCTTGGCTTTAGCGCATCAAAGATTGCGTTTTGCGATTCTGTTACTAGTGATACCTCGGATGGATTCATTCTTTTTGCGTCTGTGTACTTGTTGTATAGCGGCGACACCTCTGGCGGCAGTGACTCATAAATTGCAAACGAGTTTTTTCTGATTTGTTTTAGCCAGTCTGGCTCTTTTTTTGATGCAGAGATTTCATCCACATGAGTCGGATTGATTGTGGATAAAGCGAGTTTTTGCATGGTACAACAAAAAGAATGATAGGCTTTATCCTACCGAGTCGTCCATTTCCAGTTTTATGAGTCGGTTTAGCTCGACTGCATATTCCATTGGGAGCTCTTTGGTAAATGGCTCCATGAATCCGTTTACAATTAGTGTCAGTGCTTCTTCTTCTGAAAAGCCTCTGGTCATCAGGTAAAAGATTTGCTCGTCACCTATCTTGCCTACAGTTGCCTCGTGGGTAACGGTTGCGTCTTCTTGGTTGATTTCCATGTATGGGTAGGTGTCAGTTTTTGAAGTGTCATCTAATAGTAAGGCATCGCATCGTACTGAGGATTTTACGTTTGTAGCTCCCTTCGCCACATGCAACAAGCCTCTGTAGGTGGTTCTGCCGTTTAGTCTGCTTACTGATTTTGATGTGATTCGCGATGTTGTTTCTGGTGCCAGGTGTACCATTTTTGCTCCGGTGTCTTGGTGCTGGCCTTTTCCTGCAAATGCGATGGACAGTGTTTCGCCGTGCGCCTTTGGTTCTAGCAAGTAGATTCCAGGATACTTCATTGTTATTTTGCTGCCAATGTTGCCGTCAATCCATTCTACTTTTGCACCTTGGTATGCATATGCTCGTTTGGTGACAAGATTGTACACATCAGAGCTCCAGTTTTGGATTGTTGTGTATCGCAGCTTGGCGTCCTTGTGTGCAACCAATTCCACTACGGCAGAGTGCAATGACTCTGAGGAATATACTGGTGCAGTGCATCCTTCGATGTAGTGGACTTCGGATCCTTCGTCCGCAATGATTAGTGTTCTCTCGAACTGTCCAATGTTTTCTGCGTTGATTCTAAAGTATGCTTGTAGCGGCATGTCGACTTTGACTCCTGGTGGAATGTAGATGAACGATCCTCCGCTCCACACTGCAGAGTTTAATGCCGCAAACTTGTTGTCTTCTGGAGGAATTATTTTGCCAAAATACTTCTTGAAGATCTCCGGATGTTCTTTTAGTGCAGTGTCCGTGTCTAGGAATAGTACGCCTTGCTTTGCCAAGTCTTCACGCAGATTGTGATATACAACTTCGGATTCGTATTGTGCGCCTACGCCTGCTAGGAATTTCTTTTCTGCCTCTGGAATTCCCAGCTTGTCAAAGGTTCTTTTTACCTCTGGTGGGACATCATCCCAGTTTTTCTCTGTTTTTTCAGAAGCCTTTGCATAATAGTAGATATTTTGAAAGTCGATCATGCCCAAGTCTGGACCCCAGTTCGGCATTGGCTTTTTCATGAACACTTCGTATGCTCTTAGTCTGAAATCAAGCATCCATTGTGGTTCATTTTTTAATTTAGAAATTTCTTGAATTACTTCTTTTGATAATCCTTTTTTTGATAAATGCACATACATCTCGGTGGATTCTTTGAAATCATATTTTGAATAATCCATGTTGAGATTTTCTTGCGCCATGCAACACAGAACTTCGTTTTGTTATAAATAGATTCTACACTGATTACTAGTTGTGAGTCGGAGTAGGGAAAGCTAATGTAGCTCAAGCTAATGAAAAAATATTTTTCATTGCTTCAAAAGCTCCTGGAACAGTATGAACGCCTGCAACTTTTGGTTCGACGTTGAATTTTTTTAATTCCTCTGCAGTGAACGGGCCGATTGCTACGATCTGTATTTTCTCTAATTTTTTTAGCAACTCTTTATTTTCAAAATCAGACATTATCTCAAAGAATCCTCGAACTGAGGATGCTGACGTGAAAACAATTCCATCAATTTTATTTTGTGAAAATAATTCCTTGAAGTCTTTCCATTGGGCATGATCAGAGAACGCTTGCACGTCATACAGGTGGTTTTCTTTTACTATTAGTCCTATTTTTTCTAGAAGCTTTGCCAGAAATTCTGTTGATGCGCCGCTTCTTGGCACTATTACCTTTTTTCCTTCCGCATTTAGCCTCGTGAACTGCTCACCTACGCCAACGGAAGAAAATTTGCTTGGAACAAATGACACCTTGATTCCCTCGTCTTCTAGTGCCTGCTTTGTCTTTGGGCCTACCGCCATCACCATGGTGTTTGCTATAGCAAGCTGCAGTTTTTGGTATTTTCCTGTGTTTTTTGCCACATCAAATAGCAGTTTGACTGCCTTTGAGCTCATAAAAACGGAATAGTCCGGCTGGAATTCTTGTACGTCCTGCAAAAAGTCATCCACTATCTTGTCTCCCTTTGGCATCAGCTCTATTGTCGGTATGGGTAATGGTATTGCATTGTCTTTTGATGCCAGGTCAATGAATTCCTGCGCATCGTCCTTTGAGCGAGTAATGGCTATTGTTTTTCCTGAAATCATTTTCTCCACGCTATTGTTTTGTGTAGTTTGACTACGTTTCCTATTATTATAACTGACGGCGGCGTGAATTTGTTTTCCTTGATCTTTTGCGCAATGTTTGATAAATTTCCGACGAGTGTTTTCTGATCTTCGTTTGTTCCCTTGTATATCACTGCAACAGGCGTTGTCTTGGACATGCCCCCAGCAACCAACTGCTTTGATATTGTACCGATTCTGGATAGTCCCATCATTATCACTATGGTTTCAACTGATTTTGCAAGCTTTTTCCACTGCACCGGGGATTTTGTTTTACCAGGATCTTCGTGGCCTGTCACAAAAACTACAGATGACGAGTATTTCCTATGAGTCAATGGTATGCCAGAGTATATCGCAGAGCCGATGCCAGATGTTATGCCTGGAATTATTTCGAATTTTATTTTGTATTTTTTTAGATATTCTGCTTCTTCACCGCCTCGGCCAAAGATGAATGGGTCGCCTCCCTTTAGTCGTACAACATTTTTGTTTGATTTTGCAAATTTTACCATCTGCAGGTTGGTGTCGTCTTGGTGCTTGTAGTCATCGCCTACTTCTCTGCCAACATATAGCTTGGTCGTTCTTTTTGGAATCATTGCTATGATTTTCTTTGATACCAGTCTGTCATAGAGGACGACATCTGCGGATTTGATGAGCTCAGCTGCGCGTAGCGTGAGTAGTTTGTGGTCTCCAGGACCTGCCCCAACCAAATATACGGTTCCGCTCATTTGTTCCACTCGTCCAACTTTGCTCTCCAGTCTTTGGCAAGATCATTTACACCTTTTCGTTGCAATTCTTCTGCTGCCTCTTTTCCTATTTGGTATGGATTTGACTTGTTTCCGGATTTTTTTACAACTAGTGCTTGCTTGCCATCAATTGAATATGCGATTACTGTGAGGTCTAGTATGTCATCGTTTATTTGGGCAAATGCGCCAACAGGGAATCTGCACCCAGAGTCTACAAATTCGGATAGTGCACGCTCGGATTCCACTGCGATTCTGGAGTTATTGTCTTGGATTTTTTGTAGCATCGATATTGTTTGAGTGTCGTTTTTTCGGCAAACAATTCCCAGCGCTCCCTGTCCTGGGGAGGGTGGAAAGTCAACTATTGGCAGCGGGGTGTGCTTTACGTTTACTCCAAGCCTGTTGATTCCTGCTTGTGCCAGAACAATCCCATCAAATATTCCGTCTTGGACTTTATTTATTCTAGTTTCCACGTTTCCGCGAATTGTCTTTACTTGGAGGTCAGGCCTTTTTCTGGAAACTTGGACTGCGCGTCTCAGACTGCTTGTGCCAATTAGCGCACCTTTTTTGATGGTATCTAGTGTGTCGCCGTTTTTTGAAATGAAAATGTCGTTGAACGGCTCTCTTGGTGGAACACATCCAAGGATTAGATCATCTGGGAGAATTGATGGTACATCCTTGAGGCTGTGCACTGCAAAGTCTACTTGTTTTTCTGCGACTGCCTTGTCGATTTCTTTTTCAAAAATTCCCTTTTGGTTTATCGTAAATAACGGTCTTGCGTCGGTGTCGCCCTTGGTCGTTATTGTTTTGATTTCATAATCTGAATCTGGGTTTTTCTTTTTTAGCTCCGACACTACCCAGTTTGTCTGCGATATTGAAAGCTGGCTTCCCCTAGTGCCAATCAGATATTTCATTGTCTGACCTGCCTTAGTGCATAATCGTATGCATGTATTGTCTTGTCCAAGTCAGATTCTGTGTGTGCATATGATAAAAATCCGGTTTCAAACTGGGATGGTGCAACAAAGATTCCCTCATTTAGCAAACTATGGAATAGTTTGTGGAATTTTTTTCCGTCTGCTCTTTTGGATGATGCATAGTCTGTGACTGGCTTGTCTGTAAAGAAAATCTGAAACATGGACTCTATTGCATTTACTTGGTGCTGTATTCCGTATTTTGTGGCGGATTCGTGGATGGATTTTGCCAGAGTCAGGCATTGTTTTGCCAGTTTTGGATAGATTTTGCTTTTCAGCGTAGACATTGTGCGTATGGATGCTATGCCGGCCGCAACGGAAATTGGATTGCCTGCAAATGTGCTTGCCTCGTACACTTTGCCGCCAGGCGCTAGCTGGTCCATTATCTCTTTTTTTCCTCCAACTGCAGAGATTACAAATCCGTTTGACAGTGATTTTCCAAGTGTTGTGATATCAGGCGTAATTCCAAAGTGTTCCTGTGCGCCTCCCAGGCCCATCCTAAATCCCGTGATTATTTCATCGAAGATCAGTGGAATGCCCGCTTGCTTTGTCATTTTTCTCATGTCATGGAGGAAATTCTTTTCTGGCAAAATAAGGCCCATGTTGCCAAGGACTGGCTCTACTATAACGCCAGCAATGTCTTTGTTTTTTGAAATTACTTTGTCTAGTTGTTCTGAATTGTTGTACTGGACTACAATGGTGTTTTTTGTAAAATCATCAGGTATGCCATCAGATACTGAAATTCCTGCTAGTCCAGAGCCAGCTCGCACCAGCATTGATTCGTGTGCGCCATGGTAACAGCCTTCAAATTTTATTATCTTTTTTTTCTTGGTAAAGCCCCTTGCCAGTCTAATTGCGGTCATGGTGGCCTCAGATCCAGTGTTTACCAGTCGAATCTTTTGCATTGATGGATATGCTTTTTTGATTAAAGTTGCTAGTTCTACCTCAAGCGCGGTTGGCGCGCCATATAGTGTTCCAGTGTTTAGCTGTTTTTGTACTGCAGAAATCACTTGTGGGTGCCTGTGGCCCAAAATCATTGCGCCGTATCCTGTGCAGTAATCTACATACTCGCTTCCGTCTTCATCCCAAATTAGGCTGCCCTGCGCTTTTTTGACAAAAAACGGATATGGCTCAAAATAGCGTACAGGGCTGCTGACACCAGACGGGATTATTTTTTTTGCAGAATCAAATAGTTTTTTTGATTTAGGCAACGAATTGAGGTGGAATTTTTGTTATTATTAATTCTAGACTTACTCACATTTAATCAGAATGTCATCGTCATTTTCCGATACTATGCAAGAGTCTGAATCATCACCACCATCAATGATATCAACACCAGTCATCCCAATTAGGAAATCCTCGCCGGATTGGCCCTTGATTATATCGGCACCGTCTCCGCCGTTGATGTAGTCGTTTCCTTCGTTTCCATATACAATATCATCGCCGTCACCTGCCAAGATACAGTCGTTTCCTTTTTCCGCAGTTATGATGTCGTCTCCTCCAAGGCTGATTATTAGGTCAGCTAGGTTTGTGCCAACTAGAATGTCGTCATCTTCTTTGCCGATTATGACATTGTATGATGATTCCGGCTTGCCGCAGGCTTCCACAGTTACTGTCTGGGTTTTGCTAAGCGAGTTGCCGAACTTGTCCTCGACGGTCCAAGTTACTATAGTCTGTCCAAGTGGGAATGTTTCTGGTGCATCGCTAGTTATGTTTGGCGCATCGTCAGTAAGATCGGTTGCGGTTGCAACACCCACGGATACCGGCGTCTTGAGCGATACTGCATCAGTTACTATACTATCAGGAATGACCAGTGTTGGTGCGGAAGTATCTACCACAGTTACCTTTTGTGTTATGGTGGATGCGTTTCCTGCCTCGTCTGTTGCAGTCCAGGTTACAGTGGTGTCTCCTAGCGCAAAGACATATGGTGCATCGTTTTCAATGTGAACCTCGCTTACTGTATCTTGTGCAGACGGTAATGATAGTGAAATTGTGTTTTGCGTTGCAGATGTTGCCTCTACTGTCAAGCCTTCAGGTTGTATTATTTTTGGTGCAGTGGTGTCTACTATGGTGATTTTCTGGGTGGCAGACGCTACGTTTCCTGACAGATCGGTTGCAGTCCAAGTAACCAGAGTCTCACCTAATGAGAACACGGATGGTGCATCGTTTGTTACTGTAGATATTTCTACTAAATCAGACGCATCCGCCTTGCCAAGCGATACTATGTTTTCTCCAAATGATGTTGCCTCCATGGTAACGTCTGCTGGCGGCGTAATTGTTGGCGATGTAGTGTCTTGTATGGTGATTCGTTGTGTTGCAGTAGCCGAGTTTCCTGCTTCATCTGTTGCAGTCCAGGTAACTGTTGTTTCACCCAGCGAGAATTGTGCTGGAGCGTCATTGGTCAATGAAGTAATATCCAGAATATCAAAGACAGTTGGTACTGCTAGGCTCACAGAGTTGCCGTCCTTGCTTGTCGCTTCTACTGTAATATCAGGTATTTTAGCAAACTTTGGTGGAACCGTATCAACTATGGTAATCTTTTGAGATACAGACTCAGAGTTGCCTGTGCTGTCCTTGGCAGTCCAGGTTACAATTGTATCCCCTACTGGGAAGAATTCCGGTGCATCGCTAGTTATGGATTCAATTCCGACGTTATCCGATACTGATGGCGTCTCCAGGGTTACTGTGTTTTCCAGTTTCGATGTTGCCTCTTGGGTGATATCAGATGGTGCAGAAATTGTCGGTTTTGTGGTGTCCACTATTGTTATTTTTTGAGTGGCAGTGCTTGTGTTTCCAGCAGAGTCTGTTGCAGTCCAGGTGACAATGGTCTCGCCCAATTCAAATGAGTCTGGTGCATCGTTTTCAACTGATACCAGTGCAACGGCATCTTCTGCTTTTGCTTCACCAAGATCTACAACATTGTCAGATGGTGAGGTTGCCTCTTGGGTGATATCAGATGGTGCTGTGATGGTTGGCTTTGTATTATCAGATACTGTGACTTTTTGAGTAGCAGTAGCCGAGTTGCCCGATGAATCACTTACTGTCCAGGTGACTAGGGTTTCACCCAGTGGGAATGATTTTGGTGCATCGTTTGTAATTGTGACTTCGCTTACCGTATCAGATGCTACTGGCTCGCCAAGAGATACTGAATTATCAGTTGGCGATGTTGCCTCAAATGATACATCTGATGGTGCTGTGATAATTGGTAGTGTAGTGTCTTGTACGGTTATAGTCTGAGTTGCAGTGGCCGAGTTTCCAGCCTCGTCTGTCGCAGTCCAGGTAACTGTGGTTACTCCCAGCTTGAAATAATCTGGTGCATCGTTTGTTACTGATACCACCTCGACTAGGTCATTTGTCTTGATGTTTCCAAAATCAACTGCGTTCTTGTCCTCGCTTGTTGCTTCAACTGTGACATCAAATACGCGGATTTCTGGTTTTGTGGTGTCCACAATACTTACTTTTTGCTCTACAGTCGATACTAGTCCGGACGAATCTGTTGCAGTCCAGGTTACAATTGTATCCCCTACTGGGAAGAATTCCGGTGCATCGCTAGTTATGGATTCAATTCCGACGTTATCCGATACTGATGGCGTCTCCAGGGTTACTGTGTTTTCCAGTTTCGATGTTGCCTCTTGGGTGATATCAGATGGTGCAGAAATTGTCGGTTTTGTGGTGTCCACTATTGTTATTTTTTGAGTGGCAGTGCTTGTGTTTCCAGCAGAGTCTGTTGCAGTCCAGGTGACAATGGTCTCGCCTAGCGGGAATGACTCTGGTGCATCGCTAGTTATGGTAACTTCACTTACTGTGTCTGATGCAGTTGGCAATTGTAACGACACGGTATTCTCAGAAGCAGATGTTGCCTCTTGGGTGATATCAGACGGTGCCACAATGCTTGGCGCAGTAGTATCCATAATGGTAATTTTCTGATTTGCAGTCGAGATATTTCCTGATGAATCTGTTGCAGTCCAGGTGACAATGGTCTCGCCTAGCGGGAATGACTCTGGTGCATCGCTAGTAACGGATTCAACCTTGATTGCATCGCTTACTTGGGCATCTCCAATTGATACTTGTGTTCCATCCTTTCCTGTTGCCTCTTGGGTTACATCTGCTGGAACAGAGATTACTGGTGCTGTTGTATCTACGACAGAGATTAGCTGTGTGGCAGTGCTTGTGTTGCCCGAAGTATCAGTTGCAGTCCAGGTTACAGTGGTGTCTCCTAGCTGAAATGACTCTGGTGCATCGCTAGTAACAGATGCTACTTCGACTAGATCAGATGTCTTTGGAGTTCCCAGCTCGACAATATTTCCGGTTGTGCCTGTTGCCTCAAAGACAATATTTGGTGGAGCAGAAATTCCAGGAGCAGTAGTATCTATTATTGTGACATTTTGAGTCTTGGATACGGTATTTCCATAATTATCAGTTGCAGTCCAAGTTACTATAGTGGTTCCAAACGGATAATCCGAAGGACCGTTGTGGCTAATTGATGATACGCCTGTTGCGTCTGTTGCCACAGGCTCGCCAAGTGACACAGTGTTGCCTGCCTTGCCAGTTGCCTCTTGTATTACATCGGCTGGCACGGTTAATATTGGTGCCAAAGTATCAACTACAGAAATTGTCTGGGTTATGGTGGAGTTGTTTCCAGAAACATCCTTTGCCATCCATGTTACTGTGGTATCACCCAGTGGGAAAAATGTAGGTGCATCGTTTGTAATTGTGACAGCTTGAACATCGGTTGCATTTGGCGGAGTCAAAGAAACTACGTTTTGTTTTTCAGATGTAGCCTCTATTGTTAGGCCTGCAATTGGTGCAATGACTGGCTTTGTTGTATCTATTATGGTGACCTTTTGTGTCGCAGATCCGACGTTGCCAGCCAAGTCCACTGCAGCCCACGTTACTGTGGTCTCGCCCAGTGGAAAAGATTGTGGTGCATCGTTTGTAATTGAGGATATTTCGGAATTGTCAGTTATTGTTGGCTGGCCTAATTCCACAAAGTTCTGATCAAGGCTTGTTGCTTCATACGTTATTGCAGACGGTGCCTTTACCTTTGGCGGTTTAGTGTCAATTATTGTTACAGTCTGTGTTGCAGTCGCCTCGTTTTTTGCAACATCGATTGCAGTCCAGGTAACTATTGTCTCTCCAAGTGGGAATGTCTCTGGTGCATCGTTTTCTATTGATAATACTCCCACCAGATCATTTACTGTTGGGTTGCCAAGGTTTGCGGTGTTTTGCGCGCCATTTGCCTCTAGTGTGATATCTGTCAATCCAGAAATTACTGGCGGTGTGGAATCGCCAACGGTTATGGTCTGGGTTGCAATTCCCATGTTTCCGGCATTGTCTATTGCTGTCCAGATTACTGTGGTAATTCCTAGAGGGAATTCCTCTGGTGCGTTACTGCCAAGGGATTTGATGCCGGATTCGTCAGTCGCAATTGCTTGGCCTATCGATACACGGGTCAAGCCTCCTGTCGCTTCTACGTAAAGGTCCTTTGGAGGCGTGACTGTGGGCTTTTTGAGGTCGGTTCCTGTCGGTTTTGTGGTAGTTGTAGTTGTTGTTGTGGTGGTAGTTGTGCTCTCTGTTGCGGTATCTTTAGAGCCAAACTTTTGGATTCTGTGATTGCTAGAATCTACTACGAATAAATCGCCATCAGAGTCAGCCGCAACGTCCTTTGGCATCTTGAATTGAGAGTTACCTGTTCCTGTCTTGCCAAAGCTGATCACTGTCTTTCCATCTTTGTCCAATACCACTATTCTGTTGTTGCTAGAATCTGCAAGGATTAGGTTTGATCCCGAATCAATATCAATTCCATCTGGAGAAATAGCAAGGCCGCCAATTGATGAGTTGTAGCTGGTCACAAATGCCCCATTAGAGTTGAATTTGAGAATTTTTTTGTTTCCGGCATCAGCGACGAAAACATTTCCATCTGAATCCACCGCTATGCCGAGTGGTGTTAGAAATCCGCCATCGGATGTTCCGCTAGAGCCAATAATGGATACAAATTTTCCAGTAGAGTCAAATTTTTGGACTCGCGAGTTGCCCGTATCTACTACAAAAACAAAATTGTCTTTAGACACCGCAATACCGTTTGGAAGCTTTAGCTTGCCTGCCTCGGTCCCTGTTCCTCCCCATGAAGATACAAAGTTTCCATTGGTGTCAAATTTTTTTACAACGTTTAGTTCGTGGTCTGCCACATAGACGTAGCCACCGCCCACTGCAATTCCTGCAGGTGCGTGAAATTCAGACTTGCCAGTTCCCTTGGAGCCCCATGCATGCAAGAATTCGCCATCGTTGTCAAATTTCTGGACTCGCGCATTTCCAAGGTCTGTGACATAGATGTTGCCAGAATCGTCTAGTGCGGCATATTGAGGATAGGTAAATGCTCCGGTCTTGACTAGTCCTTGGGTTCCAAAGCTGGACACATACGGATAGTTCACGGCTGCCAGCGCAGGCTGGGATAATACCATAGTAAAAACAAAAAACGCTACTAGCGTAGCTATTTTTAGCTGCATTTACGCATTGTTGGCTTTTTTGGCAAAAGATCTGCCAAGTTAGGAATAGTTGAAGTTTAGGTCAATTTTTGACACTTAGAACGGTTTGTTGACTTCGCGCGTAAAGACATAGCTGGCAATGACTAGCATCGAGACCACAAATGCGCCAATTATGCCCAGGCTCACTACAGCAGATACTCCTTCCGTTACGCCCGTCATCATTTCCCGCACCAGAAGAACCGTATAGGTAACAGGGTTTAGCCTAGCAACTGTCGCAAGCCAGTCTGGGAGCAACTCCAGTGGGAACAAAGCTGGGCTGAGCATGAAAAGTGGCATTCCAAGAAAATTGATTATTCCCCAAAATGTCTCCTGTGATTTTGCAGTGGCCGCCACAATTACGGAAATTCCGGAAAACCCAAGAGAAAATAAAATCACAAGTGCCATTATTGGAATGATTACCAAGAGATTTGAAAATGTGACACCAATTAGAATAGCAATGCCAATTATCAAGGCAGACTGCATTGCAGAAATCAGCGATATTGCAAGCATCTTCCCAAGCGCTATTGATGATCTTGACGCCGGCGACACCAGTGCCTTGTTCATGAATCCATACCTTCTGTCCCATAACGTGTTTACGCCGCCAAAGATGCTGGTAAATATTGCAGTCAGAATTATGACGCCAGGTGCCATGAATTCCAGATAGCTTCCATCAAAGCCAACAGACTGGATTAGCGGCTTTGTTCCAGCAAAGGTATGGCCTATAACAATTATCCATATTGCGGGCTGGATCAGTCTTATTAGAACTCCGCTTCGAGACTTTCTGTATCTTTTCAGCTCGCGCCAAAACACAGTATAGGTGTCGTATAACATCATGTCTTCATCCTCTGCATTTTGCGGTATTCCTTTCTTCTATCGTATGATTTCTGAGTGCTGTCGTCTCTCAGGTCATGGCCGGTAAAAGACAAGAACACGTCATCCAGCGTTGGCTGCGTTATGGACACGGATTTTATTGCAATACCAAGACTAGAAGAAAGAGAAAATATCATCGGGGCAACCTCGGTTCCCTTTGCGGAAAAAACTGTAATGGTATCGTCCAGAATTGTGGCATCGCGCACAAACTCGATTTGTTTTATCTTGGAGACAAGCTCGGCTTTAGCAGGATTTTCCTCTATTGTAAGGGAAATGACTCCTCCGCCAAGCGCATTTTTGAGGCTGGAAGGCGCATCTATTGTCTGGATTTTGCCATGATCTATTATTCCGACTCGCCCGCAAAGCTTGTCGGCTTCTTCCATGTAATGGGTGGTAAGAAAAATAGTCATCTTGTACTCATTGTGGATTTTTTTGATATACTCCCAGATTTTCTGCCGGGTTTGTATGTCAAGGCCCACAGTCGGCTCATCTAGGAATAACACCTTGGGCCTGTGCAAGAGTCCTCCGGCAATTTCCAGCCTCTTTCTCATTCCGCCAGAATATGTGATTGCTGCATCGTTTGCCTTGTCGTCTAATTCCACTAGATTCAGTAGATCCTCGATTCTGGAATTTATTTGGTCTTTTGGTATGTGGTTTAGTCTTGCCTGCAGCAAGAGATTTTCCCTTCCTGTCAGATACTCATCAATTGTTATGTCTTGCTGTACATAACCGATACTTGCGCGGACATTTTTTTGCTGGGTTGCAACATTGTATCCTGCGACAAACGCCTCTCCACCTGACGGCTTGAGCAGTGTGGTCAGGATCATCATTGTTGTGCTTTTGCCTGCGCCGTTTGGCCCAAGAAATCCAAAGATCTCGCCTTCCTCTACGTCAATAGATATTCCATCGACTGCCACCGTTCCTGATTTGTAGATTTTTTTGAGATCCTTGGTTTGTATAGAATACACTGATACTGGCCCCAGATATTGCTATAAAATGCTAGGTTTTTGCACCACAGCAAAGCCCGCACAAAAAAATTAAAAATAACAAATTTGTTTTATCAAGTCATGAAAGGACTGTGTCATGTGTGTAATTCCTCAAACGTGGAGACAACACTGCAAAACGGCATGCCGGTTTGCGCCGCCTGCAAGTCTAAAACAAAATAAAAATTAATGTAGGTTCTTGAACTGATCTTTTGTCAGCTTCAGGATTACTTTTTCACCGACACCCCAAATGTCCGACTTGGTTACGATTCTTGTGTGGATCAGACCATCAGATACTTCGATAGAGTGCAGTTCATTTGTCTGCGGGTCCTTTACCAGTCGCTTTATCTTGCCTAGTTTGTGGCCGTCAATGTCGACTACCTGGACGTTGGTCCTGACTGGCGACCTTGAGAGCAAAAGTGTCTCTTCTGTGAAATGGTCAATGTATTCTGCCGGCAAATAATAGTCCTTGTGAAACCCTTGGTGTATTGTGACTCCAGATACCGCTAGGGTCTTGGAGTTGATGTGGATGTGCTTTACCTCGCCGTACTTGATGCCCTCTCGGTCAACTACGCGCTTGCCTGTGAATGTGTCTGCGGTGCAGTTGTTTTGTGGTATTTCTTCTAGTGCTGCCATGCGGTACGGTTTTGAAAATCCTTTATCCAAACCAAAAATCACAATTTTCAATCAATCGGATTAAATTACTTGACTTTGGGCACGCCTCATGCAAAAAAGCGCTTTTCGAGCCACGCTAACCACAAAAGGTAGAAAGACAGGCGAGCCACATTCCGTTCAGCTACGCGCTGTATGGTATGATAATATGGTGTATTTTTCTCGCAGAAATGAAAATGCGGACTGGCTAAAAAATGCCCTTGCCGACAATTCAGTATCAGTAGAGTTTGATGGAAAAACACATCACGGAATGGCATCGCTGGTAACGGATGAATCCCTTGCCAAGAAAATCTCAGAGCTGAAATACCCAGGAGAGGAGAGAGCCCAAGAAGTGCGCACAATATTGCAGATCAAACTAAGCTGAATCAGACTTTTATATTTACAAAACAAGATCAAACCAGTGAAGTACGTTTTAGTCATCTCTATAGTGGCAGTGTGTTTGGTTTTTGCAAATAATGATGTCTTTGCCCAAAAATCAAAAATCTGCGGAGACACCCTATGCTCAAAGGTGCAGGCATGTCCAATGGACCATGTATTGGACAGAATCACGCTAAAGTGCTATCCAGGCTCTGACGGCTGGAAGATAACAGGATATTACTTGCCACTAGAAAAAGAATTCTTCAAGGACAAATTTCAAACAATACTGGTACAGGGAAAAAAGAAGAACGGCTCTTTTGACTATATTGAGGGAAATTCCACGTATTACTACAAGCAGTTCAGATCAGGATTCCTATCTGATGTAATTGTACAGGGTTCTGGCAAGACAACAGAGTCAAAAATACTGCAAACATGGGCGGATGATTTCATCTATCCAAACGGGGAAAAGACCAGATTCTATCATTTTGGAAAATGCGCATACACTGCGTCTGGCGTTTGCCTTCCACTATCGGAATCCTCGCTCTCAGAACCACTGGTCCTAGTTGCAGTGACAAAGGGAAAAACAGACATGCAAAAAGGAGTAATATCTCATGGAACCCTGCTTAGGATTCCAGACATACCGTCGCCATGGAACGCCAGGACCTACTGGGCAACAGACATTGGAGAATGGAGCGACAAGCACATTGATGTTTTTACAGGATATGGTGCAAAGGCAAAGGCAGACGCATACCGAATAACCAAGCTTCCGCCACAGGAATCAAGCAAAGTCATGGCAGTCGGATTCAAAGACACTAAATGATATGAATAATAGTAGAGACTCCGCGCTTTTCTGTCTCGTAGCCGTTTTCCATTTCTGCAACCGTTATAGTAAATGATATCAAATCCCGTTGCTGTGCCGCAGTCGCATCTAGATACAGGTGCACATCCATCAGATCATATTCCCCCTGAGGAATTCTTGTCTCATCTATGAAGACCTTGGCAGTCGACTCTACTCGGAACTGCTGGCCCTTGTAGTGCTCTATGATCTTGGTCTTTCTTCCGTTTCTGCCTGCCGCCTTGACATTGATGTCTATTATTCCTGGCTTTGAGCTGGTGTATCCTGACTGTTTGTTTACAAATACGCCAAGCTGGAATGGCTGGCCTGCGGTGGACTCTGCCATTTTTTGTATTCCGTCATTCATTGCGACATCGACTCCCTTGATTGTCTGGGAGACCTTGGCAATCCACTCGTTGCTTTTTTGTATTACTGCAGCTATTCGCTCCCGCCTTTTTTTGTCCTCTTCTGGCTCTAGCTGGTATCTATCAACCCAGGCCAAATAGTCCTTGGAAATGTCCTCGATGAATTGGATGCATGTTACCTTGTAATCATCAATAGAATTTGCCCGCTCTGATGCATCATCTGTTCGCATTCCGTCATAATCAGCAGGCATCGCCATGATATCAAAACCAGTACGTCTGTAAAAAACCAATCTTGAAAAAATATAACCCAAATTATGCTGGAAGAATTGTTGAGCTTTACCAGTATCACAACACAGCTGCAGGCGCAGTTAAAATCAAATCTGCCCCAGATTATGATGTTATTGCGGAACAATCCCGCAATGGCGTACACGAAAATAACAGAGATAGGCCTAGATGTAGGCAAAAAATACAACATCCAGCTTTTGGTAAATTTCCCGCAGGAAAACAAGATTAACGAGTTTGACTTTTACGGCAAGCGTGACTTGTCCATTATAGTAGACAGGCAAAAAAGAAACTTTGCAATTCCGCGCCAGACAATCAAGGATGTCGCTGCCAAAATTTTTGGCCCTGCCAAAATAGATGACGCATATATGTATGAGGGAAAGGAAGGCGTTCGCGTGACATTTGATGGCGGTAGAATAGACATTTTGCCGCATTCCTTGCACATTTGGTGTTTCTTTGATGATAAGGTAAACGAGTTTTGCAACTGGCTGCTAGAGCATGTCTATGACAGGGCTCAGGGCTCTAGTGCTACCAGCTCATAAGAATAATCCAGTGCGCCGTCTATTGTATAGTATTGCGCTTTTGCAGGCAGTGGAATATTGTTTGCAATCCAGAGCTTGTTTTCAATGTCGCTTATTTTGTAAGACACCACAAATGTTTTGAGTGTGCCAAACTCAAACTCGGAGTCCACATATTCTGTTACCTTTAGCTTGGGAGTGAATTTGCCGACATAGGTTGTGCCCCATTCTGCGCCAACCACCAGATACTTTGAGCCGGTCAGTGTGTCCCTAACTGAAAAGACGGATCTGTCAAGTGCCAGAATGTACGGTTTTATCTCGTCACTTGGTCCGATAAAGACAAAGGCCTCGCCAATTTGCAGCTCCTGCTCTATGTGCTGGCCTGTCTTTTTGTCATCTATTGTGAGATGGATTTTTTCAGTGTCACCTGTCTTTTCCAAAAACGCAATCTTTGCCAAAAACTCCTTGCCCTGATAATTTACCAAATATTGCAGGACTGGCTGCTCTTCTACTCCTTTTCCCACATGCCACTGGCTTGCAAATCTAGGAATGATGTTCTGCTCGGACCCCGGAATACCAGTCAGGAAAGGAAATGAAAGTCCAATTGCTGCAGCTCCCAGCATTATTCCTAATGGTATGAAGAGTGCTTTGCGAACCAATTGTTCGGATTTTCTAGGACTTTAATTTGATGATTCCGTTTGTTATTAGATACTGCAGGCCGTTGACAAAGTCCTTGTCGGTTGTCTGTCCCTCTGACCAGAACTTGGCCGCATCTTTTACCCACGACGGTATGACGTCGCTTTTTGCGCCAGTAGATGTGCTGGTTGGAATCTTGATGATTTTTTGGTTAATCAAATATTGTATGCCAGAGACAAAGTCCTTGTCTGTGATGCTGCCGTCTGACCAGAACTTGGCGTTTGTCTTGATCCAAGAAGGAATTACTATTTCTCCTGGCTTTGGTGTTGTTGGCGGTGGAGTGGTCGTTCCGGTGCCTGCCTGAACATCTACATCAAATGTGATAAATCCTGCCTTTAGTGCATCTGGCGCAACCTCAGGACCCGTTCCCTTGACTAGTATTGCATAGGTAGTCTTGCCAGACTCTTTGATGTCAATTGTGGTTCGAACCTGGCCGCCGGTTGTAAAGAGGGCATTGCGCTTTGCCTCGCCTGCAATTGATCTTACCACTTCTGTTCCAGATGCGCCTGCTTTTACCACCAAAATATCATAGTGGACCTCGTTTTCAAATTCCTCCTGGTTTACCTTGCGCTTAAAATCAATAATCATGTCCATCGGGCATCCTTGCTTGGGGCTCTTTGGGGAATATTTTACGCTGATAATCATGGTGTTTGTGTTTGTGTTCTTGGTGACATATGCAAAGTCCTCAGTGATTACAGGACAGTTGCCTCCTGTAGTTACGGCGCCAGTGTCTACAATTTTCTCAAATGGGTTCTTGGTGATATCTCGCTGGAAACTCAACAATTCAAATCTGTACTCTTGTGGCGGAACGCCTTCTGCCACATGTGCATATGTGTCAGCCTTTACTGGGAATGGGAAATTGTCCACAATCCAGACATTGTTTACTTTGCCGCCCGTCTTCCATGTTATTCTGACTGTGTCAAATACACCTGCCGGGACCGGAATCTTTTCTTCGGCTGCAGGAATGATTTGCTCGCCTCCAATGTTTCCAATTTTGCCCCATGACGGCATGGAGAACTTCTTTGGTCCTTTGCCTGTCAAGTCTCCAGTGTCTGCTGTTGCATATGCAGAAAGCCAAGATAACGATGACTTGAAAGCTGCCGCGTGTGGGATTAGGTTCTTGGTGCTTCCAATTGGCTCAGCTGCTATTTTTCCCACATTGATGGTACCTTTGTGGATTTTGCCGCCATCATACACTACAACTTGGAGCTTCCACTGGTCTTCGCTGCCGACTTGTTGGCTGCCCTCTACCCAAAAGTCAATCTTGAATGGGGTGCAGTCCTTGTAGTAAACATGGCACAGGTTGTAGCTGAACTGATCTCCTTTTTTGAGGCCTTCGCCAACATACCAAGAGCCTTCCTTGTTTACTCCTCCCGCCTGGAGCTGGGCGCTGGCGCCATGTGATAATCCGGATGCTAAAAGTGATATGGCAAGTAATGCAACTAAAAACGTCTTCAACTATACATCATAGTTGATTTTGGTTAGTTAAATGTTGTTTATCTAAGCTAAGCAAATATAGAGGCAATTTGGTTTTCCAAATAGAAATGTGCGAATGCGCCAAAGTTCACATGTTTGAGATAGAATACAAACTGGCCGGAATGGTCGTGGTTCCAACCCACAAAAACTGTGGCAACGCACTAAACGAGACCCAACTGGAGAAATTCCAAAAAGAACTGGTAAAATCATGGGGCCTTGATCCTGAAGACGAGAAACTAATCTAGGTACAAAAAATAAAAACAAAAAGTAGGTTAAGTTTAGCTTAACTGTGATACTGCTTCTTTGCAAACAGAAGCCTTGCATTTACAGTCTGCGCTACACAGGCAGTGACCTTGCATTTCACAATCGCATTGAAATTCTGGGTCGCCTGTTTCTGTTTCGCATCCGCAAGCTTGATCTACCATAAACTAAGAACCGCTCGGAGGGTTTTAAAGGTTGTCTAGATTGTAATGAAAGAATAACCTTATGCGTAATTTTGCAGGTGAACTAGTTCGTTTGCTATTTTGTGCAGTAACATGGCTTGCTGCTCTAGCTTGATTGTGTCATGTTCCAAATCCATTGCTGTTTTTAGAATGTGTATCAGCTCTGGTTTTTTGTGGATGGAATCCCGTATTGATATGATGTTGTTTTTGTTGATGTAGCCTAGGTAAAAGTAGCAATCAGACAATAACGAGTTTGCTGTTAGGTATTCGTATTTTTTCTGGATTATGATACCATGTGAAGAATTCTCAGTCATGTCTGAGAATCCTATGGTGGATTTTGCCATTCTTTCCAATAGAGAAGGGGTTGCCCTTTCCAGTCCAAGAACTTCGGTTATATTAGAAAAGTATTGGTTTTTGTTGTTTTTTTGGAATTTGCGGATAAATTCCAGCATGTGTGTTGGACTGCGCTGCTTTGAGTTTAGCAAGACCAATCCATCGCAAATCAGGTAAGCTGCGCACTTTGTCCAGACTGCGGCAAACTCGTCGTCGATGTTTTGCTTTGCCCTTGTTGCAAAAAATGTCGCATCTATTAGCGAGTTTTTTGCCACGGAATTTCGAATCTTTTCCTGCTTTTCTTTTGTTTTTGATAGTAACGCCCGAAGCTCCCAGGACGGATCGGAGAGAATCTGCATGGAATCGTATTTTTGCAAAACATCGGGATTTGTTTCGTTTACTGTACCATGATGGACTTGTACGAGTGCGTCATCTATGGTTTTGAGTTCGGTTCCGGATTTTCCGTCAAATATTGTAATGTCGTATTCGCAACACTCGAGAGTTGTTCCGTGTGCCTTGCAACCGCCAAGGCCTACTATATCATTTGATAAGGAAAGCTTGTTTGCTATATCTTGTACCTGCAATGACAAAAATCGATTTTTAATTTTCTTAAATGTAGCAATGATTATTTTTTAACCAATCAATCGAATACCATTCCTTTAAATTGCTAGAATCCACGGCTTTTTTTGAAGCTCCTGTGGTGTAGTCCGGTTAAGCATACTGCCCTCTCAAGGCAGTGATCCCGGGTTCAAATCCCGGCGGGAGCATCTTTTCCTTACAACTAGACAGAACTAGACAGGTTTTGTATTACACCACAACTATGCAGAACTAGGCAGTTTTGTGCGTGTTTTGGTGGTATCAGAAATTAACTCCAGTAATGCTGGTGTTAAACTGGATTAGCATGGTCATGAAATAAGTGTGAAAAAAATAAGTCATTGAAGAAAGCTTGGAACCTTCTTCAGGCGAGATGCAATAGAGATTCTGCCAGCACCAGTCACTATTATGAACAGCGTCATCGCAACTAGTGCCAGGTCATAGTCCCAACCCCCTTGCGCTATGAAAAACCCGTTGTTCCACCGGATGTGAAATATCGCATCAACTAGGATTACGCTAAATATCGCGCCTGTGATTCGAGTCAACACTCCGATGATCAGTGCAATTCCGCCGATAGTTTCTGCAAGCGCAACTGGGATTTGCAGTTCAGGCGGCAGGCCGAATCCCATTAGGTGTTGCCTCCAGATTGGATCAAATTTTTGCAGGCCGTATGCAACAAAGATGACTCCAACCGAAGCCCTAATTCCCCAATAAGTTATCTCGTGTAACTTGTTGGTTTGGATTGTGTTTTTGCTTGTAAGCATACTATAATGTAATATCACATATAGTAAAACAGGCTACTTTACAATTGTAAAATCACACCAGATCATACATAACAATATATCTTTACAAATGTAAAATCAGTTGTCTTGGTTTTTCCTAAACGAGTCAATTCCTTCGGATGCCAAAAACTCGAGTGCTTTTGAAAAACTCCAAGACTTGTTTGTCTTTAGCATATACCAAGCCTGGACTTCCCTGATTTTCTGTATTACATCACTATTCATTGTTGCCGTGATTCGTTTTTTTCTGATCATGTCTATAAAAAAAGAAGAATGCTGAAGTCACATTCCGGCAAACTGGTAGCCTAAGAGTGATTCAAGCAGACTTGTTATCTCGGGGTTTTGTCCCACATGGAGGACTATTAGCTTGCCTTTTGTGTAAAAGTGAGGAGTATCCACCCATCGAATTATGCTAGTACCAATCTCAGTTCCATCCTCAGATACGGTGAGGCTTGATGCTACTGCATCCGATTCATCAGCAAATTCAAAGACTTGGATGTCGGATCCGCCAACAGAGATCACCTTGGTCGGCACGGAAAACAACGAGATTTCGGCTGCGAGGTCTTCTTTGTGTTGTACCAAGACTCCTCGCGACTCTATTGCATCAACCAGTGAGGCATAGTCTGTGACTGCTCCCTCAAATGGTATGACTGGCTTATCGTGGGACGGTAGTTTTGATTGTGGTTTTTTTAGCACGTATTGATGGTTTAGCTCATCCCAAGAATCATCAGTTACTGCGGAGATTACATTTCCTTCAGACACTATGATGTCCGTTTTGTGATGAGTAACGACTTGGGCCAGCATTTGTCCGGTCCTGTCTCCAAATCCAGCATTTGCAGAATCAAACGCGATTCGGATTCTGTATGATACGGGATCGGTTTCCAAGACAGCGATTTCCTCTACGTCGATTGTGTTTGGCAGTCCGTCAAACGCAAATGTTGGGCTGGTCACTATGTACCTTTGAGCAACGCCAAGGGCATCGGACTTTGCCTGCTCCTCAGGAGTCATCGGGATCATAGTCAGGGTGCTTTGTGCTGGAACAAAATATGCCCCAGCTGCGCCCGCAATGATTACTCCAATCACGGCCACAGTTATGGCAAGTTTTTTGTGTTTTAGATGTTGTGACATTTTCTTAACAGATATGGATATGGTTTGGTTATAACCTTTGATTAAATTTCATTTTAACTAAAACTGACCAGTCAGTCAGTTATATTTTTATATGGCAATGTTTGCTATCCAACAATGAATACTCAGGTGATCCACACATCCGAAATATGGATGAACAACCAATACTCAAAACCAGACCTTTTGAGATTCTACGGACCAAAGTATCCCCACTTTAGGTTTGCGTGTCCTGCATGTGGATCACTTGAGGTATTCGTCTCTTTGCGCAACGACAACACAGAAGGCAAGTGCCTTGACTGCAATCACGACTGGAATGAGCAAAGCCAATGATAGAAAATCAGCTGATCAGAGTAGCAAGTTGGAAGGACAGATTTCTGGCAGGACTAATTGACCATGCGATTCTGGCAGCAAGTGTTGCTATTCCATTGCACTTGGCAAACTATGATCCAATGATGGCTTGCCCAAGTTTGGCGCTCTATGGATATTATGTACTGGCAGAATTCAAGTACGGCCAGACACTTGGTAAAAAAATACTGCACATCAAGACTACGCGGCCAGACGGTGCAAAAATCAGTCTAAGGCAAAGCGCACTCAACAGCATTGGCAAGACGTTTTTGCTGCCAATCGACTTTGTAGTAGGCATCATATTAGTAAAGACCAGAAAACAACGCCTCTTCAACAAGCTAAGTGACACCATAGTCATAAAGACAGAAGATAAAGCATCCCAGAAACTGGACTGATATTATGCCCAAGGTCTCGCAAGAGCACAAGGACAAGATCAAACACCTCATCTTTGAGGCCGCGCTGAAGAATTTCTCAAAGTTCGGCTATTATCAGACAAAAATGGACGACATTGCAAAGTCGGCAAATGTAAGCAAGGGCACACTATACCTATATTTTCAAAGCAAAGAAGACCTTTTTTTGCACATGTGCAGGCAAAACAGACAAAACCTAATCCACGTCAGAACCGGTCTCTTCCAAGACAAGAAAAAACTCGCATCCGACCTGGGCAAGTTCTACGACGATCTGACGTCAATACAAAAAGACACAGAGCGAGCATGGCTTGAGGGAATCGCAGAATCCATAAGGAATCCAAAGCTAAAGCAGACTGTCATTTACCAGCGCGGCGAGCTTGAAGAAATTGTCACGGAATTTCTAAAACAAATGAAAAAGGATGGAGATTTTTTCAGAGACGATGTTGATTTAAAAACAATGGCAAGGGGAATAATCGCGTTGTATCACGGCCTTACCATAATGAGAATAACCAATCGCAACGATAATACCGTCAGGGATTCATGGGTAAAGACAATGCTTTCAATATTTGCAGGTGCCGAAAAATAGAGTGAATTCGATGGACATGCCCACACAAAACAAGGAACTAATCAAAAGATTTTACGAATTATTCAAAAATAGCGACCAGGCTTATCGAGACCTTTGCCACAAAGATATCGAGTGGACGACGTTGGACGGCATGCCGCATGGTGGGAGATACGTGGGAGTAAAAGCGGTTTTTGAAGGCTATTTTGTAAAAATGCTCTCGAATTTTAAAGAATTTCATGCCAATCCTGATGAGTTTGTCGGAGTTGAGGACAAGGTAATTGTTTTTGGAAGATATTATGGAGAATCAAAGTCGGGCAAAAAATTTGATGTGCCTTTTTGTCATGTCTATACAGTGCAAGATGATAAAATTTTACGATTCAAGCAGTTTACGGATACCAAAAAGATCCAAGAATCCCTCTAGGCTTTCCAGTGATGCGCACTGTCCAGCAAAACCTGGCCATACTGCTTTCCAATGTCCGATTCTGTTTCATAAGAGACTGCTCCACTAGCAAGCAATTCACTGACCTTAAAAAAGTAAAACTCTAGATCCGGAGGACTAATCACAAGAGCGTGTCCACCATTTTTGCCCACAACAAATCTGTGTGGAGCCCCTTGAGGAACAAAAATCACGTCACCTGACTTTCCCATTATAGACTTGGTATCCAGCACGAACTCATAATCTCCTTCAATAATATAGAAGATCTCTGGCCCTTTTGGATGCATGTGCAGCGCAGGTCCCAGATTAGGTGGATGAATCACATCAAGTACTGTATATCTGCCGTTTGTTTCAGATGTAAGAGCCTTGATAGTGAATTTTGCGCCGTGAAAATCAAATGGTTTGTCCTTCACAAAAGAAATTACAGATTTGACGATATATCCTTTCTAGTTTGCGGTATCTAAACCTGCAAATACAGACCTAGCTGCGCTTTAGTCCCTCATTGAGAACCTGGTTTACCAAGGCTGAAAAACTGATATGGTTGTGCTCTTTCATCATTTGGTATTGTTTTTCTTTTAGACGCTTGTTCAGATCAATATTCATTGCAATTGTGACTCGCGTCCAGTCTCGCGCACTCATCAAAAATCTACTCCATTTGAAAAATTAGAGAAAAATCGCAAATGCATAGCGGGAGATAGGGGGAGCGCTATGCATTTGCCACGCAGGCATACGGCATCGAAACGATGTTGTTTGTGCAATAGTGGTATACGTGACGGATTATGTTCTCGCAGCATTTGCAAACTCTCTCAATTGGGAATTTGCAGGATCTGCAGTTTGAGACTACTAGTTCTGCGCCACATTTCCTACAACTTTCTTCCCGCATTTTGCAACCACCTTACGCTTTGTTGGATTTTTGTTACCAGTTCCCAAGGTAGTTTTGATGCATTCATCATGTTTCACCTACTCGATCGTCACTGCTTTTCCCTTTGGTTTTTGCTCGACTAGTCTGAATGAGACTTCGAGTATTCCATTGGAGTATGTTGCTTTGGTGGAATTTTCATCGATTTTGTATTTGAGAGGCACTTGTGTTTGGTATTTTCTGTCTCCATGTTCTGCACTGATCTTTACGTGTTTGTCCTCTATCGTTACCTTGATGTCTTTTTTCTCAACTCCTGGCATTTCTGCTAGGAGTTTGAGGGTGTTGCTGTTCTTGTCGACGACTTCGTCGACAAATGGTTCTCTTACATCAGATATTGCCAAGCCTGGAATTTGTGTTCCATACTGCTTGACAAGTGGCCTCCCATCATTCCCCACTGTCACAGTGTAACCATAGAAGTATGGTTTGTTTGCAAATTTTGTTAGTCCAAAGTCGTCATCCATGTTAAAAAATCGGTCTGACAAACTTCGAAACATTTGGTCGAAATGTGTATCAAACCACATATTTGATCACTTGGTATATGTAATATACATGACATTATTTTAATTTTTCTTTGTTCAAGATAATTAAATTACATATAGAATATTTTCTTACAAAAATTTATAAATTATTTTGTTAAATTACATCCCGGTGCTTTTATGACAACACCACAAATAGTTCTTCTCAAGGAAGGAACTACACAAACAAAGGGTAATGATGCCCAAAAAAACAACATCAGCGCTGCAAAACTCATAGGCGAACTGGTTCGAACTAGCCTCGGTCCAAGAGGAATGGACAAGATGCTAGTCGACACGCTAGGAGACGTGACCATCACAAATGATGGCGCAACCATCCTCAAGGAAATCGACGTGCAGCACCCAGCTGCCAAGATGATGGTTGAGATAAGCAAAGCAACAGACACCGAGGTCGGTGACGGAACAACATCAACAGTCGTTCTTGCCGGGGCCCTGCTTGAAAAAGCAGAAGAGCTCATTGGCAAAAATGTACATCCGACCGTAGTTGTCGATGGCTTCAAAAAAGCATCCGAAAAAGCAATTGCAGAACTACAACAGATAGGCATCAAAGTCGATCCACTCGACAAGAAGCTTCTCAAAAAAATTGCAGTGACTACGCTGTCATCAAAGCTGGTCTCATCAAATTCCGATGAGCTTGCAGACATCATAGTCGATGCAGTCTTGTCTGTGGCAGAAAAAGTGGGCGACAAATACAAAGTTGACATTGACAATGTCAAACTTGAGAAAAAGGGCAGCTCCTCAATTAAGAACACAGAGCTTATCCACGGAATAGTGTTGGATAAGGAAGTAGTCCATGGTGGAATGCCAAAGAGAGTAGAGAATGCAAAAATAGCATTGCTCAACGCACCACTTGAAATAGAAAAGACAGAGTTTGATGCAAAAATAAACATCAACTCCCCAGATCAAATGCAGATCTATATCGACGAGGAAAACAAGATGCTCAAAAAGCTTGTAGACAAGATAGTAGCATCTGGTGCAAACATTGTCTTGTGCCAAAAAGGCATTGACGATATGGCCCAATACTATCTTGCAAAGGCAAACATCCTTGGTGTCAGAAGAATCAAGGAAAGCGACCTGACCAAGCTTGCAAAAGCAACAGGTGCAAGAATTGTCACCAACATCAACGAGCTGACAGACAAGGACCTCGGATCGGCAAAACTTGTCGAGGAAAGACAGGTTGAGGCTGACAAGTGGGTCTTCATCGAAGGATGCAAGAATCCAAAAGCCGTCTCTATTTTAGCACGGGGTGGCTCGCAGCGAGTTGTCGACGAAGTAGAGCGCTCCATCCATGATGCCCTCATGGCAGTAAAGGATGTGGTGGAATATCCAGTAATCCTAGTTGGTGGAGGAGCCCCAGAAGCCAGAGTTGCGGCAAAACTACGCGAATGGGCAAACTCGCTAGAAGGACGTCCACAGTTAGCAGCGCAAAAATTCGCAGAAGGTCTTGAGACAATACCTTTGGTTCTGGCAGAAAATGCCGGAATGGATCCGCTGGACACACAGGTTCAGCTCAGATCAAAGGCAACAACAGGAAAGGCAACATTTGGAATTGACGTAAGCAATGCCAGAGTTGCAGACCTAGAATCTCAAAACGTCATAGAGCCACTTGCGGTAAAAGAACAAGTGGTAAGTGCGGCTACAGAGGCCGCATGCATGATTTTGCGAATCGATGACGTCATTGCGGCATCAAAATCCTCAAGTCATGCTCCAAGTCCTGCCGGTCCACCTGGAATGGGTGGCATGGGCGGAATGGACATGTAAACCTCTTTTTTCATTTTTTTAATAAATAAAAATGAAGATTCCTAGAGAGTAGCTAGGAATGCTCCAATTCCTGCGCCAACGCCAATGCCCAGAGTGAAAAACAAAGTGTCCCAGGCAATGACCTTTTTGAATAGCGCCCTGACTTCGTAATTCCAGTGAGTTGTTTTTGTGTTCATATTTGTACAATTACAGAAAAAATTGATAAAAATCATTCAACAGGGATTATGAATTATCAGCTAAGATGTTGATTTTTACACTCATGCCAACTAGAAACTAGATAGAATTAATGCGTGTTTTTATTGGTAAAATTTTTAGCTTTTTTACTAATTTTGAATTTTAGTGTTTTGCAACATAGTAATAATTGATTGGGTCGTGATCTAGCTTCTTGACGGTAACATTTGCAAATCCAGCATCGTTGAGCATCTTAATTGCAAGCTCCTTGCCCCACATTGCCCCAAGCCCCTTTCCCCCCTGCGCAAGAGATACAGTCATGCAGTGAAGGCATGATGTAGTGTACAAAAACGGCGCAAGAGGATGATCCATGTTGTTCTCAAGCCTAGAAGAAGCCCCAATGTCCTGCATCAAAAATATGCCGTCAGTGTTTAGCGACATTCTGATGTTTTGCAGAACTTTGTCTGGGTCTGCCTGGTCATGTATTGCATCAAAGGCAGTTATGAGATCAAAGTGTTCTTTTTTGACAAAGGCAGCAACGTCTGATTTTTCAAAATGCGCATTGTGCAATCCTAGTTCTTGGGCTTCATTTTTTGCGTTTTGAATTGCCTCAGAAGAAAAATCACAGCCCAGAAACTGCTGTTTGAGAAGGTTTTTGCCATTAGATTGATGGCCCTTCCGCTACCGCAACCCACATCAAGTACGGCGATTCCTTTTTGCAGTTTTTCAATTAGTCCTGGAACTATGGGAAGAATCTTGTTTACTAGTCCGGCAAGAACAGTTTGACTGCTTTCTTCTGCCATCACAGCGTGGAATCTATTGTATGATTCGTAAGTAACGCCGCCGCCGTTTTTGAAACAATTAACAATACTATCTTCGACTTGAGCCAATGCTGGAATCCACTGCATCGATGAGGCAAAGTTGTAAAAACCAGAGTTGGTCAGAAAATCTGCTTTCTTTTTTGATAGAGAAAACAAGTTTGTTTGTGGATCATAGTCGATTATTTTAGATGTGACCATTGCCCCAAGCCATTCCCGCACGTATCTCTCATTGAGATTTGACTGTCTTGCTACATCATGGCTAGTGGACGGCGGGATTTTGGATAAAACATCAAAGAGTTTGGTTCTGTGGCCCACTGAGAGCATCAACGCCAGAGCAGACTTGTTCATCACATCCAGCATTTGGCTTTCAAACGAATCGCTTGACATTATTTTTGGCTAACATTTGGGTCTTAAAAAATAATTTCAGTATGAATGTAATTTGTAGTTCAGCTCAAGTCAAGCTTGAATGCTTTAGCATACTGGTCAAAGCCCAAATGAGAATAGAACTTGTGTGATTCCTTTCGTGCATGCCCAGATTCCAGCCGGATTCTAAAGCAGTTTTTCTTTTTTGCCACAGATATGGCGTGATTAATGAGGGCTTTGCCAATTCCCATTTTCTGATGGTTCCTAGACACTACCAGTTCTGGAACGTACATTTCCAACCTGGTTTGGTTTAGTCTTGGCATCAGAATCATGTCTATTACGCCAACCATATTAGAATCAACCGTGACTACTGTCAGCTGCTTTTTCTTGATGTATTGCAAAATTTGTTTTTCAAACATTGTTTTTTGAGATTTGGTTCTAGGTTTTGGCCTGCCAAGCTCGTACAATAACAGCAAAACATCGTCAATGTCGTTTTTTGTTGCAGCTCGAATTATCATTCTATAGTATTGTACTCTACAGTGGATAAATTTTGCACTTAAATAACATCAATGCCCAAAGAAATTGTGGCACTCAAGGATCTTTCACTGAAGCTGCAGTACCGAACTGATGTAGACAACCTAGTAACAGAGTTCTTCGTTCCGTGTCTTTCAAATGCCATAGAATACGACAGGGCAGTACAATATGTCACGCTAAAGAGCATCTCTACTTTATCATTGGGACTGCAAAACTTTGCAGACCATGACGGAAAGATACGAATCATCACAGGTCATCGTTATTCCACTACAGACTTGGACATTTTGGGTAAAATTTTCAACAAAAAAAACGGTACGTTCTCGCTTGGAGCAATACACAGTCACAAACTGGAAATTCTGCAAAGGCTAGTTCAAAAAAACAAGATTCAAATCAAAATAGCAATTCCAAGATCCGAGCATGTTGACGGTTCTTTTTCTGAGAGAATAGGAATATTTCGAGACGAACAGGGAGAAATGGTGGCATACACAGGCACATCCAATGAAACATTTAACACTGAAAACCGCAATTTTGAATCCATTGACGTCTACACATCATGGAATGATAGGCCGCGCGTAGACATCAAGATTAGCGACTTTGAGCGATTATGGAACAACGAGACAAAATACGTCCAGGTTCACGACTTTGCATATGCATACCAGAACAATCTTCTAAAATACGACTCGCACTGGGCAATAGAGACACTTAGCTAAACACAAAGCCAGACGAATCAATGTTTTTTGTGTTTTCCACAAACTTGACATTGGAAATTTTGTAGTATATCACCTCACCTCGCCTTTCAATCACGGCAAGTATTGGCTCTTTTCCCATCTTTGTGATTTCCTCGATGTTTTTTTGCAGCGTTCCCATTTTCTCCTGTTTTCCTTCGGCTAGGCCAAACACCAGATATTTTGCGCCCTTTTCCCCAAATTGTCCGCGCTCATAAACACGAAAGTCAGCCCCAAACCCAAATCCGTCTTTGACTGCATAACCACGAACCCGCAAATCGCGATAAATCAGAAATTTGGTCAGTGCGGCCTCGTCCTTTTCTGATGCAATTGATACCATCTGCTCAAAGTCGATTTTCTTTTTGCCCTTGGTCAGATCAAGTTTTTTGTAAAACAGAAAATACATTGCCTCAAACGGCTTTAGCAGGAATTTTCCCTGTCTTGTCTCGCCGTATCCCTTTGACTCTAGCTGGTTTTGCATTTCCTTGTTTTGTATAATGATGTGATCGTCAAGCAATACTCCGGCAATGTTTGGCTCCGCATCCGAACTCATTTGCAAAAAATCCCACAAATTTCCATATAAGCGTGATCAGAGGCGCAAAAGCTGCTCCATCGTTAAAATATGGGAACTTTGGGGTTTTATTGAGTCATAATGCACGGCGGATGTTACAGAATAGGAAACGGACAACCTTATGCTCGCAAAGAGTTCATCAAGGGTAAACCCCAGCCAAAAATCGCAAAATTCCAGGGCGGAAAGCGGGGCGAATACGACTTTATCGTGCAGTTGTGCTCAAACGAGAAAATGCAGATTCGCCACATGGCAATAGAATCTGCAAGACTTGCGGCAAACAAGACCCTAGAGCAGACTACCGGTGAAACAGGCTACTTTTCGGTTTTGAGAATTTATCCGCACATTCTACTTAGAGAAAACAAAATGATTGCAACTGCAGGAGCAGACAGACTTCAGGAAGGAATGAGACGCGCCTTTGGTAAAGCAGTAAGCCTTGCAGCCAGAGTTCGAGGTGGACAGTGCATAATGGAAATGCATGTCAAAAAGGACCACGTTGAGGCAGCAAAAAAAGCGCTAGTCGGCGCATGTGTAAAGCTGCCAATCACTCCAACAATCAAAGTCATGCCAGCAAAGAAAAGCTAGAGTTTTTCTAAAATTTCGTTTTTCCTACTAGACAAGATTTCTAAAAATTCCGCAAATTCTTGCGGCGTTGGATCACGCGCAAGAATTCTTCTGCTCTGATAGTAAAATGAGTTATACAGTCTGCCAATTATTATTCCGTATTTGAAATCGGTACCGGTCTTTTCTGCATCGATTGATTTTGCTATTGTGTTGATTTCAGAAGTGTTGCTTAGCGCATCAGTAATTTTCTGGTGGATTTTTTGCTCCAGCCTTTTGTCCATGCTACAATACAGTCCAAGTTGGATTAAAGGTTAAACAATTGATTTTAATAGACTCTGTTTAGTCTATTCGATCATGCGGCTGTAGTATAGCCTGGCCAGTACGCGGGATTGCCAATTCTGTGACCCGGGTTCAAATCCCGGCAGCCGCATTTGAAATTTCATCAACAATTCAAAACACATTCTACAAAAAATTACAACATCACAATTAAAAGCAGGCCTCATTTGAAGATCAGATGTAATATTTGAATAAATTAACAGTGTTTGCGGAGGCTCGCCGCGCGGCGTGGCTTTCTGTTTGGACATTATTTGGAATTGGAGTAGCCGAAGTATCCATATCGACATACACAGGAAGCCTGACGCTACTTGCAGACGGGCTTGATTCCATGGCAGATTCTCTGGTGTCGTTTATTGTGTGGTTTGGAATCAGAATGCTTCACAAGCCAAGAAGCAATCTGTTTCATTTTGGATACGCCAAGATAGAGAGCTTTGCCGCATTCATTGCAGCCATAATAATCGTAATACTTGGAATCTTTATTGTCTATCATGCATATGAAAACATACTACATCCAACAAGGGCAATAAATCCAGAAATCACGATGATCACACTGATAGCTGCCGGAAGCATTTCGCTGCATCGCGCATTTGTGGTCAGAAAAATTGCAAAAAAGCACAACCTTATTTCACTAAAGCTTGATGCAAAGAACTCCATCAAGGACGGATCCGCTTCATTTGTAGGGTTTGGAAGTGTTCTTGCGGGGTATTTCGGGGTACCCTACATGGATGCAATTGGAGGCATCATAATTGCAGGCTACATATTCTTCATGGCATATACTGCAATCAGAGAATCCACACTGGTTTTGCTTGATGCGGTCAAAAACCCAGAACTTCAAGAGACAATAACAAAATTTGTGGAAAAAGAGTTCAACGTAGAGGTGGAAGATGTACTAGTAAGGCCGCTCGGTCATGCCTTGTCAATACAGGTGCACATATTCCTGGACAGAAGCATGACTTTGGACAAGGTCAACAACATTGTCAACAAAATGCAGGATGCCGTAGGCAAGAAATTCGAGGCAGAAGAGACCCTCATAATCCCAGATCCAAGATAACACATTTGTAAAATACCAAATCAGAAAAAAGACGGTAGAAAAAACTTGCGATGAAATTTGGACATTGGTTTATTATTAATTAAAACAAATTAGGATCATGAAGGCGCACCTTGGCATTTTTGGCATGATGGTCCTTGTTATGGGCATTTTTGCCTCGCCATTATTGGCTAGCGCGCAGACCCACCAGCAAGTGGTATCAACCGACATAGGCACACTCAAGGTTGGCGTTTCCACAGAGCCTGCATCACCAAAACCAGGCGAAACATCAAAGATGAAAATCGACTTTCTAAATCCACAAAGCGGTAACATACAAGAGCACATTGACTATACTGTTCTAGTTACAAATGGTGGCAATGCTGTCTTTGGGCCAATTCCATTGACACATACATCTCTTGGCTCTGCCACAATTCCAGTCCAGTTCAAAGACGGTGAGAATAAAGTCGTAATTGAAGTACAGGGAATTTTGTTTAGACCAATTCCAACAGAAAAGGCCTCATTTTCAATCACACTGGGCGACAAATCAGCTGCTACAAAAGAATCACCGAAGGTAGCTGAAAAGTCTAAGCAAAAACAAGCAGACAAACCAAAACCAACAGAAACAAAAGACAAAAAATCAGACAAAAAAGATCTAAAGAAGGATTCCAAGAAAAAGACCGCCGATAAAGAGGAATTAAAGAAAAAAGAAACCAAGAAAGACCCTAAAAAAGACAAGAAAAAGGATACAGAAAAGAAAGCCGTGAAGAAACCAGTTAAGAAAGCAGAAATCTAGCCTTTTGCCTGCAAGCCCTTTTTGATTATGTCTAGGGCGTTTGCTATTTTTTCAGGCCTTGGAAGTTGGATCATAAACACATTGTCTTTTCCTACTTGTGAGTGAGGAGACGACAGTGCAAGCATCGACGTAGTTGCCAGCGACTCAAAAAAATCAAGCGACTCGTTTGCATATAGCAGAATTTTTTCGTCTATTCCGCCTTCAGAAAAGGTGAGTGCCATTTCCACAAAGACATTGCCTAGTCCGTTTTGCAAAATGTTGAGGTTTGTGTCAACAGACAGGGGCTTGCCAGCGACTTTGGCCATTATTTCATCAAATCTTTTTTCTGCTAGAATCACGCACGGTACTTTTGTTCCATTATAGTTAAACGAGGTAATTCCAACGTGAACCTTGTCCATTAGTTCTTTCATTTCATCGTCCATGATCATTCCTCCGCTGTCTTTGCAACAATTTTGTCACTAGCCCTAATTAAAAATGGTGAGATAAATGCCGAAATGATAGATATGATTCCTATTAGCGGGAACAAAAAGCTGCTAACCACACCAATATCTACGCCTGTTTTTACTATAACAATAGAAAATTCCCCTCGTGGGCCTGCAAGCGCAAATGCAGAACGTAGTGATTTTGCCTTGCCCTGCCGGAACAGGTATGTTCCTAGCATTGCGCCTCCAAACTTTACTATGATTGCCAAAGTAATTATTCCAAATGCCAAGAAAATGTAGTTTTGCAGCTCTGAAATGTTCATGAGTGCGCCAACAGAGACGAAAAATATTGCAACAAACATGTCCTTAATCGGACTGGACAAAATCTTGGAGACCTCGGCAGATTTTGATTCGGCAACCAATACGCCTGCCAAGAATGCGCCAATTGCGACAGAGAGTCCCACTATGTTTGCAAATAACGCATAGCCAAAACACAGACCAAGAACAGACAGCAACAGAATTTCCTTGTGCTCAGTAGCTGCCACTCTATCAATTAGTTTTGGAATTGTTCTTGTTCCAATGGTTAGTGTGCCACCAATTAGTGCGGCCGCAACTATAAGCACAGTGACTATACTCTCATAAGAGACGTTTCCTACCAGCGCAACAGATTCCAGCGTTGCAATTAGGATCACCGCTATAATGTCTTCTACAATCAGAATTCCCAACACCAGAATTGACGATTCCTTTTTTATTTTGCCAGCATCTTCTAGAATTTTGACAATTACTGCAGTACTGGTAATAGATAGAGCAGCCCCCAAAAAGAGCGAATCCATAAAATTTAGTCCAACCATTCCTGCAACATAAAAAACAATACCCAGCGTCAAGAACAACCCAATTGTTCCTGCACCGACTGCAACTTTGCCTATTGAGCGGATTTTAGAATATGGAAATTCTATTCCAATTACAAACAAAAGCAAAATCACTCCAAGTTCTGCAAAAATATTGAGCAGTCCAAGGTCTGACAACAGTCCCGCCTGCCCAAATCCCATAAAGTCCTGGCCCTCAGGCAAAAGCGAGGTCCAAATTGGAGAAAGCGGGCCAATTAGCATTCCAGCAAACAGGTATCCAATTATGAGAGGTTGTCGCATTTTGAAAAACGCCAGTGTCGCAACCGATGCCAAAATCATGATTATTGCCAAATCCGTGATAAACGAGGAATGTGGGATATCTGGCGTGACCTGTTCTATCATGGATTGGACGCCGGATTGCAGAAAATAATTTTGCATCAACTAGCCTAAAATAAAATCATTAAAATGATTTTGGGTTGAATTGTGCTAAAATCTAGTCATAACTCTAAAATGTCATTTTTGATCTTTAGAACAATCTGATCATAAAATTCATCAGTTGTTCTGGTTATTTTTTGACAATCACGTCTTGTCTAACAGTCACTATTCTTTTGCACATCACTTGTGATTTCTCTTTAAGAATATCCACAGTATCTTTAGAAGTTATTGGAAGCAAGTAGGGATCGTTTGTCTGATTGGTTGTGATACCAGTGCAAACAAAAAACCCAGTATACTGGTGGAACAACGATTTTGAGATGACCAATAGTGGTCGCCTCTTGTTTTCTGATTGATCTTGGTATTGAGGATCTGCTAAAACTATATCCTTGGGATGAATTTCAAATTTTGAAACCAAGCGCTAGATTTTCACAAAGCCTATTTCATAACTGTTTTTGCCAGAGAATCTAGATCATTTTCAGCTTGTTCAATTGGCTCATTTTCTGAGATTTCGAGAGAAACTATGCGTTTCTGAACTTTTGTAGTTGTGGCCATGGTTTACTTTTACCTTCATTAGTAATAAACACTTGTAGATATAAAACACATTCTGATGTTTGTGTCGTATGTTTTAGATTACCGAGATTGTTTTTGCCAGGATTTTGACTTTTTCTGATTCCGGCTCATCAAGCTTGCGCTCTGTGTACTTGTTGCTAAAGTAGAGCAAGTCAATTACCTTGGATTTGTCCACATTTACTATGGTAGCTAGGTTTGACTGTGGGATGCTGGTGTTTGTTATGATGATTAGCTTGTCCACAAATGCCGATGATTTTACCACATTGGAGATTATCTCAAAGTTCTTTGCATGATTGTCGTTCATGACTACGGCGATTCCTATTTTTGTGCCAAATGGATCGGAATACACCACGTCAAAGGAAGGGTTTTGCTTTGCCGATTTTGAGACGTTTCCTATTTCATGCGCATAGTTTACCAGGTTTGCGATTGCTTGCTTTACTTGGTCCTGGGTGGCTCCTGCAGTTCTTTTTATTTTGATAAACTCAGAGATTGGCACCTCCATAATGCTTCCTTTGATTTTTAGTCCCGGATAGGTGTGTTTGATGGTTTCATCAATTACTGCCTCTGTTATTTCAGATGCGCCTAGCTCCGAGCCTTGCTCTATTGCATGGTTCAGTATGTTTATGATAGAGCGGACGTTTCGGAATTCCGGGAATTCATCGCATAACACTCGAATCTTTGCTGCCAAGTCGTGCTGTTCTTTTTTGTTAAATCGCTCTGTTTTGTCAGCTTCCTTGATGTATTCAATTGCAATCTCGATTAGCTCGTCTACTGAGTTTGCGCCTGCAAGATCAATTTTGTAGTTTGCCTTTTCCAGCCTGTCAAAGACTGATGGGTTTGCCCTTTGTATGTCCAGGTATAATGATGGCGTTGTAATTAGTAACAAGACAGATGCCGGAATGTGAGCGTTTATGAGTGATTTTACAAATTCCAGTGAGCTTTCTTGCGCATCAAGCTCATCCAGCTCAAAAAGCGTTACTTTGCCCAATAGATTATGGAAGAACTTGCATACTGCTGCCAGTCGTCCGTGAAGATCGTCCAGATTTGTCACCTTGTCAAACGAGTTGGAAATTATATTTTGTATTACGGCCGATTCATGCTGTGAATAGTGAGCGCCCAGATAGATGCGCAGAATCTCTTGCGAGATGGTGTTCTTGTCATAAATGATGTCTTCAGCCTTTTGTTTTATGGTGATTCCCTTTAGTCTGTCCAGAAATCCATAGCCAAGTGCCTTTTTTGCCAGTGCGTCTCCCTTTTGTGCTCGCTCACAGATCTGCATCAGGAACTTTGCTCGCAGCTCTGAGAACATTTCACGACTAAATCCGCGTATTATGGCAGAATAGATGCTCTCGTTGGTCTTTGGCGATATTGTGGACAAGTCAACATATGCAGTGACAATGTCCTGTCTTGTCTTTAGCGTCTTGATGTGCAATGCAAGATGAGTCTTGCCAGAGCCCACATCCTGCACTACCGTGATTAGCCTAAAGTCATTTTCATCAGAATTTCTTCGCGATGTTTGCTTGTACAGATCAGAGATGCATTCTACTATCGAGTGTTTTGCCTCTTGGTGTTTTGTTCCACCCAAAATCTTGGCATCCTGCTCAGTAGGTGTTGGGCTGCTAGGATATGGGTTGGATTTTAGGCCGTATGGGTATGTCATAGTCGTCTAATGTATCCATGTAGCATTCCGCGCACATGGATTCCCTCCACACCACCTGTCGACATCTCATATTTTGTCGGGTTTTGTTCTATTATTGCAGATACCTCGGAATAGAATTTTTCCTGTGTAATGTCCAAGATTTGGCAAACTTTGGCCCGCACATCTGCCAGTGGAACCCATCCCAAGGATGATGAGATTTCTGATATGCGTTTATCAAAATGAATCTTAAAGTCGGCAGTATTTTCTGACTTTGCCGGGATTTGCGAGATTTTTGCCTCTAAATTGTTGACTAGTCTTGCTAGAATCTTGAATTTTGGGTCGTTTTGTGACACATGGGACAAATAATTATCCTTACTCCACACATAGTGCGCAACGCCCTTGTTGTCCACTATTACTTTATCCTCTTTTGCAAGCTCGCTTATTGTATTTTCACAGTCTGCGCCAAAAATCTTCTTTAGTTCCGCCTTTTTTATTCCGCAGATTCCTGATGATTCAACTTTCTCAAGAATCTGGGAATTCATGTGCTAGAATCCCTAAAATTTTTTTTAATGGGAAAGGTCGACTTGTATTACTATTTTGTGAATAATAATTACCTAGGCTGCACCAAGAATTATTAGGCATTATGTCACAACTTCGCTTGCAGGGTGATGATTAGGTCATCTGAATTTTATGTAGAATGAGACCTGGGGTATCTGACTGCTCTAAATCAGCTTAAGCCAAGCTCTTTTCGTATTTCGTCCACGCCGCGTATCCCAAAAATGTCGCGCACTTGATTGATGCGAATGTTTTCCTTGACTAGCTCTTTGCCAAGCTTGTTTATCAGAACATTAAACAAATCAGAGAATCTTATTTCCCACTTGTCAGCACAGTCAAGCATTTTTGATATTGCCCACTGGCGGACCTCTTGCGGCAGCGAGATTTTATCCTGAGACTCGATTGCCACCTTGTCAAATAGATTGACAATGTCTGATGTTTGCTCTGCCATTTTCTCAATGTCTTTTAGTTCGCCATATTTTGATTCTGACAAAATTCGAATGTTTGACTGGAACTCTGATAGTTTCAGTAATGCAATTACCTCCTTTGATGCAGTAGATGAGGACTTGGTTGTGGCGCTTTTGATGTGCTGTACTTCTTGGACTAGATGGTCTGCCTTTTTGTGGAACTCGGATGATGCGGCATCTGCTCTCTTTAGCAGCTCCGATATTGAAGAGATTTTTTGGTCAATTGTGTTTGTCTTGCCAAGGATGTGGTCCTTAAACGATGCAAGGTCAGACTGGACTGATTTTACTCCCTCGCCGACAAACGCAGTCGAGTCCGCCCTTTTGACTAGCGAGCCAATCTCTGATTCGATTTTGGCAATTTCCCCGCTAAGATGAGTGATGGATTCAGTCTTTGCCATGTTTGTCACAAGCTCGTTTTGCAGTGATACCAGGCTTGCCTTTAGTTGAGGAATCTCGGATTCTAGGCTGGATTTTGACGAGTTTTCAAACAATGCGTGTAGTTTTTCTTTGATTGCATCTAGTTCTGATTCAATGTTGGATGTCTTGTCTGCCTTGGACGATATATTGACTAGATCGTCTTTTATGGTATCTATTCTCTGGGCAATCTTGATTATCATGTGGGTGTTGTTTTGAATCGAGTTTTGGCTGTCCGATACTGCCTTCATTATTTCCTCTGGTGCAGGCGCATTCTTTTGGGTCTGGACTAGCTTGTTTACCTGTTCTTGAAGCTTGTTTGCATGCTCACCAACACTTGTTATCATACTTGCCTGTGCCCGCACCTGATTTAGTCCAGCATAGAGCCGCTGGTTGTCCTCTTCTATGAGGTTTAGCTGCTTTGATTGCTTTTGGATCTGCTCAAGTGTATCAATTAGGGTATCGATCATCCCCTTCATCGACAGGAGAACCTTTTGGTTGTCGGAGAAGACCTTTGCCATTGATTTGATTTCTTTGGATAATGATTTAGTAGAATCAGAGACTGCCGCCACTTTTTTTGCCAGATTAGCAGTATCTCTTTTTGTCAGTGATTTTTCTGCAGTTTTTGGAGTTTTCCTCGTAGACACTGATTTTATCAGGTCTCAAAGATACTAAAGTTTGGAGCTAAAATAAGGTGAACCACTTGAACACCCATTTTTGCGCCAATCAGAGATTTGCTGTTTCAAAAATATAAAAAAGAGCAGCTACTCGTTGACCAGTTCTGGGCCATGGAGTATCTCATGGAGTGTTTTTTCGGTCAGTCCAGTCATGGATTCGACGAACTGTTTTGTGCAATATTCGCATGCAATCATATAGTACGGTACCAGTACCGTACTAATAATACTGTGGTTATGTCATAATTACTCGTGCCTAGTACGCACAAAATCACGAACAAATCCCGCAAAATCATACGTTCATAGTAAACACACTTGAGCCTATAATCCAAAGTTGCAGACCAAGACTAGCATGTGGAATCGTATCTCGCTTAATTGGAAGTTACAGTTGTTGTTCAATGCGATCGCCATAGTTTCAGTATTGGTAATATCGCTAGGCAATTTCAACATCGCAAGCCAGCTTGTAGAAAATTCTGGTGACGAGAGTCTGAAGGGCCACCTCTCAGAGATGGCCACGCAGGCATTGATTTTAGGGATAACAGTAAACGCAGTCGTAGGCGTTTTTGCGTATTTTATGGCACGCAGAATAACAAAGCCAATCATCAAGGCAACAGAGATTGCCACGCAGATAAGCCAGGGGGATCTGTCAGTCACAGTACAAGAATCCAAGTCCAAAGACGAGATAGGCAAGCTGCTTTATGCAGAAAAACAAATGGTCTCCAATCTAAGAAACATAATATCCGAAGTAAACAATTCATCGCAGTCGGTTTTTGCAAGCGCACAGCAGATTGCAGCGTCCGGAACCGAGATGAACTCGTCAATCCAACAAATTGCGGCAACAGTTGACCAAGTGGCAAAGGGTTCAGAATCCCAAGCACAAGGACTCAACAAGTCAAAGCAAATCGTAGATGAGCTGTCAAAAACAATTAACGAATTATCAAAGGATGCAGTAGAATCAGTTGAAGAGGCAAATCGCGTAGGAATACTATCAGAAAAAGGATCAGAGGCAGCAAAGGAAGCAGGTGAGAGAATGAACAACATTATTCGAGTCACAAACAGTTCTGCAGAAAAAGTGCGACAGCTGGCGCAAAAAACAAGCGAAATCACCGCGGTTTTGACTGTAATTAGAGACATTGCAGACCAAACAAACCTTTTGGCACTAAATGCCGCAATAGAGGCAGCCCGTGCCGGAGAGTCCGGGCGTGGGTTTGCAGTAGTGGCTGACGAGGTAAGGCGCCTAGCAGAAAGCTCATCCAAATCTTCTGAAGAAATCGATTCAAAGCTAAAACAAATCCACGAGGACGCACAAATGGTAGTCGAGGATATTGAGGTCTCCTCAAACGAGGTAAATCAAGGCAAGATGGTAATTGAATCCTCACTAAAGTCGCTTGACGAGATAGCATCCCATGTTAAAAATGTCTCAGACAAGATCAAGCACCTATCAAACACAGCACAGCAAGAAGTAATCAAAGTAAACGAAGTGTCCGCTCATGCAATAGAAATCTCTGCAGTAGCAGAACAAAATGCATCGGCTACCGAAGAGACATCTGCTGCAGTAGAACAGCAAACTGCACATACCCAAGAAATCGCAGCTACGGCAAACCAAATGTCTGCCCTGGCAGAACAGCTTCAAGGTTTGATTTCTAAATTCAAGCTAAGCTCCGAGGAACAAAAAGAGATCTCGCCAGTACAGGCCTAGACGTCTTCTGACTTGTCGTATGCCTTGAGCTGGTCCTTCTTTCTTTTGAGTACTGCAAATATTCCAAGGATTGCAGCAATCCAAATTGAGCTAAACACAATATTTGAAAAACTAGCATACATGTACGGGGTTGCATCCATGATGTTTTGTCGTATCTGAATTGCTCTTAGGTGCAGATCAGACATGGCAGTGCTGTATTCAACTGAGCTCTTTGGCTGGTTTTGTATTGCTTCTACAGATTCTATTAGGGAATCAACGTCTTCTTGGATTCGTCCAAAGTCAGTAGTGTCTGTCGGGAAGATCCAGACAGGATTGCCTTCCTTTGGAAGTTGCGTCTTTATTGCGTTAAGATCCTGCAGCATTTGTTGTGGATTTCCTCCTGTTGCGATTCTGTCCAGATAGCCGCGTGACAAGTCCAAGGGATACACATCGCTTTGGTATCCCTGATATGCCATGTATGCGCCAAAGGTGATTATTGCAAACATGCCGACTAGTGCCATCTGGTAGTAATTGTCCGCCATTTTTTCTGCTTTTGATCTTGGCCTCTCTGATTTATTTCTTTTAAATCTGGAATGCGACAGGCTCTGATACGCAACATACGCAAAACCAATTGTTGGGATTGCAATTATTGGCGCAAAGATTGGGTTTTTGGAAAATATCGCAATCAGTATTCCCATTATACCATATACTGCAAAAAATATCTCAAGTAGCGTTGTCTTGGTAAATGGCAAATTGTATGCCTTGTCACGCCAGTCATCAGTGTTCTTTATGATTCCGTATTTTGGCGTGCGCAAAAACTCATTCTTTTTGCCAAGCAACCCGTCAAAGACTGCCACCGTATTATTCACAGACAAGCCTGCGGAATAGATGAGCAGAAATGGCATGACCTTTGCCTTTTGCTTCCAGTTTTGGCCCCACAAATTGTAAATCACGACCAGATATGCAAATGGCCCCATCGCAAGATATGCCGCAATGGTTAACGCCGGCACGAACTTGAGTACATGAAGGTTAAAGTTTGCAGCCAAAAGTATTGGTAGCGCCAAAAATTGTATCAACAACAATGGATAGCCAATGTGGCGAGTAAGCTGGACAAACGCCTGGATCTTTGCCTCTATTGGGATGTGCCGCTTTATGACAATGTCGCCAAGCAGTTTTACCGCACACTGGATTGCGCCCTTTGCCCACCGGAATTGCTGCCTTTTTGCAGCATTCATCTGGACGGGCAGCTCCGCATCAACTACAATGTCTTCGATGAAGACGCACTTCCATCCCTTCATCTGCGCCCTATAGCTCAGATCAAGGTCTTCAACCAGCGTGGCAGTGTGCCATCCCCCAGCATCCTCAATGCAGTCTCTCTTCCAGATTCCCGCAGTTCCATTGAAATTCATGTACATTGAAGAGTTGCTCTTTGCCTTTTGTTCGACTAGAAAATGAAAGTCAAGGCTTAGTGCCTGCGCCTGGGTCATTGCAGAATAGTTCTCATTTACATGCCCCCACCTGCACTGGACTAGGCCGATGTTGGGTTTGGCAAAATACGGCATTGCCTTTTTGAGGAACCATTCCGGCGGAATAAAGTCAGCATCAAAGATTGCGACATATTCCGTGTCGGTAAGGGTCATTGCATATTTGAGTGCCCCTGCCTTGTACCCCTTTCTTGTTCCGCGTCTAATGTGGACAATGTCATAGCCATCTCTTTTGTAGTTGTTTATCTGATCATACAAGAGATTTGTAGTGTCATCGTCAGAATCATCAAGGACCATTATCTTCATTTTGTCCTTTGGATAGTCCATTGCGCAAACTGCGTCTACCAGCCTTGCCGCAACATATTTTTCATTGTATAGTGGCAGTTGTATGGTAATCGATGGCGTGCCGATCTTTTTTATCTGGTACTTGTCCTTTCTTCGGATTGCCAGAATCGCAAGATAGTAAAAGTTGAACGTGTATGCAGTCAGCAAGATTGCTGAAATAATGAAAATATCAAAGACAAACACTGTAAACGGGTTTACTGCCATTACAAGTCACCCCAGTGCAGGGTATTTACAACTTAGGATTTTCTTTGGAAGATTTTGATTGCTTGTGGTGGGCATACTCCCTCACATGCTAGGCAAAAGATACAGTCCGGCTCGCGTGCCATCAGTGGTTTTTTCTCCGATGCGGGGTTACCAGGCGTGTCAAACCATTCGTATACTCCTACTGGGCATGCGTCAATGCATGCGCCGTCTGCTATACAAATATCAAAGTCAACTGAGACAAATTCTCCCCAAACGCCCATGACTCCGTTGTCCGTTCCCTGCCTTCCCCAGGTCTTGATGACATTTTTGTTTGCAGTAACCGTATATGGTGAGCTTGCCTGCATGTGAGATTTGTATTCAACATCAATTGGTCCTGGCTTGGCACCATCGCGGGCCTCTACTACTTGGGCAGCGGCCGCTGCTGGTGTTCCTTCCGGAATTTCGGCCTTTGGTTTTGGTTTTGCATTTGGAACTATTTTTGCAAGTGGTGTTAGTTCTTCTAGTCGTTTTGTTGCCGCCTCTTGGTCTATTTTTTCTGCCTTCATGAGGCTTTCAATCATTTTATCGGCCAGGATTGTGTTTCGAAGAATTGTGTCGATTATCATTTTTGCATAATAGTCCGCCTTTTTGCGATAGTCCTTTACCCATTGCGGGTCGCCGAACTTTTCAATTGGGAAAATTTGGTAAATGATATCGACTACTTCGCCAGAGACGATCTCTACTGTTATGGAGAGGTTTACCTTTTGGTATCCCTTGGCGTCTGGGTCTGGCATGTTTTCTTCGCTCCAGGTATAGGTGGCAAAGACTCGGTCTGCAAAAGTATCCATGGTAAAGGTCTTCTTTAGGCCTTCAGTAATGGATTTCATTTCTGCAGGATCCTCTAGCTTAATTGGCAAGCGATACAGACCAAGCTTGTATCCGTGTAACGGGTAGACTCCTCTTTTTGCCGTTGGAGACTCCATTGTGTAAACTCGATCTTTTAGTAAAAGTGACATGATGACTTTGCCTCCAGATTATTTTTAAATCTTATTCAATCCGAGTCGTCAGGACAGGTAAGTTCGCGCAGTTCCGTGTATTTTTTCTCCATCTTTTCCGCATGATCCACCACTTTGGCAAGATCATGGTCTTTTTTTGGGTAATACCATCTAATTGGAACCCAGTACCCAATTCCGTCCATGTCGTGAATCATGCCCTTGTCTGCCAGAACCCCATACGTTTCATCTGTGGTCTGCTCGCGCACAGTCAGCCCTCGCTTTGTCCTGTCTTCTAGGATGTGATCGGCCTGGCCATCCCGGATATAGTAAAATGCGCCCTTTTTGAGAATTGGTAGTTCCTGACTCATTATTTTTCTACTGGATTGCCAATCATGTTGCCCCATTCTGTCCAAGAGCCATCATAGTTTCTAACTTGTGGGTATCCAAGCAAGTACTTTAGGACAAACCAAGAATGTGATGAGCGTTCGCCGATCCTGCAATAACAAATGATCTCTTTGTCAGGTGTGATTCCCTTTGGGGCATAGTTTTGCTTTAGCTCATCTACTGTCTTGAATGTGCCATCAGCATCATTTACTGCAGTGGCCCACGGAATGTTTTGTGCTCCTGGCACATGTCCACCTCTTTGTGCATGCTCCATTGGATATTCTGGTGGTGCTGTGATTTCTCCGGTGAATTCTTTTGGAGATCTCACATCCACTAGGCCGATTTCTTTTCTGTTTAGCGCGCGCCTTACATCAAACAGATATGCGCGCAGTCCCTCGTCTGGCGGCTGTGCAGTATAGTTAGTCGGAGATATTTTTGGCTCTTCTGTTATGTATGGTTTTTTTTCTAGCTCCCATTTTTTGCGGCCGCCATTCATTATTTTGACGTTTTTGTGGCCGTAATACTTGAAAACCCAAAATGCAAATGCCGCAAACCAGTTGTTAAAATCGCCATACAAAATTACCTCGCTTTCCGGATTGATTCCGTTTTTGGACATTAATTCTTCAAATTGTTTTTTATCCACAATGTCTCGAGTTACCGGATCATTAATGTCGCGCTTCCACCAAATCAGAGTCGCCCCCGCAATGTGGCCCTTTCGGTAGCCATTTTCAGGATCATAGTCAACCTCTACGAGCTTCAGGTTTGCGTTTGGTGGATTTTTTGACACATAGTCAGTGTCTACTAGAACTTCGGGATGTGCGTAAGTCATTTTCAATTCTATGTCATTTTATGCATAATTAATTTTTTCCATCACATCAAAAAACTACATTTTTTAAACAAACAATACAAAAGCAAAGGGTTGAAGCTTAACCGAGTAGGCATAGTATCCAAGTTTGGCTCTGAAGAATCCGAAAATGCCGCAAAAAAGGTGGCAAAAAAATTCATCTCAAGCAAGGCCGAGGTATTCACAATAGCGCCAGTAACAGTAGAGGGAGCAAAAAAGGTAGAATCAGTAGAGGACCTCAACGACAAAAAGCTTGACCTAGTAGTTACAATGGGTGGAGACGGCACTACCCTTCGAGCATTCAGAAGCCTTGCCGGAGAGATTCCGCTTTTGACAATAAACGTTGGGGGAAACCGCGGAATCTTATCAGAGATAACATTGGACAAAATAGACACGGCGATTTCAGACATCAAATCAAACAAGATCTGGTTTGACAAGAGGACCCGCGTTGTGGCATCCGCTGGTGGAGAAGAGTTTCCGCCGGCACTAAATGAAATCTATATCAACAGGCAAAACATGACCAAGACTGCGGAATTTGAGATCAAATTCCAAAATGATATTGTCAAGCACAAAATGGACGGAGTCATGATCTCAACCCCAAGCGGCTCCACAGGCCACTCTTTCTCACTTGGCGGACCTGTACTGCACGAAAGCCTCGATATTTTGATAATTACCCCAGTTGCCCCGGTTCTCAGATTGTTGCCGTCAATTGTTGTGCCTGATGAAAAAATAGAAGTGATTTGCTCGCATGACACCAATATTGTGATGGATGCACAGGTGATCAAGGCGGCTGGATTTGAGGAGCCGATTGTAATCAAAAAGCACCCAAAGCGCGCAGTCTTTGTCAGACTCAAAAAGCGCGGCCTAAGACAGATGAGCAAGCTTGGCGTCTAGGGTTTACGATGCCAGTGCGTTCTATGCCGGAGTCCCCTTTGCGTCGCCAGAGTTGGGCCTGACAACAACGCTCGTCTTTGAGGAAATAAGACACATCAAAAAAAGCCATGGCGCACTAGAGATTCTGCTGGACACAAACAGGCTGCAGGTACAAGACCCAGATCCAGCAAGTGTGGAATTTGTTTCCAATGAAGCAAAAAAGACAGGTGATGTGCAAAAGCTGTCAAAGGCAGACATTTCTGCAGTCGCCCTGGCACGCCAGCTAAAAGCAACTCTGGTCACGGATGATTTTGCGATATCAAACCTTGCAAAAAACCTCAGGCTCCAAGTACAGCCAATAATGACAAAGGGTATACGCGATGTTGGAAAGTGGCGCCATTATTGTTCAGGCTGCAGAATAGAGTTCTCAGGATTAGAGTTTTGCCCAAACTGCGGCAACAAGCTAAACAGAAAGCTACTCAAGCGGTAGTTTTTTGAAATACCAGTCCACAAATGAGCCATCATAGAGCCTGACATTTTCAAATCCCGCCAGTCTTGCCTGATAGAAAAGGCTGGATGCGCGGTGCCCATGCATGCAGTAACATATTACTTGTTTGTCATGTGGAATTCCTCTTTGTGAGAACAGGTTTCTCAGAGATTCTCTAGAGTCAAGCAGCATTCCGTCCTGGCCAATCCCGTCAGTGAACGGAAACAGGACAGATCCCGGAATGTGCCCCCCAAAGAACTCTTGCGGAGTCCTTGCGTCCAATATTGTGGAATTGCCAAGCAACCCTTGCAGCTCACCAGATTCTATTCTGATATTATTTTGAATTTGCGGTACAAACTGCGTCGGTGCATGTTTCTTTGATGTTTTTGTTATTTCCAGGCCGAGGCTCTGCCAGGCTCCAATGCTTGCATCCAAGATTTTGGTGTTTTTTTGGCCCAGATACTGCAGAGTCCACGCTATTCTGAACACGGACGGATCCATCAGCTCACCTGTGACTATTACAGTTTTGTCATTATCTATTCCAAGATTGCCCAATAGATCCGATGCTTTTTGCGGGTCTGGCGCAAGATGCGCCCCAGCAGGACTGATCTGGATTAGCTGGTCCACCACCAGAGATATGGAATTTGGAATGTGGCCATACGAATACGCAATTTTCGGTCTTGTATCAATTATGACTGGATCATTGATGTGCTCTGCCAGCCACTGATGCGATACAAACATGTTAGAGGTCCAGTGTTTTCTGATTTGATTCTTTGTGTAGCTTGCTTTGCTGATCTAGCATTTGCTTTATTTTTTTGGCGCGCGCCTCGCCTAGCCCCTCCACCTTGGCAAGATCCGCAAGTGATGCGTTTAGCGTCTTGGAAGGTGAGCCAAACTTGGCAAGCATCCTAGTAGCCAGCTTTTCCCCAATTCCGGGCAGACTGCACAAAACAGATAGTTGCTGCCTTGATAGGTCGTCGGATTTTTTGATTTTTTTGAGGAATGGTCCGCGCAGTGATTCCTTTCTTGAGCACATTGATACTAGCATTTTGGCAGTGTGTGTAGCGCTTGGCGTCGGAATGATTGGAATCTTAAAGTCGATTGCAACTGTAGACATTGCTCCATAGAACACAAGTGGGTTTTCCACTATTTGCTCTATTTCCTCTACGTTTCCCTCCATCAGTATGACTGGATGTGCAAAGTGCTCCTTTAGTCGGCTGCACTGATCAAAAAGTCTTCCATCAAATATTGACGATATCAGATCAGATACGGATTTTCGCTCTACAATTGTCTCTGGCGCAACAATATAGTCCCCTACAGGAAGTGTCTTTATCTCCAGATTGATTCCGACTGCCCTAAGTAAATCAGGTATGCCGCTTTTTTTTTCGCGCTCATCCACTACGATTCGAAGATTTTCTATCTTCATGGTGTAGTGTGCTATTGTCTGTTATTTATTGAGATGGGGGTTTTTGTGAGCCATGAATCATTTCGTTGATTTTTGTTTCCTGTTCTTTGATGCTTTCCTTGATTCGCGTTTCCTGCTTTGCTAATACCGTGATTCGTGTGTTTGCAAGCTCTTTTTTCTCTTCTAGTTCTGCAATCAAAGCAGTCTTTGTAGATTTTATGAGAATTGTTCCTGCGTGCTTGTATACAGGATCAGTGTCTGCCGCCTTTTTTAGCTCCTCCAGAGCACGATCGGATTCGACTTGCTCCATGTCTAGCTGTTGCTTTTGCGCCATTATGGATTGCAGGTTTTGCTGAGATTGCTGCAGTTTCATTAATTGTTCCTGCAACCATGGAGGAATTTGCTGGCCTTGTGACATGTCTGTGATCACTTTGAATTTCTTATATCTTTAGCGATTCAAGCGAGTCCGAGCTTGCCTGTATCAATCGAAGTGTAGAGTTTAGGTTTGCCCTCAAGTGCGCAAGCTCATCAGCAGTTATTTCTATATGGATCGTGTCTTTTTTCAGAGTGATTTTTGTTTTTGTTGGGTTTTCCGGATAAAACCTATTGTCAGCAGACAGAGAATCAAAAATTGCTTGTGTTTTACCTTTGTCCCTGATGTACAACACAGCACTAAACTGCGACGTCATATGCGGTTCCAGTAACTTTGTATCCGCATTTTTTGCACGACCAAATTCCTACCGCCTCTCGTCCAAATCGGAGCGAGCCGCATTGTGGGCACTTTCTTTTTTGTTTTAGTACAGAATGTACCGCAGAGAATTTCTTTCTGTGCTTGATTCCGTATTTTTGTCTAAGACCTTTGAGTGATGCGCCTTTTTTGAGCATTTAATTACCTGCCTTTTTTAGGATGTCCCTTATTTTTGCTCCGGTCGCAATTGAGATTTTGCCGCATTGCACCAGTTCTTCTGGCGTGAATCCATCAGTACCACCCTTTTGGATTGCGCAAATGTTTCCTGCGGCGTTTGTCGTAATCGTTATTCTTGCGTCCATACATGCCCATTCGTCTGCATTGGGGTCAACTATGATGTTATTGCCAATTTTGCCCATTGTGACAGAGACAGGGATTGTTGTGATTGGCGGTGCTGTGAATTCGCCTTCTACTTTGGTCACAACCCCATCAGCATAGTTGTATTTTGGAATCTTACAGGAAAGAACGCTTGCAACAGATGCATAAGAGCATGCATCAAAGAGATTTCCATCATAGTCAGTAACAGAATTGTCAATGAATATGCCAACTACGGACTTGTCCTTTTCTAGGACTAGTTGCTTGAGGTCAACCATTCCGCTTTCTCTAATGCCCCTGTCTACCACACGTGCTAGTTCTATTACTTCTTCGCCTGGCGGGCCTGGCTCTGCAGTAGGATCTGCCAGTGGCAAGATTTCCGCAGTGCAGATAAAAATTCCCCTGTCTCCCAAATCCGGAAACGGCTTATCGGGCTGTACCTTGACACCACATACTACTTCGGTATCGCCCAGTCGTACTCGCGCAGAGCCTTCTGCCTTTGGAATGACGCCAGTGTCAATTATCAGCTGCCTTGGCTCATCCAGTGCACGGCCGTCAACTCGCTGTCCTTCTTTGAGTAAAGCATGAATTTTTTTCTTTTTTAGGTCATCTAGTATTGTAGTCGAGGTCATTGCGAATCACCAAAGAATTTTTCCTGTAATGCCTTTTTCTGAACTTCATAAACGATTTTGCATCCTTCCAGTGCTGTATTGACGCATTTTTCATATTCCTGTGGTGTCAATACCCCATCAAGCTGGATCAGTGTAATTTTGCCCAAGTTTGGCATGTATGCTACTGGCATGTCTGCCTGTCCTTCCTGGTCTTCCTCGTTGTTGATGTCAAGTACTATGGTATCAGCTACCTTGCCTGCGGCACATGCAGAAACCATGTCTCGCATTGGAATTCCAGCGTCTGCCAATGCAACGGCTGCAGCATCTAGTGCGGCACATCTAGAACCGCCGTCCGCCTGTAGAATCTCTATGAAGACGTCAACTACGGTTCTTGGGAAATTCTCCAACATTACTGCTGGCTCTAGTGCCTCTTTGATTACTTTGGAAATCTCAATTTCTCTTCTAGATGGCGCCGGATTCTTTCTCTCTCCTACTGAGAATGGCTGCATGTGGTATCTGCATCGCAAAATTCCGCGGTCGGTGTTTGCCAGGTGTTTTGGATGAACATCTCTTGGGCCAAATACTCCTGCCAAGATTTTGTTTTCGCCAAACTCGATATATGCAGAGCCGTTTGCGTTTTTGAGAACGCCAGCTTTAATCATGATTCTGCGAGGCTCGTTGATTTTTCTGCCGTCGCAGCGAATTCCTTTATCGTCTAGTAGTACTATGTCTGTTTTTTTTACACCCATTATTATTCACTATTTGATCCTAACATTTGTTGTATTCTTTCAGTCAGATTTGGAACGTGTGCTTGTTCTTCGACCGTTTTGATTGCTTCCATGGCCTTTAATAATCCCTCTGGCTCCTCGCACGACACCACAACAAATCCGTTTTGCCCTATTGTGATTATTGCTTTTGTTGCGCTCTCTATTGTTTGGATCATAGAGCCGCGCTTGCCAATCAGTCGCGGAACCTTGCTAGGAGAGATTTTGATTAGTTCGCCTTCTTCAATTTTGCCCAAGTCCCTGTCCGCTATTGTGATTAGTGGGTCGCGTGATCTGTCAGAGTTTGCAACGCGCGCCGCAATCAGATCACCTGTCTTTAGTCGTGAAGTAAGATCATCTACCTTTGGGTTAAAGTCTCGGCCAAAGACATCTTGCGCAGGCAATATACCCGCATAACACGAGTTGATGTTTAGCTCCCAAGAAAGAGACGTGTGAGATTTTACTATACCAATGATAAAGTCATCAATTCGCGGAATATACATTCCAGCCAAAGGAATTACTCGAACGCCGCTGTCAAAAATTTCAGAAATGCCAACGGTTGTCGCAATTATTTTGTCGCCATAAAGATGGACGTTTTCTTCTGCTCTATACGGACCGGTTGTTATGACATCGCCAGGTATGACGTATTTTCTTTTGATATCATCCATTACTTGACCATCTCCACTGTTGCAGAGCCTTTGGTAATGGAACCTAGTCTGTCGATCACGCTTGCCCTTGCCCCCGCAGGTATTTCTAGTATTGCTTTAAGTGATCCGTTATTTTGCCATTCTTCTTTTTTTAGCGTGCCGGTCGATTTGAGGACAGCATAGGACTGACCCGCATATTGCGCCGGAACCAAAATTTCCAGCAGCATGTTTTCTGATTTTAGCGGTATGATGCTTCTAAGAGACTCCACCACATCCTTGCACTGCTCTTCAGTGTTTTTGAAAGGATCAATTGAGATTCTTGCCTGCTCTAGCGCTTGCTCTATTCGAAGCGGCGGGTGTGGCAGGTGTGATCTGGGATCGACGTAGGTCTTTGCAATAAACTCGATTATCTGCTTTCTTTTTTCTGTAACCATTTTGCGCCTCTGATCAGTGGTAAGGTTAAGGTCGCCCTTTTTGAGTATGATTTCTATTATAGCATTGGTGTCCTGTGTCTTGAATGCCTTGAGCAGTTTCTCAGTGGATGCCCGGGTTCCCTTGTTGGAATCAGTATAGACCTCATCAGATACCAAAACAGTTGAGACGTCCTTTCTTTTGCCAAGCTTGTATTCCAGGGCAGGATCCGGCTTTACTAGAATCTCGAACTTTTCTCCCGCCACCGAATGCCGAATTACTGTTACGTCAGTCATGGGTTTGGTAATGAAATATTGGTATTTATCTCTGTCAAATTTGGCTCAAAACCCACGCTAGATTTTTATGTGGACTTGGAAAAATTTTTTCAAATTGCCTTCTTTGGAGATAATTTCACAAGACAAAAACCGTATTTCAGTCAAGATAAAGGGCGTAGCACTGCAATACGCAAACGCACTAAGACGAATCTGCCTAAACGGCGTTCCAGTCTTTGCTATTGATACCGTAGACGTAATTGACAATTCTTCCGTAATGTCAGATGAAGGAATTGCCCACAGATTGGGCCTCATACCACTAAAGACAGATCTTAAGAGATTCTCAGAGCCACACCTGTGTTCCTGCAAAAGCCAGGCAGGCTGCTCAAATTGCAGGGTAATGTTGGTAATTGATTCTGGCGATACCGACACCACAAGAACAATCACATCATCGGAATTAAGCTCTGAAGACCAAACAGTAAAGCCAGTTTCCGACAAAATCCCAATTGTCCAGATTGCACCAGGACAAAAGGTAAAGCTAGAGGCATATGCAAGACTAGGACGAGGAACAACCCACGCAAAATGGAATTCCGCCAATGTCTCAGTTCTAACACACACCGACAAGCCAGATGAATTCATCCTTACTGTAGAGAGCACCGGTGCACTTGGCCCAGAGCAAATAGTTACTGCCGGCGTTGACGAGCTTGCTCAAAGACTAGAAGACTTCAAGCAAGTCATTGCAGAGCTAAAAGCCTAATCATAACATTATATTTGGGTTCCAAAAGCGCAATATCTATGACCAATCAGCTAGTCCAAGGAATGGTAAAAGAGCTCAAGACAGCTTCTGCAAAGAACAAGGCTCCAATTTGGGCAGATCTTGCAGAAATGGCACTCAAGCCAAAGATAGCAAAAAGACTAGTCAATGTCACAAAGATAAACCGAGTAACCTCAGACAACGATATCATCATAGTTCCAGGCAAGGTACTAGGAACAGGCAATATTTCTCACAAGGTAACGCTGTGCTCATTTGCAATATCTGCTGCAGCTGCCAAAAAGATTAAGGCGGCAGGTGGCAAAATTGTATCATATTCTGACCTAATTTCCAAATTCCCAACAGGAAAGGGAGTGAAAATAATTGGCTGACCAAGCACAATCAGTCATAGTTGACGGAACAAATCTGCTGGCAGGAAGACTCAGCTCAAATGTGGCGAAACTTCTCCTGCAAGGAAACCATGTAACCATAATAAACTGTGAAAAGATTCTGATCAGCGGAAACAGACGAAATATTATTCAAAACTACAAGAACTTTCTTGGAATTTCCAGCATTTTACACCCAGAGCACGGGCCATACCACCCACGCAGACCAGACACAATCATCGCAAGAATGATTCGCGGAATGCTTCCAAGAAAAAAACCATCCGGAACTGCAGCACTGCGAAGACTGAGAACATATGTAGGAGTTCCAAGTGGAATGGGCACATCCAAGAAAACAAGCTTTGATTCAGCAAAAATAACAAGACCGATTGCAAACTATACCAGCATGTCCGATTTGGCACAAGAAGTAGGATGGAATCGATGACTCCAAAAACTGAAATCTATTTTGCAACAAGAAAGACGTCACGAGCCCATGTCTACATAACAAAGGGCTCTGGCCGAATTAGAATCAACAATGTCCCAGCAGAGATGATAAACCAAGAGTCAGCAAGAGAAGTAATTCTATCACCACTAGAAATTGCAGGAGACCTAAGATCCAAAGTAGACATTTCAGTTCGAGTAAAGGGCGGAGGATTCATGGGTCAGGCATATGCAGCAGCAACTGCAATATCACGAGCACTCACGGGCTGGACAAAATCCAAAAAAGAGCCAAAAGAGCACCCGTTCCCAAAGCAGACAAGAACCGATCTTAGGAAAAGACTAAACGATTTTGATAAACACCTCCTGAGTGGAGATGCCAGAAGAAAAGAGCCAAAGAAGTTTGGCGGACCTGGCGCAAGAAGAAGAAAGCAGAAATCATACAGGTAGATTGAAAGCAGTAATCTTGGCAGGCGGCAAAGGAACGCGTGCAAGACCTTTTACTGATTATTTTCCAAAGGCAATGATTCCAGTGTATGAAAAGCCGCTGATTTTTCACATCATAAAGCACCTTTCCTCATTTGATTTCATATCGGAGATAATCGTAGTTTGTGACTTGAGCGGCTTTGGAGGACAGATAAAGAACTATTTTGAGAAATCAAAGATACGATTCATCCAAGATTCTGCAAGTGGGACTGCAGGAGATCTGATGCACTTGGCAGGCCTAGTAAAAAAAGGGCCGTTCGTTTTATGGTTTGCAGACAATCTTTGCGCCCTTGATTTGAGAAAAATGTACAAGCATTATACCGACAAAAAAAGCATGGCATGCATTGCCACAAGGCAATTCCGCAAAGAGGAAACTGGTTTTGCCCAAGTCGATGACGGAATAATCACCCAATTCATTGAAAAGCCGACCATAAGGATGGAAGATTGTGAATGCACTGGGATCTACATATTGTCAGGCAAAATCATCGACATTATAAAATCAAAATCAAAGAAAAACATGAACCTATCCTATGACATTTTGCAGGAATTATCAAAAAAGGGACAAGTAAGCTCCTTTGATATTGGCAAAACTCCCTGGGTCGACGTAGAATCTCCTTCCATTCTGCAAAGAAAATCAGACGATATTAAAAAAATAATTAATTCAATAAATCACAATGCGTGACTTTTTTCAAATTGGGTAATTTTGTTTTCGTGCTGCAGAGTTACTGCAATGTCGTCTAGGCCTTCCAATAACGTCTTTTTTCGCGATTCGTCAATGTCAAAATGAATAGACTTTGAATTGTATTTTATTGTCTGCGACGCAAGATCCACTTGTACAACAGAGTCAGTCTTCATCAGATCATTTACAATTTCTTTTGGCAGAGATATTGGCAATATGCCGTTTTTGAAGCAATTATTGTAAAATATATCAGCAAACGAGGGCGCAATTACAACATCAAACCCATAGTCCTTAATAGCCCAGGCTGCGTGCTCACGGCTAGAGCCACACCCAAAGTTGTCACCGCTAACCAAAATGTGAGATCTTTCGTATTTTGGATCATTTAGGACAAATTCCTTTCTCAGAGAGTTGTTTTGATCAAAGCGCCAATCATAGAACAAAAACTGCCCAAAGCCTGTTCTTTGCACCAATTTGAGGAATTGTTTTGGCACAATTTGGTCGGTGTCCACGTTTGGCCTATCAAGAGGCGTTATTATGCTGGAAACTAGACCTAGTTTTTCCATCTAGACCCATTCCCGTACATCTACAAAGTGTCCTTCAATTGCGGCAGCTGCTGCCATAATAGGACTAACCAAATGAGTTCTGCCACCAGCCCCCTGCCTTCCCTCAAAGTTTCTATTTGATGTGCTTGCGCATCTCTCGCCGCGTGACAAGATATCAGGATTCATTCCAAGGCACATGCTGCATCCAGACTCGCGCCACTCAAAGTTAGCATCCTTGAAGATTTTGTCAAGGCCCATCTCTTCTGCCTTTTTCTTTACTTGCTGGGATCCTGGGACCACCATCACCCGAACATTTGGTGATGCCTTTCTTCCCTGGATTATGCTTGCGGCCTCTACTAGGTCTTGCAGTCGTGCGTTGGTGCAAGAGCCAATAAAGACACGGTCTATTTTGATATCAGTAATTGGTGTGCCAGATTTTAGGTCCATGTATTGTAAAGCATTTTTTGCAGCAGTCTCTTGACTGGAATCACCCTTGGCAAACTCGGCAGGCTCTGGCACAGATTCTGTGACGTCTGCAGTCATTGCAGGGTTTGTCCCCCAGCTTACCTGAGGTATGATTTGTGATGCGTCAATTGCAAAGGACTTGTCGAATTTTGCCCCGTCATCTGTTTTTAGTGTATTTTTCCATTTTTCCACTAGATCGTCATAGTTTTTTGGGGTATACTTTTTATTCCTAAGATAATCAAATGTTTTCTGGTCAGGTGCGACTAGGCCTGCACGTGCTCCTCCTTCTATCGACATGTTGCATATAGTCATGCGCTCATCCATGGATAGATCCGAGATTGCCTGTCCTCGATATTCCAGTACGGTGCCATTGCCTCCAGCAGTTCCGATTTTTTTGATTATAGACAGTATGATATCCTTGGCAGTAATTGCGTGTGTGTTTTTTCTTTTGCCATCAACTCTTATTTCAAATGTTTTTGGCTTGTCCAAAACAAGGCATTGGGTCGCTAATATATGTTCTACATCAGATGTACCAATTCCCAGAGCAAATGCTCCAAATGCACCATGTGTGGATGTATGTGAGTCACCGCATACTATTGTGGTGCCAGGCAAAGTGATTCCAAGCTCAGGCCCTATGACATGCACTATTCCCTGGTATGGCGAATCCAGGCCAAACAACGGAATCCCAAACTCTTGGCAGTTTTTTTCCAGGGTCTTGATTTGTGTTGCAGCGATTTGGTCAACTATAGGCAATGATCTGTTTGTTGTCGGCACGTTGTGATCCATGGTAGCAAATGTCAGGTCCGGCCTGCGCACCTTTCGTTTGTTCATTCGAAGGCCGTCAAATGCCTGAGGTGAGGTAACCTCGTGTACCATGTGCCTGTCAATATAGATTAGAGTGCGGCCGTCAATTTCGTCTACTTTGTGCGAGTCCCAGATTTTCTCAAACAAGGTCTTGGCCATACGTGTGATCAGCAATCTAGGTATAAAATTGTAAATTAGTCAGGCTTGTACTTGAAGAGGCCGCCCGCCTCAATTATTTTGGCCACAATTTCTGAGAATGGCTTCATGGAATAGGTCTGGTTTTTGGTCAGATTTTTGATCTGGTTTTTTGTTATATCCACTTCGATTTGGTCTCCGTCAGAGATTTTCTTGTAGGTATCCTCATCCACTTCAATTGGAAGCAAGAATCCTCCATCGACTGCATTTCTATAGAATATTCTGGCAAAGGTTACTGCGATTACGCCCTTTATTCCGCATTGGCTAAGGGCAATTGGTGCGTGCTCTCGCGATGAACCACATCCAAAGTTTCGGCCTGCCACCAAAAAATCCCCCTTTTGCACCTTGGAGTGAAAATCTGGGTCAATTCCTTCCATTGCGTGCTTTGCTATTTCGTCATAGTCGTGTAACTTGAGATACTGACCAGGCAAAATAACATCAGTGTCAATGTTGTCTTTTTCGTATTTGATTACTTTGCCCATTACAAATCACGCGGATCAGTTATTTTGCCAGTAACAGCAGACGCTGCAGCAACTAGTGGAGACGCCAGATATGTCTGTGATTCGACATGACCCATCCTGCCAGGGAAATTCCTGTTTGTGGTACTGATGCAGATTTCATCTTTTGCCAATACTCCCATGTGTGCACCACAGCATGCACCGCATGTCGGCGGACCAACTGTGACTCCGGCATCTAGAAATATTTTGAGCAAGCCATTTTCCATTGCTCTCTTGTATATTGATATTGCAGCTGGAAGAACTTCGGTTCTGATTTTTACTTGGCGGCCCTTTAGGATTTTGGCTGCCGCCTCGAGGTCTTCGTATTTTGCTCCAGTACAAGAGCCAATGTAGGATTTGTCCAGCTCAATTCCTGCAACGTCGCGCACTGTTGCAATGTTTTCAGGAGAATATGGTTTTGCTATTGTCGGCTCTAGTTCTGATGCCTCGTATTCGTATACCTTAGCATATTCTGCGTCCGCATCTCCATATACGGGAGTGTATTTTGCGGCGCCTCTTTGGGATAAATAATCAAAGACTTTTTGGTCCGGCTCGATTATTCCGTTTTTGGCACCTGCCTCGGTAGTCATGTTGCATAATGTCAATCTTGATTCTACGGACATTTCAGAAATTCCGCTACCGCCAAACTGCATTGCATAATACGCAGCACCTTCGGTGCCAATATCGCCAATTATTTTGAGTATCAAGTCTTTTGCCATCATGTGATCAGGTAATTTGCCATTCAGCTTAAAGTATAATGTCTCTGGGACCTTGAACCAAATTCTGCCGTTTAGCAAAACATATGCAACATCAGTATGGCCTAAGCCGCAGGCAAATGCGCCTAGTGCACCAGTGGTGTTAGTATGGGAGTCGCCTCCAACATAAACTTCTCCAGGCAAGACCATTGCCTCCTCATGAGACAAGGTATGGCAGATTCCATACTGCCCCATTCCATACTTGAAGTGTTTTTCAATTCCATATTGTTTTGTAAATTTTGTCAGCTTGACAATGTTTTCAGCAGAGATCTTTTCAGCGGACGGCACAAAGTGGTCTTCTGCAACCCAGACTTTGGATGAATTCCAGAGTCTGTCTGTTGGAATTCCTTGTTTTTGGAGCTTTTCAAATACCTTGATTACACCAGGTCCTGAAACATCGTGAATCATTGCCTTGTCCACATTTGCAAATATGATATCGTCTGGTGCAACGCTTGATTTGCCGGATGCACGTGCAAGAATCTTTTCTGTTATATTCACAGAACAAAGATCGAGTCATTTCAGATTAAAAGCTTTGGAGAAGGATAAAAAATGCGAAAACCGCAACAATACCATTGACCAGAATAATTCCAATCAAGACCTCAAGAAAACGATCCAGCTTTGAACTGTATGAGGATATTATAGAATCAGTAAAACCACATGTCTTGGAAACAGGCGACATTATTGTGATTTCAAGCAAATATGTGGCAAATTCCCAGGGGCGATTACTAGACATTACAAAGACTAGGCCGTCGTCGGAAGCATCAGAATTATCAAAAAAATACCAAATAGACTCAAAATTTGCCGAAGTCATCCTGCGTGAATCTGATAAAAGGTTAGGCGGAGTGACGGGATTTGTTCTCACATCAGCAGACCACATCTTGGCTCCAAATGCTGGAATTGACAAGTCCAACGTAGAAAAGGGCACCGCAATACTATACCCGGATTTGCCATATACAATAACAGAAAATATCCGGAAAAAAATTCTGCTAAATCTTGGAGTCCATGTAGGAGTAATTCTAGTAGACAGCAGGCTAATGCCCGCAAGGGCAGGAACCATAGGGGTTGCAATAGCAACATCTGGCTTTGAGCCAATACAAGATGTGCGTGGCCAAAAAGACCTAGATGGAAACCCCTTGCGAGTCACCATGAAAGCAACTGCAGACAATTTGGCAACAATTGCAAACCATACCATGGGGGAAGGCTCAGAATCCACACCGATTGTAATAATCAAAGAATCTGGAGTAAAACTCACATCACGCAAAATCAAGCCAGATGAAATGTCAATATCATCAGATCTCTGCGTGTACATGCGCGGCTTTGCTAACTAATTTAAATAAAGTAAATTCAAAGAATGGCCAATGCAGTATCTGACCAGATATCCAAGGACAGTATCGTTTGGCAGTGGAAAAAACCACTTTATCGACATTGATGCCAAAGGAGTAGAGCAGCTCACAGTTATTGTGAAAAAAAGCGCAGAGGAACTATACAACATAATGCTCAAAGAGGGATTCACCAAAGTAAAATTTGAGCACAAGCAAGAAGCCCAGATAGGGGACGGGCTGTCTCTGAAATTAAAAAAACCATGGGAGATGCATTTGCGATTATTTGATAGAAAAAACGGTGAGGTCGGAATTGAAGCCGAAGTCGAGGTATCACGTGATTACCTGCAACATTTGTTTTGCCAGCGAACCCCAGTCATTTATGAGATAGAAGCACTCTTAAAAAAACACCAAATAGAATACAAAATCTGGCACAACAAGGTAAAAAATCACATCCATGGCATACTTGACAATTACAAAATAACACTTGCCACACCAAACATCCCGGTCTTTGCCTGGAAGCCAATGATATTTTTTATCGGTACTGTAGGCGTGTTTTATCTATGGAAATATCTAGATACGATATTCTAGCTTGAAGACTTAATTACAATTTTTTACCAAACCAGTTCAATGAGTGATGGTTTTCTCTCTGTAGAATTAGGACATTATGGCGTGTCCCCATGGGAAATCGAAGTCATATACGGATTGTTGGCAGAGCGATTCAGAATTTCACAGGACGAGATCACAGAGCGAGATCCAGATTTTGTCAGTGTCGTAGAGATCAACATTCCGCTTGCATTCAATGAAGAATTTTTCAAATGGTTTGAATACCACAGATGGGACAAGATAAAATACATTTTCAAGGAAATGAGGCGACGACGAGGCAGAAAAAACTCGCTCAAGGTAGGCATCGGATTTACAGGTGCACCAAAAATAGCATTCATACTTGATGTTGAGGAAAAAGACACATTTGACAACGCACTTGAAAAACTTGATTTTGTAATAGAGTTGTTATCATATCATCTGAATTTTGAAAATATTGAGGACGTGTCCAAGGTCATTTACAAATTTGATACAGAAACTAGGAAATGGAAAATGCACACATTGTTTGCAAACAACAAGAGATTTGTTTTAGTGAACAACACATGGAAGATGATTATTTAATATCTTTTTCTAGCGGTTCTAGCATTGAGTGTAATTCTTTGTATTTGGAATCCAAAAATTCCAGTGATTCGACTAGCTTTTTTGACTTTCCATATTTGAAGCGGATCAGCTCGCGATGGTGCCAGAAATTTTTCCCATCACTTAGCGACAGTGTTGTAAAGTAATCAGGGCCCTTTACAGAATCTGGAATTTTGATATTGTATGGGAATAAAAATTCTGCAATGAACCATTCATCACCATCCGGATAATCAGAGCCAGTCTCAACATCAAAAAATATGTGCAACAAACTAGATTGCATCAGGCCATCATCAGGTATGGTAGGATGCTTGATGTTTGATTTGCTAAAATCAAGATTCAGCAAGTTTGGCTCAAAGTAACCTTTGATTATGGATTTTCTAAATATCTTGTTTGCTTCAGTCAGATTCAATTACAGAGGGAGTAGTTAGATCGAGGTTATTTTAATTTCCGTTAAGAATTAGTCAATTTATGACTGGTTTTGCAGCCAAAATCTTTGAGTTTCTATGCGTCAAACACAGAAGCAGAATAAATTAAAAACCGATTCTGAACCAACACGAGGTTTGGGGATTTTATTAATAATACAAGCAACACTCATGAATAGGTTTCATATCGTGTTAAATTATAGTTTAACACACGTGATTTAATATTTCTTTTACAAGCTAATTATACTGATAATGAATTCAAAATTTCCGAAAGATCAGTTGTAGGATGACCACTTGAAGAAATTATCTGGGATGCCGGTGGATTTTCCACATAATTTGGGATTTTGTCGGTTATTCTTTTATCATATTGACTAATTGTTTCGTTTTTGTAAAACACACCTATTGGAATTTTTGTGTCCCATTCCAAAGAACGAACCAGTGCTTGTGTGAGTTTTTCATTTAGCTCAATTTCTTCATCATAATGCACTACCGGATCATATCCTGTTTCTTCAAGCTTGTAGATTCTAGGCTTTGTCATTTTTGTGATCTCATCAAATCCAGCATACCAGTCCCTTGTGTTAATGTCATTATATGTAGGACATGGCTGGAGCACATCGATAAACGAGAGTCCCTTGTGTTTTACTGCCGCGGTTATGGTATCTTTGAGATGTCTTACATCATACGCATAGCTTCGCGCAACAAAGGTAAACCCACTTGTAATTGCAAGGCCTATCGGGTTTACGTTATAGTTGGTGTTTGGAGAGGGAAGTGATTTTGTCTTTTCACCAAGCTTCAGAGTAGGCGATGCCTGCCCTTTTGTCAGGCCGTAAACTCCATTGTTAAATATGATATATGTCATATCCAGATTTCTTCTACCTGCCGCAACAAAGTGTCCTGCACCAATTCCAAGACCGTCACCGTCTCCACCAACTGCAATTACAGTGAGATCAGGATTTGCAAGCTTGGCTCCTTGTGCAAATGTTAAGACTCTGCCATGCAATGTGTGGACTCCGTTTACATTGATGTAATGAGAAGTCTTGCCAGAACATCCAATGCCAGAAAATATTGCCGCCTTGTGACGAGGGATCTGCATTTCCGCCATGGACATTTGAATTGCATTTACTATGCCAAAGTCTCCGCATCCCGGGCACCAGTCATTGTGGACATCGGTTTTGTAATCGCCTAGCTTAAGCGCCATGAGTCAACACCTGTCTTGGCTTTGCCTTGTTATCTATTATGTTTTTTATAGAATTGTATATTTCCGTGCTAGTCATTGTGCGTCCAGTGTATTTTAGGATGTAATAGTCAGGCTTTTTTTGCATGTTTTGTTTTAGCATCTCGCCCAGCTGTCCTACGTGGTTTGCCTCTATGTCTATTATGGTTTTGACGTCTTTGAGCAAAAATCCCAGATAGTCCTTTGGAAACGGATGCAACAGTTTTAGCTGTACAAATCCAATTTTGATATTTTCCTTGTTTAACATTTGTATGGCATCAAGTATTGGTCCCTTTGGTGAGCCCCAGCTTATCACAGATATTTGTTCTATGCCAAACGACATTGCTTGCTCTTCGTCAGGCATTGTTTTGAGAACATAGTCCAGCTTTGACTGGCGTTTGTCCATCATTTTGATTCTCAATTCCGGGTCTTCAGTGATGTGGCCTGCCTCGTCACTTTCATCACCAGTGTTCCAGAAAATTCCGTTTTCAAGGCCTATCTTGGATCTAGGCGAGATGTTATCATCGGTAAATGCAAATCTCTTGTAATTCGCATCTGGCGCTAGTTTTTCCAATAGTTTTCCTCGGTTTATCTTTATTTTGTCAAGATCGAATTTTTTGCAGGTAATCACAGAGCTTGCCAAGAATTTATCCATCATGTGTATTACTGGCATCTGATACTGTTCTGAATAGTTAAAGCATCTGGCTGTATCGTAAAAGCTTTCTTCGACATCACCAGAGGCATAGACAATTCTTGGAAATTCCCCGTGTCCTGCATAAACCGCAGACAATAGATCATCTTGGCCGTGTCTTGTCGGCAGGCCGGTAGAAGGCCCGCTTCTTTGGTATAGCGTTACAACAATTGGCACTTCGTTTATTCCCGCCCATCCAAGTGCCTCCGACATTAATGAAAATCCTGGACCGGATGTGCATGTTGCGGATCTTGTTCCAGTCAGCGCACCACCTATTGTCATGCCTATTGCAGAGATTTCATCTTCTGTCTGCACTACCAGAGTAGAGCCTGGCCGATTGTCTTTGACATTTATTATTTCGTTTGATTCCAAAAATACGCTTTCATCTGATGCCGGAGTGATTGGATAGTATGGCTGGAATCTGCATCCGCAGGCCATCTTTCCCAATGCGGTTCCCTGATACCCCTGCACAAGTATGGTATCAGGTGTTTTGCTAGTCGGCTTTAGTGTGAATTTGAAATCAGGAAACTTTGCTGCAGCAAAATTGTACGAAAACGTGGCTGCGCCCTTGTTTAGATCTGCAATTGCCTTCTTTTTTGAAAATATTGCATCAATTGATTCGAGCAGTGTTTGAGGAGGCATCCTCAGTATCCCTAGGGAAAAAGAAACGCCAAGCACATTATACATCCTAATCATTGCCTTGAGCCGTGGATTGTTTGCCTCATCTGCCATCGTAGCAAGTACGGTCTTGAACGAAATTGGGCATAATTTTGCCCCGCGATTTTTGGCATGATCCAGTGCATCCTGTACTATAAGCGCGGGCTTTAGGCTCTTTTCCAGCCTTGACTTGTATTGGGAATCGATTGTGTGAACTTCATCTATTTTGGTTTGTGCAATATCAGAATCATAGATTATTGCCCCATCTGGAGCCATCTCGGAATAATGGCGAAAGATTGTCTCTGCATCAAATGCCACCATCAGGGTGATGTCATCTACATTGGAGCGAATTATTCCATCAGAGACGCGCACCATGAAATAGCTGTGCTCGCCTTTGATGTTGGAATAAAATTCCCTTTTGCCAAAGATATGATATCCCATGGAAGCGCATGCCCTGGAGAAAATGTTGGCAGCAGACTCTACACCACTGCCCTGCGGGCCTCCAATTAACCAGGAAATGTCAGTTGACACAAGGACTGTAGGTCTTATTTGCTTTTAAGAATATGGATGATTTTCCTAACCACCGGTTGCTGCCTCAAATAATGCACACTCGCACTTGTCGCGCTCGCCGCAATAAGGACACACACAGACACATTTTTCAATTGCATTGCCGCATTCTATGCACAAGGCAAATTCCTCCTCATCTTTTTTGTCAGCCAAGCTACCATTGTAACCACAACAAATCTTATAAAGATTTGATCAAGTTTTGCTTTGATGCAGATCCTCCTTACCAGAAGACTACACGACTTTGCAATGAAAGAACTTCAAAAAAGATACAAAATTGTCGTCCATGACGGCAAAATTCCAATGCCAAAAAAAATCCTAATTGAAAAAATAAAAAATGTCGACGGCCTCATCTGCTTTCCATATGATACTATAGATAGAAAAATAATAGATAGTGCAAAAAATCTCCAAGTAATCAGCACATATAGCGTCGGATACGACCACATTGACTTGGATGCTGCAAAGAGAAAAAACATCAAAATCGGCTACACGCCTGATGTCCTGACCGGTGCTACTGCGGATCTTACCATTGGGTTGATTTTGGACTTGATGCGCAGAATAACAGAGGGGGACAGACTAATTCGTGCTGGAGGATGGCGCCAGATATTTGGGCCCCATGACTATGTTGGAGTCGATCTGGAGGGGAAAACACTTGGGATTTTGGGCATGGGGCGAATAGGCCAGGCAGTCGTAAAAAGAGCCAAAGGTTTTGGCTTGAGCATACAATACCATACCAGGACACGGCTGCCAAAAAGCCAGGAAAGAAAACTTGGAATCAAATACGTCAGATTCAATGATTTACTAAAAAACAGCGACATTTTGTCAATCCACACTCCGTACAGAAAAGAAACTCACCACATCATGAATTTGAAGACCATGAAAAAAATGAAAAAGTCTGCTATTCTTATCAATACTGCGCGAGGCAAGATAATCAATGAAAAAGATTTGGTCAGAGCACTGGAGGCAAAAATCATTGCAGGTGCAGCCCTAGATGTATTTGAAAAAGAACCAATTGGGAAAAACCACAAGCTGACAAGAATGCAAAATGTGGTACTGGCACCACACATTGGCAGCTCTTCTGCAGAAACGCGCGCAAAGATGGCCCAAATAACCATACAGAATCTGATTTTGGGACTGGAGAAAAAGAAAATGATCTATTCGGTATAATTATAGCATCTCGCGTACTGATTTTAATTGAATCAGATCATCGGGATCTGCCTTGATGCAATCGGTACCAACTGGCTTTAGTGTTTCAAACTTTATTTGTCCCTGTGGAACAGAGCCGGCCTTTTGCAGGTCTCCAAGTTTTTGGTAAATTGTGTCCTTGTGTTTTGCGCATGTAACGCCTACCATGTATTCGTCTTTTTGTGCCAAAATAGATATGACAAATTCTGGAGGATTGACGCACTGTCGTCCTTGTTCTTTAATTGAGCACCTGTCTGGCAGCAACAAGAAAGATTCCGGGAAAATTCTATGTAAACGTACCCCCCCCCCCCCCATATTTTACACATGGAACTAGGCAGAATCTAGCTTGGAAAAATTCCAGGCGTGTGGCTTTTGGGCCTTGTCCAGTTTTATTATTCCTGAATCTGATAATTGTTGTACTAGATATGCCGAATATGCAGGCGCCCCAGTTGCGCCAGGCGAATTGTAATTAATAATATGCAGGGAATTACTAGACTGTAATTCCAGAGTTTCTGGCAGGAATGTTCCGTTTTTTGTAATTATTGGGGTGCGTATTCCCGCGGTTCCTCGTGAAGTAAAATACTGGGGCTTTATTTTTGGGATGAATTCCTTGACGTGTCTCACCATTGCATTTTTGGAAATAGAGCTCTTCCACTCTTTTGATACCAGAGATAAAAATTCTGAATTGAATAACAGCTTTTTTGAGCTGCCAGAAATTATCTGGCCTAATTTTGATGCTGTCTTTGACACACCGCCGATTCCAGAATATGCCTCTGGATCCGATACTGGTACGGCATTTGGTCCAATTTCTACTGTACCGTCTGCGCGCCTGATCCAGTGCGGATCTAAGAATGGAAAGCTGGCAAATTTTGCCACGGTGTAAATGTTTGTGCCAACCAGATCCGCATACTGTGGTGCTATTTTCCAGTATTCTCCCCTAAAGTGAAGATTCGAGTATTCCCTTGCCAGGCCTAGCTGTTTTGCTATGTCTAGTGAGTATCCGCCTGCGCAGTTTATCAGAAAATCAAATTCAATTGATTTTTTATTTGCAAAAAATATTGTGTTGTTTTTTATTTTTTGCACCATATGTGAGAAGAGAAATTGTGTTCCGTTTTGCTTGGATTCCAGAGATAGCTGTTCGGTGAGCATCCCATAACTAGTTGATGCATCTTTTTTGCAGTAAATCCCGGAATGGCATTTTACGTTTGGCTCCCTTTGTGTTATTTGTGTGTGATCTAATAATTGCAGATCAGATTCTGCAAGTCCATTTTGTGTGCCCCATTTTAGGTATTTTTCTAGCGTGTGGTGCTGGGATTCGTCCAGTGCAATTTCTATTGTGCCAGTGTCCTTCCATTGAATGTTGTGCTTTTTTGCAAAAGTTTGCCACAGATCATGTGACTGCAAGGCAGCCTTGGCAATTTTTTTCTTTTTTTGCGGGTCTAGGTAAAATGGCGAGTGTACAACTCCCGTGTTTCTGCTGCTGGCGTGAGCTGCCACCCTGTCTTCTTTTTCAATTACGCATACTTTGTGATTGGTAAGAGCAGAGAGCCAATAGGATATAGTGATGCCCAGGATCCCCCCGCCAATTATTGCGACATCAAACTTCAATGATACAATACAATACCACAATCATTAATTGATTATGAAAAAAGGCGCCGGGAGAGAGATTTGAACTCTCGAACCCTTGCGAGTACGCGCTTTATGGTTTGTGTAATTTCCAGGCGCGCGCCCTACCAGGCTAGGCGACCCCGGCACTAGTCTTGCGACAAAAATTCTAACAAATTATTCATTATATAATAGGTGATTATCCTTTAATGAAATCCTCAAGGGCTGCCTTTGCCTGGGGATCACTCATCTGTCTTGGAGGATGCTTCATCAAATATGCGCATGCCGGAATTATTGGCCCGCCCATTTTTCTCTCCAGTGCTATTTTGGCCAGTCTTGCTGCATCAATTACTATACCTGCCGAGTTTGCCTTGTCGTCTACCTCTAGTCGAACTTCCATGTTGTATGGTATGTTTGCCCACTGGCGTCCCTCTATTCTCATGAACATTAGTTTTGTATTTCCTAAAAATGGGATAAAGTCTGACGGCCCGACATAGATTTGGTCGTCTGCCAGTCTTTGCGATAATTGTGATTGGACACTTTCTGTTTTGGAGATTCTCTTGCTTACTAGTCGCTCTTGCTCTTTCATGTTCAGAAAATCGGTGTTGCCGCCGACGTTTATCTGGTATGTCTTTTCTATTTTGGTTCCTCGATCATCGCATAATTTTGCAAGTGTTCTGTGTACAATTGTTGCTCCAACCTGTCCTTTGATGTCGTCTCCCACCACCGGAAGCTTTTTTGCCGCAAACTTTGCGCCCCATTTTTTGTCAGACGCAATAAATGATGGAATGCAATTTACAAATGCGGTATTTGTGTCAAGGCACATCTGGGCCCAGAACTGGGTTGCCTTGTCTGATCCTACTGGCAAATACGATACAATGATTTCGGCGCCGGTTTTTTCTATTGTCTTTTTGATTTCTTTTTTCAGCTGGTCAGTTGACTTTTTGGATTTGATTGGCTTGACCCTGTTTTCAACCCAGATTCCAACGCCGTCCAGTGCCGGGCTTTCGTATACCTCTGCCTTTGTTTTTGGCATCTTGTTTTTTGGAACCCAGTTGACCATGTTTGGGTATTCGTAAATTGCCTCGTTGATTGTCTTGCCTATCTTGTTGTTTCCAACATCAAAGCCTGCTACAAAGTCTAAATCATGAATCGAATATTTGGTGATTTTTTCATGCATTATTCCAATTACCTTTTGCCTTGGATTTTGCCTATAGTATTCAATACCCTGAATTAGGCCGGAAAAACAGTTGCCTATCCCCACAAGACCTACTTTGATTTTTGCCAAACCTAGACTTGTTCTCGCTAAACGCGTTTTAAGTTTTCCTACTTGAGCAGATCCAGTGTAAAGCTGTCGGAGATGCGCTTGCCGGACTCGTCATGTGCAATTATTTCAATTACGTATCGTCCTTCTAGGATTTTGGAATTGTCGTTTTTTTGTTGGTTCCACTCAAAGGTGTGTTTTTGTGCAGGCTCTAGTTGTTCCGATAGTGTTGTTGTGAAAAATACGGTTCCATCCAACGCTCGCACTATTATTCCAGGCGAGTCGTCTGAGAATGCAATCTTTGTTGTTCCTGAATTAACTATATGAATTTGTATTGTGTCGCCAAGCTTGTAGCTGTTTTGTTCCACATGGCCTGAGACCGAAGGGCCCTGGACAAAGACAACATTTTTTGAGTTTAATTGTTGCAGGTATGCTCCAAGTATTGCGGCAGCTAATACCCCAGTTATCACACAGATGGCCAAGCTTTTTGGAATCATTGCTCTGGTTTTGGTTTTGTGCGCCAGCTTTTAGGATATGTGTTTGGCGCCATTATGATTCGCCTTGTCTGAAACGCATAGCCTTTTACTGCATCCTTGATTTCGTCCGTGCTCATCATTGATTCTGCCAGAGCCACCACCTCGCCTTTTTGCGTGTAAATGCCGACTAGGTCGCCCTTTTTGATATTTGGGGAAAGCTGCAAAATTCCTGGAATTGCCAGCTGGGCTCCATGGCACAGCGCATCGACTGCAGAATCCCGAATTACTACTGATTTTATTTCAGTCAGTGCATATTCTATTGGCAGAATTATTTTTTTGAGCTTGGAATCATCGTTTTTTTCCTCCCATGTTGCAAAGGCGTCTGCTACCTCGTGCAGTGTCACCAGCTGGGATTCGTGGAACTGGTGCACTCGGGATCGTCTCAACTCTACCATGGTGGCGCCTGGGCCAAGGATTTCTCCAATATCATAGTATAGCTTTCTGATGTAGGTTCCTGCCTCGCATAAGACCCGCAATAACAATAATCGCTCTTTTTGCTCTACTACTTCTAATTCATAGATTGTTCTTGTCCTTGTTTGGCGCAAGACTGCAGAGCGCTGCGGGGGCTTTTGGTAGATTTCTCCGATGAATAATTTTAGTACTGATGTGAGTTTTTCCTTGTTTGGTTCTGAGTGCAGTCGTCCTAGGCCATAGTATTCTTTGGGTCCCATAAGCAAAACTCCCAGTGCCTTTGTCGCCTCGCCTAGTCCCAGTGGTAGGACTCCTGAGACTTGCGGGTCTAGTGTTCCGCTGTGGCCAATCTTTGGTAGCTTGAGAATTCGCTTTGCCCAGGCAACTGTTTCATGGCTTGTGGGTCCAGGTGGTTTGTCCAGAAGAATCAGGCCGTAGTTTAGGAGGTCTTTGACTGATCTTTTGTCATATGGTATTCCATAGGCGTCATTTGTGATATCCTGGTCTATTTGGAGCAGGTTTTGGAGTTGCGGCAGGCTCAAGAAAGATCCCTTACCTTTTGTATTGCTGTATCCAGGACTGCATTGGCATCGAGGCCGTCAGTGTTGATTATGATATCAAAGACTGAGAGGTCTTCGCCAAAATCAAATCCGTAGAGTTTTTTGTATAATGCTCGGTTTTCCTCGTATCGTTTTTTTACAATGTCTAGTGCGTTTGATAATTCCATGTTGTCCCGGGCTTGCATTCTCTTTGCGCTGTTTTGCCTGCTTCCGCCAAGCCAGATTTTGATTCCGCCGGAGACAAGCCATGGTAGGGTGTAGCTTGTGATTACTGCGCCACCCTTTTGGAATATTTCCTTTAGCTTTTCATCTACCTTTTTGTCAAATTCGTAATTGTCTTTTCTTTGTGAGAGAAACTTCATTCCCTCGTCGGTATCCCACCAGTCATCGCCTTTTGTCTGGAATCCTTTTTCTTGGGCCATTTCCTTGAGGACGTCACCGCCGCTAAGATTTTTCATTCCAAATTCTTGTGCTAGGCCCTTTGCTACTGTAGTCTTGCCGATGGCAGGTGGTCCTGAGATAATAATTGATTTTTGCAAAGCTAGGTAAGATCCATCGAGGTCTTGGTGATCTTCATTATTATGCCGCTAAACGCAATTGAACCAAGAAAATACCAAGCCCAGAAATAAACATCATGTTCATTATGACAGATTTTTCCATCGATTTTATCTGCTGGACACGTCAGCGAAAAGAAGTCACCGGGAATGATATTCAAAGAGATAGGAGATAACGCTACAGTGTATGCAAACAGTGGCGGCAGGACAAAATAGAAGATCAGAATCAGTGGTACAAACGTAATCATCATTGGGCGCATGTTCATCTGCATCATTTCCTGGTTTAGTCGAGTCATGTAGGCTGACTTTTTGTTGAGCTCTGCCTGTTTTTCGGCATCCTTTGATCTAAAGGCAGCCATTCTTTCTTTTTGCCAGGCTCTGGTTTCCTTCATTATTCGCTGGAGTTTTTCTTGGTCGACTAGCTTGCGTCGTACTACTGCATTGAATAGATTCAACAGAATTGAGAATCCCAAGATTCCAAACATGGATGGAATTATTCCTTTGACTAGTGGGTCTGCGCTACCAAGTGGGCCTTGGTGCATCCCAAAGAGATCACCTTGCAAAAAGATCGATTCCAGAAATTGCAAAACTATGAATTCCATTTTAGAGACCTATTGCGTTTATTACCTCAAGAGCAGCTTCTTCAACCTTTCCTTCTGTGTTTAAGACTGATTTCATCGGTGAGCCGGTAAGAACTACGCAGCTAGAAAGCATTGCGTCTTGGACTGCAAGCTCTTTTTTGATGTTATCTATGGATATAATGTCTCGGTGTCTTGTGCTGTCCTTCATTCTTCGGTTGTAGATCTCCTCTGGCCTTGCAGAGACTGCGATGAAATTTGCCGGCCTTAGCAGTTCCAAGACTGGGTATGGCAATCCTGGGTAAAATCCCTCCTTTGTGGAGATGAATGCGTGGGTGTCAATTATGACCAGATCATCGGACATTGCTGCAATTTTTTTGGCAGCCATTGCCTGGAGTTGTTTTTGCTCGTCTACTGCTAGCTTTCGGAGTTCGTCTCGGTTTTCGATTCCAAGCTTTTTTGCCTCTTCAAACATTACTGTGCCAAAGCTATGAACGCTGACGCTTTTGTTTTTGCTTTTGAGAACCTCAACTATTTTTGATACAAGTGTTGTTTTGCCTGCGCCGGCAATGCCTACGATTACTACTTTTTTACTTTCTGCCAAGCAAAGCACCCAGACGAGGCATGACGACTTCGACTTGTTCTCGAACTAGCTGTTGATAGTAGTTGATCAGAATATCGACCATCAGGAGGATTCCAATACCTGTTCCAAATACTCCAAGCACGTCCGATGCACCTGCCAGGGCGCCCAATATTGCAGAGCCAATAATTGTAACAGATGGGATGTACTTGGCAAGTAGCGACTCTACTGGTTGGTTTGATCTTCTAAATCCTGGGACTTGGACATCTGCATCCAAGAGGTTCTTTGCCGCGCTCTTGGGTGACAATCCTCCAAGCTCAACCCACAGTCTTCCAAATACTACGACAATTCCAATCATAAACAGAACATAGGCCACTGCCCTTAGCGGATCCAATGCTGCCAAGTCTAGGCCTCTTGGTGGTGTGATATAGTATACTAGGCCGCCAATTGGAGTTGATGGGCTTTGCGGATCAAACTGGGCTAAAAAGTTGAACAATGCGTTGTTGTTTCTTGGGTTAAAGTTTGCCCACATCATCTGCCCGATGAATATGGCGTTTGCGGTAAGCGCTGAGGCCAAGATTACCGGGATGTTAGATACATACATGAGTTTGATTGGATAAGTAGCGGAGAATCCCCTATACTTTGTAGATACGATTGGGATTTCGACTTTGATTGCCTGCGTATATACCAGAATTAGCAAGATTCCTGCCGTAATTCCAAGGCCGAACAAGCTTGGTAATTGATTAGACCTAAAGAAAATACTGGAAATGTCGCCCTGTGCAAACGACTGGGCTACAAACGGCGCAATGCCAATTAGCCCACCGTCACCCGCAGGCAGTGGACTGAAAATACTCCACAGAATCTGCTGGGCTACGCCTGCCATGATAAACAGACTGATTCCGCTGCCAAGACCCCATCCTTTCTGGATTAGCTCGTCTAGGAACATGATGATAACAGATGCCGCAATTAGCTGTCCAATTATAACATACAATACGCTTGGGTTTGCAATACCTGGCCCATACACTGCTATGGCATACACTATTGATTCTACTACAATTACGATATAGGTGACTAGCTTTGTTGCTGTTTGGAACACTCCTCGCTCGTCTGGCTTGGTAAAGTCGAACTTGAGAATCTCAGATCCCTTTAGCAGCTGCATCAAGAGTCCTGCAGTGACTATGGGTCCGATTCCTAGTTCGACTAGCGTTCCTTGTTGGGATGCGAAAATTACTCTAGCAAATGCCAAAAAGTCAAACTGGGGTGCCGTTGCTCCAAAAAGAGGAGTCTGGCCCATAACTTGGTAAATCAGTAGTGCCATTCCGCACCAAATAAGTCTGGTTGGAAGCGATAGTTTCTTTTTTGGTTTTGGAACCTGAACCAGATATGGTTCTGTTTTTTCTACAATACGCTTGATGATTCCAGTTGTGGTGTTCTCAGTCAACAGCTAACACCTCGCCCCCGGCCTTTTTGATCTTTTCTGCTGCAGATTCAGTGTATCTTTCGATTTTGACAGAATAGGCATTCTTTGTTTGCCCACCGCCAAGAAGTTTATCGTACCCAAGGCTTGCAAGGTCAAGCAGTTTTTTGCCGCCCTCTTGTTTGCCGTGTTTTGCGAAAATGTCGTCTAGGTCTCTTACACTGGTCCATTTTTTGGTGATGATCGGGTGAGGTGGATGAGTAGAATCGTGACCAAAGTGATCAGGATCGTCTTTGAGTAAAGAGCTGAACAGGTGCTTGTGCATGCCAGACTGTCCAAGTCCTCCTTTGTGGCCGCTTGCTCTGTGTTGGCCGATTTGTCCCCAGCCGTGTGTTCTGGAGCCGCGGAACTTTCTTGTCTTGCGGAATCGTGTTGCCAACTCAGATCATGCTCCTTACAAGCTCGACTAGCTCTTTGTTTTGTCCTAGCACTCCACCTTCGCCGTATGTTTTTCTGGTGCTTCGCTTAAAGCCCTTCTTTGGTGGAGCAAGTGCAAACCAAGGTTTGATTGGTTTGATTTTATTCATAGATGTTTTACCTTCAGAAACAGATGATGCAAGATCGTCAATTGATTTGAAGCCCAGTGGTGTCAAGTCCTCGTTTGTAATTTTTTTGTATCCTGACTTTCTTCCCTTTTTGCTGAATAATTCTTTTGCAATGTCTGCGCTGACTTCTTGCCAAGAAACATAGTGCTTTACTCTGTTTAGCATTCCAAGTGTGTTGTCTTTGGCTGGAATGATTGTTGCTCTGAATTTTTTGTCTAGTTTTAGTAATGTCATGGTGTTTTTTGCCCAGTGTGGGACGTTGATTTGTCCAGTCATTCTAACAACGAGGTATGCCTTTGCCATTTTGCTCAACCTTGACTAAATGTCTGCCTTAGACATTCTAGGATTGCCTTTGACGTAGAGTTCATCGTTGCAGTAGAGCCCTTTGCTGTGGTCCATGCGTCCTTTAGTCCTGCTAGCTTGAGGAGGTTTCTGATTTTGCCTCCTGCTACAAGACCAAGGCCTCTTGGTGCCGGTACAATTTCGACTACGACGCTTCCGCCTTTGCCTCGCACTTTAAACGGTACAGAGTGGGATTGGTCGCATCTGCATTCCCAGCTTCCACAACCTAGTTTGATTGGGCTGACGTTAAGATAAGCATTAGTTGTTGCCTTTTCGATTGCAACTCTCATTTGTTTTGATTTTCCCTGTCCAATTCCTAGCCAGCCGTTTTCGTTTCCTGCTGCAACTAGCGCCTTGAACTTAGTTTGCTGGCCGTTTGGTGTCATTTTTTGCACCATGCCAACGTCGATTACCTCGCTTTTCAGATCCGGCAGTAGTTTTTTGATGATTCCTGCTTCTTGAATTCGTAGTCCTTGAGAGTAAATTTCATTCATGTCAGTAATTAGGCCTGCTGCCACCTTTTTGCCAAGCTCGGTTCGTGGTACCCATGGTGCCTCTTCTTCTTTTCTTGGGCCTCTTCCCTGTCTTGGTGGCCTGTCGCCTCGTGGTGGTCTGTCTCCGTGTGGCCTGTCTTGTCTTTGGTTTTGTGTGGTTTGGCTCATTTTACTTTGCTCCACTGTCAATTGCTGACTTTATTTTTGCAATGTCGTTTTTTACTTTGAGATGCTCTCCGTTGATTCGCTCGTTGGCTGGCAGAGTTTCCTCGCTTGCCGGAATTTCTAGTCCTGCATCGATTACTCCTTTGAGGGCGGCTGCCATTCTTTGTGTGTATTTTCTGGTGCCGCTGTACAAAATTGCGCTAGTTGTTCCGGAGGCAAGTGCCTTTTTTCCTGCCATGTAACCCGTAAGATAAGCTGCTGGGACGTTCTTTCTTGAGCCTTTCCAGCCTTGAGAAATTAGAAATCTTGAATGTGCTGATGCGACTACCTTGTCGCCTGTGAATTGTGGCTTGTGGATTTGGACCAGTGTGTTTTCATTTGAGATCTGAACTGTAACAAAGTCTGCGCGGCTCATGAGCATTAGCTTGCGCTTTTTATAGTTGGTCTTCTCCTCACGTAATCGTCGTAGTATTACTGAATAAGCCATTGCGATATTGGTGAACTCTTGAAGTTGCTCTTATAAACGATTAGATGCGCAACGACGCAAGTAACGCTTTTTGCGAATGCAGTCGATTCTCTGCTTCATCCCACACTACAGATTGCGGGCCGTCAATTACATCCGATGTTACTTCTTGATCCCTCTTTGCTGGAAGGCAGTGCATAAAGATGCAAGAGTCTTTTGCTTTTGCCATTAATGCAGAGTTGACTTGATACTTTGGAAGGAATTGCTTGAGTCGTTTTGGATTGTCGTGAATTGAGACAAATGTGTCTGTGACTATGATGTCTGCATTCTTTGCTGCCTTGTTTGGATCTTGGCCCAGATCAATGTCGACGTGTTTTTTGCATTGTTTTACCAAGGTTGAGTCTGGCGCAAACTCTTTGGGTGTTGCAATTGACATTGATATTCCAACCTTTGAGCAACCAATTATCATTGAATTGCAGACATTGTTTCCATCGCCGATCCATGCTAGGTGCAATCCGTCGATCTTTCCTTTCTTTTCCTTTATTGTCATAAGGTCGGCCAGAATCTGGCACGGGTGATAGGAATTTGATAGTCCATTGATTATTGGTATGGTTGCGTTTTCTGCCAATGACACTAATGTAGAGTGCTCATAAACTCGCGCCATTACGACATCGACGTATCGTGACAGAGTTTTTGCAGTGTCTTCGATTGTCTCGCCTCGCGAAATCTGCAGATCTTGAGCGGACAGGTTGATTGCGTGACCGCCCAGCTGGAACATTCCAGTTTCAAAGCTTATTCGCGTTCGAGTCGATGGCTTTTGAAATATCATTGCAAGTGTTTTGTTTTTGAGTAACGGCTTTGCAATTCCCTTTTTGCGATCTTTTTTTAGCTTGATTGCAAGATCGATTGTTTGAGTGATTTCTTTTTTGTCTAGCTCGCCTAGTGTCAAGACGTCTTTAGTTTTGATCATTTCTTTAACCAACCGAAAAGTCCTTTCTTCTTTGGCTTTTCATCCTTTTCTTTAATCTTGTCTTCTTTTTCTTCTTCCATGTCTTCTGGTTCTTCCTCTGGTTCCTCTTCTGGTTTCTCTACCTTCTTTTCTTGGCCTGGCTTTGGACGGCCGCTTGCAATCCATTTTTGGATTTTCTCAGCCATATCAAATGCATCATCATCAGTTTCTGGGGGCGGAACATCGTAGAGGTCTGCATATTTGGAAATGTCTGTGTCTGAGATTCCTTCGAAGGGATCGTCGCTTTTCTTCTTCTTTGGTTCTGGTTTTGGTTCTGGTTTTGGTTCTGGTTTTGGTTCTGGTTTTGGTTCTGGTTTTGGTTCTGGTTTTGGTTCTGGTTTTGGTTCTGGTTTTGGTTCTGGTATCACCGCAGTAAAACCTTCGCCAAAGACAGTCTCTAGGAATAGTTTCTTATCAAAAGGCCTCAGATCCGCATATTCTTGACCCATGCCCACATACATGACAGGCTTTGCAGTGATTTTGACAATGGATAATGCCGCACCGCCTCGTGCATCTGCATCGCTTTTTGTCAGAATAGCGCCATCAAATTTTGTGTGCTGGAAAAATTCGCGCGCTTGATTGACAGTGTCGTTTCCTGCAAGCGAATCACCCACGAAGATTTTCAAATCAGGATTTACAACTTTGGTGATTTTCTCGATTTGTTCCATCAGGTTTTTGCTTGTCTGCATTCGACCGGCAGTATCAATTAGAACACAGTCAATTTTGTGAGACTTTGCGTAAAGAACTGCATCACGTGCAACGGCAGCCGGGTCTGCACCATAGTTTTGTGCTACGGTTTTGATGTTGAGTCGATTTGCGTGCTCTGTTAGCTGCTCAATTGCGCCTGCTCGAAATGTATCAGCTGCCGCAATAACAACAGAAAACTTGTTTTGTTTTAGAAGATATGCAATCTTGGCAAGTGTTGTGGTTTTTCCAGTGCCGTTGATTCCAACAAACAAAACAATGCAAGGCTCATTTGTTGTCTTTTTGGAATTGATTTTGGCAAAAAGATCCACAGCTCCTGCTTCATCAAATAATGCAGAAATTGTTCCAATCAGATTTTCCTTGATGAATTTTTCAATTTGGCTTTTGTCGACCGATGTGCCGGTTAGTGTTTTTTTCAGGTCCGCCTTGATAGAGTCGATTACCTCTGTTGCAACATCTGATTCCATTAATGCGATTTCTAGCTGGAATAAAACATCATCAATGTCACTTGCCTTTAGCTCTTTTTCGCTAAACGATTTAGCAACTGACGAGAACGCATTTCGTAATTTGTCAAACATAATATCACTTATTGTTTAGGAGCTTCAGCCTGCATTAGCTGGTTCATCTGTTCTTTTAGGCCCTCTAGCTGCATCATTGCTTGGTGTTTTTGTGCAGAGGTTTCATTGAGTGCCACTTGGAGTTCTTTGATTCTGGATTCTAGATAATTCATGGCAGATGCATGGTCTCGCTCTACTGCGATTCCTGCCCCAATATCCACAATTACTTTGGAATTTGCCGGAATGTTTGCCTTGGCATATGCACCCAAGCCAAGAGGCACAAGCGATTCTACTTCCTTGTCGCCAGAAAGATTCCTAATTGACTCAACGGACGCCATTGCCTCTCGCAGAAAGTTCACAATTACTCCTTCTTTTTGATCCAAGCTTGTCACTATTGATTCTAGCATTTGCATCCTATAGAGAAATTGCTGGGCTTGCTCTTCACTCATGTACAAAAAACCTTCCAGTTGGCTAATAAATGCATTCATTAAAAATTTGGTTTGAGCATGGTTCAAAAATCTGGAAAGTTTGCCAGGCCAAAATCAAAATGGGTTTTTCCATACAAAAAAGAACATCCAACAGACCAGCTCAAAATCAAATTACTCCTAGATGAGAAAATCAAGGGAAATAGAATTGTTGGATTGGAAGCAAGAATAGAGCCAGGCCACTTGCATCAATTACACATACATGAAAATGAATACGTCTTGGTGTATTCACAAAGTGGAAAGTGTCTTGTTACAATAGGAAAAACAACGAGGACAATTTCACCAAAGACAATGATGTTCATTCCGCCCAAAGTACCGCATCGATTCTACAACAAGTTTTCTGCACCATGGGAAGGAATTGCATTTGCAATAGGTACCAACAAGAAAATTAATAACATCTGGATGGAAAATTAAAAAAGAAGAGTAAGATTATTTTGCTTTAGAGTAGCGCTGTTCTACTTCATCCCAGTTTACAACGTTCCACCAAGCACCAACATAGTCTGCTCTTTTGTTTTGGTATTTGAGATAGTATGCGTGTTCCCAAACATCAAGACCTAGCAGCGGTACAAGTCCCTCCGTTCTTGGGCTTGTTTGGTTTGGCATTGCCTTGTACTCAACGTTCTTTGTTTTTGGATTGAATACCAGCCAGCCCCAACCGCTTCCTTGGATTGCTGTGGTTTTTGTGGAAAACTGTTCTTTGAATGCGTTGAAGTCTCCAAATGCCTTGTTGATTGCGTCTGCAATCGAGCCGCCTGGTGCCCCTCCGCCGTTTGGTTTCATGTTGTTCCAGAACAATCTATGATTGTCGTATCCGCCTCCGTGGAAGTTGATTGCCCCACGTACTGCCTCTGGAACTGCAGATATGTTTGCCAAGACATCAAGTAGGTCTTTGCTTTGCATGTCTGCTGGAAGTTTTTCCCAGTTGTCGTTTAGGCCATTTGTGTATGCTTGGTGATGCTTTGAGTGGTGAATCTCCATTGTTTTTGCATCAACATGTGGCTCTAATGCGTCGTATGCATATGGTACTTCAGGAAGTGTGAATTTTCCCATAATGCCGCTGCTTCGTTTTCTAATTTAATGATTTGTCTCCTAGGACGTAAGTTTTTGCGGATTTTTGGACGACACCAAAAATAAAACAGACATCAATTCAGCAGTATCTGAAAACAAGATGAAAAAAACAAGGCTGCTGATGTTTTGCTTTTCTTTGGTTATAATCGGTGTGTTTCTTTTTTCTGCCAAAGTCCAGACAGATCCCGTATCGGAGGTTCTCTTGGACAAATCGGCAAAACATGTTGGAGTGCAATATCCACATAACTTGGGATTTTATGGCAAAGACATCAAAATTGCAGTAATTGATACAGGTGTTGATTCTGGCCATCCAGACTTGAGCGACAAAATAATTGGTGGCTATGATTTTATTGAAAACGACATCACTGCACAAGACACAAACGGACATGGAACCGAGGTTGCTGGAATAATTGCTGCAAACGGCAAGATGCGTGGCGTTGCACCGGAAGCAAAGATTTTGGCTTATCGCGTATCTGACACTGGAAACTCGGTATCATCGGATCTCATAGTAAAGGCAATTCAAAAAGCAATAGAGGACGATGTAGACATTATCAATCTCAGTCTTGGGGTAAATAGAACCAATGACAAGATAGAAGATGCAATAAATGATGCAGTAGAAAAAGGGATAGTCGTAGTAGCAGCTGCTGGAAACAGCGGCCCTGACCTTAGAACGATTGGAAGTCCTGGAAAAGATCCTCACGCAATCACAGTTGGTGCAACATACAACAACATTACTGCAAGTCTTGTTGCTACACTTGACATTGACGGAAAGCGATTCCAAGTTTTGCCAATGGTAGGAATCGTTCCTCTCTCGGAGTCATTGACTAGCGAGATTGTTTTTGGAAAATATGGCAAAGAATCTGACTTGGCAGGACTTGATGTCAAGGACAAGATCCTGCTAGTGGAGCGAGGAAGTGACATAAAAGATGAACTGTTGTACTTTTCCGTCAAGGAGAAAAACGCCGCAAATGCTGGTGCTCGAGCAATCATTGTGTACAATAACGAGCCTGGAATCTTTCTTGGAGACCTTAACAACAAACTTGAGGGTCCTGAATACAAGCCACGAATTCCGGCAGTATCAATGTCAAAAGAAGACGGGCATGCACTTTTGTCGATTCTTCAAAACAAGACAACTGGAACAATCAATACGTTCTATCACCCAGATTTTGTGTCGTTTTTTAGCTCCCGTGGGCCCGTATCACCGTTTTACATCAAGCCTGACCTTGTGGCACCCGGAGTCTTTGTAAACACGACATCCATCCAAGGAAGATACAATCTTACCAGCGGAACTAGCTTTGCAGCACCTCATGTTTCTGGAGCTGCTGCTATTTTGCTAGAAAAGAATCCAGGCCTTTCCCCAAGCCAGGTCAAGGCAATCATAATCAGCACTGCAGATCCTGTCTCAGATACATTTGGGACTCTGTTTCCACAAGAGATTAGCGGAGTTGGCAGACTAAACATTACGCGGGCATTTGATGCTAATTTGGCAATCAGTCCTTCTTTTGCCATTTTTGACTTGTCTCCATTTACAAAATCCCAGACACTCCAATTCAAACTGGAGACGATAAACGGTACAAGGGCCCAGCCGCAAATTGAGATCACGCCGGCTAGTTCTGCAGTAAAGTTTGATCATTGGATTGATGGTACTACTCTTTTTGTAAAGGCTGAGCTGACAGAGCAAAAAACAGGCCAATACCAGGGAAGTATTGTGATATCGGACAAGGTAGTACAGCGCATCCCGATTTTGCTTAGAATCTCCGACGGTGCAATCGAGGTTTTCGAAAATGATGGCATGCTTGATTTCAAAATAGACTCTGAGGAGAAATGGTCCTATGCAAAGATTTCACTATACAATGACGACGGAAGACTAGTCGATAGTATTTCTCTTACACCCACAAAAGACCAGTCAATCACAGTCGGCACTCCTGGAAAATATTGGGTCCAGGCTGAGCTCAAAACAGAAAACGGCACAGCATCAGTGTACAACACCATAACTGTACAGTCTGCAAATCGCCAGACACTTGACATCGGCATACCATACCAACCATTAATCATACTGGGCGGAATTGGAGCTATAATAGTTCTAGTCGGATTGCTGATTCGTAGAAAATAGATTATGCTTTTGGTCCTGCGTTTACTATAGCAGGATCGACTGTCTTGAATTTCTTGAAATTGTCCACAAACATCTGAGCTAGCTTCTTTGCTGAGAGATCATATGCATCACGGTCTTGCCAAGTAGATTTTGGATCCAATACCTCGGATGGGACTCCTGGGCATTCGGTTGGAACATCCAAGTTGAACAAGTCGTCGTGTCTGTATTTTACAATGTCTAGTGCTCCTGTGAGTGCAGCTGTTACCATTGCGCGGGAATGCTTGATAGAGACACGCTTGCCCACTCCGTATGGACCTCCGGACCAGCCGGTATTGATTAGATACACCACGGTATTGTGATTTCTGATTTTGTCGCCAAGCATCTTTGCATATACTGATGCAGGCCTTGGCATAAACGGCGAGCCAAAGCATTCTGAGAAGGTTGCCTTGGGCTCTTTGATGCCTCGTTCTGTGCCTGCTAGCTTGCTAGTATAGCCAGACATGAAATGGTACATTGCGCCTTCCTTTGTGAGCTTGGACACTGGCGGCAAAACACCAAGTGCGTCTGCTGTTAGGAATATGATTACTTTGGGGTTGCCTCCAACGCTTGGAAAGATTGCAGTTGGGATGTATTCCAGTGGATATGCGGCCCTTGTGTTTTCGGTCAGTGAGCCATCATCAAAGTTTGGCTTGAGTGTTTGCTTGTCAATTACTACGTTTTCTAGCACTGCACCTGATTTGATTGCGTTCCAGATTTGCGGTTCTGATTCTTGGTTTAGGTTGATGCATTTTGCATAGCATCCTCCCTCAAAGTTAAAGACACCCTTGTCGGACCAACCGTGCTCATCATCTCCAATTAGCATTCGGTCATTGTCTGCAGAAAGTGTTGTTTTTCCTGTGCCGGACAATCCAAAGAAGAGTGCGGTGTCTCCGTTTTTGCCAATGTTAGCAGAGCAGTGCATCGGGAATACTCCCTTTTTTGGCAAGAGATAGTTCATTACTCCAAACATGGATTTTTTCATCTCACCTGCATAGCTTGTTCCTCCAATGAGGACTAGCTTTTTTGTCAGATCAATTAGGATGAAGACGTTGGTTCCAGTTCCGTCTACTTCGGGAATTGCCTCAAATCCATTAATGCATAATATAGTAAAGTCCGGCTCGTGTTCGTCTAGCTCTGCCGCAGAAGGTCGAACAAACAGCTGTCTTGCAAAAAGGCTTTGCCAAGCATGGTCGTTTATGACTCGTATGGCTAATCGGTGGTCCTTGTCTGCCCCTACAAATCCGTCAAAGATGAATAGTTCCTTGCCTTCTACGAATTTCTTCATTTTTGCGAAAATCTTGTCAAATCTGTCAATTGGGAATGGGTGGTTTACTTTGCCCCAGTCTACATTGTCGTGGGTTTCATCGTCGTCTACTATGTATCTGTCGTCTGGCGATCTGCCGGTGTATTTGCCTGTCTTTACCGCAAGAGAGCCTGTCGATGTAACTACACCTTCGTTTCTTTGCACTGCCGCCTCGACCAGCTTCTCAGGTGTGAGGTTTCTGAACACCTGGGATGGCTTGATTCCAAAGGCCTCTAGCTGCGCGATAAATTTGGGCGTAAGTGTTGTTTTAGAGTCCATATTTTCACCACATCAATGAATCTGGGGTCATTGAATATCCACACCGACTCTGCATTATTATTATCTCTTCCTTTTTGCGGCTGATCTCAGGGCAACCTATTTATTGAAAAATCCAAAGAGTGCATCTATTGACCATCAATAAGGATCTGTTGGCATTAAGAGAAAAAGTCGACGAGAAAAGGCCAGACTTTATCAGACAGGAAAGCTGGCGTTATCGCAGACTAGCCAAGTGGTCTTGGAGAAAGCCAAAGGGAATCGACAACCACCAGCGAAAGCAAAAGTTTCGTGGCAGGCCAGGCCTAGTCAAAGTAGGATACGGCGGTCCAAAAGTAGCAAGAGGGCTGCATCCATCAGGATTTACAGATAATTTGATTCACAACGTAAATGATTTGCAAAAACTAAACCCAAAGACCGACGGGATAAGAATTGCCCACGGTGTTGGGACAAAGAAAAGAGTAAAGATAGTTGCAGCAGCAACACAAAAGAAATTCAAGATCTTCAACGCAAGAGTGAGAACAAGTGGTAGTAAATCTTAGAACCAAAAAGCGACTCGTATCGCGAGTCGTGGGAGTAGGTCTATCCAGAATCAAGTTTGACCCAGAAAGATCAGACGACATTGCAGATGCAATCACAAGACAAAACATCCGAAGCCTCATCACATCTGGCGCAATTACAATAAAGTCTTCAAAAGGCACTTCACGTGGAAGAGCTGAATACAAGAGAACCCAAAAGAAAAAGAGAGGAACCACGACAGGTTCTAAGAAAGGCCGCAAGGGTGCTCGCGTAGGCAAAAAAGAGGTCTATGTAGTAAAGGTCCGAGCACTGCGACACAGACTCAAGGTAGCAAAGGACAGAAAGGAAATCACAAATCCGGAATTCTGGACAATTTACAAAAAGATAGGCGGCAACACAGTCAGAAACATTGCTCACCTCCGAAGCCTAATTGAGGAAATCAAAGAGCACAGAAAGTCTAGAACCTAAAGACTGTTTTTTCCCAATCTTTTATCTTGCCATCTGAAATTTTTATGCCTTCATGAGACAGCATTTTTGTCTTGACTTTTTCGCCATAGTAATAGCCTCCAATTTTGCCGTCTGACTTTACAACTCGGTGACACGGAATTACAACAGGAAATGGATTGCGATTCATTATTTGCCCTATGACTCGCTGGCCGTTTTCTAGCCCTACTGCTTTTGCCAGCTCGCCATATGTCGTGACCTTGCCCTTTGGAACTGCGAGCAGCTTCCTGTAGACTTTTTGGTCCAGTTTGTTCAAAGTCTGATCACTTGGAGAGATGTGGTGCTCAGCAGGTCAAGTACTTTTTGTTTATGAGGACCCAAGCCTGCCCAATCAAGGAGTGCTGTTTTTGCTTCCTTGTTTTGCGACATTATATGTGAGAAGAGCTCGTCGTCTAGGAATTCCAATGCATGTTTTGGCATCACCGTTCCTAACGCATGGGCTCCGTGGATCATCTCCTCTGTGAATTTTTCTGGATAATGCGTGCTGCCAAAGCAGATAGCAACTGGGGATTTTTTGATTGGCTCGGACATTGTTTCTAGTACTAGCTTTGCCACAGAATTGCACAGGGACTCGTCTGCCCATTGCTTTTCTGTTGTGCCAATTTCGATGAAAATTGTCGGCTTCGATAGTGCGGTCGGTCCATGGTGCGTTGCCTCTATTATTACTTGAAAGTCGGAAAAAGAATTCTTGTTTTGGTGCAATTTTTGCATGTAGGCCTTTTGCAGGTGAGGATGAGGAATTGCCACTTGTCTTTCGTTTCCGCCAAACTGGGCAGTCGAGAAATTTCCTGTACTGTGACAGGTAAGTGCAAGCTCGCCTGACTGGGCGGCGTGTTTTGATAGAAAAACAAATCCGTCATAGTGATGTTTTTGCTCCAGCCAGTCTGCAGAAATCGCAGGGCTGGAAATTATGGCCAAGTCGAAATTTTTACCCCTGAAAACATCGCCGTCTTTTGTCATGTTTTTTGAGAGAAACTTTGCCATGTTGTGCCCTGCTGGGTCTTGCTCGTATGCAACCAGTAGTTCCATGTCCCAAAAAATATAAGGACACCATATTAAACTCCACCAATGGATCTGAATCAAACCATAAAGAACATGGTAAACACCATGAAGCTTGCCAAAAAGTCCGACAAGGAGGACTATATGCAGCACCTAAGGCTAGTTCTCTTGGGAATAGGCGGTATCGGGGCGATTGGATTTATAATTCAGTTTGTATTTTCGGTCTTCAGATTCGGATAGATGGAATTGTCTCAAGAAATCAAAACTCATCTTTTTGCAATAAGGACCACGGGAGGTCAGGAAAAGGTAGTCATGAACCTGCTCCAAAGCAAGATTAACAACGGCCAGATCAATCTGTATTCAGTTTTACTAGTGGATAATCTCAAAGGGTATATCGTAGTTGAGGCAAAGGATGCAAACTCGGCATTCAACTCCTTACAAGGAATAAGGCACATCCGCGGACAGCTCCGTGGCGAAATGGAATTCAAAGACATTGAAGGATACCTCGTTACAAAGAGCACCGCACCTACAATTGCAGTAGATAACGTAGTTGAGATCATCGGCGGTCCATTCAAGGGCATGAAGGCAACAGTAACTAGAGTAGACAATGACAAGCAAGAAGCAACAGTCATTTTGCTTGACGCGCCATACCAACTTCCGGTAACTGTAGACTCTAACTATCTGAAAATATCTACATCCGCTTAGGAAGGATTAAATCGTCATCTAAAAGAGCACAAATATGGCCGATACACAAACAGTTTCTGCACTAGTAACAGGTGGAGGCGCATCCGCAGGTCCACCATTAGGTCCAGCATTGGGTCCACTAGGTGTCAATATCATGGAAATCATCAAGGCCATCAACGACAAAACAGCAGACTTTGAGGGAATGAAGGTTCCAGTCACAGTATCAGTCGATACCAAGACCAAAAAATGGGAAGTGACTGTCGGAATTCCATCGGCATCTGCACTTCTTCTAAAGGAGGCAGGAATTCAAAAAGGCTCTGGAACCAGCGGCGCGACATGGGTTGGCGACATCAAGGTAGATTCCATTGTCAAAGTTGCCAAGGCAAAACTAGAATCATCATATGCTACTTCGATAAAGTCAGTTGCAAAAGAAGTTGCAGGAACCTGCGTATCTTTGGGAATCAAAATAGAAGGCAAAAACCCCAAGGAATTTGCTGCCGATGTAAACGCAGGAAAATACGACGATAAACTAAAGTAAATTATTTAGCTACTAGATACGACGGCTCTTTGTCCGTTTTTTGCAGTTCCACGAAGGTTTCCGTACTCTGTATTCCTTCTATTTTGCCGATTTTCTCAATTACTATGGTGTGGAGCTCTTCTAGATTTTCTGCGTGGACAGAGACCATGATGTCAAATCTGCCGGTTACTTCAGATATTGACACTATTTCTGGGGTTTGGAGTAGTTGCTTGTGAATTGCATCCTTTAGTTTTGGGTCCCGGTTGATGCCAATTGTTGCCTTGACGCCTATTCCCAACTGGGACTCATCCACCATGATTGTGAACTTTTTGATTAGTTTCTTTTTTGTGAGGCGCTTTATCCTGGAATACAGAACAGAGGCGTTTATCCCCATTTTCTTGGACAGATTTGGAACCGAGATGCTTCCATCGCGAGTAAGCTCGTATAGGAGCTTCATGTCCAGATCATCTAGTTTATGCAATGTTTTCAAAAGAGTCGGTTTGATGTTAATAAACGTAGGTTTAGGCGTGGAAAATTGCACATAATGTAATACGCTGCGTGGAAATTAGAAAATTTTACATTTTCCTGCAAAACCCGTGCCTGCCAACACTAACGATTTTAAAGAGGCCTTTTTGCAAGATTTTCGTTGATCAACGAAGCTGAGCTAGCTAAAATGATAAAGGATGCCAAGGACACTGACAAAGAACGCAAGTTCAAGCAGACCTTGGAAATGTACGTCATCCTAAAGGATATTGACGTAAAGAAAGGCTTTGCCATGAACGAGACAATTCAGCTTCCAAAGAAACTCTCCAAGCCAACAACGGTTTGTGTTATGGCGGGAGGAGACATGGGCCTCAAGGCAAAGAGCGCAAATGCCGACAGAGTAGTTTCTGGTGATGAGCTAAACACACTTGCGGCAAACAAGCGAGAGGCTCGCAAATTTATCAATAATTATGATTTCTTTTTGGCAGACACACAACTCATGACAACAGTCGGTAAGGTGCTAGGTCAGCTGTTGGGTCCAAGAGGAAAAATGCCAATCCCAGTTCCATTTAATGCACCAATAGAATCATTCCTTGACAGATTTAGATCATCGATTCGAGTAAAGGTAAAAAATTCCTTGTCCATGTCATGCAAAATTGGAGATGAGTCCATGGATGACGGCGACCTGGCAGCAAACGCTCATGCAGTACTAAACGCAATTGAGAAAAAACTTCCAAGCGGGGACAAGAACATTAGAAGAATTATTGTAAAGACGTCAATGGGCAAGCCAGTAAAACAAGTACAGCAGGCGAGAAAGTAAATGCACGAGAACAGAACAACTTATCCTGCAAAAAAGACAAGAATGTACCAGCAGCTGCAAGAACTTCCAGCAAAATACAAAGTAACTGCCCTTGTCAGAATGGAAAAGGTCCGCTCATCACAAATGTTGCCACTAAGAAAAAAATTCCTAGGCCAAGTCGAAATCATTAGCATCAAAGACAAGGTAGCACAAAAGGCACTCGAAAAGCTAAACATTCCTGGAATTGCAAAGATGGTAGAAGCCCTGACAGGTCAGTGTGTTTTGATGTTTACAAACATGTCACCATTCAAACTCAATGTGTTACTAGGCAAGAACAAAATCATGATGTTCGGTCGTGGTGGGGACATTGCAAGTGTAGATATCAACGTACCAGCAAAGAACACAGGCATTGCTCCAGGTCCAATGCTTACTGAATTCAAGGAAGCTGGCATTCCAACCAAAATCGACCAGGGAACAATTTGGATTCTAAAGGATTCTACTCCAGTCAAAAAGGGTCAGCCAATTCCTGACAAACTTGCAACATTACTGCAAAAGCTAGACATCAAGTCAGTAGAGGCAGGAGTCCTACTTGATGCGGCACTAGAAGAAGGAATCCAGTACAAGCGAGAAGAACTGATAATCGACCTAGAATCATACAGAGGCCTATTTGCACAAGCACACCAAGAAGCAGTATCACTGTCTATTGAGGCAGGATACATCACAAAGGACAACATCAAACAAGTCTTGGCAAAGGCTGCACATGGCTCACGATCCGTTGCGATCGAGGCAGGCTACATCACAGAAGATATCAAAGAAGCAGTCCTCCAAAAAGCAAATGCCCAAGCCCAGTCTGTTGCCTCAAAGGCAAAAGGCTACACTCCTGCTTAGAATTATTTTTCTCGCGCCCTAGGCAAATTCCAGTTGTACTTCATAGCTACCAGTCTTAGTATTGTAGTCACTATGATTCCAATGATTGACGTCAGGTATAGTGGGATTTCTGCCACAAGCAACCCATAGAATATTACAACTCCGACAAAGCTTGCGGTGACATATAGTTCTTTTATAAAAATGAACGGCACCTCATTTACAAAGACATCTCGCAGTATTCCACCGCCTACTGCTGTCAGAATGCCTGCAAATGCGATTGCCAAAAAGTTCAGGCCGAAAATATGGTACGCAAATGTCGCTCCAGTAATTGAAAATACTCCAAGACCAATTGCGTCAAATTTCAGAAACAGGTTCCAGTGCTTTTTGAGATACGGGTGCAAAAAGAACAGAGCAACGCCAGAGGCCACGCTGATTCCAACATATAGTGGATCTACTATGGAGTTTGGCGGAAATCTGCCGATTATCACATCACGGATTGTTCCGCCTGCCACACCCGTAATTATTGACAGAATCAAAATCCCGACAATGTCTGACTTGTGCTCGATTGCCTTGAACGCGCCAGTTACTGCAAAGGCCATTGTGCCAAAAAGATCAAAGACATAGATCAGAAACAGAAACGGTGTGTCTGCCACTATACCGTATGGTATATTGTGCTAGATAAAGGTAAAAATGAAAATTTTGAGGAATTAACCGAATAGTGAAGCGAGGCCTTCCATTGCTTGCTCTTCAGATTTACCTGCTGGAGCTTCTTCTTTCTTTGCCTCAGCTGCTGGAGCTGCGCCACCTGCACTTGCTGCTGGAGCTGCTGCAACGGCAACTGGAGCTGCCTTGATTGCTTCTTCAATGTTTACATCAGCTAGTGCAGAAACCAATGCCTTTACTTGGGCATCACTTACTTCTGCGCCTGCTGCTTTGATAACACTACTAACGTTAGCTTCGTTAATTTCCTTCTTTAGTTTGTGCAAAATTAATGCAGCGTAAACGTATTCCATTGTATCGTGACTTTTTTTGGGGATAATATAAAACTACGTCTAGTTTAGGATTTTGAGGCTTCTACATACAGAATAGAGATTCTGCTTTAGGTTCTTGTCGTATAGAGTATCCATTCTTTGCTTGAGTATTCTCTTTGCCTGGTCGCGCTCTGCTCCTTCTGGTAGTGATAATACATTGTTGATCAGCTCTGGCAGCGATTCGCGAATCCAGCCGTCCAGAACATAGAATGATTTTTCAGACATTTCCACCACATTGTTTTCCTTGACATTGAGGGTGTCATTGAATGTGTCATGCTCGGTTCTGTATACTAGTCCGAGAATGCAGCTTTCCGGTGTTGGGTTTTTGAGAATTTCTTCGGATCTTGGCCCTGCCTTTCCCTGTGAGACTTTATTTTTGAGGCCTGCCATGTTTATGATTAGGCCGCTAACGCCGATTTTGTCTCCGTCGATTCCAGTTACTGCGCCGACGATCACATTGGTGTATTGACCGTCTGGCTTTGTCGCAAAGACATAGCTGCCTTCTTGGAGCTGTTTTGGTTTTCGGCCGAACATTGATCAAATTGTAAAACTTGCGTATTTAATTGATCCTAAACGGAGTTCTGTTAATTACTTGGAGGTTGGGCTTCTGAAATCCTTCGTGTTAATTTTCGGAGATTTGAGTGATTAGTGAACCCTAATTTTTTGTGCCAAGTTTTAGAAGTTTAATCAAACGTTAACTCTTGAGGAAAAAATACATCATTTGCAATATTATATTCAATAGTTTCAAAATATTCAAAGCCCATTATGTCTTGATAACTGATTTTCATCGTTACTGGATCTTTACTTTTTTGTATGTTTGTTGCTTTGAATGCCATTCCTTGTTCCTTCTTTAGTCTTGGAATTGGAGTCTGATGGGCTGAGCCATTTTTATCTAACACTTCGATTTTTACATTTAATGCATCACCGATCCCAAAATTTTTTATTATAAACTGATAGTGATGATGCTCATCATCTTCACCTATCTTACTATGATGAATTGTTGTGGGTCGCGGTCTTATCATAGTTCGTGACATTTCTTTTGTAGCGTCACTAACTTGTTCAGTTGCCTTAACAACATTTCTAGTGGCTTTGTAGAGTGCGACTGTTGCTATGGCTACTAAAAACGAACTAAATGCAACACAGTTATCCACGATTCGTTTATTTCCAATAAGATTACTTCGCTGAAGGTTTCTAATAGAGGTTTTTGGTTAGTTTTTTTTAGATGCCAATTTGATCAAACTCTAAACGGTAATTCTTAATATTAGTCAGCCAGAGTTTTCTTCAGAATGAACAAGGATGAGATTCTTGCCAAGTTTTCGGCAGAGCCGGAGCGGTATTACAAAATCAGATTGTTCCAAGAGCAGGGCTTTGCAAGAAAATCATGCAGTGTTTGCAAGAGATTTTTTTGGACTTTGGATTCTGCCAGACACGCTTGCCCTGATCACTCTGATGACACTTATTCGTTCATTGGCAATCCGCCGACATCAAAACGATTTGACTATACCGAAGCCTGGAAGCAGGTAGAATCATTTTTTGTCAAAAATGGCCACACTTCAATTAGCCGCTATCCTGTTGTGTGTCGATGGCGAGACGACCTGTATTTTACTATAGCATCCATTGTTGATTTTCAAAGAGTCATGGGCTCCAAGGTCGTGTTCGAATTTCCTGCAAACCCCCTAGTTGTTCCGCAGACATGCCTTCGCTTCAAGGATATAGAAAATGTTGGAGTAACCGGTAGGCACTTTTCCAGCTTTTGCATGATTGGCCAGCACAGCATCCCAAACAACAAGGGCTACTGGAAGGACGAGTGTGTTGATCTTGACTTTAGGTTACTGACTGAATCATTTGGAATAAACAAAAACGAGATCACGTTTGTAGAAGATGTCTGGGCCGGCGGTGGCTCGTTTGGCTCTTCACTGGAATATTATGTCAGAGGATTAGAGCTTGGAAACGCAGTCTTTACTGAATTTCAGGGAGAGCTTGGAAACCACACAACACTAGACCAGAAAATCATAGACATGGGTGCAGGCCTGGAAAGATTCGCGTGGATTACAATGGGAACGCCGACTGCCTATGACTGCTGTTTTGGCCCAATCACGCAAAAACTATTCCAAAAAATAGGAATCGATACTGACTCGCAAATCCTGACAAAATACTTTACTGAAATTGCAAGAAATCTGGAGAAATTCCCAGATTTATCCCAAGTAAGAAAGGCCGCAATCAAGGCATCCAATTTGTCAGAGAATCACCTATCCAAGATGATTACACCACTTGAAGGCCTATACATGATTGCAGACCATCTGCGAACACTGATCTTTGCAATATCGGACGGCGCATTGCCAAGCAATGTAGGTGGCGGATACAATCTCAGAATCATCCTGCGAAGAATAATGGCTACAATAGACAGACTAGGACTAAAATTGGATCTGGACGAGCTGATTGATGCCCACATTGACTATCTCAAGCATACATATCCAGAACTGGAACAATACCGAGCCGAAGTCAAGACCATCATCAACATAGAAGTCGGCAGATACCACGAGTCAAAATCCAGAATGGAAAAAATTGCGCAAAACCTCAAGGCTCAGAAAAAAACACTAAACGTAGACGACATGATCCGCCTATACGAATCAGACGGAGTAACACCGGACTATCTCAAAGAATATGACGTGATATCAGAAATTCCTGACAGCTTTTACAGTAAACTGTCTGATCTGCACCAGTCTGAGAAGAAAAAAGCTACAGAGGAATTTGACCTAGCTGGAATTGCAGACACTGATCTGTTATTTTACAAAGACGATCCGCCAAAATTTGACGCCAAGGTACTCAAGGTAATCAAGGGAAAATTTGTCATCCTAGACAAGACGTCATTTTATGCAAGGGGTGGAGGACAGGAACCAGACCATGGAAAGATCAACGGCCAAGACGTTGTAGATGTAACAAAGCACGGCAATGTTGTGTTACATGAGATCAAGGGGACTGCGCCAAAGGAAGGCGATACTATACATTGTGAGATTGATGTTGCAAGGCGCACAAACATAACAAAACACCACACCAGCACCCACGTGGTAAACTCGTCTGCAAGAAATGTCTTGGGTTCTTGGGTCTGGCAGCATTCTGCATACAAAGAAAAAGACTATGGAAGACTGGACGTGACACATCATTCCAGTTTGTCAGACGATGAGGTCAAAAAAATTGAAAACTATGCAAACATGATAATTCAGAAAAACCTTCCAGTTACAATACAGGAATACGAGCGCGGCCAGGCAGAACAGACATTCGGATTTAGGATATACCAGGGGGGAGTTGTGCCTGTCAAGGCAGTTCGAATCGTCAAGATAGAAGACTTTGATGTTGAGGCTTGCGGTGGAACACATGTCAAAAGAACAGGCGATCTTGGATTAATCAAAATCACAAAGACAGAGAGAATTCAGGATGGAGTGATTCGAATGGAGTTTGTGTCAGGCCAAGCTGCAATTGACTTTGTGCAAAAGCAGGAAGGCGATGTAATGAACATAATAAAATCACTTGGAACAAACAGAGAAAAATTGCTAAAGTCGTTTGAGCATGCAATGACTGACTCGGAAGCCGCCAAGAAAAAGCTAAAGCAGCTAATCAAGCGAACAAGCACAACATCCGCAAAAGAGGCAATAGAGTCAGCCAAAGTTTTTGGTCCTGTAAAATTCTATAATATAATAGAAGAAGAACTGGATGATGAATTCCACATTGCAGTAGGCGATGAGGCAATCAAGGCAGACCCAACTCTGATTTATTGTGCATTGATTGTGAAAGGATCTGGAATTAGAATAATCGTGTTTGCCGGAGAAAAGGCAAGCTTCAAGGCAGGAGATCTAGTCAAAGAGATCTCGTCCAAGCTTGGCGGCTCTGGCGGAGGTGATGCAAGATTTGGCCAGGGCGGCGGAAAAGACACATCAAAGCTAAATGACGCATTGGACCACGCAGAATTTTTAATCAAAAAGACAGTGAACGCATGATTCCCTGGAATGACATTGAGACAAAATGGCGCGCCAAGTGGGCACAAGAAAAAGAATTTGAAATAGAACCAGACTCGAGACCAAAAAAATTCATCACAGTTGCATATCCGTATCCCAACTCCCCTCAACACATAGGCCACGGCAGAACGTACACTTTGGCAGATGTCCACGCACGATTTTTGCGCATGAAGGGCTACAACACTTTGTTTCCGATGGGATTCCACTATACCGGCACGCCCATACTAGGCATGGCAAAGCGGGTCCAAGAAGGCGACAAGGAACTAATCGAGAATTTTGAAAAACTGTACCATGTTCCGCCAGAGACCATCAAGGAATTTGTCGAGCCAGTAAAGATTGCAGATTATTTCCACGAGGAAATCAAGCAGGGGATGATAGAGATGGGTTATTCTATAGACTGGCGGCGTGAATTTACCACAATAGATCCAGTGTACAAAAAGTTCATCGAGTGGCAGTTTAGAAAACTAAAGTCGCTTAATTTTGTAGTGCAGGGGTCACATCCTGTTGGCTGGTGTCCCAAGGACCAAAACCCAGTATCACAGCACGACACGCTGGGCGATGTAGAGCCGGACTTTACCGAATACATTTTGGTAAAATTTCACCTAGATGATGTAATAATTCCAACTGCCACACTACGCCCGGAGACAATCTTCGGCGTGACAAACCTTTGGATAAACCCAAACATAAAATACAAAAAAATCAAAGTAGACAGCGAAACCTGGATTGTCAGCCCAGAATGCGCATACAAGCTGGAATTTTTGAACAAATCCATTACAGCGATTTCCGAAGTTTCCGGCTCTGATCTGGTAGGAAAAACCGTTTCAATACTGGACAAAAAGATTCCAATGTTTCCTGCAAGCTTTGTTGAATCACAGACAGGAACCGGCATAGTAATGTCAGTGCCTGCCCATGCTCCATTTGACTATCAGGCACTAGTTGACTATCAAAAACAGAATTCCAGTATTACAATACAGCCAATTCCAATCATCAAGACAGAGGGATTTGGTGAGATTCCTGCTAAAGAAATTGTCGAGAAAATGGGCATCACAAACCAGGACGACCCCAAGCTGGATGAGGCTACAAACGAGGTCTATTCCAAGGAATTTTACTCTGGAGTACTGCGCGAGAACACGGGCAAGTTTGCAGGACTCAAGGTCTCAGAAGCTAAAGAGACGATAAAGGCCTGGCTTGCAGAATCAAAAAATTCCGATATTTTGCTAGAGCTAAACAACGGACCCGTCAGATGCAGGTGTGGGGCAGAATGTGTTGTAAAACTATTGAACAACCAGTGGTTTCTCAATTATCTTGACCAGACTTGGAAGGACAAGACAAACCAGTGCTTTGAGAAAATGAGCATTCTGCCAAATGAAATCAGAACGGAATTCAATTATGTTGTCGGCTGGCTGCGACAAAGGGCGTGTGCAAGACAGCATGGCCTAGGAACCAATCTGCCGTGGGACCAAAATTGGATTGTTGAAAGCTTGTCGGATTCCGTAATCTACATGGCGTACTATATTTTGGCAAAATACGTCAATTCTGGAGAACTAAAGGCAGACTCGCTTTCTGATGAATTTTTCGAGTTTGTGTTTTATGGAAATGGTGATGCAAAACAGACAGCTGCAAAATGTGGCGTGCAGGAAAACATTTTGCAAAAGATACGGGCAGACTTTGCATATTTTTATCCAGTGGATGCAAGACATTCCGGGCGCGACCTAGTTCCAAATCATCTGACATTTTTTGTTCTAAATCATGTCGCAATATTTCCAGAAGCACTCTGGCCAAAACAGATCGTGGTAAACGGCTCTGTACTGATGGATGGTAAAAAAATGTCCAAGTCAATGGGAAACATCATCCCGCTAAGAAAAGCAATTCAAGATTATGGTGCAGACCCGATTCGACTGGCAATAATCATATCTGCCGAGCTGCTCCAGGATGCGGATTTCAATCTGGAATCTGTAAATACAATCAAGGGCAAGCTAGAGGCAATCTACGAAGACTGTGCCAGGCACAAGCCAGGCATGCCTGCAAAACTGCAATCAGAAGACAGTTGGATTCTTGGAAGACTTGACCACCTAATCACGCAGACAACTGGCGCAGTGGAAAAAATGAGATTACGAGAGGCCCTGCATCACATTTTGTTTTCGTTTGAATCTGACTTGCAGTGGTATCTCAAAAGAGCAGAAGCTAAAGGAAGGACTGATGTTTCCGGAATATTGCACAAGATATTAGCTGTTCGGGTCGCAATGCTGTCTCCGTTTGCACCACATCTGACAGAAGAAATGTGGGAGCGACTGGGCAATTCTGGCCTAGTATCTAGATCAGATTGGCCTGCACCAAACAACTCTACAGATTCCTCATCAGTGCAATCAGAGGAATTGTTGCAATCCACAATAGAAGACATCAAAAATGTCCTCAAGGTGACAAAGATCACTCCACAAAAAATCGTCCTGTACACTGCAGACCCCTGGAAGGTCAAGGCGTTTGGAAAAATCGCAGCAAGCGTGGTTGTCGGCCAGACAAACATTGGCGCAATCATAAAAGACCTCATTGCAAATCCAGAAACCGAGAACATCAAAAAAGACCCAGATTTTGTCAAAAAATCAGTCAATTCCATTCTAGCAGAGCCTGAGGAAATGAGAAAGATCAGAGCAGAGTTAAAACCAATCAACGAAACTGCAGTCTTGTCTTCAGAATTATCAGGGCTGGTCAAAAAGGAATTTGGAGTCGACATGCAGGTCTTTGCAGAATCGGATACTGCAAAATATGATCCAAAGAACAAGGCAAGGATGGCACGGCCGTTCAAGCCTGCACTATACATAGAATAGGCAACTACCGTAAACTTTTGTGCGTAAATTTTACGGTTTTTTGGGCATTTTGCATTTTTTGTAAGATGTGACTTCATTGTGTAATACGGTCTGCAAAATAAAACATGCTGGTTATTGTACAATAACGCCGACCACTGCTGCCAATCACACCAAAATACCTCACATTCTATTTATTAGACCAAGGAAAATTTCAACTTGATGAAAATAGCTGTAGTGGGGATTGGAGTCGCAGGCGGATATCTAGTATCCAGGCTCAAAAAAGACCACGAGGTAGTAGGCTATGAGCGCATGACAGAAGAAAACCACGATTCCATCTGTGCATGGGGCACATCTGCAAACGAAATGCGGGAGTTGTGCGCTAAATCTGGAATCAACTTTGATGATTTCATCATACACCATGGAAAAGACATGCACATTGATATGAACAATAATGAGCGATTTGATATCAAGCTAAAGGGCCTAGTCACTTTTGACAAAATTGGCCTTATCAAAAAAATGTCTGAAGGCGTAAAAATTCACTATGGTGTTTCTCCAAAACTTGCAGACTTGGAAAAAGAATACGACATGATTGTGGATTGCACGGGATTTTATCGCAGCTATTTGCCAAAAATTGAAAAAGACTTTTTCCTGCCGACATACCAGTACAAGATCCAGTATGACGATAAAGTTCCAATCGATGACTTTTTTGTAAAGCCATTTGCAAAAATGACCGGATATTTCTGGTATTTCCCATTAAATGACAATATGGCACACATTGGTGCCGGCGACTACAAGAAAAACCACGTAGAGGAAACTGACAAGTTTTTCAAAAAATACGGCGGCAAGATAACAAAGACGGTTGGCCGTCCAATCAGACTTGCTACGCCAAACATGTGCGAGCCGTTCTACCACGGAAAGGTAGTAGGCGTTGGCGAGTCAATCGGTACTGTCTATCCGTTGCTTGGAGAGGGAATCATACCAAGCATGATTTGCGCAGATATCTTTGTGAGAAACATCAACAATTTGCCAAAATACAGAGAAGAGGTCTTGGAATATTTTGCAATTTATGGCAAGGTCCTCAATTTTGTCCGGGCCAAAATGCACGGCAAGTTCTCAGCCATTCGTAGCATTGCGGATCTTATTTCCATATTCCGTTACATGAAGAAAAACGAGCAGCGCTTTGGGATGGAAATTCACATGCGCGACTTGATGAAAGTAGCTAAAGCCTAGTAATTTTTGGATTTATTTAGATTTGAAATTATTTTAAAACCAGATTTAATATTGCGCCGATCTATTCAATTTCCAGCATTGCAATCCGGCAGTCTTCCGTATTTTTCCTGAAATGCGTCCAGAATCATTTTTTTCTTTTCTGTCGGATTAGGGGTAAACATTCTCTGGTATGCATATGTTTTTTGCTTGCACGGCTCTCCCTCAAAATTACCATCCAGGTATTTTGCAAATTGGCTCTGCAGACTATTGGACTCTCCAACGTATATGGCATCAAGCTTTTTGTCATATAGAACATAGATCCCGGGCTTTGATTGTACGAACCTTGCGCTGTCTATCCAGATGTGGACTTTTTCGTCTAGTATTTCCATTATCTTTTAGAATGAGTTTTCTCATGCTCCATTACTTTGGAGAACTTGTCCATTGTACCTGTCCAACGGAAATTACAATATTTGCAGGTGTAGATCATTTTTCCCCGTCTGATTCTGCATATGTCGTGGATAGTTTCTGTTGTTTTGGTTTTGAGAATAGATTTTTTATCACACTAGATTATGTCATCACTACGATATAAGGGACAAATAGATCACAATTGATAGGTCACAATCTGAAAATTCGCAAAATTATTCCAAAATTTGCAAAATAAGCATGCTTAATAACACAAAAACAGCGTAACATGTATGGCAGCAAAAGCTAAAAAAGCATCCAAATCCAAGGGCAAGAAAAAATCAAAGTGACCTAACAGAGGTCTGTTTTCTTTTTTCAGCTTAGAATCTTTTTCTCTGAAATTTCGGTTTTTGGTGCATCGGCAGGCAGTTTTTGCAATAAGACTTGTTGTCTGGTCCGAATATCACAGTCAATCTTCCACAATCTAAACAGAATCTCTTATCGTGTGTCATGGTGTTGTAATGGTATCATTGGCATAATAACCGTGGTAATTTGCTTGCTCATTACCAAGGGTTAATAGTGACGCTATCGGTGCAGTGCGTTGACAAAAGGGCGACAAGACCACAAAACCCTGATCAAAAGTTTAATTGATCATTTTTCCTCGCTCGGCCTTGAAATCCAGTATGCAAATTATGACGGTTATCAAAAACCATTTGTCATCAGCAGGCACGCACCAGATGTCATAGCATTTGACCGTGCAAAGCATCTAGGCTACATAGGTGAGGCAAAAATGTGCACGGAGCTTGAAGAGCCAAGGACAAAAGAGCAATTTGATGACTTTTCCAAAAAGTTGATGCGCTCTGGCAACTCGGAGAAAGCAAGATTACCATTCTACATTGCAGTTCCGCACGAATGCAATTCCAAAGCCACGCAGACGCTAAAGGAAATGCATTTGGATTCTAGGGACAACATCCACGTACTTGATTTTTGATGGTAACTCATACGTTCAGCTCAGAGAAAACCTGCAGACGGTGCAAGGGAATGATGATAACTGATGGCGTCACAGGCGAGCGATTTTGTCATAATTGCGGACTGGTAATAGAAGAGCAGATCCAAGAGACTGGGCCTGAGCGCAACATATCAAAAGAAGAGCGTGACGATAAGACACGCGTTGGAATGCCAACCTCGCTTGCAATCCATGACATGGGTCTTGCCACAACGATTGGAGTCATGGACAGGGATGCTACAGGTAAGCCACTCTCAGCTCATGCAAAACACGAAATGAGGCGACTTCGCACGTGGGATAGTCGTAGCCAAATGAGTGAGCAAAGCGACAGAAACCTAAGGTATGCATTCACTCAGCTAGACAAGCTAAAGGACAAGCTGACGCTTTCTGGCGCAGTAGTTGAAAAGGCAGCTTATCTGTACAGAAAAGCCTTGCTAAAAAGCCTAGTTCGCGGAAGATCAATAGAGGGAGTTCTTGCGGCCTCGGTTTATGCCGCATGTAGGGATGTGGAAATGCCGCGAACCTTAGACGACGTCTCTAAAGCAATTAATATCAAAAGAAAAGATCTGACAAAAAATTACCGCATGCTCGTAAATGAACTAGAGCTCAAAATGCCAGTCATGAGCTCAGTTACTTGTTTATCAAAAATAGCAAACAAAATTGGTGCAAGTGAAAAAGTAAAACGCCATGCTCTTGAGATTCTAAAAAACGCAAATGATCAAAGACTCACCGCAGGAAAAGACCCGATGGGAATGGCCGCATCTGCACTTTACATTTCATGCGTAAAACATGACTTTGATGTTTCACAAAAAGACATTGCACTGGCCGCAGGCGTGACTGAGGTCACCATACGAAACAGGTACAAAGACATGAGAAAATCACTGCATTTGTAGTAATGTCCTAAATGGACAGAACTAGCTGATTTTTAATACGCAACCATCATCTTGGTTCCTTTCTTTATCAGGAACGGTGCAAATATCGTAGTCAATACTACAACCATGCCTACAATCGGGAAGAGGAACGAGCTTGTAGCGCCCAAGTCTTGGCCCACCATCAATACAATGAATGAAAACTCGCCCAGCTGTGCCATAGACAAGCCTATTCCCATGGCATTGTTTGGTCCAAGCTGGAACAGTCGCACACCCAAATACACAGATGCAGTCTTGCCCACAATGGTAACTAGCGTGATAATTATGATTGGAAGCCAGTATTCCGCGATAATATTGATATCCATTAGGGCGCCAATTGTGACAAAAAATATTGCAATGAATACTTCGCGAATCGGCGTAATCAGATTAATGATGTCTTCAGAGAATCTAGAACCTGCAAGGATCACACCCGCCAAGAATGCACCCGTTACTGCAGAAAAGCCAAGCTCGTGTGATAAAAACGACAAACCAAATGCAAGGCCTAGCGCCACAAGAATTGTAATTTCGTATCTAGGAATATTTGATAATAGTGAGAAGACCTTTGGCATCCCAAGGCACCCAAGTGCTACTGTTCCGCCAATGAACATGCTGATTTTTGCAACCTCCCAGATCATTTGATCAAAGCTAAATGCTCCCGACAAAACTGAAGAGTGTAGTGTGGAAATTAATACGGCCGCAATAATGTCCTCTATTACCAATACTCCAATTATCAGCATGGATGACGGTTCTTCAATTACATCCATTTCCTCCAGAACTTTCACTATGATTGCAGTTGAGCTAATCGACAGTGCAGCTGCCAAGAACATCGAGTCCATGGTAGACCAGCCGAACGCCCAACCGACTGCAAACCCGATTCCAAGCATCGCAAGTACCTCTATTATGGCAATTACTGCTCCAATCTTGCCAATGTTTCTAAGCTGAGTTATTGGAAATGCAAGGCCCACCCCAAACAGTAACAACACAATTGCAATCTCTGAGAAATTAGTCAGCATTGTGGTGTCCTTGATCAGACTAAATGGACCGAACGGACCAATCAAAATGCCGGCTACCAAAAATCCCAAAACTAGGGGTTGTTTTAGAACATATGCAATAATTCCAATTGCTGCTGAAAACAGTAACAGGTATCCCAGATCTCCGATTAATTCTATTCCCGCAGCCAAGTTCTGAATTGGTTTTTTCTTATAGATTATTCTAGGATATAGTCAAAATTACTTTGCAATGCGTGAGATTTTATTTAGTGTCTGATGAGCCTGTCCCTTTTGATTCTAGTCGACTTGCGAGCTTCCAGCCGTATTTTATCAGGTATGGCGAGATGAATGTGCTGATTATGGTCATTGCGCCAACCATCGGCAAGACAAACGAGCTGGTAGCACCAACGTCTGCACCTCCTTTGGCTGCAACTAGTGCGAGCTCACCCCCAGATGAGGACAGGCCAATTCCTGTCTTGAGTGACGTTGTCTTGCCAAGCCTTTGAGCTCGCGACGCTGCCCACACTGTGATGAACTTGGCGGAAAACGACACGATAATCAGAATCACCGCCGGTATGATGAATAGTGGAAGCTGCTTGATGTCCATTAGTGCGCCAACCGAGATAAAGAACAATGCGCCAAACATGTCACGAATGGGAGTTGCGATTATTTTTGTGGCAATTCTCATTTTTGATTCTGCTACCAGAACTCCTGCAAAGAACGCCCCGGTAGCAACCGAAATGTCCAGCTTGAATGCAATAAAGGAAAGACCAAATGCAACGCCCAAGACAGCAATGATTAATAGCTCGCTATGGTTTGTCTTACCCACAAGATCAACGCATCTTGGTACGATCTTGGAGCCAAGCACAATTACCCCAACGATAAACGCAATTACAAGTATTATTGACATTCCAACTTCATTTATGGTCAGATCCCCAGTAGATGCAACAGATTGGAGCACCGCAAGCAACGAAATTATGATTATATCCTCAATTACAGCAATGCCGACAATAAGATAGGTGGCCTCGTCTTTTATCATGCCAAGCTCTTCTAGTACCTTCATGATGATCACAGTGCTTGTAACAGAGATTGCCAAAGATACAAACAAGCTATCAAAGAATGTAAAGCCCATCGCTTGAGTTACAGCAAATCCTGCCATGAAGGTACCAGACGCCTCGGCAACTGCTATGAAGGTTGCTTTTTTACCAACATTTTTGAGCTTTTCAATTGGAAACTCCATCCCAATCACAAACAATAGTAGTATGATTCCAATTTCCGCAAAGACATGCAGTATTTCCACATGTGTAATCAGGCTAAATGGAGGTGTGTTTGGGCCTATAATCATTCCAGCTATAATGAATGCCATTATCATCGGCTGCTTGAGCTTGTACGATATGAGCGCCATAATTGATGCAACGATCATGATTACCGCAAAGTCCTGAATGATGAGCTCAGATGAGGACGGCGTTGAGGAAATTTTGTCTAGAATAGGGCGCACAAACTGCTGTGCAAACTCTAACTCCACAAAATTATCTAGGCTTCATCATAATTAAATGATCAGACTAGATGAAATTTTGAAAATGAGGTGAAAAAAATTTCCGCGTCAGACAAAGCTTGCCTGGCTGTATCCTTCTCGTGTGGTCCTAGTGTACTGCATGTTGTATTCGTATATGGATTTGGAATAGTCCGTTAGCACTTCTTTCATTGGTTCCAGTGAATCGGCTAGGTAAAATCCAGGGCAGTCGCCCGTAAATTGGTATGTCGAGTGCACCCGCGCCTTTCCGTTTTCGTTCTCAAGCCAGGTAGAGAACGGATACAAATAGCACACTCCGGGGCGATTCGGGTGCATAGAGCACGCACCCGCCTCATTTAGGAATCGACACTTGATGTGGGTGCCGTCGTCCGCTTCGGTTTCGTCTGCTTTTCTTTTGAGATTAATTGATGTCATCAGGACTCCGTTTCCTGACGGGCCTGCTTCCATCCACGTAGCAATTATTGTTTCATTTTTGACGAAGTCGGATATTTTCTGATATTTCAAACCTTTTCCTATTGTGATTAGATCATCTGATGTCAGAGGCAGTCTGCCCTGTCGCTCGCAACAATTGTGGCAGTCAGGCCAGTAGCATTTCCATAAAATGTATTTTTTTTCACCTGTCAGATATGGAATGTGAAATATTACTTGCTTTACCTTGATTGCATGGTCTGTCACATCTGTTCTTTTTCCAAGCATGAAGTCTTCTAGTATTGGATCAACGTCCCAGTTTTTCTTTAGTAATTCAAGTGATTCAGAAATGTGAGAGGACAAATGCAGTTATAACTAAATTATTTAGATTATTAATATTTGAGTGACAAAGGCAAGTACGCATCCGGAACGCAGAACAGAAGATTCGTCTGGAAGGAAATTGTCTGGCCCATTATACTGGAGCTAAACGATGTCTCATTTACTTTACAGCAATACCAAAAAAGGCGAGACATTGTCTGCAAACAACACAACCTGCCGCTTGCGGTATCATCAAGGGGCCTAGTCTCACTGATTCAAAAAAATATTTTATTCAAGGAAAACGATCTGTATTCCATTCACTATAGGCTAATCCCATACATGAGACTCAAAGCAGAATGCGACTATGCAACTGCAATCAAAGAAGTCCGAGTCAAGTAGAAATGTTATATTGCTAATGCTTGGGAGTTTTTTCAGTAGCCCGATAGTCTAGCGGCCAAATGAATTCTTCAGGTTAGGGATTCGGCGCTCTGGATCATTAGAGAGGATACGCCGAGACGGCAGTTCGAATCTGCCTCGGGCTACTTTTCTACTACAAAAAATCCCAGCAATGGTGTCAAAAAGCCGATTAGAAATAAAATCAAATCAGTATGGCATGCTGCCCAGAAATTCAGGAATACCTTTGCTCCACAGATGAAAAACAGCGAGATTACAATTGAGGATATTCGAATACTCGTAAAACTTGCAGCCGTAGACATAGATACTTTGTCTGATAGTGTTGCAAGAATTATGAATGAATTGGATTTTAGATTGCAGAATACGATTATCTAGATGCCTGGGCTACGCGCTCTAGCTCGTTTTTCTTTTTGACAGAAGGAGCTGCCGCGTCGTTCGCAGCTGCCGCAATTAGATGCTCTGCCAGGTATTCTTCCATGGATTTTGGATTTGAAAATGATGATTCCTTGACACCATCAGAGATGAATCGTAGTGCCAGATCAACTCTTCTTAGTGGTGAGACATCAACTGATACGTGGTATGCAGTACCACCATACACTATTCTTGTGGTGTCCTCGTTTGGTGACGAGTGTTCAATTGCTCGCACCAAAACCTCGATTGGGTTTTTGCCCGTCTTTAGGTGGATGATTTCAAATGCAGCTTTTACGGTGTTCATGGTTCGAGCCTTTTTGCCTCCCATTCTGCCGGTGTTCTTTGCATATTTTTTGCCAAAGTGCATAAGCTTGTTTGCAAGTCTTTCTACAATGTTGACATCGGCCTTGTTGAATTTCTTAAGAGCTGATGATCCAAATGTGTGTGGGTATACTACTTTGCGCAGAGAGATTACTGTCTTGAGGCCTGGGTCTTTGATTTCTACTCCAGTCAGGTCCCATTTTCTAAATAGCAAAAGATTCTGAGTCTCGGCCATGTCCCTATCTCCTTGGCTTTTCTTTTCTTCCGCGGACTAGCTCTCGCAGTGAAGTGCCATTAACCTTGAAAACCTTGAATCGTACACCTGGGATATCACCCATTGCACCGCCTTGTGTTGCACCCATTCCCTCTACGTGGACCTCGTCGTGTTCATCAATAAAGTTCATTGCGCCGTCTCGTGGCAAAAATGCAGTTACTGTCTTGCCGTTTTTGATCAATTGTACTCGGACACATTTTCTGACTGCAGAGTTTGGCTGCTTTGCCTCAACGCCAACTTTTTCCAAAACAATTCCTCTTGCCTGTGGAGAACCACCAAGTGGGTTTGCCTTTATGTTTAATCCTAATAGTCTGCGCTTGTAGGTGCCAATTTGCCAGCGTTGTCGCTTGCGCTTTGCCTTGAGTACGCGTCCTGCGAATAATCCTAGTGGTGACTTTGCCATATCTACTCCATCATCCTGTCCGGACTGTTAATTAAAACGCTTGTAATCTCAAAGTAGCGCTTTGCAAGCAGTCTTGCCTTTTCTGCGTTTCTGCCCTCTCTACCCACCACGATTCCCTTCTTTTTGGCATCAACTAATACAATAGCCTGAGTAGAGCCGTCAAGGCGCTTGTTCAGTTTTACATCGGTTACAAGTTTTGGATTTAGCATGTTTTTCAAAAATACAACTGGGTCATCTGAATATTCAACTAGTTCTACTGATTTTTTGACAATGTTTTGCAGGTTTCGAATATGGGTGCCGCCTTTTCCGATTGCTAGGCCCATTTTTCCCTCATTTACTACAAAAATTACTCGGTTTTGCTTTTCGTCTTCCACACAATCACGCGCAGATGCGCCGGTTACGTTTTGAAAAAGCGAGATCAAACGCATTTGATCAGTTGTTAGTTTGATTGTTTGTGGCATATCGACGGATTATCTCAGACCGAGATGGCTCTCATTTAAACTTTCAGTGGTCATTTGGATTCTTCTTTTAGAATTGCCTTGACATTAGAGTCGGCAATGGATGTTAGTGAAGCTGCTGAAACTCTATACTGTAATCCGCACAATTTTCCTAGTGCGATTGATGTTCCATCAAAGTTCAGTGTGGAAATTTTTCCGTCACTAGTCGAGTCTTGGATTTTTTTTAGTTCTTCTGGTGTTACTGAATTTGAAATTACGACTAGCTTTGCGCCCTTGATTGACTGTATTACTTGCTTTGAGCCCAGTACACACTTGTTATCGTTTAGTGCGTCCTTGAGTGCTTTTTCTAAGAGTTTTCCCAATTATATCACTGTGTAATGTCGATCCGAAATAGCTCCTTTATAGATTTACCCTTGGATGTTTTGATCAAATGTGAGGTTTTGCGATTTTAACTAAAAATAAGAAAAGAGATTACTGTGACGCTACAACAGTGTAGCTTACAGTGAATGGTTCGGTAGTTTTTGTGTGTACTGCAAGTGCGTTGCCTACAAAGCTCCATGTGCCGGATGCTGTTTGTGTGTCAACCAGTGTCAGCGCAAATTTTGTTTTGCCGTCCGGTGTCCAGATTGGCTGGCCCTTGTCTTCTCCTTCAGCAAGAGGTCCAGTCAATGCTACTAGCTGTACTGGCTCGGATGCTGAATATGTGAGAAGTCCGCTGTATGGTTTCTCAGATGGTGCTAGGATCACTGCTAGCTGGTGCGATTCGTGTCCAACTCCAGGATCTGTTGCAGACGTCAGAGTGCCGGTCTTGATGGTTTCTGCAGATTCCTTTTCCATATAGCTGACAGTATAGCTTACGGTAAATGGCTCTGCATTTCTTGTATGAATTGCAATTGCATTTCCTGCAAAGCTCCATGTGCCGGATGCTGTTTGTGTGTCAACCAGTGTCAGCGCAAATTTTGTTTTGCCGTCCGGTGTCCAGATTGGCTGGCCCTTGTCTTCTCCTTCAGCAAGAGGTCCAGTCAATGCTACTAGCTGTACTGGCTCGGATGCTGAATATGTAATCGTACCTTTGTAGATTGACTTGCTTGGCGGCAAGACCAACACTAGCTGGTGTGATTCGTGGCCAAGGCCCGGATCAGTTGCAGAGGTAGCAGTCTTTGATGTTATGGTTGATTTGTGCGCCATCGGTTTTTCTGCTGGCTTTTCTTGAGGCTTTGTTGGTGCCTTGCATTCTCCTTTGTATGCAAGTTCCATTCCTTCTGCCTTTAGCATGCATTCATTTCCATATGTGATGCCGTTTACTCCGCAAACCGGCATGTACTCTTTGGTGCATGCTACTGGTTTTGCTTTTTCAGACGGCATTTCCGGTTTTGTAGTAGATTTCTTTACGTCCTTGCATAGCTTGTCGCCGCAAATTTTGCTTGCAGTCTTTGAGCCAAAGGCCTTTGCGCCTTGGCTTTGTGGCGAGCCTTGTGCCTTTGCGGCATCGGCTGCTTGCACTGCAAACGATGTGAAAAATGCGGCAGACAACAATACACTTACTGTCAATATTGACAGCATTGTTTTTGCCATTATACTCAGAATGTAAGATCAGATATAATATTCTTGAGTGTTACTTTACTGAATTGTTACGGTTTGCACTTGGGCTTGTGCTAGTGGCGATGCGTCATCTAACGATTTCCACACAAACGCCTCTACTGTGTACTGGCCTTTGTGCTTTGGAGTCCAGGACTGGGATATCTCAAAGTTTTGGCCCGCGTTCAGGTTGCCGACAATCCAAGATAATGAGACGACTGCGCCGTTTTGGTCAGTGATTTGAATAATATTGGTAAAGTCTTGCTTGTGTGATTCTAAGTTTTGGATGTGCGTTATGATTTGGAACTGCTGATTTTGTTTTGGGTTTTGGATTTGTTTTCCTTGCGAGTCTGCCAGATAAATTTCATCAATTGCAATTTTTGATGCGCCAGGAGAGCCGGAACCAACTTGTGATTTTGCAATTATGTCCAGGTCATCTCGTATGGAATTTGGTGCAGGCAGTGTCCTGTCTTTGTATATTGCAGTGATGGTATCACCATCTAGTGCACGCAGTCTGTTACCGCTGGAATCGTCACTTTGCGTCAGAATTATTGTTGCCTCAAAGATTCCAGACTCGTCATCTGTTTCTGTTGCAATGACTTTGATTCCTGCAGAATCCGAATCAGACGATACGTCGATTTGCACATCATCCAGGGTTTCTGGATTTAGGTTCATGTCAGGATCAATTACTTGAATCAAAACTTGGTCATTCTCCAAATAATTTGGATTTGAAAATTCAGCTTCAGCAATATTCCATTGTATTTGGGCAGACTCTGTTAGGACAACCCCATCTGCAAATTCAAACGATATAGTCAATCCGTCATCACGGTCTGTTTCCAAAAATCCTCCAGTTGGACCACTGCCACTTGTTCGCGGCGTGGTATCATCATCGCCGTCTCCGTCTGCATCATGTGCAAATCCAGACAGAATTATCTCTCCGGTAAAGACTCCGCTGTTTGGACTAGTCTCTGTTAGCTTGTATTGATTCAAGGATGCAGATGATGTGGAGATTTTGATTGGATGATCGAAATCATCGCCAATTGAATCAATTCCGTATTGATTTGCGTTCCATGCAGGCGCTGCAATTGTGATTCGAACCTTGTCAGTCCAAGAATAGATATCTCTGTCAAAGTAGATTGGCGCATACGGTTTGTAATAGTCAGGGATTTGCTCTGCAAACGCGCCTGAAAAGAGTAACGGTACTAAAAATAACGCTAGCAATGTTTCGTAGAATGCGCTGCTGGCTTTTGAAGATAACTAATGATTAGTTCTTGGATACTTGCATGTAGAGATCTACTGTTCCAGAACCAACTGGAATGTTTGAACCAACGATTACGTTTTCTGTAACTCCTTTGAGCTCTTCGATTTCTCCGGTCAGTGCAGCCTCTGCAATTGTTGGGACTGTGATTTCAAATGCAGCCCTTGCCAATACGCTGTCTTTGGTTCCTGCGATTCCGTGTCGACCGATTTGTTGCAGGTATCCACGAGAGCACATCATGTCTGATACCAGCATGATGTATCTGGAATCGACTTCCAGTCCCTGGTCTTCCAGAGTTGTAGATAATTCGTTGATTAGTGCGTTTCTTGCAGCTTCGATTCCTAGTGTTGCCGCAATTTCAAAGACGTTGTTTGTTCTAACGTTTCTCTTGTCGATTCCGTCGATTTCCAGCACCTTTGCCAGATTAGAGCCGGTTGTCTGGATGACCCATTCGTCGTCTTTTTGTGCAACTGTTACACGAGTAATGTCTGGCACTCCCTTTACTATGGAGTTTAGTACCTTGTTTCTAATTGCAATTGCAGTTGGAGCATCAGATTCTTCTGCCAGTGTCAGGGTAATGGTGTTGCCGCTAGTCTCCATTTTGAATTTCTTGTTTGATGCAAGTGCTGCCTCGACTTCTTCTACTGTGCAACCTCTCTGGGAGAGTGCGGTTGGACTAAGCTCAATTGTGATTTGTGTTGCATAGTCGGTTTCTACGTTTTCTACCAGTGCGGATATCTTGGTCTGTAGTGTGTTTCTTGCAACCTCGATTGCCTTCTCTCTGGATTTTTTGTATTTTTCTTCCAGGTAGATGTCCATGGTCGGTGTTACTGGCTTTTTTCTTGCATCGACTAATTCGATTAGTCTTGGCAGACCTAGTGTTACGTTTCGTTCTCTGATTCCTGCAAAGTGGAATGTTCTCAGTGTCATCTGGGTTCCCGGCTCTCCGATAGATTGCGCAGTTACAATTCCTACCGCTTGTCCTGGCTCTGCCTTTGCCTTGTGGTACAAGTCAACTGCCTTTTTGAGTACTTTTTCTGTTCCCTCTTTGGATAATTTTGAATGTAGGATTGACTCTTCGACTAGGCGGGTGAGTCTTGGGTTGAATGACTTGGTGTATTTCTTTACCATGTCTTCTGCTTCTTCTTTTGTGATTTTCTTGCCAGTGTCTACGATTGTCTCTGATTCGATCAGTCTGTTTATGTTGAATGCCTCGCCGTGGTCGGACTTTGCAACATCGATTCCGTCTTCACCATACAGGAATTGGATGATGTGTCCGTGTGGGTCGCGCACTGTATTGTCGTATTCTAGCTTGATGTGCTCTAGCGCGTTGACTAGTCTTCTCTGCATGTAACCAGATTGTTGGGTTCTGACTGCAGTGTCGACTAGTCCTTCTCTTCCTCCCATTGCGTGGAAGAAGAACTCTATTGTGGATAATCCGTCTCTATAGTTTGATTTTACAAATCCATGTGCGTCTGGGTTGTCGTCATTTTCCTTAAAGTGTGGCAGTGCCCTGTTGTTGTAGCCCTTGTTTAGTCTATTACCACGAATTGACTGTTGTCCTAGTGCGCCTGCCATCTGGCCAATGTTTAGTGATGAGCCTCTGGCTCCTGTTGTTGCCATGATTCTTGCGGCATTGTTTTTGTCTAGCTGCTGGTCAGCTGTGTTTCCTGCCTTGTCTCTTGCCTTTGATAATTCGTTTACGATATAGGCTTCCAGTGCCTCGTCTGCAGAAAGTCCTCTAGTTAGCTTTAGTGTGCCTTTCTTTGCCTGTGAAATCAAATCATATACTGTGTTGTATGATTCGTCAGTTCCTGCGTGGATGTCGGATCGTACTTTTTCTGATAATTCCAGATCAGAGTAACCATAGCTGAATCCATAGTGAGTGATGAATTGTTTTGCCACAATCAATACAGAGTTGAGGAATTTCTTTGCAACCGCATTACCATAGTCTTTAGCAACTCTGTGCAAGACACTTTCCGGCTCTTCTGCGCCAATTGATGCCTTGTCGATTACTCCACTAATCAGCTGGCCATTCTTGATTACAACGTCTTTTTGTGTGCCTTTTGTTCCCTTGGACCACTTTGATGTGATTACATAGTTAAAGTCTGATGGCAAGAACAATGAGAAGAGTTGCTTTCCAGTGTACATTGGGCCGTCTTTTCCTTTTGCTGCTGGCTCTGGGAATGTTCCCTCGTATCCGCCAAGCATTGCATAGTTTGCAAATTCTTGCGGTGTGAGCATCGTGTCATCTTTGGTTAGAAGGTATGATCCAGTGATAAAGTCTCGAAGGCCTCCGATGATTGGACCGCCATATCTTGGTGAAATAAGTTGGTCTTGTACTCTCATCAGTAGAATTGCTTCTGCTCGGGCTTCCTCGCTTTGTGGTACGTGCAAGTTCATTTCGTCCCCATCAAAGTCTGCGTTGTATGGCGGACATACTGATGGGTGTAGTCTGAATGTTTTTCCTGGTAGTACCCGGACATAATGAGCCATAATCGACATTTGGTGAAGTGATGGTTGTCGGTTGAACATTACAATGTCGCCGTCTGCTAGGTGTCGCTCCACTAGATAACCAACTTCGATGTTTTGTGCAATGATAGAGCGGTCCTCTACGAAATCCAGTCTGATTTTGACGCCGTCTGGTCTTACAATATAATTGACACCTGGGAACTTGTCTGGTCCGTTGATTACCAGCTCTCGCATTCTCTCAATGTTCCATTCAGTTACAATCTCTGGGATTGTGAGCTTCTTTGCTACTGCTTCTGGCACACCAACTTCTGACAGATCAAGGCTTGGGTCTGGCGAGATGACGGTTCTGCTGGAAAAGTCTACTCTTTTGCCGGACAGTGATCCTCTGAATCTTCCTTCCTTTCCTTTGAGTCGCTGTGTTAGTGTCTTTAGTGGCCTGCCAGATCTGTGGTGAGCTTGCGGGATTCCAGAAACTTCGTTATCAAAGTATGTGGTTGTGTGGTATTGCAACAGGTCAACTAGGTCTTGGACGATTAGTGGTGGTGTACCTGCGTCCTTGCTTTCCTTTAGTCTTTGATTTACACGGATGATGTCGACCATTTTGTGGGTCAAGTCGTCTTCTGATCTGATACCTGTTTCCAGGATGATTGATGGTCTAACTGTTACTGGTGGCACCGGCAATACCTGCAAGATGAACCATTCCGGTCTTGCGGTGTTTGGATCATAGCCCAATAATCTTAGGTCCTCGTCTCGAATTTGTGTAAATCTCTCTCGTATTGTGATTGGTAATAGTCTGTGCTCGCCAATTTCGGTTTTTTCGATAAATATTGTTGGTTTTGTGAAAATCATGTCGTATTGTGGTTTTCCACAGTGCGGGCATTCCTTTGCTTTTTTGGCCTTGTCTAGGATTTCATCGGGAATTCTCTTTTGTGAAATTATTGTGTATGCTGCTTCCTTTTTGAGAACTTGGCCATAGTTGTCAAGATCTTCCTGTGGAAGCTTTAGTCTGGAGCAAGAACGACACGTTGCTAATAGTAATTTGTGAATATTGTCAATAAATGCAATGTGTAATACTGGCTCTGCCAATTCAATATGACCAAAGTGGCCAGGGCATCTTGCCGCGGTGTTTCCGCATGTGAGGCATTTTTGTCCAGGCTCTAGTGTTCCTAGTCTGCCATCCATGAGTCCACCTTGGACTGCCATTCCGTCTTCGTCGTATGTCTCCGGTGCCGTGATTTCAGCTACAGAGTATTTTCGAATTTCAGTTGGTGACCAAACTGAGAATTTGATTCCGTCAATTGATTTTACTGTTTGAACTGACAATTACACTCTCTCCTTGATCATTAGTCTTGGCGCTACGTTGAGGCTTTGCATTTCCTGGAGCAATAGCTTAAACGCATATGCCACGGAAACTGATGAGACCTTTGCCTTGTCTCCGCAGACTCGGCAAACGTATTTTCTTTGTTTAACATCATGATATGCAACTAGTCCGCATCGCTCACAGACATAGATCTCAGACTTGTCTGATTCATCCAATAGTCTGTCTTTGAGAATCATGGATGCGCCATATGCGATTAGGCAGTCTCGTTCCATTTCACCAAATCTGAGTCCTCCTCCTCTTGCACGACCTTCTGTTGGTTGCTTGGTCAGCATTTGGACTTGTCCTCTTGCTCTTGCGTGAATCTTGTCTGCCACCATGTGGTGCAGTTTTTGATAATACACAACTCCGATGAAGACTTCTACTGGGAATGGTTTTCCAGTTCTGCCGTCGTACATTATTTCTTTACCAGAATATTTCAGTCCAGAGCCTTCCAGTGCTGCCTTGATTTCCTCTACTTTTTCTCCAACAAATGCAGAGCCGTCAAATCTTGCACCTCTAACTGCAGCTGCCTTGCCAGACACAGACTCCATAAACATTCCAACTGTCATACGTGACGGGAATGCGTGTGGGTTGATCAATACGTCTGGAATAACTCCTTCTGCGGTATATGGTAGGTCCTCGTATCTTGCCAAAATTCCAACCACACCTTTCTGTCCGTGTCTTGATGCGAATTTGTCGCCAATTTCTGGAATTCTCATGTCTCTAACTCTAATCTTGTACATTTTGCCGCCCTCGTTGGATTGTGTCATGACTACTGTATCGACTACGCCAGTCTCTGATGGTCTAACGCCAATTGATGTGTCTCTTCTGTATGGTCCCTTGGACTCGAACTCTCTGTACTCTTCCATGAATCTCGGAGGACTGGTCTTGCCAATCAGAATGTCTCCGCCAACTGCGTTTGACTCTGTTGCAATAACTCCGTCTTCTTCTAGTAATCGATATGCCTTTTCTCCTTTGTATCCTCGGATGTTGTCCTCGGCGTTTGGAATCTCAAAGTTGTCTCTCATTCCGCCTGGGTATTGTTTTGCTTCAGCCTCATAGATTCTGTAGAAGAATGTTCTTCCAAGGCCCCTGTCCACTGCAGCTTTAGAAATTACAATTGCGTCCTCAATGTTGTATCCGTCAAATGGCAATACAGCAACTACACAGTTCTGTCCTGCTGGTCTGTCTTCCATTCCAAGCAGGTTTAGCGCTTTTGTGGTAACAATTGGTGTTTGTGGGTACCACATAAAGTGCTGTCTAACATAGGTGCTAGTGTTCATCATTGGTGTTGAAAATCCTAAGCTTTGCTTTGCCATTGCAGACTCGTATGTGTTTCTTGGGGACTGGTTGTGCTCTGGATATGGGATGATTGATGCGCCTGCTCCCAAGATTGCCGATGGGAATATTTCTAGGTGAGTGAATTTCTTGGTGTCCTTGTCATCTATTGTGATGTAACAGTTTTCTTCCTCGTTTGCATCGTTTAGCTCAATGATTCCCATTCTTAGAAGGTCATTCCAAGACATGAGCTTCTTTGATACTTTGTCAATTAGCTCTTGTGTGAGTAGTGGCTTGCCATCTTTAATCACAATTAGTGGCCTCAAGACACGGCCTGCATTGCAGTTAACGTAGAGTCGCTTTGTTGCGCCTTCCACGTTTGGCTTGAAAAATGAAATGCCTACGTGTGGGTGAATCTTGGAGTTTCTTCTCAGATCACGCAGTGACTCTACCAGCTTGTCGCCGTCCTTGTAGTAGCCAACCAGTCTTCCATCGACAAAGACACGGGTTCCGTCTCGTTTCAGATCTTCTTTGGCATCAGTAAAGTGTACCGAGCCCAAGTCGTAGAGTTTTTCGATTATTTCTTCTGGTGAAACATTTACTGATATTATAGCAGATAATGCCAAGTTCTTGACTAGACCACAGTTAGAGCCTTCTGGTGTTTCGCTTGGGCAGATTCTTCCAAAGTGAGTTGGGTGCAAGTCTCTTGCCTCAAAGTTTGGCTGTGTTCTGGATAATGGAGACTGGATTCTTCGAAGATGAGAAATTGTGGACAGATAGTTTGTTCTGTCTAGGAGTTGTGTTACGCCGACACGACCTCTGCCCCAGTTTCCTGTTGCAATTGCGTTGTTTAGTTTGTCTGATACTATACCTGGTCTAATGGCAGCTGCTACTGCATTGATTCCTCGTTTTTGTCCGGATCTTTCCAGTTGGTATTTCATGTCGCGGACCAAGTTTCTAAATGCAGTTCTGAACAGGTCAGCTAGCATTTGTCCTGCGAATTTGATTACTTTATTTCCATAATGGTCCTTGTCGTCTGGAGAAATCCAGCCCAACTTTAGCTCGATTAGCTTGCATGCTGCCTCGCCTAAGAACTGGGCCTTTTCTCTTCTGTTTTCTTGATGCTTTCCTAGGTGTGGCAATAGTCCCCAGTCAAGCAATGTTTCTGCTCGCTTGATCTGGAATTCTTCTAGCATACCTGGCGCAATTCTCTTTGAAATATACACAATGGAATCCTTTGATGTTTGGACTTCGGCTACTTTTTCAAATGATGCTTCTAATTCATTTTGGATGGATTCTACCAAAGAAACAGCTGCTGCAATTTCCCTGTCGGATTCTAGTCCGAGTGCCCTCATCAATGTAACTACTGGAATGTCTACTGGAGATCCTGGAATTCTTGCTACGATCAGTCCGTCGTTTTTCATTACTAGTTCTAGTTTTGCGCGATAACCAACAATCGAAGAATAGACTTTGGCCTTGTAGACATCGTTGCCGCCAACCTTTTCCTTGTCGACGATGATCTTGTTGTAGGACAGATCCTCTAGTCCTACTATAACTCGTTCAGAGCCGTTGATGATAAAGTATCCACCAGGATCGTTTGGATCCTCGCCGTGTTCAATTAATTTTTGAGTAGAGAAATTGTGCAGAATGCATGCATTGGATCGTACCATGACCGGAATGTCTCCAATGTGGACAAATCTTGATTCTAGGATTTTTCCGTCTTCTACTACGCTTGCCTCCATCATTATTGGCGCAGAATACGATACGTTTCGCAGTCTTGCCTCTGTTGGAGTAATATGAGTAATAGAGCCGTCAAGTTCCATCATTCTTGGCTGTTGCAGTTTTACTTTGCCAAGCTGAATCTTGTATGGATATTCTGCGTTTTCAATTTCAATTTGTGCCACTTCGTCAATGATGCTTTGCAATCCTCTCTCCAAGAATTCATCAAAGGAGTTTAGGTGTTGTCTTGCAATTCCCTCTCTTTTTAGGAGGTCTTGTATGATTGGCCAGCGCTTGTTAGATGGGTCTGTCATTTAGATCTCCACCACATATCTGTAATAGATGCTCTCACCCGCAGTTGGGCTCTTTCTTGTAATTCTTATCATGTCTCCCGGTTTTACGCCAAGTCCGATAATTGCTGGATCGTTTGCAAAAATCAATGGCATCTCAGTTGGTTTGCAGTTGAATTTTTTGAGGACTTCTTCTGCATCTTTTTTGGTCATGATTTCGTGTTTTGGCACGTAAATGTGATCAGGTACTAGAACGTGTGTTTTTTTAGTTGCCACTTTTCTCACCATGGATAGCATTAGCTAAATCTTGAAAATTACCAAACAAACTAAAAAAACTCTAAAAAGACTTTATATATAGTTAATCAAGATCCATGCAAAAATCCAATATTTTTCGTTATTAGTCAATGATTTTTTTCCTAAGCTTAAATAGTATTCGTTAGAACGAAAAAGCAAGATGAATACTCTGTACGCAACACTAGCGTTGTTTACAATTCTGGCTACAGGCTCAGTAGCAGTACCAGCTTTTGCTCAGGAATTTGTAGATGCAGTCACAGTTAGTACCGACAAAGAGGCATACGAAGATGGAGAAACAATCACAGTATCAGGTTCAGTCAGAGAAAGACTGTCTGGATATGATGTGACTTTGCAAGTCTTTGCAGCCAACGGAAACTTAGTTACTGCTCAACAACTGCCAGTTTCAGATGAGAATACATTTGGAATTGACCTGACTGCTGGCGGTCCTCTGTGGAGATCTGCTGGAGAATACACCATAAAGGTGCTATATGGAACAGCAACAAGAACCGCAGAGACAAGCTTTGAGTTTGGTGGCTCCGGAGACGTAATTCCAGGACCAAAAGTACCACAATTCTCGCTGGCTAACCCAGACGATGGATCAGTTGGATACAAGATAAAGGGCGGTAAAATACTCAGCATTACTCCAGACGTCCAAGCAAAGTCCCTAATCGTAGAGATAGAGACTACAAGTGACGGCGAAGTAACCCTGATTATTCCAAGAGGCATCCTTGATGCAAGACTTGGTCCAGACGGAATGAGCGGTGAAGATGACAGCTTTTTCGTCCTAGTAGATGGGGCAGAAGTGGACTTTGAGGAAACAACCACCTCCGAAGATCGCACTTTGACCATAGAATTTGAGGACGGAAACACTCAGATCGAGATCATCGGAACCTTCGTGATCCCAGAATTCGGCACAATCGCAGTAATCATTCTTGCAGTGGCAATTGTATCAATAGTTGCCATATCAAGAAGCAGACTAAGTATCCTGCCAAAATACTAGATCTTCAACTTTTTTCATTTTTTAAATATACATAAATAGTCAGCATTCTAATCGCCAATCAAGATGAATAGTTATGCACTATCCGTGCTAATTGCCATAATGGCTGCAGCAGGCACTTTAGCAATAGTACCAACTTATGCATCTACCTTCGACGAAGAGGCATGCCCAGATTGTGGCAGCAACGACATTTACACAAAAGCCAACTTGGCAGCTCAAAACGACTTGCCAATTGCGGTTTGGACAGACAGTCGAGTCTATGACCACGAGTCTGAAGTTGTAGTAAGCGGCACCGTTGCAAACATCAAACCTGGCTTTCCAGTAACAGTCACAGTGATTGGTCCACAGAACAACATTGTGAGCGTTCATCAAGTCGAAGTTTCAGAGGACAACACATTTGAAACAGTGTTTAGCACCTCAAGCGCTCTCTTTAAGGCAAATGGTATGTACACCGTTCGAGCACAATATGGCCCACAAGAAATCAACGACAAGGTCATGATTGAGCTCGTAGGTGAAGCACCAATGGGAGAGGTAGCATGTGGTGATGGTGAGCTTGCAGTAAAAGGCGGTGGAGAAGTCTACTGCGTTCCATTTGAAGCAGATGGAGTAGTAGTGACAGGATCCTCTGTCAGCAGTGCAACAAAATCACTCATTCTGAAAATCGAAACTGAAGGCGACGGATTCGTCTCACTTGCAATCCCAAGAGATGTCTTGGATGCAACAGAGGACGGCTCTGATGTGGACTTCATTGTCCTAGTTGATGATGAAGAAGCAGACTATGAGGAAGTTGATAGCGACGATTCAACAAGATGGGTCGAGATCATAGTTCCAGACGGCGCTTCACAGATTGAGATCATAGGTACTTATGCAGTTCCAGAATTTGGCACAATGGCAGCAATCATTCTCGCAGTAGCAATTGTATCTATAATTGCTGTTTCTGCAAGAACACGACTTAGCATCTCACCAAGATACTAAAGTCTCTATACTTTTTTCATTTTTTAGTACAAATTCCGAGAAAAAGAAATATACGATTATCATAAAGTTTTGGTGTGAAGTTTAACCACGTTTTGGTTTTGTTTCTAGTTGCATTTGCACCGCTGAGCTATGGCTTTGCATCTGCCCAGATAGAATGCAAGCAGGTCTGCGTAGCCAAGCCGTTTTACTCTGAAGGCGAGGCAGTCATAATATCAGGCAAGGTGGATGCCTTTTTGCCAAACACACCTCTGTTAATTCAGGTATTTCGTGATACAAACCGCGTACACATTGCTCAGGTCGAAGTTGCGCAAGACGGTACGTATAGCTATTCATTGATTGCAGACGGGCCATACTTTAAGCAGGACGGAAAATATCTAGTTCAGGCATCATACGGGGTCACTGGAAATGTCTTTGAGGCAAGCTTTGAATTTCAAACTACTGCGACAGGACAAAATCCATCGCAAATCTTTGAGGTAAGGGCAGGAGACCAAGGAACGTTTGATGTGCCATATACGATAAACGGTGGCACAGTAAAGAACATCATAGTAGACCCGGCAATCTTGGGCCTAATTGTTACAATACAGGCAGACAATGACGGCTCTATAACACTAGACTTGGGAAGACAGTGGATTGACGCAAAAACAGGTCCCAATGGTAGGACTGGTGATGATGACAAGTACATCATCTATATTGATGGATTGGAAGTTCCATACCAAGAGTCCTCAATAAGACCAGAGTCAAGACTCATCACAATACAATTCCAAGAGGGCGACTCGGACATTGAAATAATTGGAACTTTTGTAGTACCGGAATTTGGCCCAATTGCAATACTGATACTAGTAGTCGCAGTGTCATCCGTTTTGGTATTATCAAAGAAAAATACGTTTTTGCGATTTAGCTAGAACCCGTATTTTGCCTTAAACGGGGAAACCGAACGCAGTTCTGCAACTATGACTTTTAGAGAGTCAACTGTCTGATCAATTTCAGATTTTGTGTTTGATATGCCAAGGCTTAGCCGAAGCGAGCCGGTGATTTGCTCATGAGAAAAACCCATTGCCAGTAGAACGTGCGATGCCTTTTGCGTCTTGACAGAACATGCAGAGCCAGTTGATGCTGCAACACCATGTTCGTCCAGCTTTATTATGAGGTCCTCGCCGTTTACTCCAAGAAACGTAAAGTGTGCATTGTTTGGCAGCTTGTCCTTGTTGCCGTTTACTGTAACGTGTGATATTTCTGATGAGACTCGTTGCACCAAGTAATTGCGAAGGTTTTCCAGACTTTTGGAATTTTCATCCAGATTCTCTTTGGCAAGCTGGCATGCTTTTCCAAATCCCACAATGTTTGCCACATTTTCTGTGCCAGAGCGCATTCCGTTTTCCTGCCCACCGCCCAAGACGAACGGATCTAATGTGACGCCAGTTCTTATGTATAGTGCGCCTATCCCCTTTGGCCCGTTTATCTTATGAGAGGATATCGACATCAAGTCAACTCCAAGTTCCTTTACGTTGACTGGGATTTTTCCCACTGCCTGGACTGCATCTGTGTGTAAAAGCACGTGATGTTTTTTGCAGATTTTCGCAATTTCTACAATTGGCTGTATTGTTCCAACCTCGTTGTTTGCAAGCATTATGCTCACTAGAGCGGTTTTCTCAGAAATTGTCGATTCCAGCTTTTGCAGGTCAACTAGTCCAGTGGAATCAACTGGAAGATAGACAACATCAAATCCAAAAGATTCTAGCTTTTTGCACGGCTCTAGTATTGCGTCATGCTCAATTGATGTAGTGATAAGCTGCCTTGATTTGTTTTGGTTCATTATTCCATGTATGGCAGTATTGTTGGATTCTGTTCCGCCAGACGTAAAGAGAATCTCGCCAGGACTGGCACCTACTAGCTCTGCTACTCTTTTTCTTGCAGACTCGATTGCCTTGGTAGCTAGTCTGCCAAATCGATGAATCGAGGAGGGGTTGCCATAGTTTTCCTTTAGATATGGCATCATTTCCTGCAGTACAGAATCGGCAATGGGAGTAGATGCCGCATGATCGAGATATATCAATCAGCAATCACGTTGATTTTGCCCGGCCTGTATCCAGTTTCGTCTATTGATACAGATTCAAATCCAATTGACTTTAGCTTGGATGTTAATTCCTCAAGATTTGTGTTTTGGAGTAGGTATAATTCGTCTACACCTATTTCGATTTTTGCTGCACCATTTATGTCACGAACACGCACCTGGCGCGCGCCGACTGCTTGCTTGACAAATATCTCACCCATCTCAATTCTTGCCAGTCTTTCTGCTGTGACTCGCTGCCCCCATGGAATACGTGAGGCGAGGCAAGAGTTTGACGGCCTATCATATACAGAGAGCCCGACTGATTTTGCTGTATCTCGCACCTCTTTTTTTGTCAGGCCAGACTCTACAAGTGGGCTCCTAATGCCGTTGTTTTGTAGCGCAACTATGCCTGGCCTGTAATCACCAAGATCGTCCAGATTTGTCCCATCCACTATTGTCTCGATGTTTTTCTCTCTAGCTAGTCTGATGAGGTGGTCTGCAAGCTCGGATCTGCAATGAAAGCACCTATTCTGGTCGTTTTTGACAAAATCCGGATTTTGCAGCTCGTCATATGAAATGATTAGGTGTGCAATGCCAATTTCTTGGCAGATCTTTTTGGCAGATTCTAGTTCTTCTTGTGCCAGTGTTTTATAGTCAGCAGTAACTGCGATTGCAGATCTTCCAAGGGTGTAATATGCAGAATATGCAACCAGTGCGCTGTCCACTCCGCCAGACAGTGCCACAAGGACACTTTTCTTATCAGAAAACCAATTATTCAGAGAGTCGAGTTTCATTTTAGTTGCTTTCTTACTTCGGCTTTGATTAATTCTTCGGTTTGCTTGAATGTCAGGACTAGATTCTCAGAGATCTTTTCGATGTCGTCGTATTCTATTTTGAAGGATTTGCCTGCGGTTTTGCATCGCACCGTGAAATCCTTGTTTTGTATTTTTACTTTAATTGGAATGATTTTTCTTGGAACGATGAATCTCTCCGATGAGCGAATTCGTATTCCCAGCGTTCCAGTCTCTGAAATCAGGACATTTGCTAGCTTGTCCACATCTTTCGGAGAGCAAATAACAGAGATCATGTGGCTCGGCCTTCCCTTTTTGGTCATTGTTGGGACTATAGAAACGTCCTTTGCACCACTTGACATTGTCTTGTCAATTACGTGCGCAAGCACTTCGCCAGAGACATCATCGACGTTTGTCTCCAAGATGCTCACAGTATCAGATTCCAGATTGGATTGCTCACCTAGGACCAGCTTCAAGACATTGGAGAATCCTTCAAAGTTTTTCTGGCCTGCCCCATACCCTACCGAGTCTATCTTCATTAGTGGATAATGCTGGACACATCTGTCTACCATGCTTACAAGCATGCAGGCTCCAGTAGGCGTGGTAAGCTCGGATTTTGCATTGTTTCCAGAAATCAATATGCCTGATTTTGCAAATATTTCCAAAATTGCCCCTGCGGGATTTGAAACAATTCCATGTGAGAATGAGACCGTGCCGTTTCCCACAGCAACCGGCATTGTAATTATTTGGTGATCAAAACACTTGAGATCATCTAGCGCTATTGCGGTGCCAACAATGTCAAGCACAGTGTCAATGCTTGCCGCCTCGTGAAAATGAACGGAATTCTTTGGTACGCCGTGGATTTTTGACTCTGCAGAGATTAGTGTCTCTATGCTATCTTTGGCAAATTTTGCAGTCCTCTCAGATAATCCAATTTTTTGGACAGTCTTTACAATACAGTCTTGGATTTCGGTTCCCTTTCTTTCGTGGTGGTGCTCATCTAATTTCAAAACCAAAGAAGTAGCATTTACTCCGTGCTTGTCTGTTTTTTTAAAATCAATTTTTGTTATTTTGGAGCGATGTAGAAATTTTTCTGATGCTTTTACTCCGGAAATAATTTTGGATTTTTTTGCTCCAAGATCCACCAAACCGCACAGCAACATGTCTCCAGATATTCCAGCAATCTGTGGATCTATTACAAGAACCATATCATCAAGGCTTCAAAAATGCATATAAATTCTCGGTAGCAATCAAAAAAAATTTCCACACAATCACAATAGATTTAATTACAGAGCAAAAAAGTCGCAAAATGTAAATGATTACAATTATCGGCTCAGGCAAGGTTGGCGGAGATGCAGCATTGTTCTCTGCACTAAAAAAAGTCGACAAAGAAATTCTACTATTAGATGTAGTAAACGGACTGCCGCAAGGCGAGGCAATGGACATCAACCACATGCTATCAGAGCAGGGAATTGATGTTGCTGTCCGAGGCTCTAACGACTATTCCGAAATGAAGGGCTCCAAGGTAGTAGTAGTTGTGGCAGGCTCGGGAAGAAAGCCAGGCATGACTAGAATGGATCTGCTCAAAATCAACGCGGGAATCGTCAAAGGCGTAGTTGAGAACATCAAAAAATACGCAGACGACTCTATCATAGTTCCAGTTACAAACCCGCTGGACCCAATGGTTCACATTTCATTTCAGACATCAGGTTTTGAGAGAAGCAGAATAGTAGGAATGGGTGGAATGCTGGATTTATCAAGATTCATCCAGTTTATTCACGAGGCAACTGGCCACTCTAGAGAATCCATTCGTGCACTAGTCATAGGTGAGCACGGAGAAAACATGTTGCCATTGCCAAGATTTTCCACAGTTTCAGGAATTCCGCTAAATTCAATGCTTCCAAAAGAAAAGCTTGCCGAGCTGGTCCAGAACACAAAGCAGGTGGCAGCAAAAGTAATTGAGCTCAAGGGAGCAACGGTTCACGCCCCAGGAAACGCAATATCTACAATAGTTGACGCCATACTAAAAGACAGAAAGAAGGTAATCCCGGTTGCAACACCGCTAGACGGAGAATATGGCCAGTCCGGCGTATCAATTGGCGTTCCAGCAGTGATTGGCAGAAAAGGAGTAGAGAAAATAATCGAGCTGGACTTGGATGCGCAAGAAAAGGAAAACTTCCTCAAGGGAGTAGAAAGTGTCAAGTCTGCACTTGCAGGCATCTGATCAGTTTTTTAATTAAGTCAATCAAATCCAAAATAATGGAAGTAACAGATGTTTTAGAATCACTCAAAATCGGCAAGATTACTGTGTCAGAGGCAAAAAAACTCCTTTCACTATATTCAATAGAAAAAATAGAAGACTTTGCCCAAATCGACATGGGCAGAAAGCACCGCAAAGGCATTCCCGAGGTAATATTTGCGGAAAGAAAAACCTCGGATGAAATCAAAAAAATCATTGTACGGGTAATGGAAAAATCAAACTCTGTCCTAATATCTAGAATTCAGAAAAAGGACTATTCTGGAATAGTCAAATTTGCAAAGGCAAAAAGGCTCAAAATCAAGGACGGCAAGAACACCACCACCCTTTTGATCTACAAAAACACGCTCAAAAGCACCGGCGGCAAAGTGGGAATTGTCACTGCAGGCACATCAGACATTGGAGTTGCAGAAGAGGCCAGACTCACATGTGAGGCAATGCACTGCGATGCGATAACAGCACATGATGTTGGAATTGCTGGCATGCACCGAATATTTCCAATCATAAAAAAATTCATCGAGTTCGACGTTGACGTAATTATTGTGGCGGCAGGAATGGAGGGAGCACTGGCATCCGTAGTATCATCCCTGGTTAACGTGCCGGTAATAGGTCTGCCAACATCCGTAGGATATGGCTATGGGGAAAAAGGAGTAGCTGCTCTAGCATCAATGCTTCAGAGCTGCTCTCTAGGATTATCCGTAGTGAATATCGATAACGGCATTGGTGCTGGGGCAGTTGCATCAAACATTGCAAATCGGGCTAGACGTCGATAATTCCAAGATTTGCAAGCTCGGAACCAATTCCAAATCCAATTAGCGCAATTCCAGTTCCTAGGCCTGCCATTTCAAGGCCACCTTTGATGATGTTTGTTTGAGCAAGCCTTGACTTTACTGCACCGACTGCAAACGATGTGGACAAGCTGATTCCAATTGCTATCATCAATGGAATGTATCCTTGCGCAAAGAAAAACGGAATTATCGGCAATATTCCGCCGATTAAAAATGCACCAAACATTCTCAGTGCGCTCTTTAGTGGATTGCCAAGTACATCCACATTTAGCTTTAGCTCCTCTGTGAGCATTGTGTCCAACCAGACTTTTTTGTCTGATGTAATCTTGTTTACGATCATTTCCAGATCCTTTCCCTCAAAGCCTTTTGCCTTGTAGATTTCCTCTATTTCCTGGCGCTCTATTTCCGGCTTGTTCTCAATTTCCCATTCTTCGCGCGCAATTTCGGATTTGAGTAATTCCCTCTGGGCTTTGACTGCCAGATAATTCTGAACTGCCATTGCTTTTGCCCCAGTAAACATTCCTACCAAGGCAGCTAAAATGATAATATTTGATGAAACGTCGGCACCTCCCACTCCCGCAGCAATACCAAGTGATGTGTTGATTCCATCCCCAAACCCAAACACAAAATCTCTAACCCCGCTGGACTCTGACATGTGCGGCTCCATATGACGTGGCTCGGACACTTCTTTCATGGTATGTGTAGATTTGATTGCAATTTAAGTTTGAGAGCGGGAAAATAATTTATACCATATAGAAGGTCAGTGGTTAGTTGGCTGGCAAACGTATTGTTCTTACTGCTGACCGCAGTTTAATGACAAACTATCGCGGAAATTTCCTTTACGGGTTTATTGCTTGCGGTCCGTATGAGCTGCTCCCAGAATGGGTCTTTGACAAGGTTTTTTGTCCAGCGGTAGAGACAGACCCAAACACCGGTGAGGCAAAGGTAGCCCAAGTCGGATTAAGAAGAGTTGAATCCGCATTGCTCCAAGGATATAGGCGAGACGAAATCTTTGTTGCCAACCCAGATTACCTCTCCAAGGCAATTGGCCCAGACACCAAAGTAGTCGGCATCAATGTAATGGACCCACTTGGAATGGCTCCAGTCACCACAACCATGTCTCCTGAAAAATTATCCTATGTCGCAATGAAGTTCAAGCGCATGTGCGCAAATATTATCCAGTTAAAGAAAAAATATGATTTCAAGGTAGTAGTCGGCGGAAACGGCGCATGGGAGCTTGCAAAATCCGACAGAATGAAGATTCACGGAATTGACACAGTTGTGGTAGGCGAAGCAGACGAGCTTGCACTGGATTTATTCAAGGATCTGGAGGGCGGAGACGCACCAGAGCTAATGCACTGCTTTGTCAAAAACATACAAAACATTCCAGTAATTGAAGGCCCAACCGTCAACTCGCTAATAGAGGCAATGCGAGGATGCGGCCGTGGATGCGACTTTTGCGATGTGAACAAGCGCTCAAAGAAGGACTTGCCAATAGAGCGACTACAGCATGAGGCAAAGATAAACCTCGATTACGGATTTGATTCCATTTGGCTGCACTCTGATGAGATGCTGCTATACGGTTGCGACAACAAGGATTTCCAGCCAAACAGGGACGCAATCACTGATCTGTGGAAAAACCTCAAGGGCCTAGGAGCAAACTTTGTTGGAACAACACATATGACATTCTCAGCAATTGCGGCAGACCCAACACTACTAAAACAAATGTCAGAGATCAACGAAATGCACACAAACGGTAGATGGCTTGCAACAAACCTAGGAATAGAGACGGTTGCGCCAAGAATGGTCAAAAAGCACCTGGGTGTCAAAACAAAACCATTCTCAACTGACGAGTGGGGCTGGGTTGTGCGAGAAGGAGCAAGAATAATGAATGAAAACCATTGGTTCCCTGCAGCCACACTGATCATCGGCTGGCCAGACGAAACACCAGATGAGACTCAATACACTATAGACTTAATCGAGGATTTCAGAAAGACCAACTTTAGGGGACTGGTCGCACCATTGCTGTACCAGGACTTTTCAGAAAAGAACTCGATGCACTTTGGAAACCTCAACGAAGCCCAGTTCACATTATTTTGGAGATGTTGGGAGAACAACTTGCGCGTAATCAACGATATTGTTCCAATAATTCTGAGAAACAAGACCTACGGTCCGCCAATGAAGATCTTCATGTATGGTTTGATCAAGGCAGGAACCTGGGCCATTATGAGATATCTGCGAGGACTCTGCAAGGACCTATTCAATGGCAAGCTGCCAGAAGAGATTGTCGAAAAATACGCAAGAAGCAGATCAGTAGCTGCCCCAACATACACGAGATAATTATCTGATTTCGTAAGAGAATTTCTTTATTGCCTTTCCAAAATAGTTTATTGTGATTTCGTATTTGCCAGGTAGAGTCTTGTCTGTTATCTTGAATGTATAGTCCAGCTTGCCCTTGCTGTTTACTAGGACTTTTTGCGTGTCTGTCTTGCAATTGTGTAATAGTATGACATCCGCCTTTTGGCCTTTCTTGTACAGGTCCGGAGGGATTCGGACAGTTATTTTTTCAATGATTGCTTTGCCCTTTTTTATCAGAATTGTCTTTGAGGCCGATTTTTCCTTTTCTATTTCTGATTTTTTGCCCCAGCCATCGTCGCCATAGATTTCCTTTAGCTTGGCAATATCTACAGGCATTATCTCCATTAGTTCAGGATCCAGCGGAGTGTGGCTTGGGCTTGCCAATATATCCAAGATTGGCACCATTATCGAGGACGGATGTCCTAGGCCTCCGGTGTAGAGGAGTTCTTCAGAAATGTAATGCCCCAGGCCCATAGCATGGCCAAGCTCGTGTCGCAGAATTGCCTCCATTGCAACAATTAGTTTTGGCGAGTCCTGCTGGCACGTATACCAGTATGTCCACTGAGAATCCTTGGTCTCGCATATTCCGTATCCTTGGTAGTAGATTTCAACGTGGTTTATGTTGTCTTTGAAGTAGTGCCTTCCAAGGATTTCGACTCCTTCCAGTCCTTGCGGCGGGGTTTTCAGAAATGATATTATCACATTGCACTTGGCATAATCAAAGCTTGCCTGCTTGCTTCGCGGAATCTCGACATAGTTTATGTTCCATTTTGCGTCGCGCTGAGAGGATGATTTGAGTGGGCCTATCCAAGCATCTAGGTTTGCCTTGGTCTTTTTTAGAAGAATTGGAATGATGCTTTCTGGGACATTTGGATCCTGCGCGGGCTCTTTTGTGCAAAATGTCGGTGTTCCTTCAAATCTGTTCGGCAGTGGTTCATATTTTATCTCAAGTCTTTTTGCAGAGGCAGCACCTACACTTGATAAAAGCAGGATTGCAAAAATTACAGCGACTAGTTTTTTCAATGGTATAGTTTGACGTTGCTTTTTAAAAAAACTAGCCTAGCTTTTTGATTGCCTCATCGGCAATTGTGTTTCTCTTTGGAGAAATGACAATGAAATATGTCTTGTCTGCTCGCTCTATTGCGGCTACCTTTCTGTACGAGTTTGCGTTGATGTCAAATTCCAGGATTCTTCCGTCTAGTTCTGCCTTTGTGTATATCATCAGGTATACGTCGCCGCCATTGTGGGTCAGTGGAATAAACGCAAAGACATAGCCCTTGTAGTAGTTGATCGGCATTGTGTTTTTCATAGGTGGCATGACAGCTGCCATGTATGAGAAAATGTCAGTAATGGAAGAAAATTCCTCGTATTCTACGTGCATGAAGTTGATTTGATAAAAGGGGATATAATCCTAAAGGCGTCTTTTTTGAAGCAAGCCCTTAACTTTGACTATGACTAGCGCCGGTGCGACAAAGTACATGCCAATGTTTAGCAGTATCACACCAACACCATAGCCCAGCATTTCCTGCTCAGAGTCAATGTTGGCATAGTTCAGTATGGACATTGTCGACAGCATTGGAGTGATTGCAGTCTTTACTACTTCTTTGAATAGTGGACTTTGTCTTTCCAGGTCTGCCACTGCTGGACTGAATGCATAGTAGAATTCGTTGAATCCTGCCATGAATGTTGTTCCTGCGCCGGTGCTGTATAGAACGCCGTCTCTTACCTCTCTGAGTAGCTGTACTTGTGGTGCAAGTTCAGTTCCAAAGGCCGCGGTTGCAATCAAGCATCCATTCTTTTCACCTGTTTTTGCATCTGGAACACAAATTCCGTTTTCAGCATGAGTTCCTGGGCCGCAAACTGGTTGCTGTGGTTCTGGTCCACCAGTCTCAACACATTTACCATTAACTAGTTCCTCTCCCGGAGGACACTCTACTGTTTCTGGTGGAGGTGCCACTACACATGTGTTTGTTGCTGGATCAAGTACTGTTCCAGTACCACAAACAGGTGTTGTTGGTTTTTGATCTGGTGGAGTAACACATTGATTATTGACAATGACTTGTCCTGGTCCACATTGTGGTGGTGGAATTACTACTGGCAGATCCTCACCGCCATTATAGAAGAACATTGTTTCTGCCTTTTGAGGGCCATAATTTACTATGATTTTGTAGTCGCCTTTTTTGTTCCAAAGCGGGCCGCCTACGACGAAGTTATCTGCAAAAGTACCATCCAAGAGTGGCCTTACTTGTTTAACTGTGACAATATTTGTAGCACCTGTTCCGTTAACAATAGGTCCTACGATTCTGACTGTGACATCTATGAGATTATTGACATCAGGGCTCTTGATTACGCCGCTAAAGACTACTCTGTCACCAGATTCGTACAGTGGGAGTTCTGTTGAAACAGAAAGTGGCGGTATTTGTGAAGACTGTCCAAATGCCATAGATGCGGTTGATGTAAACAACATTACGGACAATAAAGCTACTACGAGTCTCCCAGCTCCTCTCATGTCTAGGCTGATACAAGAATTCAGGGTATTTATGTATTCTATGAAAGAAAAGTTGACTCGAATATGGTTTTGTTGAACCTTTTTTGACCCAGTCATCTTGATCTAGTTTTGCAAAAAAATTATTTTTTCTTTACCGTAAAGGTCACTTTGCCGATGTAATTTTTCAGATACTCAATGTCAATTGAATACTGACCCGTTGGCGAATTTGGTTTTAGCATGACGATTGTTTTGTAGCTGCCACTCTTTGTAGCAACTGCATAGAGAACAGAGGACTTTCCATCAGGAGTCTGCAGTGTGAACTTGATCTTGGTTCCCGGCTTGTAATCTTGGACTTTGCCTGTTAGTATAACGTCGGTTGTTTTTCCAGGACTAGGCAACACATATGACTTTGAATCAAGCTTTGCAGAGCTTGGAGCAGATAGCTTTGCCTTTGTTGGTGTCTTTGTTAGACTAGATATGCTTGCCTGGCCTGATGAATCTCTAAAGTCATGGTATTTCAGATCGACTGTTCCACCTGCTGGAGAAATCAGAGCAGTTCCTGCCTTGTTGCAGATTTTTGAGGGCATCTTGAATACTCCTTCGAATCGTCCAGTGTTTGATCCTGTTTCTATTAATGAAAATCCGCTTGCTGCAAGTCCGCCAGTTTCCACGCCGCCTATTGTGCAACGCTTGTACCTAATGTCCTTGATTAGCACCTCAAGTAGGATTCCTCCGCTTGAGCTGCCCACGGTATCGACGTTTGTCGATGCTGGGTCGTCTATTACAGAATAGATATCGATTGAGTCGTGCTTCATGTTCAAGTCCGGGTCCACCAAGACCACGGTTACTGGATGGCCAAATCTAAAGACGTTTGTAGTCAGCGATGCGCTTCCGGTGTGAGTCCTAATGTCGGTTTTTGATGACACTCCTGTTGTGGTGCCGGTTTGTGCAACATCAGAATATGCAATGTTGATTCCTTTTTCATCAATTAATCTTTGGTTGACAAAAAACTTGACATCGTCGTCTATTGTGCGAAGTGTCTTGATTGTGTTTGCGTCAAACTGGTTTAGCTGGTTTGCAATGGTATATTCCATGGTACCAGTGAATATTCCAGAGCTGGACGATGTCTCTTGTAGTTCAAATCTATAGATTCCATTGGTAATGTCGGCATTGTTTTTGCGGCCAAACGAAAACAGATCAAATACTATTGGCTGCGTGTCTGTTTCTGATGATACAGAGCCTTGCGCCGGTGAATTGTTTGACGAGTCAAAGTTTACTACCAAAAATGCAGTGCCAGACTTTGCTGCAATTGCATCAACTGCGGCATTTGGCAATTGCACAAATCCTCGTGCTCCAGTCATGTTTGCAGGGCTGACCAGTGTCACAGGTGTCGCATCGGTTAGGCCAAAGAAGAGTTGAATTGTGGCGTCTGCAAAGTCAGAGATGCCGAGCTGGTTTTGCAATGATCTGAAATCATAGTTTACCCAGTTTGTTCCTTGGTCGCCAGAGTTTAGTCTTATCAGGAGATTTTGCAGTGTTGTAGCGGAAAGTCCCGTGCTTGCAGACAGTTTCTCAAAGCTCTGGTTTGCAATACCGGTGGACGGTCTTGTATCTAGAACTAGTCTGTCAGAGGCAGCGTCCGGAACAGATGATGAAACAGATGTGCCTCCAGTCAGTGCGTCAGTAGACAGGGCATAGATCTTGACGCTTCCTGCTCCCTGCAGCGTGCCTGGATTTCCTATTGTGAGACTAGGAATCAAAGCAGTGCTTCTAAAGACGTCGAGCTTGTCCTTTGCGCCAGAGTTGACGTTTTGGTCTGGGTCGTTTACCGTAACTGGAACCTTTTGCCCAGAAACAGGCTGGTTTGTGCCAAGTGTAATGCTTGCGTCTCCTAGGCCAGACACTATAGAGTATGATTTTCGGTCGTACTCTATTGTAGCAGACTGTCCACGCGGGGCGTTTGACTTGATTTTAATGGTAGACACATCAGAAAAGTCAAAGTTCTCAAATGTGGCCGAGTTTGGCTGGGATTCTACAAAGGTTATGATTTGTGAAAATGTTGTGGTGCCATCGCTTGCGGTTGCGGTTTGGTGTCCGTTTGCCTGCAGTTCTGCAACGCTGCCAAGGCTCATTGCTATTTTGCCATTGTTGTCAAATCCAAGCGAAGATAATTGTGATGATAGGTTTACCAGTCCTGCACCGCCGGCTGCCGCATTTGCGCCATTTTCCGTAAATGCCGCATAAAAGACAGTTTGCGGCGAACCAATGTTAAATGTCCAGGAATCCCTAGATGTCGGGTCTTGGTTTAGCTGCATGTCCCGAATAGTTACAAAAACTTGGGAGTTTGGAGGATAGTTTGTCCTGTCTAGCGATGTTGCAATGTTTGGTATTTCGTCGTATTGTAGTGTGACAGATTGCGTTCCGCCTGCCGCATTGTATTGTATTGTAACATCATTGTTGAAAGAATATAGCTGAATTATTGGCCAGACTGCAGAGTTTAGGCTTATCTGTCCTGTCGGGATTGCCGAGTTTGTGTTAATTGATCGCGGACTGCGGACCACATTGTTCACGGTTGCACCTGCAGGAACACTAGTACATGTGGAAAACCCAGAGTTGCCGTTTGTTGCGCCGGCCGCACCTGTTTTTGGTATTGCTATACCGTCAGACTCTGAAAATGACGGGCCAAACACAACGGTATCCTTGCTGCAAAATTCGCCAAAGTCAAGGCCACGTCCCGCAAGACCGACTGTCTGGTCCGCTATCTTGGCTTTTTCCAGATTTGCAAAATAGCCATACCACTTTCCGTCGGTTGCCTGGACCATTCTGATATTCTTGCCGTTTAATGTGACATCCGGCTCGCCCTTGCCTACACTGGTATCAGAAAGGGACGGATCGTTGACTACTACTTCTATTACCATCGAGCCTGTAAAATGATTGTTATAGTACGAATTTTCTGCAGAAACATACAGGTTCGGGTTGGCGGCGTCTGCCTGTGCCAAAAACGGCACCAGTAAGAATCCCAACGCTCCCAGCAATGCCAGCTTGTTCAATTTATCTGGGTTTTGTGCCCATCAAAGATAACGTTTCCGTATGATTTATTCGTAAACCAATAGATACTGCTTTGATGGAAAATGTCTTTTTGAAAAGGACCGGAGCACTCAAGATATCGCTTGCGGCCATTTTGTCGGCATTTGTAGTAGAGTTCGTCTTTGGAGTGTTATCGAACAGTCTGGCATTACTCACAGACAGCATTCATGCATTATTGGACAGTGTTGTGACAGTTGTGTTGCTATTGGCAGCAAGATTTGCCATCAAGCCTCCAGATGCAGAGCACACCTATGGCCACGGAAAGGTAGAGTCTCTTGGGGGAATGATTGGTGGAATTGCGATATTTCTGATTGCCTGCTTTTTTATTTTTGAGGCGATAATGAAGATACAAAGTCCCACTCACATTACTGTTACCAGCACCTTGGCGCTTGCTGGTGCAGCCTATACAATTTGTGTGGATATTTTCAGAATTGTTCTTTTGAGACGTGCCATATCAAGGCTAGGAGGCACTACGCTCAAGGCCGACTTTTACCACGCGTTTTTGGATTTGGGATCAACGCTTGTCGTCATTGTAGGAATTGCACTGGTGTCATTTGGATTTGACCATGGTGACTTCTTTGCGGCAATAGTGCTTGGCGGACTGCTTTGCGTTCTTGCAATCAAGCTAGTATACAGAACAGCCCAGGATCTAACGGACATCATCTCGCCAGAGCTGGTAAACAAGGTCCAAAATATCGTATTGTCCACAGAGGGAGTGGTGAGCACAGGCCCGATTCTTATGAGAAGGTCAGGCGACTCGATATTTGCAGACGTCACAGTATCATTGCGGGCAGATGTCAGCTTTGAGAAGGCGCATGAAATATCGACTGCGGTTGAGAAAAACATCAAGGATCACATCTCAAACTCGGAAATCACGGTACACTTTGAGCCTAGCTGGAAGGGAGTTCCATCGGACTCGAAGATTTACGAAATCGCATCCAACGTCCCAGGTGTAAAGGGAATACACAACGTAAGCCAACACACGTCGGCTGAATCTACATTTGTTAGCCTTCATGCGATGGTGGACAGACAGATGAGTCTTGATGATGCGCACCGCATATCAGAGATAATTGAGGAAAAAATCCGAAAAGAGCTGCCAGAAATAGACCGCATCACAATACACCTAGAGCCATACATTACAATGCCAAAGGACCTAAAATCATATGACACCAACGATGAAAAAATAATTCAGCTTCTAAAGGAGCACGCCGAAGTCAAAAAGGTAGGCAGTATTGTTACCTTGAACTTTGAGGACTTGATCAAAATAGACATCGACTGCTCATTTGATAAGGACCTCTCAATTGAAAAGGTCCATGATGCGACATCAAAAATAGAGCAGAGCATTCGAAGTCATTTCAAGAATTCCGTCATAACAATACATCCAGAGCCCTACTAGATCAGAATGCTAGTCACGTACATGATTATCATTCCGACTGCAATTCCTGCGGCAGTCGGTGCAGACAAGAGCCCTTGCTCGTCTTGCCTTATCCATTTTAGAATGGCCACTATGACCTGAAATATTGCGCCAGCTCCTACCGACAAGAAGATAATTGCAGAAATTGGTGAATACTGGAATCCACCAATCCATGCGCCAAATATTGCCGGCGCCCCTGCTATTACTCCCATTGCTGCTAGTTTTGCAATCATTGGTTTTTGGCGAGCCATCGGGGCCGCTATTGCCAAGCCCTCAGTGGTATTATGGATTGTAAAGCCGACTATGAGAAATGTGCTCAGTGCTATTTCGCCTAGGCCGATTGCTGCACCTATTGCCAAGCCTTCACCCAAGTTGTGCAGTCCAATTCCTATTGAGACCATCAGGGCAATGGCTACTGACTTTGATGCGGATGAAACACGGCTGACTAGTTTCTCAGACACATAATACAATCCGACAAAAGAGCCGACAACCACAGTTGCAACAAGCAGCTGCCCGTTGAATGCGCCAGAGAGCCTTTCTGCAGAGATCTCCATTCCTTCTTCTATTGCATCTATTCCCAAGAACAAAAGTAGGCCTGCAGTCAGTGCCAAAAAGAACTTGTATTTTGCAGGACTCATCTTTGCAATGAACGGGAACCAAAGCAATCCGATCAATACTGGAATTATTCCAACATAGGTGCCAATCACTGCAAAGTACGACACAAGATCAATGCTTGGCTTGATTGCAGGAGCCGCCGCCTCTACTGAATGAGCAAAGCGAGTTCCGTCATTTATTGTGAGGCCAATTTCGTACGGCTCTGCCTCATTCCATGAATACGGAATTCTGACCAGAGCTGTTTCAAATCTTGCCAAATGCTTGTCTGGCTCTATTGCTGCCGGCTGGATTCTGTCGTTAACGTCGGCCTGTGCAATGGATACATCAATTGGCCCTGTGTTTCTTGCTGTGACTTGGATTTCAGATTCCACAAAGTCGACTCGCTCTATTGTGATGTTTGGGAGTGGAGTTCCAAAGTTTACAAGCTCGGCGCCCGGTCCAAAAAGATACACAATCATTGCGGAAAGCAATACTAATGGGATTATTCCAGCTGCTGCGATTTTTGCCTTGGATGTTTTTGTAGATTCCATTATTGTACGACCTCGTCTTGCACTAGGAACAGTCCGGTCCAGCCTTTTTCTGCAAACTCGGTCTTGTGTGCATGAAACATGAACTTGCCTGGAGTGTCATAGGTAAACTCCATTATTCCACGCTCGCCTTGCGACAAGGTAATCATGTCGGTAAATGCGCTAGGCACGCTGTACGTGCCTGTTGGGTAATAATGGTACAGATTCCCATGAAGGTGGAAATTGTTTATCTGGTCAAATTCCAGTATGTTTACCACATAGATTCTCACAAGTTCACCTTTTTTGATCTGGATTGGGTGGTGCTGATAGTAAAACGGAATGGTGTTTGCGCCATAGAAATTATTTTCTGCATCAAAGTCAGTGTCAAACCCATTTAGGACCATCACCATTTCATCTGCTGGGGGGCGCGGCTTTTTTGGATCTACAATGTACACTCCGTACAGTCCGTGCGAGATGTGCTCTTCTAGTGGCATCACATGACAATGATATGGATGAACGCCTGCTGGGCCTGCCTCAAACTCGTACGTGAATTGTCCCCCACCAGGGCCTACCGGCTCAAAGACTCCGTCCATTTCTGCCGCATGGAATCCATGAAAGTGAATCGTGTGGGTTTTAGATCCCATGTTGATGAATTTTACCTTGACCCAGTCCCCTTCGGTGGCACGTATTGTGGGGCCAGGCACCGTTCCATTAAAGGTCCAGACATTGTAAAAGACTCCCGGCGATATCTCCATTACCTTGTCGTCTTCTGCAATTATGGTGTATTCACGTACTGTCTTGCCGTCAACACTTGATGTTCTGCCATAGTTAAACTCGCGAAGATACTTGTCGGGATCGATTTCTACTGTTTGCGCAGTGTATATCGGATCCAACACATCGCCAGATGTTTTGATTACGCCGCCAGTATGTGTCACAAAGATCTTTTCCTCTTTTGCATCAGATGTAATTGGATAAACAAAGTAAAGCGCAGCTAGAGTAGCAGTTGCTGCTATGGCAAATAACATCTTTGAGAACGGCTTCAAGACAATCCTGGTTGGTTTTTTGTTTATTTAAATTTAGCCTAGGCTAAATTTCTTAACCAAGGCTAAATTTTGAGGCTGCAATACCAATATAGAGGCTCAAAAAGAGGCAAAGGCATGATAAAAAAGTCTCACCTGATCCTCTTTGTGGGCGGCGCACTAGTCGCAATCGGGATGGTGCTATCATACACTGGTGCATCAGTCATTTCTGGCCAAGTATCCATTAAAGAAGCGCTAGTCAACGGAACGATACCTGCAACACTTGAAAAAGAGCTAGACCCGTCAGTGACATCTCAGGGCGCATTTGTAGTACGGGCAGAAGGTGAAGAGCGAGTAAACCTTGTCGCCACTGTGTACGGTCCGTTTGGAGAAGAAATTGCATCAAAGAAGATAACCGACGTTTCAACTGAGGATTATTTTGACATTGAATCCAAGGGAACGTACAAGCTCGAAATTAAAAACAGTGGCCAGGAAACTCCAGTGGTATTAGGCCTGACTCACATGCCAGACAAGTCCATTGTTGCGCTAAACATGTTGGGACAATCCATGATCATAACAGGGTTTGTAGGAGTCGGAGTTGCCGCAATATATGCGCTGAAAACAAGAAAGTCTAGTTGAGATAGCTGTCTAGCTCCGTTAGACCGTCAACTACGCCCTTGTAGTTTTCGTCATTTTCCATGAATTTGGCCAGCTTTTCAGAGTCAACCGAATAGGTATTGCCAGACACAATGACAAATCCCGTCTCTGCAAGATACGCCAACCTGGTTTTGATTTCAGATTCTGTAATTCCAAGGCTTGAGGACAGGACTGTAGATTCTTTTGGTCCAGATTCCAGCTCTGCCATTATTATCGATACGTTCTGATCAAAGAGTGCTTCTGCTACTTTGGCCTTGTCATATGACATGGTTTTGGCTAGTTTTTTGAGCCTAATATCTTCTTGGTGTTGTATAGGTAATCAATCACCAGGACCTTGTCCATGTTGTTTTGGTTTATGTGGTAGGTTTTGCCTTGGAGTATTTTTTCCATCTGTTGCACGTATTCTAGCAGCTCCGATTCCTCGCTGACTACAATAGAATCAATCTGTATGTTTTCTCGCAGGCATTTTTTTGCCTCCGATACGGTTCGCTCATCTACTTTGGCATCGACTTTTTTGTATCTGTAACAAAGGTAGACCTGTGCTCCCTGAGACTGGTCGATTGCAAGGTTTCTTTCCGATTTTATTTTGGATAGTAATGGTTCGTTTGGCACGTAAAAGTTGGAATACGGCTTTTCTGAGAGAATCGCATTCTTTTGGGAATCATTGTCAACAAAGCAGGCACTGGGCTGGCCGTCGGTAATCATTACAATTCTTTTGTTTTTTGTACTTGTCTTTTGGAGGAGTTTTTTTGCCAGCCTAAATGCAGCCTGATAATTGGTATAGTGGAGGAATTCGTCGTTTGCGTCATATGTCTTCAAAAACGGAATGTCAAACGGATTGATTATTGATGCCATGGAGGCAAAGCCGATTATTTTGATGGAATCGTTTGGAAAGAACCTATTGTTCAGAACATAGAGGCTCCACAACGCTCGCTTTGCTGCCTCTATTCTGCTCATCCCAGAGCTAGTCAGAGATGATTTCATAGTAGAGCTCAGATCAATACAGTACACAATTGCGGCCCGGACATCTTCGGTTGTCTCAAATTCCTCAAAGTCATCAACATCCAAGTCCAAAGGAAAATCAAGTGTTTTTCCTTGCTTTGATAGCCTTTGTATTGTGTTTAAAATGCTGGCAGACACATTTAGCAGCTTGAGTTCTCCTCCAAGCTCGAATTTTTTTGTGGTATCAAGTATGGTGGTACCAGTACCCACGGATTTTGTCGCATGCAGCCCAAAGTCGCCGGTTTTTAGTTCTGCCATCAAGTCCCTGAGGATCTGGTTTCCTATTGCAAAGAATCCTTTTTTGGTGAGCCAGTTTTTTTCGTCCTTGAGATAGCCGTGCTCTAGAAGATACTTTGTGATGGGCTTTGTGTCGTCGCTTTTTGGGCTTTGGTCGGATTCTGTTTGGGTCTGATCGGAGTTGGCTTCATCGATGTTTCCCTGTAAAATAGATTCCAACTCCTCAAAGCTTGGCGCCTTTTCCCGCATCGATTGGTTTGCCAGGGATTGGAGTAGTTTTTCTATTGTCTGCTTGTCTAGGTCTTTTGATCCATCAGAGGGTTTTCTTTCTTCTGTGCTTGACTGGTAGACGAATTTTTTTAGATTATGCTGCAACATAGCCTGCGTCTTTTTTGTCTATTATCTTTGGAGTGGAATAATGCAAGCCGTCAAGGATTATTTCCAGTATTGCGGCTTTTAGCTCGGCTTCCGTATTTTGTGATATTGCAATGTTTTTGGCATCGATGTCTTTTGCAAGGCTTGACTGTTCTGGCATTATTTGCTCTAGCTTGGATTGAACCAATTTTGATAGATTTGCAAAATTTAGAAGCTGGTTAGAATAAGAGACTTGGCCGTTCTGCCAGACCATTCCCTGGGATACCTGGAAGGTTTTGCCAGAGAATTCCTGCTTTATTGCATCAAGTGTTTCTTGCTGTATACCCTGGATGTATTCTAGGCACGTTTCGCGAATGGAATCATCAAGAATAGAGTCGAATATTTTTCTGCGGTTTTCCATGGTGTCGTCAATTTCAGATAGTTCAAACTTGGCAATCTGTCCCAGGCAATACATATCAGAGTGTCTCGGAACAGGAATTGTCTTGTGAAATATTGCGCGAGTTCTTTCTGATTCTCCCACCAGCAGCTCCAGTCCGTGGATTCCAAATCTCACACTCACTCCCTTTGCCTGGTTTATTTCGGAATTTGCGCGAGCCTTGTGGACTAGTCTTGCCAGAGTTTTTAGTACAAAGACCGGAACTAGGCAGCTTGCAAGTTTTGCCTCTTGCAGAATAATTTGCATTTCATGCTCTATTGTTTTTGGATAGTGGGTGTGTATGTGGGATTTTAGTCTGTCATAGAGCGGCTCTATTATTTTGCCAGAGTGGGTATAGTCAATTGGGTTTGCAGTTGCAAAAAACACAGTCTTTGGCTCAAAAATAACCGGATACGATCCTGTGGTATATCTGCCCTCTTGCAATACCGACAATAATGCTACTTGCTTTCTTGGGTCCAGAACAGGCAGCTCATCAATGCAAAAGATTCCGTGCTTTGCCTGGAGCAGCTGCCCCGGGGAATACGAGTCTATTTTGTACATTTCGACTCCTTTTTTTGCAACCTTGATTGCGTCGATATAGCCAACCAAGTCCTTGACAGAAATGTCTGGTGTTGCCAAAACATATCGAAACCTCTGCGAGCCTTCAACCCAGTTTATCTTGGTGTCTAGCTTGTTGTCTTGGATTTTTTTTGCGCTCTCTGGGCTGATGTGAAATGTGGGCGATGCACCTGACGGCTCTTGGCCTTCTAATAATGACACAAGGTCGTCTTGCGGCAGATCCATCGGGGTATCATTTGTAATGGAGCCATCGATTACTGGTATTGGCGATAGGAGATTTTTTGCAATTACCTCGACTAGTCTTGTCTTTGCCTGGCCGATTTGCCCAATCAAAAATACGTCATGGCATGACAAAATAGCTCTGTCCAGTGCAGGAACCACATCATCGTCATAGCCTACAATTCCCGGATATTTGGTTCCGTTTTCATTCATTGTGCGAATTAGGTTTTGCCTGAGCTGCTCTTTAGCATCCAACAACCTATAATTGATTTCTAGTAGATCGCCAATTGTTTTTAGCGACTGATAGTCTTCTGGCAGTCCTGCCTTGATCTGCGTGTACTTTGGTTGTGAGCCATAACACTTTGAGACTAGCTGTGAGGCTTCCAAGTGATATTACTTGGTTTATTTTATCTAATAATATTGCGGAGATATCATAATTGCCAAGGCAGGGTTTTTATCGGGGTCGCTTGGATTCCCCAATTACTTGTCAGCACAAGACTATAGACACATTGTAAGAATTGTCGGAAAGGACATTCCGGGAGACAAAAAGCTCTCAGTAGGCCTAACCCACATCAAAGGTGTCGGATACAACTTTGCCAATGCTATAATCGGTGCACTGGGCTTGAACCCAAACAGCAATATTGGCTTTTTGACCGAGTCCCAAGTCGAGTCCATTGAAAAGACACTCAAGGACCCAACTACAGTGAAATTTCCATCTTGGTTACTAAACAGAAGAAAGGATGTTGAGACAGGCACAACCACACATCTTATCACATCAGACGTGGCATTTACAGTTAGAAACGATATTGAACGAGAAAAGCTCTCAAACAGTTGGAGAGGCTTTCGTCATACTTATGGATTAAAGGTTAGAGGACAGCGAACCCGAACCACTGGTCGTAAAGGAGCATCAGTTGGTGTAAAGAAGGGAGGCAAAGTACTACCTGCCGGAGCTGCACCAGCAGCTGCCCCAGGAGCTGAAGCGCCAGCTGCCCCAACTGCCGGAGCTGCACCAGCTGCCAAGCCAGCTGCAGGAGCTGCTCCAGCAAAACCAGCCGCGGCTCCAGCTGCAAAACCAGCTGCTCCAGCAAAGAAATAGAGGGAATGTGAATGGGAGATCCAAAATATCCAAGCCGAGTCTGGAGAAAACCAAAGCGTCCACTGAACTATGACTTCATGATGGAGGATCTCAACACACTTGGCAATTATGGTCTAAAGAACAAGCGGGAATTATGGAAGGCAAGAACCGAATTATCTAGGGTAAGACACCAGGCAAGATCACTGCTTGCACTCAGACAAGAAGTTCGTGCACAAAAAGAACCAATCCTGATGAAGTCACTTGCAAAGATCGGCCTAGTAAAGGACGATGCAACATTAGATGACGTTTTGAACTTGGCAGTGAACAATCTACTCGATAGGAGACTGCAAACAATAGTTCAGAGAAAGTTCACACTAAAGACACCATACCAGGCAAGACAGGCAATTGTCCACGGCCACATTACAATTGGCGACAGAGTCATCACAGTCCCATCATACACAGTAACGGTAAAAGAGGAAAACAGCATCCAATTATCACCAAGATTCAAGGTCCAGGCACCAGCCCCAGCAGCCGAGCCTGAAGTAAAAGAAGAAGCACCTGCAGAACAATCCTAAGACAAGCTTATCTTTAATACACCATTTTACTAGATCAGTACAGAAAATGTGTTCTATTATCGGCTATTATGGCGATTTGCCGGCAGCGCCAATTTTGGTCAAGGGCTTAAAGCGAATGGAGTATCGCGGATACGACAGCGTAGGCGTTGCCACAAAATCCGACAATGACATTGTGGTCAAAAAGGGAGTAGGCAAAGTAGAAGTAGTGAATAATGCGCTACACTTGGATAATTTGCCAGGCCATGTAGGAATAGGCCACACCAGATGGGCAACACATGGAAATGTTACCGATGTCAATGCGCACCCACACCCTAGCAGCTCTGGCAAAATAGCCATTGTACATAACGGTATAATAGAAAACTATGAGGAGCTAAAGGCAGACCTCGAAAATAGAGGCTATCGCTTCCAGAGTCAGACAGACAGCGAGGTGATTGCAAATCTGCTCCAGTTCAACTATGACCAAACCCACGACATAAAACAATCCATGATAAAGACAGTATCCAAGCTAAAGGGCCACTATGCGTTTGTCGCAATGTTTGAGAATGGAATTTTGTCAGCCGCAAGATACCACGAGCCACTAATAATTGGAATTGGCAAAAAGGGATTTTTCCTATCAAGCGATGTCTTGGGATTTATCGAAAAGACCGATGATGCCATCTATTTGGACAATGGCGAGCTGGTAATACTGGACAGAATTGGAATTCAGATTTACGATTTTGATGGAAATGCAGTAAAGCACCAGGTGACAAAAGTATCAAAGGAATTTGCAGACGCATACAAGGGAGACTATGCGCACTTTACATTAAAGGAAATATCAGAGCAGCCAGAAACTATAGTGTCAGCTGGTGAAAAATCTGCAGACGCAATCAATACCGCAACGGAATTCATTAGGCATGCGCGGAGCATCTATGTTACAGGAAGCGGTACAAGCTACAATGCAGCGCTGGTTGCAAAATATCTGTGGCAAAAATACGCAAAAATCAAAGTAGAGCCAATCATATCCAGCGAATTATCATTTACGCCAGAGACAATAGAGCCAAACTCTATTCTAATTGCAATATCCCAGAGCGGCGAGAGCGCAGACGTACTAGAGGCAGTCAAAATAGCCAAAAAGGCAAACGCCAAGATTCTATCTATAGTAAACATTTTGACATCATCCCTGGCGCAAGAGTCTGCAGTAGTAATTGGAATGGGTTGTGGTCCAGAAATAGGCGTGGCGGCAACGAAGAGCTTTACTGCGCAGCTTAGCATCATCTACAAAATTACCAAAAAACTCTGTGATGGATGCATCAACATTGATGGTGAAAAGATTTCATCGGCTGTTGCCAAGGCACTAGCTGATCACACCAAGATCAAGGAAATAGCAAAAGAGCTCAAGGACGTCCAAGATATTTACATTTTGGGCAGAGCAGTCCACTATCCTATCGCGACAGAATCTGCGCTAAAGCTAAAAGAGCTATCATACATTCATGCAGAAGGGATTCCAGGTGGTGAGCTAAAACACGGGCCGCTTGCCCTTATGGACTCTAGCGTCTATGTTGTGATAATAAATCCAAACGACTTTACCTATAACGACACCCTTACTAGTGCTCGAGAGATAAAGGCGCGCGGTGCCAAGATCATAGGAGTCTCTGACAAGCCAAGTGACGTCTATGATCACTGGATACAGATTCCAACCATAGATGATGCCCTATACCCTCTAATTGAGATAATTCCAATTCAGCTGCTATCGTATTATTCCGCAATAGAAAAGAACACAGACCCCGACTATCCAAGAAATCTGGCAAAATCTGTTACTGTGAAATAGTTTCCAAGTATTGTTTTTCGGTTAGCGCAAGTAATTGATCAGAGTCGATTCCAATTTTCAGCATTGCTGCAAGCGATGCCCCGCCTGCGCCGACTCCTTCCTTTACGAACCCATTTGCAAATGCACGCAGTCCTTGGATTTTGGATTTGCCCAGCGCTAGCCTGACTGAGAACACTGGGATTTGGTCTATTTGGGATATCATGTTTACAAGATTTGCCGTCTTGTCGTCTGTCACATATGATGTTGTGGCAATTGCGACATTGTCTCGATTATACCCGGTGATTCTGCCAAATGCCAGAACTGCTGCCATCTGTGTGCCACCTGCCAAAATAACCTTGGTTTGGGCAGATGCGGTACTGAGAATTCCTGCAACTGTAGGTATCATTGGGTCGCCTCCGTTTGAGACAACATCAAATTGATTTTTTGATTCGGTTCTTTTTGCGACATCGTTTGCAATTTTTTGTTTTAATGATAATGGATTTTCCTGCATGCTGCTACTGACTGATCCGTCTATTCCAAGAGACGTCAGGACTGCCTGTGCAGTGGTAGTGCCTCCAGGGATGCTCTCACCAATCACAAGACAGTCAGTAGTGGAACCAAGTGCTCTGCCAATCATCCTCCCGTATTCTACTGCATGGGTTACATCGTCAATTGACATGGCAGGCTCTACTGTGATGTTTTTTCCATGAGTCAGGCCGGTTTCAAAACACGGCATCTGTGGAGCAATTTTGCTTCCGGCATTTACTATGATATTTGGGATGCTTGCTGACTCTAGCGCAGTCTTTGTTAATAGTGCTGGCGTCGGCTTTCCATCAGGAGTCATCGGTATTGCATCAATGCATTTGCAGTATCCAAAGTTGAGAAATTCTGCATCTGCAGGAGAGGTATACGGAAGTACTTCGGGTGTTTTTCCAGCCACGGTGATTCCGGGAATTGTGCAGGTTTCAGTGTACGATATTACCAGAGAGAAGAGAAATTGCTTTTTTTCTAGTTGCTCTAGGAATTTTTCTCCATTTTTTTGTACAAAAACATCTACATCCTTGTGCAATTAGCCAATACCCATTATTTCCAAAAATTCAGCTTCTGTTCTTGGCTGCATTACAAAATTCATCTTTTTTTGTGTGCCCAGAGTCGAGGTCGGCGCAGAGCCATAGTTGTGCCCAGGATACATCACGAGATTATCGTCCATTTTGCGCAAAATATTGACTATACTATGATACAGCTCCCTTGCATCTCCCCCAGGCAGATCCACCCTTCCGCATGTTCCAACAAAGAGTGTGTCGCCGGAGAAAATCTTGCCATCACCTACAAGGCACATGCTGTCCTTGGAGTGGCCAGGGGTGTGAACTACGGTAAGCTCGGAGCTGCCAAATTTGATCTTGTCTCCATCAGAGACCTCCAGGTCGTGCTTTATTGTGGATGTCTTGTATTGTAGTATGGGTGCACCCGTTTCATTTTTTATTGTGTCATTTCCTATTGTGTGATCAAAATGATGGTGGGTGTTTACGATGTATTTTACTTTGATATTGTTTTTCTGGACAATTCTCATTATTTCATCCAGATCCCAAGACGGATCAATTATGATTCCCTCACTTGTTGACTCATCTTCCAAGACATAGGTAAAGTTCTGCATGCTGCCAACAGGAATCTGATGAACTATCATAGTACACCTATTTCGGCTTCTGGTGGGATGCCAATCTTTTCAACAAAGATTGTTCCGCACAGGTCCTTTCTTTTTGGCATGCCTCGCTTCATTTTGTGAAATGTCACAGTCATGTCTGCTGTTACGTACTTGTTGGCAGTGTTTCCTGTGTCTGGGTCAACGCCAGAAGGAACATCGACTGCTACTTTGAATGCTTTTGTTTTGTTGATAAGATCAATTGCCGACGCATGTGGCTCACGAATGTCTCCAGAGATTCCGGTGCCCAAGATTCCGTCAATTATGATGTCAACATCAAAGTTTGCAGCGTCGTTTGGGCCAAACCCAAGCTGAATCGAGTTCATCTTTTCTAGGACTTGCCAGTTTGTTCTGCATTCTATGGTCTTGATGTCCGACGGATTTCCCAGCAGTATTACGGTTACTTTGCTTCCGTATCCTGCCAGGTGTCGTGCAACCACTAGCGCGTCGCCGCCATTGTTGCCAAGGCCTGCAAAGACTAGGATTTTTTTTGATGATATGTCTGGAAATTTTTCCACTATTCTTTTTACCATCGAGGCGCCAGCGTTTTCCATCATTAGCTGCCTCGGAAAGCCCATCTGGTGGCCGTTTTCCTCGATTTGATACATTTGTTTGACTGTGATTTCCATAATACAGCTAAATTTCTGACATAAAATAAGTTATTTGAAAACGACTTTATCCTAGGTTTGCAGAACAAGACTATGGATTCAACAAAGAAATATCTGGACAAAATCTCAAAGGCACTAGAAAAAAACCTAGATGAACGAGAAAGTCTGATCAAAAACACAAGACAGATCATCACGTTGTGTAGCGAATCCATAATAGATTGCCACAAAAACGACACAAAGGCAGCTGCAAAAAAGATCTTGCAGGCAAAAAGACTTCTAGAGCAATACCGCAAAAACATCGACAAGGCACTATACAAGTATCTCATACCATCTGAGCAGGAATTCGTAGAGGCATCATCGTTTTTGGCACTAATCCAAGGCAAAGAGATCCCAAGCCCAGAATCACTCAAGGTAAAGGACGAGTCCTATGTTTTGGGATTGTTGGACTGCATCGGGGAGATGCGAAGAGACGTCTATGACAAGATCCGAGTCGGCAAGTCAGAGGACGCAAGAAAGATGTTTGAGAAAATGGATGAGCTGTATTTGATGCTGTATCCATTTGCGTATTTTGATAAGATCGTCAAAGAGGCAAGAAGAAAGCTTGATGTTGCAAGAATTCTAGTCGAAGAGACGCGAATTGCGATTACTGAAGAGATTAGACGCGCAGAATTAATCAAGTCAATGAAAAAGTGAGGAATGCGGGAAGTGGGATTTGAACCCACGAAATCCTAAGATACTAGCCCCTCAAGCTAGCGCCGTTGGCCAGGCTTGGCGACTCCCGCAGCAAAATTCCATGGATGGTTTTTATAACCTTACTTGATTTTTGTCGTTGTGTTAATCCCAGTCAGATGTTTCACTTGTGGAAATCTAATTGCTGATAAATACGATGATTATCAAAACAGGATCAAAGCTGGAGAAGAACCAGTCAAAGTTTTAGATTCACTTGGTTTGAAAAGATATTGCTGCAGAAGAATGATGTTGACAACCGTAGAGACGATGCAACAAGTCATTCCATTCTACGAGGCAATCCAAAGACGTTACTTGGAAGTTCAATCTGAGCTAGAGTAGCTTGCCAAAGATCACATCGGTAAGAGGCAGACTGCTTTACAACAGTCGCGGTAGCAAGACAATCGAAATAGATGTTATTTCAGACAAAAAACACCTTGGCCGAGCCTGCGCCCCATCTGGTGCAAGTGTTGGAAAATACGAAGCGCAAAGCTTTGCAGACAACAAGCCAGAAAAAAGCCTCCAAATTCTAAACAAGAATATCAAAAAATTTGTCGGCCTAGACTCGGACGACCTAAAGTCAATTCAAAGAGAGATAAGAAAAATAGACTCTACCAATAATTATTCAAAAATCGGCGGGGCAGTGGCATATGCACTTACCATAGCGTCAATTGACTCTGCTGCAAAGGCAAGAGACGAGCCATTCTTTAAGGTAATTTCGCAGACCAAAAAATGGAGATTCCCATTTCCGCTAGGAAACATTCTTGGGGGAGGAGCCCATGCAGGTCCCGGAACCCCTGACATTCAAGAGATTTTGATCTGCTCAATTGGGGCAAAGACACCAAGAGAATCAATAGAGATGAACTTGGCAGTCCACAAGGAGCTTGGCAAGGCGCTCCAAAAAGACAACCCTCGATTTACCAACGGCAGGGGCGATGAGGGTGGATGGGCGCCAGAGATGGACAACGAAAAAGCACTAGAGATCTCTGCCCAGGCAATAGAAAACCTTGGCTACACCCTAGGAAAAGAAGTAGCGTTGGGCGCTGACTTTGCATCATCTACGCAATGGGATGGGAAAAAGAAAAAGTACGTTTACGACAGGGCAGGCTTTGAGAACACCCCAGAAGAGCAAATCGACTTTGCCGCAGACATCATAAAAAAATACAAGCTAATCTATGCAGAAGACGCAGTACACGAGGAAGCATTTGATGACATGGCTATACTGGCAAAGAAATTCCCAAAGACGTTTGTCACAGGCGACGACCTAACAGTCACAAATCCAAAAATTCTACAAAAAGCTGTAAAGAAAAAATCATGCACCGGTGTCATTCTCAAGGTAAACCAGGCAGGAAGCCTCTACGATGCACTAGAATTTGCGCAGATTGCCTCCAAGAACAAAATAGGAATCATAACATCGCACAGATCAGGCGAGTCCACAGATTACCAGATTTCTCATATTGGAGTCGCCACTGGTTCTAAAATGCTAAAGGTGGGCGTAGTGGGCGGCGAGAGAATAGCAAAACTAAACGAATTGATTCGTCTCTCAGAGCATGGTTTAATATCGGGTATGGCAGAGGTTTAAAATCGTAAAATGAGTCAGCAGACAGAACCACAAGACATCAAGAAAAAGATCCTCTCTACAGGAATAAGAGTAGGAACTACTGTCAAGACAACCTTCATGCAGCCATTCATCACAAAGGCAAGCCCTGAAGGACTCTACATGATTGATCTGGACCAAACATTGGCAAGAATCAAGACTGCAGCTAAATTCATCAACAGAATAGAACCATCACAAATACTGGTTTGCTCTGGACGAGAATATGCAAGCACCCCAATTGAGAAGTTCTGCGAAATCACAGGTGCTAGAAAGATGCTAAGCAGATTCATGCCAGGAACACTGACCAACCCATCATTGCCATATTACACTGAACCAAAACTAGTCATTATTTCTGATCCTCAAGTTGACTCGCAGGCAATCACAGAGGCAACAAATGCAGGAATTCCAGTCATTGGCGTATCAAATACCGACAATGTCACATCAAAAATCGACGTAGTCATTCCAGCAAACAACAGAGGAAGAAAATCGCTTGCCACAGTATTTTGGCTGCTGGCAAGAGAAATACTAATCCAAAAGGGAAAGCTGGGCGAAAACGACCCAATGAAATACGAAATCGACGATTTCGAAACAAAGATTTCTGAAGAGGAACTAGAATAGATGCGAATTAGAACACCAGCAGTTGCTGGCATGTTCTATCCAAAAGAAAAATCAAAACTCGAGCAATCAATTACTAATTCCATATCAAGCGAGTTTGGAATAGGCCAGATTCATCAAAAAAAAGAAAAGATCTATGGAGCAATCTGCCCTCATGCAGGCTACATGTATTCAGGCCCTGTGGCCACTCATTCCTTTGAGAGTATTGCAAGCCAAGACTTTGACACTGCCGTAATTTTGGGCCCAAACCACTGGGGTATTGGATGCAACATTGCAACAATGAAGGACTGTTCTTGGGAGACCCCGCTAGGACCAGTGGAAGTCGATTCGGATGCAGCAAAACAAATCAACGAGATATCAAGAATAATTGAAATTGATTATTTTTCCCATACAAGAGAGCACAGCATCGAGGTTCAGGTACCAATGCTGATGCAGTTTTACAAAAAACCGTTCAAAATCTTGCCCATCATCCTAAATGATCAGGACTATGAATACATGCAGGAAGTGGGCAATGCCGTTGCCAAGCTTGCAAGGGAAAGAAAAACCATCATAATTGGCTCATCCGACTTTACGCATTATGAGCCAAACGATTTTGCATACAAGCAGGATAAGGCACTCATCGAACCGATACTGAAATTAGATGTTGAAAAATTCTATGAAATATTGAATGAAAGGAGGGTAAGTGCGTGCGGATACGGAGCAATTGCCTCAACGATGATTGCATGCAAGGAACTTGGAGCAACACAAGGAAAGCTGCTCAAGTATGCAACTAGTGGCGATATTGCCGGAGACAAGAGCTCCGTTGTCGGATACGCATCAATCGTGTTTAGTTGAAGTCAATAGCATCTGCTCCTGCCAAAGTGATCTTGTTTGGCGAGCATTTTATCGTGTATGGCGGAAAGGCAGTTTTATGCGCAATAGATAGGCGAATAACAGTAGAGTCCGAGCTTGTCGATTCCAGTACAATCCAGATAGACTCTGCGCTTGGAACTATTTCCATACCAAAAGACGAGCCAATCAAAAATGTCGATGCAAAATTTAGGCCAGTGGTATTTGTTGCCCAAAAAATTCTAAAGCAATTCAACTCTGAATCAGGACTTGGAATAACAATACGATCAGAGATCCCGCCCGGTGTCGGCCTTGGTTCATCGTCTGCTTGTTGCGTTGCCGCAGCAAGCTCAATTTCCGGCCTTTTTGCAAAATTTTCCAAAGAAAAAGTATCGAGCCTTGCACTGGAAGCAGAAAAAACCGTCTTTGAGAATGCGTCTGGGGCAGACACCGCAAGCTGTACCTTTGGCGGAATAATGGAATATACAAAACAAGGAACAAAAAACCTGAATCTTGCGCCCAAGTTTCAGCTAGTCATTGCCAATTCAAAGATGGTTCATTCAACCAGTGAGGTAGTATCGCGAGTAAAACAGTTCAAGGAGAAACATCCTGACGAGTTTTCCCTTCTTTGCCAGAACGAATCTGCGCTGATTGAAGAGTCCTTGGATGCCCTGAGGGCAAATGACCTTGAAAAAATTGGGGAGAAAATGATCGTAAACCAAGCACACCTGCAAAAAATAGGTGTATCAAACCAAACCCTGGATTCAATGGTGCAATCAGTCAAAGACATATCATATGGTGCAAAGCTGACTGGCGCAGGAGACGGCGGATGCGTCGTAGTACTAGTTGACGAGTCCAGTCTGAAAGACACACTTGATGCACTATCAGAATACGAATGTTTTGCAACAAAAATAGACACCGCCGGTGTTGAGCAAAAAGTATAGTACCACTCGATACTTTTTAACTGAGGCCATTTCTGAGGTCAATTATGATTCTCATCAAGCTTGGAGGCTCTATCATAACCAACAAGGAAAGACCTCTTTCTCCAAGAACAAAGACCATAGACAGCATTGCAAGACAGCTAAAAAAGATCTCAGAACCCTTCATCATAGTGCACGGCGGGGGATCATTTGGCCATTACTGGTCTGTCAAATATGACATGCACACAAAGCCCGCAAAATACGACTACCATGGCGTTGCAATAGTCAAAAACTCGATGATTCAGCTAAACAAGATAATTCTGGATTCTTTTGCAAAAAACAAGCTAAACCCGTACTGCCTTCCGCCAACTGACTTTATGGCAGGAAACACACCAATCATACCAAAGGTAAAGGAAGTCAAAAAAATTGCAGAATCCAATTTGGTTCCAGTAACATTTGGCGATGCGTTGTGGTACGGCCAGAAAAAATCCTACATCTTATCAGGAGACAAAATTATGAGCATTCTGGCAAAAACATTACGCCCAAGGCTCTCAATATTTGTCCTAAATGTGGACGGGCTGTATTCCGATTTTAAGACAAAACGGCTAATCCACGACATGAGGGACCAACAAGCATCAATACAGGACATACCAATGGATGTCACAGGCGGCATGAGGCGCAAAGTCGAAGAGGCAACCAAGATTTCCAAGATGGGCCTAAAGGTCTTTTTTGTAAACGGAAACAAGCCGCAAAGAATAGTCGATGCAATACAAAAAAACAAGTTTGAGGGAACAGTATTTCGATAGACATGGCAGAAGAATTTCTAATCCTAGTCGATAGCAACGACAACCCAATAGGCACAGAGGAAAAAGTAAAGTGCCACCTTCCAAACGGCAAGCTTCACCGCGCATTTACTGTATTGCTCTTTGACAAGGACCACAGGCTCTTACTTACAAGAAGGAGTGAAAGCAAGATGCTCTGGCCAGGAGACTGGGACGGCACGGTCGCAAGCCACCCAAGAAAGACAGAGACCTATGTGTCGTCTGCAGAGCGAAGACTACCAGAGGAAATCGGCGCCCAGTGCAAGCTGGATTATCTCTTCAAGTTCGAGTATCACGTCCCATACAAGGATGTGGGATCGGAAAATGAGATCTGCGGTACATTGATCGGCCTAGTCCCAGATGATTTTCAAATGAAACTAGTCAAAGACGAGATTAGTGAGATAAAGTGGGTAGACGAAAAGGAATTGCTCTCAGACATTGACAAAAATCCTCAGATTTATTGTCCGTGGATGCTAGTTGCCCTGTATTTTCTATATGCGTCAGATGAGGCAATGATTCAAAAACACAAACCAGTCTTTGACAAATGGATGAGGCCAGAGCACAAGCAGATACTGGAAAAATCACTCAAATACCACTTTCCAACAAACAACTGGAGGCTGCTAAACTAATGGTAAAGACACTCCCAAGCACTGCAAAAAAGATCAATTCCTATCTAAAGTCAAATCTGAACGGTAGACCGGATGTTTTGTACAAGGCAGGCGCTCACCTAATTGTCAACGGCGGCAAGCGACTTAGGCCATATTTGGTACTGAAAAGCTGCCAAATGCTTGGCGGCTCGACAAAAGACGCACTTCCGGCAGCTGCTGCAATAGAGATGGTTCACAACTTTACTTTGGTTCACGATGATATCATGGACAATGATGAGATGCGACACGGCGTTCCAACTGTACATACTAGATTTGGCATGCCGCTTGCAATACTTGCAGGGGACGTTTTGTTTTCAAAGGCATTTGAGATGGTTTCCACAGACAGGGTCAGAAATCCGCAGGTATCATCAGGCCTTGTTGCAAGGCTAGCCAAGGCGTGCGTAGACGTGTGTGAAGGCCAAGTCCTTGACATCAAGATGGCCGAGGGAAAAAAGATCCCTACCAAGGCAGAATACATCACCATGATAGAAAAAAAGACATCGGCCCTCTTTGAGGTATCGTGCGCAATGGGCGCAATTTGCGCCAAAAAACCGCAAGACGTTGCAAACTTGGCGTCATTTGGAAAAAACCTCGGCGTTTCATTTCAGATAACAGATGACTATATCGGAGTCTTGGGCGACCCCAAGATCACAAAAAAGCCAGTAGGAAACGACCTGCGAGAAGGAAAGAAATCCCTGCCAATACTGCTTGCAATACAAAAGGCAGACCCAAGATCCAAAAAAATAATCCTCAAAGTATTTGGAAATCCAAGGGCCGCAAAATCAGACATTGCAAAGGCAATAGAGGTGATGCGAGACCTGCACATAGAGCAAGAAGTAAGGAAAGCAGCTCTGGATTATGCGCAAAAGGCAAAGCGTTCTTTGGCAAAATATTCAGGTCCTGCAAAATCAGAAATGATTGCGCTTTTGGATTTTGTTGTAACTAGGAGCCTGTAGATTGAGTGAACAAGTAAGAAACAAGATACTAAGAGCAGCACTGCAAAACGCACTAGACCACGGCAAAACCCAGGACAAAATAGTCCTAGGCAAAATTCTCGGAACAGAGCCGTTACTTCGAACCCAGGTAAAGGAAATAATGCCGGCCATAATCGAGATAGTAAATTCCGTAAACCAAATGTCGCAGGACCAAATCAAAAGACAGATCCAAGACAAGTTCCCAGACCTGCTTGCAGAAAAGCCAAAAAAGCAAGAAGAGCGAGAAGGCTTGCCCCCACTTGAAGGAGCAGAGCACGGCAAAGTTGTCACAAGGTTCCCACCAGAACCAAACGGATATCCACACATTGGGCACGCAAAGGCAGCCATAATCGATGAGGAGTATGCCAAAATGTACGGCGGCAAGCTGATTTTGCGATTTGACGATACAAACCCAGAAGCTGAACGACTGGAATATTACGCGGCAATCAAGGTAGGCCTTGACTGGCTTGAGGTAAAGTACGATCGAGTAAAGAACACATCAGACGACATAGAACTACTCTACAAAAAATGCCAGGAAATGCTGGATGGCAACTATGCGTATGTCTGCACGTGCAAGCAAGAGACAATCTCTGCAAACAGGCGAGAGATGAAGCCATGCAAGTGCAGCATGGGCGAGCTTGAACAAAACAAGGACAGATGGGACAAAATGTTCTCAAAATTCGGACAGGGGGACGCCATAGTCCGATTCCGAGGAAACATGAGCTCAGAGAACACCGTGATGAGAGATCCAGTGATGTTTAGAATCATAGAAACAAAGCATCCATTGCTTGGCGACAAGTATAGAGTCTGGCCAAGCTACGACTTTGCGGTGGCAATTGAGGACAGCGTTGATGGAGTGACACATGCATTTAGGACCAAGGAGTACGAGCTGAGAAACGAGCTGTACTATACAATTTTGGATCTGCTAAAGATGAGAAAGCCAAAGGTCATCGAGTTCTCAAGACTTGGCTTTGAGGGAATGCCAGTATCCAAGAGAGTTTTGCGACCGTTAATTGAAGAGGGCAAGGTCTCCGGATATGACGACCCAAGGCTTCCAACGCTAGAGGCACTAAAAAGACGAGGAATACGACAGGACGCAATCAGAAAATTCGTATTGTCATTAGGATTTACAAAGGCAGACACACTGGCACCGTTTGAAACCCTAGAGTCGTTTAACCGCAAAATAGTCGACCCAGAAAGCATCCGGCTGCACATGGTCAAAAATCCAGCCTCAATTAAGATCAAGGATTTACCATCAAGTACAATCACCATGCCAAACCACCCAACCAAGGACATGGGCAAGCGCACAATAGAACATGATGGCGGATTTTACGTAGAGTCAGAAGACGTCGACAAGCTAAAGCCAGGCGATGCAATTCGCTTTATGGGCCTAGGCAATGTCAAAATAACAAGCCAGTCCCCACTAGAAGGCCAATACATCGGAGACGGGTTGGGAACAGATATTCCCAAAGTTCACTGGGTTGCACAAAAAAATGCGCAGAAAATCAAGGTCCTCATTCCAAGCCAGCTCTTCATCGGCGAGGAATTCAATGCATCAAGCCTGCAGGAGATCAACGTTTTTACAGAACCCCACTATAACGAGCTAAAAGAGGGAAAGGAAATACAATTCGTAAGATTCGGATACTGCAGAAAGGATTCTATGCTTCAAGCAATTTACACACACAAGTGAGAAAACAATGAAGATTGGCAGATTTTTGATTGGAGGCAAGGAGACTTATGGATTTGTCAAGGACGGACAAATTGCAACAAAAGAAGAAATCATATCAAAGACAGGAATCCCAATTCCGTTATCGATTAAGGAGTTTTTGTTTGACGGCTGGTACAAAGAAGTCGTATCGCAAAACCCCAAGCTTGACTATTCCGTAAAGTTATCCGATGCAAAGATCTTGGCTCCAATCCCAAATCCGCCCAAGGTGATCTGCCTTGCATTCAACTATGTGGATCACGCAAAAGAGCAGAACCTAACACCGCCAACAGAGCCTGCCATAGTAATAATTCCAAGGACTACACTGAACGGTACAAATTCCGAGATTGTCTGCCCTAGTTTTGTAAAACAGCTTGACTATGAAGTAGAGCTTGCAATTATCATATCCAAAGACTGCAAAAACATACAAGAAAAAGACACAATGGACTCTATCTTTGGATACATGGTCTTCAATGACGTATCGGCAAGGGACATTCAGGCACAAGACAAACAGTTTGGGCGCGCAAAGGGATTTGACACATTTGCGCCATGCGGACCATGGATTACAACTGCGGACGAAATCCCAGATCCCCAAAATCTCAAAATGACCACAAAGGTAAACGGAGTATTGCGCCAAAATTCAAACACCGCAAACATGTTCATAAAAATCCCATCAATTGTGGCAAAACTGAGCAGAGTGATGACACTAGAGCGCGGTGACATCATATCTACGGGAACTCCTGCAGGCGTGATGCTAAACAAGCCAGACGCAGTCTTCCTAAAGGACGGGGACAAAATAGAGATGGAAATAGAAAAGATAGGCAAGCTGGAAAACACAGTCCGATTCGTGCATTAGATTTTTAAGAAATACCAAAACATCATGGAATAATGGGCAAAATCATTGTAGGCAAGACATCAGAGATTCCGCCAGGAAAGATGACAAAGGTAACCGCGGATGGACGAGAGATCCTGGTTGCAAACATTGACGGAAATTATTTTGCCTGTGACGACACATGCACACATGCAGGAGCAAGTCTTTCAGGAGGAGTCTTGGAGGGTGGAATTGTCACGTGCGGATGGCATGGTGCCAAGTTCAACTGCATGAGCGGCAAGCTGGAAAAGTTCCCAGCCAAAATCAGGGACCTCAGGGCATATAGAACAATAGTAGAATCTGACAACGTTTTTGTGGAGTTCTAGGGTGTAGATTTTAAAACTAGTGTCAATATTACAAAATGAATTAGGCATGGCAGACAAAAAGGCTCAAAACCAAAAATCACTTGAAGTGGCAATCCAGACACTAACCCAGGTTGCCTCAAGTCCTACGACACCAAAGAACATCAAAAAGAATCTGACAGACTTGATTACCAATCTCAAGTCGGGCCAAGACCCAGTTTCGATTAGAGCCGCAAATGCAATATCCCAAATTGATGATGTGACGCAAGACCCGAACCTGCCATCATACGTGCGAGTTACACTATGGCAAGCAGTATCAACCCTAGAGAGTATTAGAGATTAAATTTCCCCAAGTCACATTTCCAGTGTGAAAATAGAGGAATACATTTCGTCATTGCCAGATTCTATAATTTCAGGCCAAGAAGTTCAGCTATTGGATGATTCATTGCGAGAGATTTTCAAGTTTGCAGGCCTTGGTGCAAACGATGTTTTCTATCACCTGGGATGCGGAACCGGAAACAGCCTGCAAATAGCTGCCAAAGAATTTGGAGCCCGAGCAGTCGGAATCGACAATGACCCGGAAAAAATCTCACAGATAAAAAAAGATCCAAAGATAATCGCATTACACCAAGACATAACGGATGCAGACCTATCAGATGCAACAATAGTCCTGTTTTGGTTTTCAGATGAGGCCATAATCGCAAAGATGCTTGAAAAATTCTCCAATTTGAGGCCGGGATGCAAGATTATCACCATTTTTGATCCATTACCTGGAGTAATCCCAAACAAGGTCAGATTTCCATATCTGTTGCACCAGACTCCATTTATCCTAGCAAAGAGTCTCAAGGACCAGATAATGGCAGTATTTGAGACAGAATGCATTGACTTTACCACCGCATGGGAGCATGCAGAGCGATACACCAAGGCAGTGGGCTCGCCAGACACAGGAAACGACAGGTTTCTGACCATACTGCAGACAGTAATGATCTGGATAAATGCAAAAAATCTCGGACTGGCCTGCACTCAGGAGATCCCAGCTCCTGTCAAAGCCTACATCGAAATACTGGATAATTTTTTTAACATAGAGGTAAGGCATCTCATAAAATAGCGAACCTTTTATTTTTCAGCCACATAAGCAAAGCATGCGACTCAACATCAACGTTTCTGCTACGGATTATGACAAGTCTAGCAAGGAGATAATCAGGACATTGTCAGGCCTAGAGGAAATGGTTCATGAGAAGGACGGCTTTACTATTACCGATTCGGAATTTGCGTTTGGCTGGCATTTTTACGTAGTTTCTGTGCGCTCTGATTTGGTGCAAAAATTAGCAGACCAGATGGGGGCTGATTTTTCCAAGCTAAAGGGCAAGGGAAGCGAAAAAAAGTTTCTCTCCTGGCTTGCCCAAAAAATGGAAAAGACCAGCCTTCGAGTAAAGTTTGCCATCAAAGAAGAAATGGAATCAAGCAAGTACGGAATCTTTTAGGGCCTAAGAAAAATTTTGAGTCGACCTGGACTTTTTGCTGCATCTAGCGCTTCATCTAGTTTGTCCAGCGGATAGACAGTGTCAATTAGATCATCAACATATACTGTGCTTGTTACCAGGGCTTGGATTGCAGGCCTGAACGGACCGCACCTAGAGCCGATAAAGGTTATTTCGTTTACTATGGCGGCAGTCAGGTCTATCTTGTTCTTTGATGACATGGTGGATTTTAGTACAACCGTGCCCCTTGGCTTTGCAAGTCGCATGGTATCTAAGAATCCGGATTCGCTTCCCGTTGCCTCCACTACGACATCGAATTTGTGTTCATCTTCTGCTGAAATGCCAATTTTTGTCTTTACTCCAAGCTTGGCCAATAATTGCAGTTTGTTTTGATGTCTTCCAAAGCAGGTAATGTTTTTGTGGTGTATTCCAAGCACTCGTGTGATCAGCTGAGCCAGTCTTCCGTCTCCAAGTATTGCGATTGCCGAGTCTTTGTCGATTTTCAGTTGCTCTTCAATTTCAAATGCAGCTGCCAGTGGCTCTACAAAGACGGCCTGCTCATCAGAAATAGAGTCAGGTATAACGTGTAGGTTTTTTTCAGGAAGTGATAGATATTGCGCAAATGCTCCGTCTCGCTTGTATATTCCAAGTACTGTTCTATTTGGACAGTGTCGTTCCAATCCGGTTGTGCACATGGAGCATTTTCCGCAGCCTGCATTAATTTCGCCTACAACGCGTTTGCCAATCAGATTTTTATTTTCAGAAGATATTACCTCGCCGACAAATTCGTGGCCTAAAACGCCGGTGTATGAGGCATAGCCCTGAATCATCTCAAGATCTGTGCCACAGATTCCGGCCAGCCTGACTTTGACTAGGGCTTCCCCGGGTTTGGGATTCGGATAGTCATTTTGCAGTGATATTTTGGAGCCATCAAAGTAAGCAGCCTTCATGTTTTTTGTAAATACAATTCTGAGGGAATTAAAGGTGTAGGCCCTCGAGGGGAATCGAACCCCTGTCCGGGGATCCACAGTCCCCTATACTAGCCACTGTACTACGAAGGCCGCAAAAACCAAAGCCGACAGATCCACTATTAACCTAACTACAGCTAAAAATCAAGGACAAATTTATTATTCCCTATAAAAAAGACCGATTATGCAAGGCAAGGGCTGGTTCATTGGAATGGCAATAACTGTAGCCGTAGTTTGGTGGGGCGTAAACTACCTATTTCCGTGGGTTCACTAGTCAGCAAGCCATTTCTTCTTGTAAAAATAGGCATACAATAGTCCAGATGGAATCATAGATAAAATCAGCATTATAATTAGTGCCGTATATTCCCCAAGAAACGTCCAGCTTCCTGTCTGGATTCCGCCTGGCAGGTTTATGTTCATGCCATAGATGGCGCCAACTACGGTCGGCGGAATTGTTAGCGTGAATATTATGGTAAGTGTTGCAAGTATTTTGTTTGATTTTTCAGTAGAGAGTAGAAAGTCAGTGTCCTTGTAGATCTCCATTGTTTCTTTTGCCTCGTCCAGTGTTTCTGCCACTTTGTCAATGTGATCAATTACGTCATCAAAATGAATCACCAGATCATCATCGGGATTTGAGAAGCGTTGCGTGTTCTTTGATGTTTCCAGTACGGTTTTTCGCAGCGGATGGACTATACGACGCAGTATTGTGATTTCACGCCTCAATAATGAAATCTTTTTTGGTGTGGACTTGTTTTCGTCAAAGACATCGTCTTCTATCTCATCCAGATTCTCCACAATTCTGCGCAATGTATGCAGTAGTTCGTCTACTAGAGCATCAACTATTTTGTATAGCAGAAATCCAGACGACTTGCCAAGCAGTTCATTTCTGTACTTGGAATCGTCTTTGCAGCGACTTACCATTTCCACTAGCGGTTTGAGCTCTCCATAGTGTATGGTAACCAGATAATCTTTTCCGATGAATACTGCAAGCTGGTTAAATCGCGACATGCCGCGCTTTAGTGCAAGTGGTGGAAAATGCAGGATGATAAAGGAATGATCGTCATAGTTGTCTATTTTTGCAAGCTGGATCTTTGAGATAGAGTCATCCAGGTTTAAGGAATTAAAATTGTACATTTGCCCCAGCTTTTCAATTTCTGCGCGGTCTGGGTTTTGAATGTCAGTCCAAGTAAAGCCATTTCCCTGGATGGTTTCCAGCTTGCTTTGGATTATCTCAGCAGGCTGAGGATGTCTTCGCAAATGTGGCAACCTGGAGATGAATAGTTCTTTTTTCAATTCAGCTAAACCTCTCTGAATTTTAATTTAAGTTTTCATTATGATATCGCAAACAAATTTTGCACAAACTGCATAATTTTTGTGAGATAATGTGCGGGCGTGGCCCCAAGCGTAGAACATGAGAGAATACCTCTCTGTACCATAACGCCTTAGCGTTCATGGTTCACTATATCGTTCTACTGAGCCACGCGCGGACTATTTGTTGGATTTTACATCCTTCCGCATTATTCTTTATAGGAATTTTTTGTATTTAACATTTTGTATGAATTTTTATAATAAAGATCTGAACATAATGAAATAATTTTTTACATTAAAACCAGGCTCAACTCCAAAAATGAAAAATTAAGTAAAACCAAAGCACAAAAAACATCATGAGTTGCTCAGGCGAGTTTGTAGAAAATGATATCATTCAGATCAAGTCATCCATCCAGCAACAGCTCAAAAAGGCCAAGTATGGAGTATCAGATCATTCCACTGTAGAACTGTGTCACTGGACAAAAAAATCCTTCAAAGGAGAAGAAAGCTGCTACAAGCACAAGTTCTATGGCATATCAACACACCAGTGCATGGAGTTTTCTCCTGCAGGAATGTACTGCGAGAACAGGTGCGTCTATTGCTGGCGCCCAATGGAGTTTTATGACTCACTTGAGATGAGCCCGCAAAACGTGGCAGAGCCAAAAGACATCATAACCAAGCTAATGGCAGAACGAGAAAATCTGATCATGGGCCATTATGGTGATCCAAAATCAATCCACAAAAAACTGGACGAGTCATTATTGCCGGCGCATTACGCAATATCGCTTTCTGGCGAGCCAACAATGTACCCCAAGCTTCCAGAACTGATAAAATACCTCAAGACACTGCCTGCAACAAAGTCAATATTTCTTGTAACAAACGGCCAAGAACCACAGATGCTCAGGCGCCTCCAAGACGAGGATGCACTGCCAACACAGATCTACCTATCCACAAACGCCGCAGACTGTGATTCATTTATGAGAATAAACAAGCCAAGATATTCGGATTCATGGGAGAGATGGAACCAGTCTCTAGAATTATTGCAAAACATGGACACACGAACGGTCCTTCGAATGACCATGATCAGAAACCATAACGATTTTGAGGAAATGATTCCGGCGTTTGCAGACATGATAAGGCGCGCAAATGTGCACTTTATTGAGATAAAATCCTATATGCACATTGGCCGCTCCACAAACAGGCTTGCCCGCTCCGACATGCTGGAATTTGAGGAGGTCAGCTACTTTGCAGGCAAGCTGGCAGAAAAAAGCCAGATCTATTCAATAGTTGACGAAAGTATCGCATCAAGGATAGTATTGTTGCAGAACCAGCAAAGAAAGATCAGCCCCCTTATCTCCGCGTACGCACAAACCAGCTAGCAAATTTTGCCAGCGCGCGATACCTATGGGATATGGCGTTCTTGTCAGGAATTTGCGCATATGTCTTGGTTTTCCCCCTTGGGACAAATATTGGGTCATATCCCCAGCCCTTGCCTGAGATCTTTTTTGCAATTTTGCCTGGAGTGATTCCCTCAAAAAGAATCGGTTTTCTCTTTTTGTCACAATACGATATTGTGGCATGGAATTTTGCCGACCTATTTCCCTTTACCAGATCAATTACCCCCTTGTTACCAATGGTGTCAAAGACATATGACGAATACGGCCCTGGAAAGCCGCCAAGCGACGAAATGACCAGAGCATCATCTTCTATTATTACGGGTTTTTTGCATTTTGAAAATGCATCCAGTGCCTTTGTCTTGGCAATCGCTGATAAAGAATCAGACTGGATTTCCAGCAAACTTGCCTGGAAGAATCCCAGCCTTATTCCAAATGAAGACATGATTTCCTTTGCTTCCAGATACTTGTGTTTGTTTGAGGATACAAAATACACATCATTCCATTCTTGCATATCTTCCCCTTCCCTCTATTATCGATAATTGAGTCAGTACCTTGTTGAATCGTTCTGTGCCTATAATTGACTTGTATCCTCTCAGAAACGCATCCCATAACTCTTGCATTATTTTTACATGAGCGCTGCCAAGAATCTCTTTGTATAGTCGCAAATCCACGGCGTGGTCTTCCACTCTGATTGATTTTTGTGCAAGGCCAAAATCAATTGCATAGATTTTGTCGTTTTTGGATATGAAATTTGACGTGGTAAGATCTCCGTGTATTATGCCGTTTTTGTGCAGTGTGGCAGTTATTCTGCCAATTTCTGCGCATGCAGATTTTAGCTTGGCGTCTTTTAGGTCCCTGACTATCACTCCATTGATTTGCTGCATCAGAATAGTACAATCGTTAGTGTTTACCTGATAGACCAGAGGCGTTCTGATCCCAAAGGATTTTGCCTCAGAAAGAATTGATGCTTCCCGTATGGTTCGCTGCTTTCTTATTTTATTGTCCAGTATCGGATGTCGGTATGGTTTTGTTTTTCGCGTCTTGAGAATTGCAGGCGTATTATCAAATTTAACAAGATAGATGTCGCCTTCGGCACCTTTTTTGATTAGCTTCACTATCAGTATAATTTTTCAATCAGATATTAGGATTAAAGAAAAGAGTTAGCGCCCTTGGCGGGATTTGAACACGCGTCTCAGCCGTGACAGGGCCGAATTCTAGACCGGGCTATACTACAAGGGCTTGAATTTTGATCAAAGAATTTCCTTTTTTAAAGTTATCATCTCAGAGAATTTCTTCATCCAAAGACTAAATTATACACGGTTTTGAGAATTTGCGAAGGGTTCGTAGCTCAGCCAGGTAGAGTACCGGACTTTTAATCCGGCTGTCCGGGGTCCGAATCCCCGCGAACCCGCTACCTACTCAACAGTCTAACTTTGGCAGACAGTTTTTCAATTGCAGAAGTTATTAGAGCACTGCGCCTTGCCATATTTTTCTGGTATTGCCGTATTGTGAACTTGCGCTTTGTAATTAGTCGCTTTTGTTCTGCTATTCCGGCAGATCCAAGAGAAGACCTGCTCTGAAGCGAAGATTGAGCATTAATTGAGGAGATGATTTTGCCTAGCCTTTTGGCGTCAAATTCCCGCTCTGAGACAGACCTTGCCACCTCAGATGCAGTAAGCTCGGATAGCGAGATTTTGGATTCGTGTGCAATTTGGACTAGCTTTCCTACAATTTTGTGTGCTGTTCTAAATGGCAGGCCTTCCTTTACCAAAGCCTCTGCAATGTCCAGTGCCGCCAGATATCCCGAGTCCGCTATCTGGTTCATCTTTTGCTTGTTTACCTTTAGTGTCGCAAACATGGAATTGAGTACCACAAGTGCAGATATTGCAGTACTCGAGCTCAAAAAGACAGACGGCTTGATCTCTTGCAGATCACGGCCATATCCAGAAGCCAGCCCCTTGAGATTAGACAGTATGGCAACCAGATTTCCAATTACTCGCGCTGTCTTGCCACGCGTCAGCTCCAAGATGTCTGGGTTTTTCTTTTGTGGCATGACACTAGACGGTGATGAAAACTGGTCAGACAGCTCCACAAACGAAAATTCCGACGTGGACCAGATTACCAGATCTTCTGCTATTCTAGACAGATTTGTCATAAGTATGGCAACATGTCCTACATATTCAGCAACAACGTCCCTGTTTGATGTGGCATCAATCGAGTTTTCCACTATTCCAGAAAATCCAAGCATCCTAGCAGTGCTGTTTCGGTTAATTGGCAACGATGTCCCGCCAACAGGTCCTGCACCTAGGGGAGAATGGTTGACTCGCCCAAATGTGTCATAGAATCGCTCAAAATCACGCAACAATGCATCGGCATAGGATATCAAAAAGTGCGAAAATGTGCCAATTTGCGCCTGTTGCAAGTGAGTGTATAGAGGCATTGCAGTGGCCGTGTGCTTTTCTGCCAATACAACCAGTGTCTCCACCATATCCAAAATGCAATTACAAATGGTGTTGATGTCGTCTCGTATTTTCATGCGTAAATCCAGCGCAACCTGATCGTTTCTAGAGCGTGCAGTGTGCATTTTCCCACCTGCCGCAAGGCCAGTCCTTTGTATGACCAGAGTTTCGATTAGCTCATGAATGTCTTCGGCAGAAGACTTGTCAGATAGGTTTTGTTTTTTCAGCTTTTCAAGCGCGACTAGAATTTTTTTTACTTCGGATTTGCTGAGAATTTTATTTTCATACAACATTATAGAGTGAGCTTGGCTGCCAATGATATCATAGATTGCAATTTCAGAATCATCAGAAATTGACGAGACATAATCTAATGTGTGCTTGTCCAGGTTCTTGTCCAGTCGAGACCGATACATTCCCAACTAGAGGGTTATAATGGTTATATATAGCATAGATGATTTGCCGTTTATGTCACAAGACCTACAAGAGCTCAGAAGAAAAATCTTTGACGAGTTATCCGGAATAGTTGATCCAGAAATAAACACGTCGATTACTGATCTAGAGCTCGTAGACAACGTCGACATTTCAGGTTCCGCAGTCAAAGTGGACTTGCACCTTACCAGCCCGTTTTGTCCAGCAGTCTTTGGATTCAAGATTTGCCAAGACATTCACGATCATCTGCTAAAGCTTGACGGGGTAGACGATGTCAAGGTAAATGTCTCAAATCATTTCATGGCAGAGGCAATCAACAACCAGGTAAACAACAGCCCAAACCCAAAAAAGGCAGCCTAGGTTATTTTCTAAATCCCAACAAATATCCACGCAACAGCTGAATTCCCATTGCAGGATCTACGCCCTTTGGACAGACTTGGCTGCAAGAGCCGGCAAAGTGGCATCTCCATATTCCATGGGATTCATCAATGATTTTGAGTCTAGAGTTCTTCCCTTTATCGCGATTGTCAGCAACGTATCGGTATGCCTGGCCTAGTGCCTGCGGACCCAAAAATGACGAGTCTGTTGCCATCGTAGGGCATGCGGAATTGCACAGACCACACTTGATGCAGTTTGCAAACTGGATGTATTCTTCTAGCTGCTCTGGCGTCTGGTTGAATTCCTTGGTCGGTGCAGTTATCTCTGAGTCTTCTCGTATTACATATGGCTGCATTTTTTTGTGGTTTGCAAACATTTTGTCCAGTTTTACCACCAAGTCCCTGACAATCGGATAGTTGTTCATCGGCTCTACAGTCACAATATCAGAGTTTAGCTCCGAGATTTTTGTAAAGCACGCAAGCCTTGGCCTGCCATTGATCTTCATTCCACAAGAACCGCATGATGCCTGCCTGCATGAATATCGCACCGCCACTGAGTGGTCCAGATGCTTTTTGACATCAAGTACTGCATCCAGAACTGTAGTCCATCTCTCATATGGAACTTTGAAATCAACATACTGCTGGCCGGAATCGCGTTCCGGATTGAATTTTGCAATGCGCAGTGTTACTATCTTGGATGAAGAGACCTCAGTCGATGATTGTTCTTCCGCTAGCGCTGTTTCGCTCATTTACGTAATCCCCATGCTTGCCATCAATATAGTCCTTGAACCATATGCTATTAGGCCTGCCATTCCAGCAATGCATCCGTACGTTACTGCTTTTTCGTATGATCGTCCCTGCTTTAGCTCCAGCAATATGACACGCAATCCATTGAATCCGTGTACCGACAGCAACACCAAGATCAGCTCCAGCATTATCGCATATGGAAGGTACTTGTAGTTTGCAAGGACGTTCTCATATGCCAGAGAATCCTCATAGTTCATCATTGTAACTCGAAACAAAACATGTACTGCGACTAGCACTACGGCAGCAAGGGCTGTCCCATAGTGGATTTTCATTATTGTACTTTCGCGCATTTTATTCACCAAACAATACTGACATGCCATACATCATTGCAAGTGCTGCAAGACCAATTGATGCGTAAATGCAAAGCTTGTGCATGTTGTTTTGTGACGCCGGAGTGTATGGATAGTCAGGTCGTGCAGGCTTGCCAACGCCGAACCCGCCGTGTCCTAGCATAACTCGAATTCCGTTTGCAGTATGAAATACACACATGCCAATTACCAGTGTCAGAACCACATGTCCCTCTGTGGTTTGGGTAAGGCTAAGGAAATTATCCCATGCCGTCTTACCGTTGACAATGTTGCTTGTCTCATAGACATGCCCAATCAGATATGCCAAGAGGCCAAGACCCGTGATTCTCATCAGCCAATAGGCAAAGCGCTCTATTCCGTATCGGCCTGGGTTTGCCATGCCTTTGATTCCCTCACGATTTTCGTTTCGTTTCATTAGTATTTTCTCTCCACTGGTTGGTATCTAGTTATGGTTACTGGGTGCTTTTTCATTATTGGCTCTTTTGGATCATAGTAAGCAAGTGTGTGGTGTAAAAAGTTTGCATCGTCTCTGCTTGGATAGTCCAGTCTTGCATGGGCCCCACGAGATTCGCGCCTATTGATTGCACCAATTAGCACTACTTCGGCCACTCTAAACATCGAATCAAGCTCCATCACATTGGAAAAGTTTGTGTTGTATTCCTTTGCCTTGTCATCCACATGCTTCCAGGTCCTTGCCTTTAGTTCGCGCAGTTTTTTGAGTCCTTCGACCAGATCGGATTCTGTTCTGTATACGTATGCCTTATCATTCATTGTATCGGTGAGCTCTTGTCGTATTTCGTATGGGTTGTATTCTCCTTGTCCGCGGAATATTCCGTCATAGATTCTTTTTTCTTCCAGTGTAACTAGTTGATGCGGGAATTGCGATGAGGTCTTTGCGTTTAGTGCATATTCTGCTGCATTTTTTCCCGTGATCTTGCCCCAAACAATACATTCAGACGTAGAGTTTGCCCCAAGTCTGTTTGCACCATGGACGGAATTGCATGCAGCTTCGCCTGCTGCCCAGACTCCTTTGAGTTCTGTTGCGCCATCGATGTTTGTGTGAATTCCACCCATCATGTAGTGACATACTGGTCTGATGTCAAGGGGCTCCTGCGCAGGGTCTATTCCAGAGAACTTGATTGATATTTCTCGGATTGCACCTAGTTTTTCCTTGATTGCTTCGTCGCCAATATGTCGCAGGTCTAGCTTCATGCAGTCAACCCCTGTTTCGTGTTTGAATCCACGTCCCTCACGGATTTCACTCATAATTGATCTTGATACTATATCACGAGGGGCAAGTTCCATCTTGCTTGGAGCGTACCGCTTCATGAATCTCTCACCATCCTTGTTAAGTAAGTAACCGCCTTCTCCTCGAGCTGCTTCTGTAATTAGAATTCCAGATGGCAAGATTCCAGTTGGATGAAACTGGACAAATTCCATGTCCTTTAATGCAAGGCCTGCCCTGTACGCCATATCCAAACCATCAGGTGTTGAAGACAGCGCATATGTAGAAAACGAGTAAATTCTTCCCGCTCCGCCTGTTGCAATTATCATTGCTTTTGCTCGAATTGTGTAAAATGTACCACTTGACAACTCTATTGCAGTAACTCCCATGAATTGCTGGCCATCATGAATTATTGCGGTAACAAACCATTCGTTGAGAAATGAAATGTTATCAAATTTCAGACAAGTATCATAGAGTGTCTGCATTTCAAAAAAACCAACCTTGTCTGAGGCAAATGTAGCGCGTGGGAAGCTGTAACCCCCAAAGTGTCTTTGCGCAATTCGTCCGTCCTTTCTTCTAGACCATGGCATCCCCCAGTGCTCTAGCTGATAGACCTCTCTTGGCATTTCCTTGCAGAGTCGCTCTGCAACATCTTGGTCTGCCAAAAAATCGCTTCCTTTAACGGTATCATAAATATGAGACTCTATACTGTCTCCTTCTTCTTCAAACAGTGCTGCAGCTGTTCCACCCTCGGCAGAAACAGAGTGAGAACGCATTACCTGAACTTTGGATATGACTCCTATCTTTAGATTCGAGCTTGTCTTTGCTGCCTCTATTGCCGCTCGAAGACCTGCAAGACCCGATCCAACAATAATCAGATCATATTCGATAGAATCAACCATCTGCTATTGGACCTCCAAAAATCGGATAAATATGTATTCAAAAGAAAAACGCCAGAATTTTCGCATAATCCTTATATTTATCGCTAGTGATATCGCTAGCGATGGTATCAGAGTGGTTTCAGCGAGTAGGAAGCTCAGTTCCTCGAGGATTCTCCAGGCATTACATTTTAGAATTATTGTCCACGAAACCGCACACAGGCAAAGAGATCATCGATTCAGCAGAAGCTCAAAGTGAGGGAATGTGGAAACCATCACCAGGATTGATCTATCCGCTTTTGGGAAGACTGCTGGACGAAGGACTAGTTGAGGAGACAAAGGATGGAAAATACCAGATAACAAAGAAGGGCAAGGCAACATCCGAAGACCTAGAAAAGATAAACCAAGTGATAAAAAATCAGCTGGACGTCCTAATGAGAGTCAAAAACGTGGGAAGATTTGTAGCAATGGACCTAATTGAGCGAATGAACATGATGGGCACCCTGCTATCATCTAATGTCTCCAAGATGACCAAAGACGAAATGTCAAAATACAGAAAGTTCCTCCAAAACGAGCTGCAAAAGATAGATGCTCAGGAATCAAAGCAGGGAAAAGAGATTAAAATCGACTAGGAAGCATGACCCATGCTTCTTAGCATGTCTGCAGTGTATGTAGATACGCATGCCACCGCACCATTATTTCGGGTGACCTTTTCATAGCCATCACGGCACTCTATATTTTGCAATGGGACCTTCTTTTGTAGTTGTTTTAGTGGTGGTGGCGGTGGTGTTTTTGCTGGTGGCGCTAGCTTTTCAGTAATGTCTTTGCCACCTACTTTGATTGCATCATACAATACATTATAGCCAGTGTGCCTTTTTGCATCCATTGTTTGGATTATGATATCAGAATTATCTAGTGATCGTAGTATCTTAAATGACATTTCAACTTTGGTCCTATACGAGTCAACCTCAGATGCAGTAATTGCGACATCCTTGAGCAGTCCCGTAGGATCATCGACTTTGGTGGTCTGCGATACATCAGAGTTCGAGGCAAGAGGCCTGTTCAACAATCCAGTAAAGGGTTGTTGAAATGATATTGTGGCAAGTATGTTTTTGTGTCTGTCATCCTCAAAGCTGCCTATTGATAGCGAGACATCTCTAAGATAGGTTGCGCCAGAATTTTCATATGTTATAATCTTGACATTTACTGGTTGCCCAGTTCTAAGTGCGGTTGTTGGCACTGTTTGTGTTCTTTCTGCAACATCAAATGACTTGTCGTTAATTGTAAAGCCTTTTTCGACTACTTTTTGTCCAGTGTATAACACACCAAGTGTTGGTGGTTCGCAGTCCCTTCGGCATCCAGTGTCTGCAAAACTAGTTGAGATTAATGATACGGAAAATAATGCAAGGACTGCAACAAAAACAATCTTTATCATCAGTTTTTGGGTAAGATGCCTGATAAATAAATTCTATGTAAATAGAATAATATCATATAATAAAAAAGCAAAAAGAAATGGTTGTAGAATTATTCAACCAATCCCCATGCTCTTAGTGTGTCTGCAGTGAATGGATAGACGCATGCTGGAGTGCCAGTTACGCGAATTACTAGTTCCAATCCTTGTCTGCATTCTACATCTTGTGGAGCAATTCCATCATTTACTTGCTGTAATGGTGGAGGAACATATGGTGATTGTACAGGAACATATTCGATTATCTCTTCACCGGTTGCTTTGACTGCGTTGAGAAATACGTTGCTTCTTGAGCTTCGCTCCTCATCCCACATTTCAACAACTAGAGCAGAGGTCTCAAATGGCTTTACTGGCTTGAATGAATATACTACCTCTGTACGCCATTGGTCAAGTTGTGTTGCCTTGACATTGACGTCCTTGACATAACCATTGGCATCCGTGACCTCAAATGACTGCACACCGTCAAAGGTCTGGTCAAACGAGATCAGGACTTTGTCGTTTTGGTTTTTGTCATCCATATAGTCAGTTATTGCTATTGAGGCGTGTCTGAATTCATCCACTCCATCATTTTCGTAAATCATGAGCTTTACCTTTGCAGTGTTGCCTGTGGTAAAGGTCATGGTTGGATTTGTCTGAATTTGGTGGTCTACCTCAAAGGTTCTGCCATTAATTGCCAACCCATAATCAATTACTCGCTGTCCACTGTCTGTGACGCCAAGGGTTGGTGCTTCACAGTCTCGGCTACAGTTTGCATTTTCTGATGCATAAACATTAGCTGTAAACAGTGAGATTGAAAGAATTCCTGCTGCAATCAATACTTGTAATAGCTTGGTCATTGATTTTGAGTCGAGTCCGGCGATAATTAAATCCTATGTAGAATAGGTAAGTGTTTTTGCAAATTATGGATCAAATGTAGCTATTCATAAATAACAAAGTCAACCATGTTTTTTGTTGAAGACCCTCAAGCAGCTTATCAATGATCCATCAAAACCGCTTGTGATTCCTGGCGTCTATGACGCAATTGGTGCAAAAATTGCGCAAAAGGTGGGCTTTGAGGCGATGTTCCAAACTGGATACGGTACATCTGCCACATTATTTGGAATGCCTGACTATGGATTCATAGGAGCTACAGAGACCACCGAAAACGCAAGGAGAATTTGCAGAGCAGTCTCAGTTCCGGTGATAGTTGATTCCGATACCGGCTATGGGAATGCATTGTCTGTATGGAAGCTTGTAAACGAACTACAGTCTGCAGGTGCTGCCGGAATATTCCTAGAAGACCAGAGATGGCCCAAGCGGTGTGGCCACATGGCGGGAAAAGAAGTAATTGAAAAAGAAGAGTATGCAGAAAAACTTCAAGCTGCAGTTGACGCCAAAAAAAGCAAGGACTTTATCATTGTTGCAAGAACGGATGCTCGGGCAACCAGGGGCCTAGATGAGGCAATAGAGCGCGCAAAATACTATAAAAAAATCGGTGCAGACGCAGTCTTTGTAGAGGCTCCAAGATCAATTGACGAGATGAAAAAAATCGGCAAAGAGATCAATGCGCCACTTGTTGCAAACATGATAGAGGGCGGAGCAACACCGGTCCTGTCTGCCAAGGAACTGCACAAAATGGGCTTTAAGATAATCCTGTATCCACTTTCGGTTCTTTATGCCAATACGTTTGCCTCACTTGCTATTCTCAAGGAGCTAAAAAAATCAGGCACGACAAAAAGACTGGCAAAAAATGTCGTTACCTTTGATCAATTCAACGATATTGTGGAACTATCAAAATTTCGAAACATGGAAAACCGCTACAAAAGTGGATAAATAAAAAAGTCCAAGTAAAGAAACGATTAAGATGCGTTTCTTTTTACTTCGATTTCTATTGTGGATACGTTTCGTGACTTGCCGTCTTTGGATTCTAGTTGTTCAGAGCCTATCTTGATTTGGCCAATGGAATATCCAGCATTTTCTGTTTTGCGTGAGATGATTTGTGCAACATCTACTGCGCGTCCAATGCTTAGTCCTCTAGCCTTGATATGCACTGATGGAAGATTAGCCAACTGAATAAGCGTAGATGTTACATACGCCATCAATGGCTTCTTGCCAATGAAAATTACGTCTCTGTTTTCGGACATGCACTAATCACAGACATCGATAATTTAAAGCTAAAAACAAAATTCTTGCTTGCAATTCAAAAATTTCTTATTTGCTTACATGTGCAATACACAAAGGATGGATTCTGAGCAATTCAAAAAAGTCCTGCAGTCTGGCTCAAAGGAAGACAAAATCATTGCGCTAGAATCATTATCAAATTCTACCAATGGTGAGATTTTGCAGTCCATAATTTCCATATTTGATGATGAAGACATTGAATTAAGGGGTGAAGCATTTAGTACTCTGCTTTTAAATGACAACGACATTTCCGAGGTTTTGCTTGCAAATCTGAAAAGCAAAAGCAAGAACATTCGTGGATATTGTGCGCTGGTATTGGCAAATAGAAACGATAGAGTGGCAGTATCAGAAATAATTCAGCTTACTGAAGACAGTAGTGCGATGGTACGCTCCTGTGCAGTAGGCGCATTAGGCTTTCTTAGGGCGGTAGAAGCCACATCTGCAATACAAAAATGCCTCGATGATCCGAACTTGGAAGTAAAAAAAAGCGCAATAAAATCAGCAATCGACATCGGCGACAAGTCTTTGCTGATGAGATTAGAGAATCTAACGCATGACGGAGATCCGGAGATTAGCAGTCTGCTAGTTATTGCCAGAAATAATTTGTAAGTGGACCGGGAGGGATTTGAACCCTCGATCTCACCCATGCCAAGGGCGTATCCTACCAGTCTAGACGACCGGCCCACAAAACCAAACTGGTTCGCCTTTGAAGTTTTCAGATCGATTATTAACGTTTAGCTGGAAAAAAGAAATTTGATTATCATTTAACATAAAATATTTAACCGTCAGCAGACAGGTCTTGATGTGGTAGTAGAAAACAAAGCAACCATCACTTATATTCAATTACTAAAAGAAGACTTGGCGATTTTCCGTCTTGTTCCAAATGACGGAGTGATTCCAGATTACAAGGCTGGTCAATTCCTGACAATTGGAATGAATGTTCCAAGTGAGGGTAAAGTAATCCGACGAGCATATTCCATTGCATCAAATCCGGAGAACAAAAAATACATCGAGCTTGTAATTAGATGGGTAAGAAAGCCACTTCCAGGACGACTAACTACGCAACTGTTCAATGCAAAGGAAGGCGACGAGGTGACTTGGATTAGGCCAACAGGCGCGGCATTACTAATTAACGACAAGCTTCCAAATGGACAAAAAGACGAGCGAAGAATTGTTTGCCTTGGAGGCGGAACAGGAGTTGCTCCATTTGTCAGCTTTGCACAACATTTGCACGCAGTAGGCGACAAACGCGAAGTTGTTGTTTTACACGGGGCAAGCTATGTGGATGAGCTAAGCTACAAGGAACTCTTTACCAATCTTGAAATGGAGAGCATCGACAAAGGCCGCGACAAGTGGAATTTTAGATATCGTGCAGCAGTCAGCAGACCACAGGAATGGTTTAACCGTTCTTGGAGTGGGCAAACAGGTAGGGTAGAAACATTCCTAAGATCAAAGGACGGCGAACCATCACCGCTAGAGCAGATGATTGGCGAGCGAGTGACTCCGCAAAACACAATGTTTTACATTTGCGGATGGCAGGGAACCATCGACGGCTGTATGGATTATCTTGGTGCCAAGGGATTTGTCACAGAGAGAAACAAGCGCCCAGATGGAAGCTTTGAAGTAAAGTACGAGTCTTACGGATAACTCAAAGGTAATATTGTTTAGTTTTGTCCCAAATTCGGGGACGTAGGTTAGCTTGGTATACTGCCAGCCTCGGGCGCTGGAGATCATGGGTTCAAGTCCCATCGTCCCCACATTAATTGAAATAGTACCAAAAAATACCAAATTCGCTTGACCGTTGTAATTTACCTTGCACACCTAAATCCACTGACCAACGCACATGTAGAAATCATAAATGACCTAAAAAAAGAAGACAAAGTAATAGTGATGCCCGTTGTATTTTTGGATGACGGCGTTGAGATAAACAGCAAGAGTTTTCCATTCAGCTATGAGATACGAAAAAAGATGCTGTTTTCGGTGTTTGGTGACTCTATTGGGGTATCCTCAAACTATACGTTTCATGCCCCGTTTTACCGATATTTTCCACCTGTCTTGTCCCCATACTCATGGAAGCTGCGTTCACAAATCCTGGACGGAGTAGGGAATGACTATTACACATACACTGGCGATAAAACCGAAGGCCTAATGCTCAAGGCATACAGGCTTAATCCACGGGTGGGCGCACGTAGGGCTCTGTCGGCATCCTCAGTCAAGGACAAACTGTACGAATCTGCAAATGGAAAAAAGACAGACTGGAGAAGCGATGTTCCAGAACAAGTAGCAAAAATAATTGAGGAAAACTGGGCCGTTGTTGAAAAATACGCAAATTCTGAAGACATGACTACCAGAGTTGCGGGAATGAAATTCCCAAAGGCCGGCCTCAAGACAAGATAGATTAATGCCATTGCAAAAATCACACTATGAAATTTGACATTTCCAAATTTGTCTGGTTTGACGGCAAATTTATTCCGCTAAACAAGGCAAACGTGCCAATCACAACACACGCCATACATTATGGCACATCAATCTTTGAGGGAATTCGCGCATATTGGAATTCAAAGAATTTGTACATTTTCAGACTAGAAGACCACATCAAGCGATTCAGACAGTCTGGAAGATTCTATTCTATTTCTCTGAAATTCTCAAATGAACAAATAATGGATGCGCTAATACAATTATGCAAGAAAAACAACATGAGAAGATCCTGCTATATCAGGCCTTTCTATTTCGTTGGCCAATATGGAATCAATTTGCACATAAATGAAAACGCCCCGACTCATGTTGCTGCATTCATGTTTCCGTTTGGTGACCTCTTTGACAAAAATGGAATCAGTGTCGGGATTTCTTCGTGGCGCAAGTTCAGCGACCAGTCAACGCCGCCCCTAGCAAAGATGGGTGGGAACTATCTGAACTCTATTTTGGCAACACAGGAATGCAAAAGAAATGGATATGATGAGGCAATCCTGCTTGATTTGAACGCAAATCTGAGTGAGGCGCCTGGCGAGAACGTTTTCATTGTGAAAAATAATACGCTCATTACACCGCCACTGGAGTCCTCCGCACTAGAGGGAATAACACGAGATTCTGTACTGAAAATTGCAAAAGATCTTGGCTATTCCACAAAAGAAAAGACAATCACGCGTGGGGAAGCATATTTGGCAGATGAAATGTTTCTCACCGGAACTGCCGCAGAGATAACGCCGGTGATCAGCATTGACGGTAAAAAAATCGGCACCGGAAAGCCTGGAAACATCACAAAAGAAATCGTTTCGACGTATTTGGATATAGTTGCTGCAAAAAACGACAAATATTCCAGCTGGCTAAGCCCTGTGTATTAGCTTGAAAGTAGCACAAATAGGAGTTGGAGGGTGGGGCAAAAACCATGCCCGCGTTTTATCCCAGCTTGGCGCCCTAGTTGCAGTGTGTGATGCAGACGAAGCCAGGGCAGGAGAAGCAGGTCAGAAATACAACGTAAACCACTATACCTCGCTAGATACAATGCTGGAGTCAGAGCAAATCGACGCAGTTTTTGTCTGCACGCCAACAGTTACGCATTTTGATATTGCGTCAAAACTGATTCAAAAGAAGAAATCAGTCTTTGTGGAAAAGCCAATGACATACAAGTCCGAAGAAGGCCTCAAGCTTGCAGAGCTTGCCAAAAAAAATGATGTCATCCTTACCTGCGGATACATTGAGCGATTCAACCCAGCAGTAGAAACAGTAAAGGAATTTGTCAAATCAAAAAAGTACGGCGAGCTGATCATGCTAGAGTTTCACAGAGAAAACAGAATGCCACTTCACATCAAGGATGTCGGCATCATATACGATACATCAGTGCATGACATTGACACTGCGATGTATCTATTCGATGATGTACCCCAGGTGGTATTTGCAAGATCCGGCAAGATACGACATGAGCATGAAGATTTTGCAACAATAATGCTTGGCTTCAAAGACAACAAAGTAGCTGTAATATCATCAAACTGGATAACACCGTCGCGTGTCAGGCACTTTAACGCAGTGTGCACTGAAGGAATAATCTCTGGCGATTTTATCACACAAGAAGTCAAGATAGAAAAAGATCAAGGCTCTGAGACTCCAAGAAAGGAAAAACAAGAACCACTTACCCTTGAGATAAAGAGCTTCTTGGATGCGCTAGAGTCAAAGAACACCCCACGAGTCAGAGCAGAAGAGGCAGTAAATGTGACCAAGATAGCAGAGGCAGCGTTATTATCCAGCCAGAAAGGAGTTCCAGTGTATATCGATTTAAAATGAACAAAAAAATGATGGACATGTTGGTATGTCCAATTGACAAACAATTTCCTCTGGAATTACACGAGACAAAATCAGAGCAAGAAGTCATTATAGAAGGCGCACTGTTTTGTTCAAAATGCGCCAGATTCTACCCAATAATAGAAGAAATACCAATAATGCTTCCTGATGAGCTCCGAGACAAAAAGCAGGACATTGACTTTTTGGAAAAAAACAAGCAGAGTCTACCTCAAAAAATAATTAAAGACGCAAATCCATGGCACCTATAGTTTGGTAACCAATTTTATTTCCGATAAGGCAAAGATAGGAAAAAACGTCAAGATTTGGCATTTTACATATGTTGGAGACAACACCATACTAGGCGATAATGTCAAAATTGGCTCACTTGCCCATGTCGACTATAATGTCATAATTGGCGATAACACCATGATCGAAGGCCAAGTATACATTCCGCCACTATCAAAAATAGGCAAAAATGTATTCATTGGTCCAGCAGCTGCGTTAACTAACGACCCGTACCCTCCAAGCCAGAAAATGATAGGAGTCACAATAAAGGATGGTGCAGTGATTGGATCTCGCGCAGTCATAAAGGCAGGAGTCACAATTGGAAAAAACAGCGTAGTTGCAATGGGCGCAGTAGTAACAAAAGACGTGCCAGATGACACCGTAGTCGCAGGTGTGCCAGCCAAGATAAAGTACAGCAGATCAGAATACGACAAAAAGCAGGCCCAGTGGAAGGCCTAGGCCTTGATCTGTTTTTGAAATATTTTGTTTTTCAGTTTTGATAGCACAATTACCCAGAACACAACCAAGACCAGAGCAATCGCCGCCTTGATTAGAGACGCAACAAAAAAGTCCATTTGTTCTCCATAACCAGAAATTGAGATTTTTGAAACTAGTGTAACAAGAATACCTCCGCCTGCCAGTATCAGAATCCACATTATGCCAATGAATGCAAAAATCAAGAGCTGGGCCAAACTACAACTCCTGATGCAAATGCAGTAATTATTGCCAAGATTCCCGAAAATATAGCCAGCCTAAAGATTGCAAAGCCAATTTCCTTTTCTGTCAAGGGTTTTGCCGCTACAATCAGCCTTACCAGTGTGACTGGCGCATCCAGTTCCTTTGTAGCAGTTATTTTGTGGTCTTCCGTGTGTGTAGTAGGTCCTTTGATCTGCCTGTGCTCCACAATTCTCTTTACGCTTGATAAAAACAAGAAAGAATTGATTATGGCAGGCAAAAGTGCAATTGCCGCAATCACCTCGACGCGGCCCACAATAGCAATTACTCCATATGCAGCACCAAGTGTCAGAGCCCCCGAATCTCCTGGAAATATTTTGGCTGGAAATCTGTGATACCTAAAGAATGCAAGTGATGCAAATGCAATGGGCAGTGTCATTATTGCAACGGAATAGTTTTGCATAACAAACAGTACAATTGCAAGTGAAAATGATGCAATCATCATAAATCCGCTTGCGATCCCGTTCATCACATCAATAGAGTTTATTGTGTTTCCAGTAATTGGGATCATGAATATAATCAGGCCTAGGTATAACGCTGGGATTTTTACCTCCCCAAAGAGCGGAAATGCCAGATTCGGCTCATATGCGCCAAGTGCAATAATCGGAATGGCGGCACCCGCCAGTGCAAGTGGTTTGAACCATCCCCCCATAACTCGCCTATCGTCAATAAATCCAATTACAAATGCCGCAGACGTTGTGATTAGAAGAGCAGTGATTCCTCTTGTGATGATTTTTTCCTGCGGCAATAGAAAATAAAGTGATATTTCAGCTGCGATTATTCCTGCAAGTATCGCAGGCCCACCAGGCCTTGGCACCATTGCGCCGCCAACCCTGTTTACATCCTTGACTGCCCAATTTTTCCTAGTCAGGGCTTTGATGAGTGGTGGAACCATACCAAAAACAACAAAAAACGCAATTGCCGATGTAACCACTGCTGCAATGATAAACTCTTGCAATTATCTCACTTTTTTGAGTTGAGATTTAATATTATCTGCAATGGTTGGGCCGATTTTATCAATTTCTGCCAGCTTGTTGACTGGAATTTGTTGTAGATCGGACACTGTTCTTATTCCGTGATCATACAGTTTTCGTGCGCGCACGCGCCCAATTCCACGTATTTGGACTAATTCTACCAGTTCTTGCTTTATTCCATAAGAGATCCTCTTTCGTAGAGTAGAGAGCTCCTCCAGCAGATCTGCACGTTCTGCCAGCTTGGCAAGCTCATACAGACAATACACGAGCCAGTCGGCAGTCTCCACCATCCTGTGCATGTCACCGGATTCAATCCCAAGATTGTCAGACAGGTGAATCTCTGATGATTCCGATATCCAGGAATGTAATGCCAAGAGACTTCGGTTGCAGTCATATTCTGATATTGGTTCTATGAGCTCAGATGACTTATTCTCAATTAGCGTGCTTAGTGTTTCGTAATCCTTGTTTCTTAGGGAAAACTTGGGAAAGAACTCTTCGCAGCTCGACACTAGGTGCAAGAACCCAAATGTGTGGGCATTGTTTTCCGATACGGCTTCCAATCCGCGCTTAAAGTAAATCGCAGTAATTGGGTCAATGTACAGCATTGACACCTTTTTGCCAAACTCTGTTGCGGCAAAACGCTCTGCTTTTTGTACGATGAGGTTTTCGCGAAGCAGGAATTTTTTTGCAATTTCTATTGAAAACGAAAGTGTGTTTTTTCTTATCTGCAGGCCTGCAAGAGTTTTTTGAAAAAATCCAAGTATTTCTTCTCCTTTGATTCCAGGATTTGACACAATATGGCTCAGAATGTGGATTCGAAGCGCCTTGTCGTCTGCCAATTGCGATTCTATTGGCTCGGGTGTGCCGTTGATGTAGTATTCAGTAAGATCAGACGAGTTTGCATTGCCCACAATTATTGCCTCGCCGAACTTGTCGTATTGTGGCCTGCCTGCCCTTCCGCACAATTGTTTGTATTCTAGAATGCTAATTGGCTTGTTTGCGCCCGCCTTGACGTCATATCTCACAATACTAGATATGATAACGCGCCTTGCAGGAAGGTTTACGCCTGCAGCAAGAGTAGGAGTTGATGCCAAGAGCTTGATCTTGCCATTTCTGAATTCCGTCTCTACTATTTCCCGGCAGTTTTGGTTGAGGCCCGCATGATGGAATCCAACTCCTTTCTTTAGTAGAGAGGAAAGCGTTTTGATTAGATCAGTGTGTTCGTTGTTATCTAGAATTTTTTGCGATATTTCTTCGAGATATTTTTTCTCTGAATCTGATAGAAATTTGAAGACTGCATCAGAGCCTTTTGCGGCAAGTGACGCAGAACGAGTTCGTGTCTCTGCAAACACCAAGGATTGGCCGCCTTTTTTTATGGTATCAAGGCAAAGATCTATTGGCGGACCCCTAATGCTGGATTCTATTTCGTCCGAGTCTCCATTGTTCCACAGTATTGTTCCGCCATCAAAGACTCCCTCGGCTAGTGGAACTGGACGCCAGTCACTAGACACTAGCTTGCACCCAAGCCACTCGGCTAGCTCATTAGAATTTGTTATGGTGGCAGAAAGGCCTACTATTTGCGGCTTTGCTGGAAGCTCCTTTAGTTTTGTGAGTACCACTTCAAGTGTTGGGCCCCTGTCCTTGTCACCGATCAGATGGACTTCGTCTGCTATTACAAGGCCAATTTTGTCAACCCATTCTGCTCCATGGCGGATTAGCGAGTCCATTTTTTCATTTGTAAGTACAACAATGTCGGCGTTTTCTGATTCCTTGTCCACCGAGTCAAAATCACCAGTAGATATTGCTGCCTTGATCCTGCGTCCAAAATCGAGTTTTTCCATTTTTTTAAATTCCGAGAATTTTTCTGAAGCCAGAGCCCTGAGCGGTGTCAAGTAGACTATTTTGCCTTGTTTTGTGCTCAAAAATTCCATCATTGCAAGCATCGCAATCAGGGTTTTTCCGCTTGCAGTAGGGGCTGCGACCAGTATGTTTTGGCCTTCAAGCAGGCCTGCTTTTACGGCATCTGCCTGCGGAGGATATAGTTTTGTTATGTTTTGCTCAGCTAGAAATTCTTGTGCGGAGTGGTTTATGCCAAGTGTCTCTATTCTCATACACGATTATAGTGGCCAGGCTTGGATTCATAAATTGATGCTTCTCGCAGCATTCTTCGAATAAAGTTCCTTGCCTCTTCTTCTGTGAATTTGCCTGTTTTTGTTAGCTCCTTGACGAAGAGCTTTTCCTCAACTGGGGTCTTGCTGTCGCCTTCAAGTGATTTTAGTACATCCATGAACAGCTGCAGTTTTGATACCTCGCTGTGTGGCCTTCCTTGCAGTACACCAAGGTCTACTTTGCCGGTGTTTACATCAACGCCTGCGTCTTCCAGCATGCTTTGGATTAGAAATATTGCTCGCTCTGCGTCTTCTGCCTCCACTTGGTCCTTCATTAACAGTCTTGCTCTTGCAGTTGCAAGTCTGATCAATCCACCAAGCTGTCTTGGTGTTACTGTGATCATTTCCTCAGATTCTACATTTCTCATCTTTAGGTAATAGTCAAGAATTTTTTCCTCTGCCTCTGGTGTTAACATTGGATCTGATCTTTTGCAATATGCCAGATATTTTGTGAAAATGTCTGCATCAATTAGCGATCTGGTGTCGGTTGCAGATTTTTTGTGCAGTCCTATGATGTGTTGTGCAATGTTTCGGTCTTTTTCCTTTGAAGGAATGTCTCGCACAACAAAGATCAAATCGAATCTGGTCAATAATGGAATTGGCAATGCGACATTTTCTGTGATATTTTTGAATGGGTCGTACTTGCCATACATTGGGTTTGCGGCAGCCAGAATCGAGGTTCGGGCGTTGAGCGTAGCCACGATTCCACCCTTTGCAATACTTGCGGACTGTTGTTCCATTACTTCGTGCAGTGCGCTTCGGTCTTCAGGCTTCATTTTATCAAATTCGTCAATGCAGACTAGGCCTTGGTCGCCCAACACAACAGCTCCTGCCTCCAGCATCATGATTCCAGTTTTGTCACGAACCACGGCTGCTGTGAGTCCGGCAGCTGTTGAACCTCTACCTGATGTGTAAAGTCCCCTTGGTGCAAGTCTTGCACAGAACTTGAGCATCTCTGATTTTGCTGTACCTGGATCGCCGACCAAAAATACGTTAATGTCGCCTCGTATTTTTGTGCCATCGCCCATCACTCTTTGGGTAGAGCCAACCATCAAAAGCAAAATTGACTCTTTGATTATTGCGTGGCCCTGAATGTGCGGAGCAAACGAGTTGATCAGTCTCTCGTAAATGTCGGCATTTTGGGCCAGGGATTTGATTATTTTTTCCTCTTCCGGTGATATCTCTTCCCTCTCTGAGCGCCTCGAGTTTTTGCCGCCCCTTCCTCCCAGAAATTCAATATTGTTTCCTTCAATTCGTAGTCGGTGCAGCCCGCTGTTTACTCTGGTTCCAGTGATTTGCTCTTGCTCTATTCTGACAATTCCAGTAAGGATGATTCTGTCGCCGGGGCGCGCATTGTCCACAAGGTCTTGCTTTATTGTAACATCAATGTAATGCGGTAGCTGTCCCGGAGGAAGATCTTCTGGAAGCTCTTGCAGCCTTACAATTTGAAAGTCGATGAACTTGCTGTTTTCTGGATCAATTCGAATATCTCGGTGTGCGCATTTTTCAGATGAACACTTGCTTGGCGTGTAAATGCTGAGGCCTCGCTCCAGCGGAACCTCTGTAATGTGTCCTTCCGGACACTTGTAGACTACATTTCTCGCAAGTGGTTTTACTTCTGATGAGCGAACGACCATGCCTGAGACGCTTGTCATCTTGCCGATTACTTCGGCATTGATCTGTCTGAGGCTGCGCTGAATTGGATAGTTTGCAATTCTTACTCTAATGTCATCAGAGATTTTTGCCGCATAATCTGGAAATCTTTCTTCTAGAATGTTTTTGATTGCCCGAGAAAAGGCATAGAGGATCTCGTCTGGTTCTAGGTTGAACTTTACCTCAATATCTTTGTGAGACACTATATCATTATAGTCGACTACGATGAACTTTGCCTGCTTTGCCATCATTTGGTCGATTTCTTCTACATAGTGGAATTGTCCTGACTTGTCCTTAAACGAGGAAAGAAAGTGCTGCACTTGGTCTATTGTTGCACTGCGAGACTGGGTTTCAAGCGTCAATGTTTTTCACCAAAGATTTGTTTTACGAAATCGGCACTGTTGTTGTGAATGGTATTGTATAAAGAGCGCTCCTCAATTGAGAGTTTTTTTGCCAGGTCTGCAGTGAGTTCCATAGAATTTGCCCTAGGAATTAGCTTGCCAAGTCTTTTTCTGATAAGTGTGTTTAACAGGGATTCCAGCTTGTCATATTCTTTTTCTGATTGCCTTGCCATGTAACCTCTAACTTTGATGTAAAAGTCGGGCTCTAGGTGTGATAGCTCTTCGCCTTGGAAATTTTCCTTGGAAATCGACTGGGTTAGCTCTATTCCCATGTCGGATTCTTGGATTTCCGCATGAGAGTCGGATTCCAAGGTTTGGGCAATCCAGCGCGGCATGTTGATTACTTCGCCTTGCTTGCCGGAAATTGTGACGCCAGAGACGTCGATCTTAAAGTCGTGATTAATGACTGTCTTTACGTCTTCTATTTGATAACCTATGGTGTACACTTGCAAAAGCTCGTTTATTTTCAATGGTTATCAAACTTGATTCAAGGATTTAATGGATACGATCGATCAAATGTGTTTACAAATAGCTTTGATCATTTGATCCTCAGGCGTGATTTATTAATAATGCAATCTAGGGTTTAACAATGTCGGATTCCATAATGTGGGTTGAAAAATACCGCCCGCAAAAAATCACGGATCTGGTAAACCAAAAAGAAATTGTTGGAAGTCTGACTGCATTGCTGAAAAATGTCACAGAGATTCCACACTTGTTGTTTTCCGGATCTGCAGGAGTAGGCAAGACAACACTTGCACTATGCTTGTGCAGGCAAATTCTAGGAGAAGGCTGGAAAGAATACACGCTGGAATTGAACGCATCTGATGAGCGTGGAATCAACATGGTTAGAGAGAGGGTAAAGAAATTCTCCAAATTTGCAGGCCTCGACACAAACATTCCATTTAAGATCATAATTTTGGATGAGGCGGACGAGATGACATCTGACGCTCAGACTGCCTTGCGCAGAATCATAGAGGATGCCTCAAAATTATGCAGATTCATCCTAATTGCAAACAACATCTCCAAGATAATAGAGCCAATCCAGAGCAGATGTGCTGTATTCAAGTTTACCAGAATCTCTGAAAAAGACGTGATTGCGCACATAAAGGACATTGCAAAAAAGGAAAAGGTCAAGGCAGACGAAGACGGCCTCAAGGCAATCTACGACTATACCGAAGGCGACCTCAGACACGCAATCAACCTGATGCAGGCAACTGCAAGCCTTGGCGCAATATCCGAGGAAAATGTCAAGGCATCGGCAGGCCTTACCAAGACCAAAGATGTAGACGAAGTACTCAAGATGGCAATTGCAGGTAAAATTACAGATGCAAGAAACAAGATGATTGAACTAATCAAGGTCTATGGTATGTCGGAATCGGATTTTCTAAAATACATCAATGAAGCAATATACAGAACAAAACAGGCAAACCTAGTTGAGATTTCAGGAGTAATCGCAAAATATGATTACAGAATTTTGTCTGGTGCAAACCCGGAAATTCAGCTTTCTGCGCTTTTAGCAGAGATGAGCAAATTTGGAAAATAAGCGCAGAGAGAGGGATTTGAACCCCCGGATGCTTGCGCACACAGGCTCTCAAGGCCCGCGCCCTACCGAGCTAGGCGACCTCTGCGAAGTTCGATGAAAAGAACTGGTTAAAATTTGTTTTAGTAATTTAGAAAATTAAAAGAAAAGAAAAAAGTTATTTTTCTTTAGTCGTGTGCGTGTGGATTTTCTCCACCTTCTAGCTTGACATATGTTCCTGCTGCTTTCTCGTGGTGCTCTAGGTTTGATTGATCAACCTTGATAGCTTGAGGTGGGCAGACTGAAACGCATGCCATGCACCAGATGCAATCATGTTCTCTGATTGGATCTGCTTTGTCGGTGTAGTCTTTGCGCTCTTCTTTTACGGAAGAACCGGTACCTGCGAATGTCTTTCCAACAACATCTTTTGCTGGAATGTCCATCTCAGTTCTGTACCATTGGAAAACTTGTACTGGGCAAGCTTCGATGCATGCACCGTCTGCTACACAAGAATCCCAATCGACTGCGACCATTGTGCCACTGACACCTAATGGAACTTGTGTTTCACCGCGGGCTTCGTAAGCTGCGATTACTTCATGGTTTGAGAAACATTCAGCATCGCTTCTTCCTGGACCCCATCTAAAGTGAAAGTGTTCGCCATCAGAGTGGAAAATTTTTCCAAGTGGCTGTAGTCCTTGTGGGAAATGCTCATCTATTGGCATGAGACTGCTCTGATGAAATGTTATTTAAATCTAAACAAAATTAGTGGAAACTAAACTTGGATTTTGCAAAAAATTATCGCATTATAACACCGTTTGAGTGTGATCGCACCTTTACGTTCATATCTTTTTGTTTGCAAAACTGGTAGTTGGATATTTACAAATATGATGTGTATCGGGGCCCAAATATCGGCATTTACACAAAGACAAATGATGAGTTTGTTTTTGTGCCAAACGGATTTGCTGATACCAAGGCAAAGACTCTGGCATCTTATCTGAAAGCAGAATACGTCTTTGCATCAGTAGCAAACACTAGGGTCTTGGGCACAATGATGGTAATGAACAACAACGGAATATTACTGCCTAGCCTGTGCTCGCAGTGGGAAATAGACCACATGAAAAAAACAACCAAGCTCAACATTGGAGTTTTGGATACAAAACACAATGCGCTTGGGAACCTAATCGCGGCAAATGACAGGGGCGGAGTCGTGTCTCCGAAAATTCCAAGCGAGGCAGTCAAGACAATCAAGGACACACTTGGGGTCGAGATAATTCAGAAAAAAATTGCAGGCTATCACCAGGCAGGCGTCATGGTTTGCGCAAACAACATCGGAGGAATAATCCATCCAGAAACGGACGAAGACGACATCAAGTCAATTTCTGATGTGCTAAAGGTAAAGCTGGAACCTGCTACAATAAACGGCGGAATTCCATACATTTCATCAGGGATATTGGCAAATAACAAGGCAATAGTTGTCGGAAACATGACCAACGGTCCTGAGATAATGATGCTCACCCGCGCATTTACAGAGTAAACAGAGAGTCTACATTAGAAAACAACGAGTCTACTTGTGTGATGGCTTCCTTGCCGTCAGACATGTTTTTGATTATAACCTGATTTTGAGAGTATTCCTTTGGCGCGATTATTACCGCAAATTTGGAGTTTGACGCATTCTCCATTTGTTTTTTGAATGGTCTTCCCAGCAGATCAATTTCTATTGCAAGACCTTTTTCTCGCAGTCTTGATGCAATGTTCATTGCCGGCCTTGCCATCTCTTCATTAACAAACAACACCGTAATTGGGATCGCAGATTCTATTGTTTGCAGTCCCTGTGCTTCTAGCGACAGAATTATTCTTTCCACCCCCCCTGCAACGCCGGTTGCACCAATGTCTTCTCTACCAAACGCCTTTGGCAGACTGTCGTATCGTCCGCCACCGACCAATGCCCCAAAGCTAGTCGAGCTGTCAAATGCCTCAAAGACCATTCCAGAGTAATAGTCAAGGCCGCGAACTATGCCAAAGTTGATGCGAATGTTTGCAACGCCCCTGTTTTTCAGAGAAGAAAACAGTTCTTTCAGCTCGGCCCAGGCTTGGATTCCAGAGACATCAAAGACAGACTCGACTTCGTCTGGCTGGCCCTTGATTTTGGAGAATTCTAGGACTTGTTCTAGCTTTTCTTTGGAATAGCCCCTTTGTGTGTATTCAGATATGATTTCGTCCTTTTTCTTTTTCTGGATTTTGTCTATTGCGCGGAAAATATCGCCAATCGTTTGCGAGTCTGCAGAGCCAAAAATTCTGCTTACGACAGACTCGACTAGTTTTCGGTGAGAAATATCAATTGTGATATTTTTGAGATTCAGCTTTGAGAAAAACTTTGATGTGAACTCGATTATCTCTGCATCTGACTCTAGACTGGGCTTGCCATAAACTTCCAGATCCCATTGATGAAAGTACCTATACCGGCCTTTTTGCGGCTCGTCATATCTCCAGACTCCACCAAACGCGGAAATCTTGGCAGGCATTTTCAATGACTTTTGTTCAACCACATATCGAGTCAGGCCAACTGTAAAGTCAAATCGCAGCGCGATTTCTCTATCACCCTTGTCCTTGAAAAAATAAATCTCGTCTCGTATTGCTGGGCCAGATTTAGCTTCTATGACGGAAACAAGTTCTAGTGGCGATGGGGCCATGAAATTAAACCCAAATGATTTTGATGTTTCTAGAAATTTTTGCCGAACAAATTCGATTTTTGACTGCTCAGCAGAATCAAAATCTTTCATTCCTCGTGGCAGATTCAACTTGGAAAAACTTTCATGCTAATGGATTTAGATGTTGTTGTTTTGTCTTACTTTTAATAACAGAAAACACAACCCGAACCAGTTGAGCTACAAGAGCCTAGAGCATGCAACGGACGCAATCTTTGAAGTAAATGCGGAAAACCTAGATGATGCGTTTGTTGCAGCGGCAAAATCGGTAATAGAGACAATTTTGGATATTACTACCATAGAGGAAAAAGAGGAAAAAACACTTGCAGTCTCTGGAAAAGATCTTCGGTACTTGCTGTACAACTGGCTTGAGGAGCTCATAATTTTGACCATAACAGACGGATTTGCGGCAAAAACAGTCACAGTAAAGGTAGAGAAAAACTCGGAATACCATATTTGTGCAAAACTTCGGGGCGAAAAAATAGACATCAAAAAGCACCACTTTAGAGTTGAGATAAAGGCCCCGACATTTCATGAGATGGAGATTAGGCAAAACGGCGCAGTATACATGCGATACTTGCTTGATCTGTAGAAATTAATATTTCAAATATAGAAAAAAACCATGGACGACCCGGAACTAGAAAAAATAAAGCAAAAAAAGCTTGCAGAAATGATTGCGCAACAGCAAGAGTCCATTGCACAAAGCCAAGTCCAGGTGGTTGAGCTAAATTCTGCAAACTTTGATGCAATTACATCGCAGGGATTGGTTCTAGTCGACTTTTGGGCAGAGTGGTGCGGTCCGTGCAAGATGATGCACCCAGTTTTTGAGAGAATGGCAAAAAAATACCAACACATCAAGTTTGCGCGAGTAAATGTGGATCAAAACCAAGATATTTCAATGAAATTTGGGGTTCAGGCGATTCCCACATTTATCATGTTCAAGGACGGCAAGCAGGTGGACAGAATGATGGGCGCAGTAGGCGAGCCGGGAATTCACATGATTGCCAAGAAATATCAGATATAGCCGTAAGAGGCGTCCTTTGCGCGCAATAACGCTACAATCTCATTGAAGACAGATTGCTGTTCTGGGCTGAGCTTGTGCATGAATTGCTCCAAGATGAGCTTTGCCTCGCGAGAATTCGGCATTGAATAAAACACGTCTTCTTCTGATATTTGGCGCCCTATGGTGACATCCTGAATGGAGCAGGCTACTTCTTGGCCTTGTGTTGCAGTGTCGATTGATTTTTTGCCGTCCTGGAGCTGGTGTATTCTGCCAACCTTTTTTCCGTCACTTTTCATGATTTGGATTTTTTGCTTTACTTTTCCGGCATCCACACGTATGCCAAACACTGCCGGGTTACTGTTCCTAAAGATAAAACCCTTGAGAAATGTAAACTTGCAAATAGGCGTGATCTCTGAAAAGACTGCATTTTCCTCGTTTGCCTTGTCGTCATCAACCCATAGCGTGTAATTGTCAATTAGGCTGTAGATTACTTGGTCGTTGAAAATTTTGATGTGGTGGTTGTCTGCTTCTTCTTGTGCGTCAGGCAATGTTTTCACATTAAACGCTAATATCACTCCGAGGTGCCTGTCGTTTTCTTTGATTGCCTTTGCCTCCATTACATCGCGCCTGTTTACGTGGCCAATGTCGGCCTTTGCTACTGGAATTTGCTGGCGCCTTAGCATCTCAGTTATTGCCTCCAATGAACCAATTGTATCACATTTGAGGATGACTCCGTTTGTCTGGGTATCGATAAAGACAGACTTCATTTCAGACTCGATTATCCTTTTGAATTCTTCAATCTGGGATTCCTTGTTGGTGACATAGAGAGTGCTTCCAGGTAGGACTCCTTCTAGATCGGGCGAGGCAATCTTGATTCCAGCTGCTGCAATGACTTCGTCTACGGGCTTGAATTTGTCTCGAGGATCGCGCATTTCATCAAGCGGCTTTGGCAGCAATAGCGCCTTTGGTTTTATCACAATCACGGAATCGCGCTTTGCCACAACTACAGAATCGCCTTTTTTTATCTGGCCGTCAATGAGTATCATGTTTGCCGTGGTCCCAAGGCCTACCTCATCGTTTACTTCGAGAATAATTCCGCGGTTTTGCTTTTCTTCTTGGGATAGTCTTTTTTGCATGTATTGTTGTGTTAGGCCTACCAGTACAGTTAGTAATTCTGGAATGCCGACGCCAGTTCGTGCACTCACTGGGACAATTGACACTTCTTTTCCAAAGTCCTTTACCCTATAGAATGCCTCTGACTGGAACCCAAGAATTGAAAGTGTGCCGACAACGTTGTAGATTTGCTCATCAAGCGTTGTCTGGATAAACTGGTCCTGCTTTTTTATTGCCAAAGAAATGTACGGAGTGTCTGCTGGGCGCCAGCCTGGAATCTGGTCTACTTTGTTTAGTGCTACAACAAACGGGACCTTTCTTGCTTGGAGGATTTTTAGTGACTCGTTTGTTTGCGGTTGGAATCCTCGATTTGTGTCAACTACTAGTATGGCAATGTCTGCTGCAGAACCGCCACGTGTCCTAAGATTTGTAAAGACTTCGTGGCCTGGCGTGTCAATTACCAAAAGGCCTGGCACGTCGTGTTCCGTTTTTGTGAGCTTTTCTGCGAGCTGGCCGCACATTTGCTTTATGGTATCAGATGGCAGAAAGCTTGCGCCAATGTGCTGTGTGATTCCGCCTGCCTCTCTTCCTTGGACGCCTGTTCCGCGGATTTTGTCTAATAACGAGGTCTTGCCAGAATCTACGTGGCCTAGAACTGCCACAATCGGCTGTCGAATTCGCAAGGTCCGCTCACTCGAACACTACCTTTGCTTCTTTTTCAAAATTTTCCTTAGAGTCAGATGCGTGAATGATATTGTCTGATATGCCAAGACCAAAATCGCCGCGAATGGAGCCCGGGGCTGCCTCGTACGATTTTGTGGCACCAACTAGAATTCTAGTCGTTGCAACTGCATTGTTTCCTTCGATTACTGCAACCACTACTGGGCCGGATGTGATAAAGTCGACTAGCTCGCCAAAGAACGGCTTGGTATTGTGCACTGAATAGAATTCCTGGGCTTGTGCTTTTGTAAAAGTGAACATTTTCAGTTTTAGAATTTTGAATCCTTTGGTCTCAAATCTTGCAATGATCTGTCCTACTAGCTTTCGAGCTACTGCGTCGGGTTTTACTATGAATAATGTTTGTTCGCTCAATTTGATTCAGAAATTATTTCTTGATAATTCCGCCCTTTTGGTATTTTTTGGTCCACTTTAGTGTTCTTGGATCTCGCTTCAATACCAACATGTTCTTTTTGCATTTTGGCGAGCAGAACCACAGCACTGTGCCATCGTTTTTGACTAGCATTGTACCTGAACCCTTGGCTACTGGTCTGTCACAAAAACTGCATGGTTTAACGATTAGACTCATTTAATCACCTAATTTTTTTGGCCTCGCGTTCTGTTTCTCGAAGCATCAAAGTATCAGACAGTCGTACTGAACCCTTGACATTTCTTGTCAAGACTCGACCCTTGTCGCGGCCTCCAAGAACCTTAACGCGCACTTGAGTGATTTCCCCTGCAATGCCAGTCTTGCCAACAATTTGTATTACTTCGGCTGGCACTACCTCATCAGTCTGGGGAGTACTCACTAATTGCCACCTTTAAGTTTCTTAATTGAAGCTACTACTTCTTCGACAATGTGGTTTGCGTCGCCGGCATCCAAAATTGCAGCTGCTGCAGAGGTCACATCAATGCCTAGTGCTTTGCCTAGTTCTTGCTTTGATGGTACAAACGCATATGCGGCATTTTGCTCTTCACAGATAATTGGAAGATGTGCTACCACCTCTGGTGGCTCTACATCTTCTGCAATAACGATGAGTTTGCTTATTCCGCGCTCAATTGCCTTTGTTGCCTCATTGGTGCCTTTTCGTACCTTTCCGCTGCTTGATGCAACTCTGACTGCTTCCAGAATTGGATTAACAAGATCAGCTGGTGTCTCGAATTTTACATAGTAAGCTTTACCCAATTAAATCACCCGTAGGGATCATCTCCATTCCTTCAGTCGATTAGAATCGCCTTATTAGTGTTATCAGCTGCCAAGCACGGACTTTACTTTTTTGAGATATCTTGACATGGTTTGCTCAAGTCTTGGTTCCGAGTCGGCCTCTGCATAAATTCTCGCTATTGGTTCGGTTCCGCTTGGCCTAATCATCACCCAGTTTTTCTCATCAAAGATTATTTTGATGCCGTCTGTTGTGTCATAGTTTTTGTGTTCTTTTTTTAGGGCGTTGATTATTTTTCTTGCTTGGTTCCGGGTGCAAGAAACCTTGTCCTTTGTGGTGTAGGTTTTTGGGATTTTTTGCATCTCTTTTGTAATTGTATGATTAGAGCTTGCAAGCAAGTCCAATGCAAGTGCCAGTGCCATGCATCCGTCACGGACTGCGTTGTGCTTGCCATACATGAATCCGCCGTTTTCCTCAAAGCCGATCAGTGCCTTTTGTGGGACCATTTTACGCGATACCTCAACGCTTCCCACCTTGGTGCGAATGACTTTGGATTTTGTTTTTGCCGCAAGCGTTTCAATTGCAGAGCTGGAATTAAGGCAGGTCACTATCTTGGATCGCGGATATTTTTTCAGAATGTGATTTGATAATAATAATGCGGATTTGTCACCTGTGAGAATTTTTCCCTGATCATCGCAAAAGATGCTCCTGTCTCCATCGCCATCAAATGCAATTCCAAGCGCCGCCTTGTTTTTGCTAACCGCTCTGGTTAGCTTTTGCAGATTTTGCGGGGTCGGCTCGGATCCTCTGCCCGGAAACTGCCCGTCTATTTTGTCATTAATCAGAAATGTTCTACATCCCAATTCCTTGCACAAGACTGGTGCCGCAACTGCTTGCGCTCCATTTCCAAGATCCAGGGCAACTTTGAATTTCTTTGATCTTATTTTTTTCCAGTTTACCTGCGACTTTATTCCGGAAATATAGGTCGGAATTATTCTTGATTCTGTTCCTGTTTTTCCTATTTTGGAGAATTTTGGCCATTTTTTGGCAAAATAGATTTTCTCTATTTTTGCCTCATCCTCTCGAGATATTTCCACGCCGTCCTTTGCCACGGGCTTGATGCCGTTGTACTGTGGTGGGTTGTGAGACGCAGTAATCATTATTCCGCCAGAATAGCCAAGCTTTTTTGTTGCATATTCTAGCGCAGGGGTTGGGACTAGGCCTCCCAGATTACAGTCTAGGCCGCAATAATTCAGAGCGGAGCATACTACTTTTGCAACCAAAACACTAGAGTCTCGCCCGTCGTATCCTACCAGAATTGGGCCTTTTTTGAAATAAACAGCAAACGATAGTGTCAGATCATGGACAAATTCCAGAGTAAAGTCTTTGCCAAAAACGCCTCTAACTCCGTTTGTGCCAAAAAGCTTGCCCATTGACTTTGGATTTGGGCGGTTAGATTTGTGCTTTGTTGACTGTCCTTTTTGCAAAAAAGGTGCCTGTTGCCACAATTATGATGGCTGCTATCAAAAACAACACCCAGTCATAGCCAATCAAAAACACAGTCTTGCCCAAAAACGGGATCAATAAAGGAAACGAGCTGCCAAGTGTACCTGAGAGCAACACATCAAATGAGACATGAGTCAGAACTGACGCAATCGATATCGCTCCAAGTCGATAGTCCTTTTTGCCCAAAAAATACATCATTAGCGGAACGGAGATAATTGCAAAGACAAACGAGTGGCCCAGTCTTGGGATTGCCTCTAGGTCCAAAAACTGAATTAGGTGATCCGCATCAAGCGCAATTGGAAACAGGCCTGCCAGTACAACATAACGAATGCTCAGAGATGCAACACCCACAATAAGACCAAATGCAATATGCCCCATTACGTGTTCTAGAGATATTCCGCTTACCTCTAGGGGATTGCCAATCACATATGGCTTTGGCATATAGTCGCCAAATATTGGAAACAGTCCAATTACTGAAAACGCTGCGGAAATGCCAGCATACAGACCGCTTGACTTTATGATAAATTTGAACAGACATAGACTTGATTGCGCTGTAATTTTTAGGAACCGATCTTTTGCACCAAATGGTAAGCAATAAGTTTGTGTGGAATTTGAGCAATGATGCGGGGGTCGCCAAGCCCGGTCAACGGCGTAAGGTTTAGGCCCTTATCTCTTAGGGGTTCGTGGGTTCAAATCCCACCTCCCGCACCATTTTGATTTTTCTCAGGCTCAAAACCTAACTTAATAAAGTGAAATTGCAAGACAACTCCATGAAAAAGATCCGAATAGGAATCACGGTTGTCGGCAAGGACCGCGAGGGAGTGGTTGCGGCATTTACAAATTTGATTTTCCAAAAACAAGGCAATATTGAAAAGATAAACCAAAATGTCATCAAGGGTCTTTTTGGCATGCACCTAGAGGCGTCATTTTCCAAGGAAATTGACGTAAAAAAGTTCGATAAAGAACTCCAAGACCTAGGAAAGCAGCTTGCAATGGGGGTAAGCGTATACCATGAAATCAATTCCAACAAAAACATTGCAGTCTTTGTGACAAAAGAACCGCACTGTCTAGAAGCACTGCTTGCTGCCAGGGGCCAGCTAAAGGGAAAAATCAGCGTCATAGTAGGTACAGAAAAAACACTAGAGCCAATTGCAAAAAAGGCAGGCATACCATTTGTGCTAGTTGATGAAAAAGACCAGCAAAAGGCAGAGGACCACCTAATCGAGGTTGCAAAAAAATACGACATTGACTTGGTGGTACTTGCAAGATACATGAGAATAATGACTCCAAACTTTGTGTGGCGCTATCCGCACAGAATAATCAACATACATCCGTCACTTCTTCCCGCATTCCCGGGAGCATTTGCATATGCGCAGGCCTTTGAGCGGGGCGCAAAAATAGTCGGAGTCACTGCTCACTATGTCACAGAGGAGCTGGACCAGGGACCAATCATTTTCCAGGACTCGTTTAAGGTTGATTCTTCCGATACTCTGGAGACGATTAAGAAAAAGGGCCAGGAACTAGAGGCGCAAACACTTCTCAAAGCAGTCAAGATGCACCTTGAGGGAAAACTAGAGGTCTCTTGGAGAAAAGTATACACAAAATGACAGAGATTAGGAACCTCTCCGATCCCGTAATCCGCAAAATCCGCTCAAAGTCGGCAATAATCCCAGTAGGCTCACTAGAACAGCACGGGCCGCACCTGCCAATTTCTACTGATTCCGATATAGTAACCGAGGTGGCAAAGAGCCTTGCCAAAAAATGCAAGATGCTTCTTTGCCCAACCATACAATATGGTGTGTCCTTTGAGCATGCGCCATTTGTCAATTTCAGCATCAGGGACAGGACTTTACAGAACTATTTGGTGGACCTTTGCGTGTCACTAGACCAAAACAACATACGCAAAATAATAATCCTGAATGGCCATCATGGAAACCAGAATGCGTTAAGGTCCATTTCTGGCAAAATAGCCAGGATCACCAATGGCAAGACAAAGGTGTTTGTTTTCTCTTATTGGCGATTCATGGACCGCGAATTTGATCATGCGGGATTTGCAGAGACATCCCTGATGCTTGCGCTAACAAACAAGGCAAAAATGAAGCTTGCGAGAAAAGGCCTCTCCACACAAAACATGACCATACCACAAAGACAGAAAATCTCCAAGCTTGCATCAAAGAAATTCATCAAGGCAACAAAAAACGGAATCTGGGGAGACCCCACAATAGCCAGCAAAAAAGCAGGACAGGAAATTTTTTGCGAAATCATACAGAATTTGTCAAAAACAGTGTCAAAGTTGATACACTGACTAAAACTCTATTGTTCACCACTGAAACTTTAATATATTAACGGCATAGGGGAGTCAATAAGTGAATTAAATGTCAGTTGACATGGCAGTAAAAGTACTGGACGAAAGCATAGACAAGGTAGTTCTAATCAAGCTCAAGGGCGGCAAAACCATTCGTGGCAACCTAAGAGGCTTTGATCAACACATGAATCTGCTACTCGACGGCTCAGAAGAGATCCCTTCTGATGGCGAGGCAAAAAGCATAGGAACCATAGTTGTGCGTGGAGATAACGTAGTAATGATATCTCCTCCACCGGCATAGTGGTGTCTGATTTATGGGTCGTGGAACTCCCTCGATGGGGCTTTTTACAAGAAAGAAACCCCACATTCGATGCAGAAGATGCGGAAAGAACTCTTATCACAAAAGACAACACAGATGCTCTAGCTGCGGTTTTCCAGATGCAAGAATTAGAAAATATTCTTGGATCAAATGGTACGCCTAAATGGAACTAGCGCTAGTTCTTAGTTCTCTAGCAGGCGCTGCAACTGCTGCAACAATTTCCAAGTTTCCTAAAGGAAAAAACAAGATACCGCTCATGGGAGCCAACTCTCAGATTCGATCACAAATAGATGCACTTCGAATTGAAAAAGAGATTCTGCAAAAGACAATTTCACGATTATACGGCGAACCAACTACGCTTACCAAAGTACAGGTTGACAAACTATTATCAAGATACCAATACCAGTTAGGGGTCATTTTAGCTAAAATTGAAAAACTAGAGGAGGCATCCAAGTATCCGGACCTTGGCCCGCTAGGCGACGGCCTGATGACTCTGATGGACCAAAAACTATCTGCACTAGACAAGAGACTGGCAGACATTTCATCCAAGATACAGGTAGCCCAGACAGTCCAGATCAAGCCCGAGATCAAAGAAATAAAGAAGGAAGAAGCCAAAATTGAAAAACCAATTGTAGAGACAAAGCCCGAAATTACCACCACGCAAAATATTGAGGAATTAATCAAGTCGTTTGCAAAGCCTGGCAAGAGAATTGAATTCACAACATTGACAGAGATTCCAGATGTGCCTGTTCCTCTAGTAGAAATCGAGACTAGAATAGAGCAGCCAGTAGATACGCCTGAAATCCACGTTCAGACAATGGCGGAAATTGTACATGCACCAGAGATAATACCGGTAATAGAGACAAAGCAGGAGATAATACAACAGGTTGCCGAAACAGTTCAGCCGGAAATAATCAAGCCAGTCTTAGCAGAGCCAATCGACATTGAGCAAAAAGTAAAGGCAGAGCCGCCAAAGCTCGAATTCAAAGAGCAGGAAAAGAAAAAGCCAAAGGTAAACCTGCCAGAGCCAGAAGAAGTAGAAGACGACGAAGACGATTTAGATTCCATCAAACGTGAAATAATGAAGACACTATCGAAGCTAGAGCAGGCCGAGGTAGAGTAATTGTCATATGATGATGCCATTGAGGCATTATCCAAGGACGCATTAAAATTTGTCAAAAACAATTCCGTTTTGGGCCTAGGCAGTGGCCGGGCAGCAACTGCATTTGTAAAACAGCTTGGCGGATACATCAAGCGAAAAAAACTAAACATCCGAGGCGTACCGACATCCCTGCAGATAAAGCTCATTGCAGAGCAGGCTGGAATTCACCTAATATCTGCAGACCAGGTCGAAAAAATCGATGTTGTCTTTGACGGCGCCGACCAGATTGACTCTAAAAAATATTTGATCAAGGGAGGCGGCGGGGCATTGCTTCGGGAAAACATTCTGATCTCATCAGCTGAAAAAATAGTGATAATGGCAGATGCATCCAAATTTGTCAAAAATTTCACCAGAACCGTACCAGTCGAGGTCCACCCCTTTGCAAGAAACACGGTTCAAAAATTCATCAAAAAACTTGGCGGAAAACCGCAAATCCGTACAATAGAGCGAGGTTATCCGTTCATCACAGAAAATGGCAACATCATCTATGACTGTGATTTTGGCACAATCAAAACCCCAGGCTCACTTGCGCTCAAAATAAAGCAAATCCCAGGCGTAGTGGAAGCCGGAATTTTTGTGCGAAAACCCGATGTGATTTACAAGGCAAAGGAAAACGGCAAATTCGAAATTATCTAGATCTGTCCACTAGTTTGCCATGCCCCAGCTTTCCGACCAGCTGCATGTCTTCTGTTACTGGTATTCCCCTGACCAGAGTAGTTATTGGCCAGCCCTTTAGCTTCCATCCCTCATACACAACATAATCTGAAAATGCACCAAAGAAATCAGAGCGGACCTGTTGCTCTTTTTTCAGATCTATTAGGACTATATCTGCATCAAATCCTAGTTGGAGTGAGCCCTTGTTTTTGAGGCCAAAGATTTTTGCGGCATTCCCACTGGTAAGATGTGCCAGCTGCTGGAGGTTGATCTTGTTTTGGTTTACTCCCTCTGATAGCAGAATAGGCAGTGAGGTTCCGATTCCTGGAAATCCTGCCAGAGACGACCAGACATCGGTTCCCACCTTGAGCTTTAGTCTGTTTGCCACATGGTCGGTTCCTATGGTATCTATTGCGCCAGAGGCCATTGCGGCCCAGATCTTTTCATTGTCTGATTTTGTTCTAATTGGCGGCATTACCTTTGCCAGATAGCCGCTTTGCTTTTCATACGATAATGTGAGATAATGCGGGCAGGTCTCGACAAAAATCTTGGTTCCTTTCTTTCTTTCTTGCTCTATTGTGTCTAGCGCTACTGCAGATCCAATGTGGACAAAATAGATGGTTGTTCCATATTGCCGGGCAATCTCGCATACATTTTTGATGCTCTTTGCTTCCGAGTCTGGCGGCCTGCTTTGCGACCAGGCAGCTAGTCCGTCCTTGTTGTCCTGCTTTGCCTTTTTGATTCCGCACTCGCACATTTGATAGTCTTCTGCATGTACTAAAACAGGACAGCCAAGTCTAGCTGCATTTTGGCAAACCTTTTGGAGGGTTGCATTTTCTAGCTGGACTTGGGCATCAAATAGGCTAGTGGAGCCTGGATCCATGTCCATGTAGACGTGGCCCACCTCGCCCCCAAGATTCATGTAAATTTTGAATGACGTGATGCCGCTTTCTGCGCAATACTGCATTTCGTCTGCCTGCTTTTCATCAAATATTGTGGCGTGAAGTGTATAGTCGACATAATGGTTTGAGCGCGATGCGACTAGCTGAGCTTGGAGGTATTTTTTGTAGGATCGGCCCAGTCGTAGCATCCGCATCATTGTGGTGACCCCGCCAAGGGCAGCTGCTCTTGATTCTGTTTTTGCGGCCTCTTCAATTGGGGAATATACCCCATAATGGACGTGCGTGTCAATCAGTCCAGGTATTGCAACTAGTCCCTTTGCGTTGATTTTTTTGTCACATGACGGAACGTCTGTTGTAAAATCTGAGATTTTTCCATCATCGATCACAATGTTTCGCTCTAGCATTCCCTTTGGTGTTATGGCCTTGGCATCCACAATAACGCAGTCTACTGTCAACTAGAATGATTCAAAATAATCTGGCTATTATTCTTTGATTACCAGATGGTTTGGTACTGGATTTGTTTTTTGGTCAGCCTTTCTAGTTTGATGTTTTGTGAGTCCAATGCGTCTTGCGCTATTTGGTTGTCAATTTCTTCGGGTACTGGATAAACTTGGTTTTTAAGATTTTTGTGATTTTTTAGAATATACAGAATAGAGTACAGCTGGTTTGAAAACGACAATGCCATGATTTCTGCTGGGTGACCTTCTGATGCAATCAGGTTTGCCACGCGCCCCTTGCTCACTAGATAGATTTTCTTTTTGTTTGGCAAAATACACTCGTCAAGATGTGGCCTGACCTGCCTGACTTTTTGCGATAGGAGGAATTTTGCGTCAATTTCCACATCAAAATGGCCCACATTGCCCAGTACTGCACCATCCTTCATGGACAAGATATGTTGCTTTGTTATGATATCGCGCATGCCAGTACATGTGATGAAAATGTCACCTAGTTTTGCTGCCTGACTCATCGGCATTACCTCAAATCCATCCATGTGTGCTTCTAAGGCTTTGATTGGGTCGACTTCGGTTATGATGCATTTTGCGTCCATCCCCTGACACCTTTTTGCGACTCCCCTTCCAAGCCAGCCGTATCCCGCAATTACAATTCTCTTTGATGCAAAAAGCAGATTCATTGCTTGTAGGAATCCGTCAATTGTGGATTGGCCTGTTCCGTATTGATTATCAAATAACATCTTTGTTCTTGCGTCATTTACTGCAATGATCGGGTATTGCAACCTACCTTTTTTTGCCAGGGATTGATAACGCGTTATGCCTGTCGTGGTTTCTTCTGTTGCGCCAAAAATTCGAAGCTTTGCCTTGTGGGCCTTTATGTTGAGGTCTCCGCCGTCATCAGTTAGGATGTCTGGTTTTTTCTGCAGCACCATATTTTGGCACCAGTCATATTCTGGCATGGTTTGATTTGACCAAGCAAAGATCTCTAATCCTTGTGAATCAAGATATGCCGCAATGTCATCCTGTGTGGTAAGCGGGTTTCCTCCACAACACACTATTTTTGCTCCAAGCTCCTGCAGTCCCATTAACAATACCGACGTCTCTTTTGTTATTTGCAGGCAAACCCCAAGTGTTGTGTTTTTGAGAGGTCTTGATTTTTTCAGCTTTGTTATGGCATGAGTCAGGATTTGCATGTGGTCCTTTGCCCATCGGTATTGGGTTTTTCCCATGTCTGCCAAAGATGGGTCTTTTATCTTGCTCAATTGTAGTGCATGATGCTCGGCACAAAATAACGATTTGTTAAAGACTAGAAATAGAAGTGCGGTTTTTTGTTAGTTAGGGCTGGTGGCTTAGTGGTATAGCGCTGCATTCGCAATGCAGAAGTCGAGAGTTCAATTCCCTCCCAGTCCACTATTTTAGTATAAAAATCCAAAATTTGGATTTGACCATAAAATCATAACTGGACAGCTTTTAGATAGGCCTGCGTAAAATCTGGCTCTAACTGGACAGCTTTTACAATTCAAGGATTTAATCCAAGAAATTAAACAATTCTGATTTTTGTCTAGTAGAAAACACATAGTATGGGTTAAACGCTTGATTTGTTCAGATACACTTTACAATTGTAAATTACTGTAATTAAATATCAAGCAACCCATCAAATATCATGCAATCCCTAGAGACAAAAAAGTTCCTAGTCGTGTCCTTGTTCGTGTTGTTTTCATTTGTGTTTGTAGGAATAATTTTCTCATTTACAATTGGTATTGTTGGCGCAAACAACACTGTATCATACAGCAGCTGGCTTGGAATTGCGTACGTTGCAGGCCTATCCATGATAATTCTTCCGTGTACCATGCCAGTCGTGTTTGTCATAGTCCCGCTCAGCATGGGGCACGGATACAAAAAGGGCCTCGGCATGTCGCTTCTCTTTGGAGCAGGCCTAGTAGCTACAATAACCTTGTACGGCCTTGGCGTTGCCATACTGGGCAATACTGCATCCTTGGACCAGATATCATTTACAATGTTTGTAATAGCTGGAATAATTGCATATGTGTTTGGCCTCTCGCAGCTAAGACTAGTTGATCTGAGAATTCCGACATATTCCGGGACTCCAAAATTCATACTAGAGTGCGGCGATTACACCAAGTCACTTTTCATGGGATTACTACTTGGAAACGCAGGAGTCGGCTGCCCAAACCCAATGTTTTACTGGCTTTTGATCTACATTGCAGGAACAGGAAGCGTAGAGATAGGCTCATCGCTTGGCTTGGTCCACGGGGTGGGCCGTGCAATACCGCTGATTCTGATTTCTGCACTGGCAATAATAGGAGTAAACACCACGAAGGGCCTTGTCGCAAACAGACTAAAAATTGAAAAGATGACCGGATGGATGCTCGTGTTTTTGGGCTCTTTTCTGATAATTAACGGAATGCCTGGAGGACACCAGTGGTACGAAGATACCTTTGTGCACATAATGTGGAACAATCTTGTTTCCATGACTGGAATTCCTCCGGAATTTCATGTGGGCCAGCACATGCATGATCCAATGCCAATTGAAATACCAAGAAATATGGTTCCGGCAATACTGGCCGCTCTTTTGGCAGCGCCAATCATGTGGAAGATTTACATAAACAAGAGGACGAAAATTACAACATGAAAGATCCTGTGTGCGGCATGGAAGTTGGCAAAAAAGGAGAGCCAGTCATTCGTGACGGAAAGGAATACTATTTTTGCTGCGCCACCTGCAAGTGGGCTTTTGAGCAAAACCCAGAGCAATTCACAAAATAGGACGCAGTTTGGACGTCCATGCGCATTTTGCGTACAATTGTAAATAAGCAATTCACATCCAATCAAGACATGACAGACAAGCAGGCAAAAGATGCCATAAAGTTACACCAAAAGCTAAAAGGCAAAATCACAATAGAAAGCAAAATTCGCAATCTAAAACTGAAAGATATTCAGTTGATTTACACACCTGGAGTCGCAGCCGTCTGTGAGAAAATACACAAAAACCCAGATCAGAAATATTACCTCACATCAAAGGCAAACAATGTAGCAATAGTTACCGACGGCACAAGAATACTTGGCCTAGGCAATATCGGCCCAGATGCAGCACTTCCTGTTATGGAAGGAAAGGCAGTGCTGTACAAAAAATATGGCAAGGTGGACGCATTCCCAATTTGTCTTAACACTACAAAAAAGCAGGAGATCATCACAGTCATCAAAGCAATAGAGCCAGTGTTTGGCGCAATTAACTTAGAAGATATCGAATCCCCCAAAGTTTTAGAAATAGCAGATGAGCTCCAAAAAGAATTATCAATTCCAGTATTTCATGATGACCAGCATGGTACTGCAGTAGTGGTACTTGCGGCACTCTTAAACTCGCTAAAGATTGTCAAAAAGAATACCAAATCAGTAAAAATTGTGATTGCAGGAGCTGGCTCTGCAGGATACGGAATTTGCAAGTTACTAAGTTTTGCTGGATGTAAGAACATCATTGTTGTGGACTCGTCTGGGGCAATATATCAAAACAGATTGGAAAACATGAATAACTACAAGAGCGAAATTGCAAGAATTACAAACCCAACAATGCAAAGGGGAACCCTGGAAGAGATCCTAAAAAATACAGATGTAATCGTAGGAGTTTCTGGAATGAGTGGAATTCTTTCTGGCAAGACAATTCAGAGCATGAATAAAGATCCGATCGTATTTGCACTAACAAACCCAGAACCAGAGGTAGACCCAAAAATAGCCAAAAAGGCAGGGGCCAAAATCATAGCAACTGGAAGCTACCTATACAAAAACAAGGTAAACAATGCCATTGTCTTTCCATATCTGATGAGAGTGGTTCTAGATAGGAAAATCAAAAAGATAACTTTGGAGATGTTGTATCGTACAGCAAGAGCAATAGCAGATTCAGTGCCAAAAAAAGATCTGACACATGATAACATCATTCCAGAGATTACAAATCCAAGACTATACAAAAACATCAGTTCCAGCCTGAAAAAATTAGAAATCAGCTAGTCAAACAACTAATGTTACGACCTAGTAAACATTATAGGTCTACAAAGCAAAATTCATTCCATGAAGGTCTTCAACGGCAAACAGTCAGCCCAAGACTACATGTCTGCACATACCCTGGCATTTTCCACGCCAGAACTCACACTAATGAGGTACGCGTTTTGGCTAGGAGACATAATTCCAGACCCAAAGGACAAAAACAACACCATCCCAAGGATAATGGCCTACGTTGAGGAAAAAGACTTTGCACCAGTCGAGATAATCGACGAAGAGCACTACGAGCCAACAGGCGCCGTGCGAATAACAGGCACATACGGCAATGTCAACAAGGTCTCAGGCGATGGCAAGTTTTGCTCAGAGTGCGGCTCCAAGATCTCTGCATCGGCCAAGTTCTGCACAGAGTGCGGCGCAACCCAGGATTAGAGAATCTTTATCTCAAGTTATTATTGTATAGTATCATGGCAAAGAAAAAGACACAGGCACCAAAGACAAAGAACTGGGATTCTCTATGGAATGAATACTCGAGTCTGCTCAAAAAATGGGCGCAAAACCTAGAGACCCTGCAAAAGACAAGCTCCGATGTCCAGGCAAAATACAACGAGGTAATGCTCAAGGCCGCAAACGAGTCCAGCGAAAAGACACTAAAAGAATTTCACAAAAACTGGCAAAAGGCAATGAATGACGCGGCACTGGAGGCATTCAAGCAATTTGACAAAAACTGGCAAAATATCACATCCGAATCAGGCATGGAACAGCTAAAGGCATATGGCGAGCTCATGGACAGCTTTGCAAAAACCTGGCAGAAAATGTGGCAAAAGTGAATTTGTGTCTAAAGCGGTACTGCTTTAGCAAATTCTCGATTTAGTTTTTTATTTCCCTGCGTGTCAATCCACGTAAGGGATCCGTCGTTGTTTATGACGATTTTATTCTGATATGCCAGATATGCGATAATCGTGTTCAGTATGGTGGATTTCATTGTTCCATCTAGTTTTCTGAGCAGCTGACTCCTAGAATCAAACTCGATATGCTTTTTGAACAAGCTTTCAATTTTCATTATGCTAAGTAAAGTGGGATTGTTTTTTTCTGCCAGATTATGAACAAATTCTTCTAGTTTCTTTTTTGCAATTAATTTTTGCAAGAAAACATCACCACTGGAACGAGTGTTTTTACTTGCTAGCACATGTATATTATCTACTTAATAGTATATAACTAAATCGTATACATCAATGAGATTTCTTTTTAAAATAGCCAAATTGCTTGTTGTATTCATCATGAGAAAGCAACTTTAGAAATAATGCTTCTTTGTCATCATTAGATCTAGATCTCCTCACAGTATACATCAACCTATGATGATTAGGCATCTCAAAGTGATAAAGCGTCTGAAGACTGAATCTTGCAACATAACAAGTTGGAATCGTATTCTTTTGGTGATGAATTCCTAGAGGTTGGTTTGATTGTTCTAGTTGTTGTTTGACGGTTTTTATTGCATCCAACATTGTCTTGTTTTGTTCCTCATAAGTAATGAGTTTGTGATACATTGGCATGAAACTTTCTTGATGTGCCATTACTTGCAAGATTGTTTTTTGATGAAATTCTGATTAATAAGATGCAGGTAATTATAATGTCAAAAATACAGATCTAAACTTTGGTTCCGCACTTGGTGCAGAACTTGGCGCCTGCTCGCAGCTCGGCACCACATGACTTGCATCCAGATCCTGAGGATTGCACGGATGATCTTGGCGCCAGTGCCGGATCCGGAGACGGTAATGTTCCTGGCGCAGAAAACGCTTGTTGTGCAGAAACAACAGATGGCGGCCTTCCCGGTGTTTGTGCAGGCATTACTGGGACTCGTCCCGGCATTCCCAGTCCCGGTGCGCCCATTCCAGGCATCAACCCTGGAGACTGTGTTCCGCCAAGATTTCCAGCGCCTGCCCTGTCGAGCGCTTTTTTGAGCTCAAAGATCACCTTGACTGCCAAAAACTCTAATGCTGAATATGCAACGGTATAGTCACCTAGCTTTTCAAAGAATTCCTTGTCTGATAGCTTGCCCTGCTTGTACATTGTGTTTGCATCCAAAAACGACTCATAGTATCCTTGCGAGTCCTTGAAGAGATTGTCTAGCTTTTCGGCTAAAAGATTGAGTGTGTCTACCTCGCCTAGCGACATGCAAAAAATCCGTTCAAACTGGTATTAATTACTTGGGATCAAAAAAAGAGTTTAGGCGTTTGCCAGCGCGCGCTCTATCATGTTTTTGTAAGATTCCTTGGAAGCTGCGCCTACTTGCTGTGCAACGACTTGGCCCTTGTTTAGCAACATTAGTGTCGGAATGGAAAAGATGTTGTATTTTGCTGCCAGTTCATTGGCCTCATCTACGTTTACCTTGACAAACTCAACTTTGCCTGCGTAATCCTTTGCTAGCTCCTCGACTACAGGTCCTACCATTCTGCATGGTCCGCACCATTCAGCCCAAAAGTCCACAAAGACAGGCTTGGCAGAGTCTACTACCTTGGTCTGCCAGTCTTTAGCGTTTGAAACGTGATCTAGTCCCATTTTAATCAAAATTGCTCCATTCTAAGAGACCTAAAAATCTTGAGGTCAAATCCGGAACAAACAACATATACTTTAATTGGATCTGGCCTCGATTTGGAATTATGAGCTCTGAGCTTCGCCTAAAAAAACTACGGGGATCCGGAGGATTCATCATGGCTCAAGTCACAGATGACCAGCAAAGAAAGGGAAACCTTGGTGGACCAGACTTGTTTTTGGCCCCCATTGGAAGACTGGACGTTCAGCTAATTTCAAAATATTTCTGCAACACTTGTGAAAAAGATTATGAGGGAGGCCCAAAAATCGAATTTGAAAACCCAAACGAGGAGGTAGCGCAAAACCTAATCCTAAAAGAGCGCGGGCAATACGTATGCACCACGTGCGGCAGTACAATTGCAGAATACAGGGAATTCCAAAAGGTTGGCGAAGTGGGTCTTGCAAAGCCAATAACTCCAGAACAACCACCCATGCCAACAGTAAGCTTTGAGCAGCCAGCTGCAATTCCAACACCTCCACCGGCAGTCAACACGACGCCAGTCCAATCGGCAGATTCCACATTTAGCTCAATTACCGGCATGACAGTGTACGATTCCAATGCAAAAAAGGTGGGAATTGCAAAGCAAGTTGGAATCAATTCTTCGCACCAAGTAGTTCTAGTTATCACCAAAAACGACGGCTCTGATCAAACAATAGAGTGGGCCAAAATCAAGAAAATAGGCGAAATCATTCTGCTTGGCGACGGATCGCAAGAATCAAGCGCACTGTGCAAGTGCGGCTTTGAGAACAAGCCCGGCTCCAAGTTTTGTGAAAGCTGCGGAACCAAGCTGTAACATGGCAAAGACAAAGAGCATCATCAAGGATGTCATAATTGTAACAGTAGGAGTTGCCGCAATCTGGATTGGCCTCCAAGTGGTCTTTGGAACGCAAAATCCGTTCTATGTCGTGTCTAGCGGAAGCATGATTCCCGTTTTGCAGGTATATGACGTTCTGGTAGTAAATGGAAACGAGCCTTTTGAGAACATACAAGTAGGCGACATCATTGTGTTTAATCGACCCAACGGACACGACAGGGTAATTGTGCACAGGGTAGAGACAATATTAGATGACAGGTCAGAGTCCAAGACAATACGCACAAAGGGAGACGCAAACCCAATCTCTATTCCTGGAACCGACTATCCAATCACAGAAGAAGAATACATCGGCAAAGTCTTCTATGTGGTGCCGCAAATCGGCTATGTCACAAGGATTTTGGCCCCGCCAATCAACTATGTCATAATTGCAGTCATCATAGGAATAATGATAGTAAAGCAATATTCGCAAAAATCAAAGGAGAAAAAAGAGCCGAAATTTGAGACAGACCCCGCAAAGGATCCAGTCCCGCCAAAAGAGGAATTTACAAAGCAAGACGACACGCCATACAACGATTCCAAAATGCCCGAAATTGATGAAGATTCAGAAAGAGACAAGACCCAAGTTTGATCTCATCTGTGAACATAAATGATCGTGGTTGAGACGTAGCGCTTAAAAGATATTTTTACAAAATATATGAGCATGTTTGAGTTTTTTCGTCATAAAACAGATTCCCAAGAGCCAGACAACGACAAGAAAAAGATCTTTGTTCTGCTAAACTGCTACAACGGAGGCATGGAATACACCATGGAACGGCTAAGGCAAATCGACGCAGTAACTGACACCATAAGAACCAAAGGCACCTACGACATAATTGCTGAGCTAGAATCAGATTCCAACCAAGAATTGCCGGATCTGGTGCTGGGCGACGTAAAGAAGATCAAGGTGGTCCAAAATGTCCTTGCACCGCAGATTGGAGTCCAGAAAACAAAGATATCAAATTAAAAAATAGAAGAAAGATAGGACTTAGAGTCCGTATTTCTTTTTGACGAGTTCTTGGGCTTTTTGTGCTTCCACCAGCTTTAGGTATGCCTTTTGCTGCTCAGCCTTGTACGATATTGGTTTTATGGGCTGGTCATCAAATGACTTGGCAGTGATTACTTTGGTGAATGTCTTTTGGCCATAGCTTTTTGGAGACAATATCTCTGATGTGTCTGCTTTTTTTGCCTCAGCTGAAGTAAAGCTAACAGAGACTAGTGCCACTGCCAAAAGCGCTGCAAGAGATACGATTTTGAGTGATTTCATAAGTTCACCTCCTTGCTTGGTGCTCTTTGGAAAGAGTTTTCGTTTGATTTTGTTTTCATGACTATGAAATAGTATAACAATATTAGTCAATACCCAACAAAATGCGGTATGCCTTTTGATACGGAACTGGCACTAAACCACAATAATTTCTTGTTCTATTAGGTATTGAATTCCCAATAAAAAGTCCTCAGTTGTTATTTGGTTTTTGCTGTACCAGCTTGCATTGTTTTTGAACCAAAACGGAATTGTCTTGTCTCCGTTGTTCTGTTTTATGATTTGACCATCTACTTTGATGACATCTTGTGCTATGAGATTTGATATTCTGTCAATAAACAAAACGTCATCTATTTGTCCAGCTGACCACAACTGCGCATATTGCTTTATCCAGTCTGGCACAGTTGCCATGTTTTCTTCGGTTACATTCACTACATCGTAAATTGATTTTTCTGGAAATTGGCGCTCAAACCACAATGCAAAAAGATCCTCGTTTTTGTACCTATCCATGTAATACTGCGGGGAATAGGCCTGATCTGGGAATCCAGCCACGTGTGTAGACTTGTATCCCACCACACTTTCTATTTTCCTTCCTGCAAACATAGAGTCGAACCAAGTTTTGAATTCTGCATTGTCCTTGTATCTGTCATAATAATATTGAGGGGATTTTGTCGGATCTGGGAATCCCTTAATTTCTACTTTGATTTTTGCCTTTTCTTGGGTAGGCGTTACTTTGGGTTTTTCTTGTATTTGCTTGCTTGGATGTGACTGGGCCGGTTTGGTTGGCTCGGAGATAGCTGAGAATTGGAATGTTTTTTGCGCAGTTTGCCCTGCATACGAGACCAATACAGTATATGTTCCGGATTCTTGCCATTTTGATCCTTCAGTGTTAAACGTGGTAGTGAATTTACCAGAAGGTGAAGGAAATTTTTGGTCAATGGCAACTATATCTGATGAGCTCCTCAGCTGAATTATAATTGGTAAGCCTTGTTGGTATTCCACGCTTCCAGAAAGAATAATTGTCTGACCAACATTGTATGATGATTTATCCAAATACATCGATATGTCAGCAAAAGCACTAGTTGGCAGGAATAATCCTGCAAAGATTGTCAAGACAATTGCAAATATGGTTCTGTAGATCAATTTGTAAGAATAATCTAGACTGCTATTTGATCATTACTAATGATTTACCCAACAAATGCCAAATGGATTGTCTTGTCATTTTTATCTAGTCCAGGATTTTGTAGTTAGCACTTCGAGCTGACAATAACAGAATTCGTGATTGTCATACATTATTTTTTGGCCGCATTGCATGCAGATTAGATCTATTGGATTTTTGCATTCTGTGCAATAGCTGTCTGCAATCATAATACCGTTGCAGATCTCACAATCGTGGAATTTTTTGTAGCCAAGTTTTTCTCCTTTTTTATCTGGAACACCTGAGACCAGACTTTTTTCTGGCAAAGGATGCCAGTTTTTTATTATTTGTTGTGACATGTAATGACAAAAGAGATATGTTATTTGTCAATAATTTTGATTATGCGGTATGCCAATATTTCCAGCAATATCTGATATATACAAATTTTAAATCAGCACAAAGATTGAGACTAGGTTCGAAGCGGTTCAGTTTTAACATCAGGCGCCTTTTCTCAGACACATTTCTTTGCAGGCATGTTGATCATTTTTTGTCTCTGCATAAACAGACTAAATTATCAGGTACAACACCCAACAGCGTGCAAGATAGTCCTAAAGATTTTGTTTGCTGTTCACACAAGTCTAGAAAAAACTCGGACACAGACCAATGGCAAATGGGGATTTGATGCACGAGTTAACTGGTCAATTTGAGTTTGACTGCTTGGAGGCCATTGTTTGTGTCCATGTAAGATTATTGTCGTAAAGTTATTAGTGCATAATTATCAATTTGCGGCGTGCCTTGCAATCTGAAAAAAGGCATACCGTATTGCGGTGTACATGTTGATATTATTAAATCACACACATACAGTCATGTCAACAATCCAAATCCAAGGGGAATGGGAACCTTCCCCGGCAAAAACTCTGGCAAGTTGCTGGCCAGTAAAAGAAGGCAAAACACAACAAGCAAACTTGTACAGATGCATAGTTTGCTCCAACTTGAAGACTCCTTGTACCTTCGATGAAAACGACAAGCCACTTGTTTTGAGATGCATAAAATGTGGCCACAAGTCTTGGGCCAATGGGTAACCAAGATTTGTGCATTTTCATTAGTTTGCATATATGATAGAGATTTTACGAAGAGACAAGATTCTTTGTGCAAAAAACGTAATAGAGTTTTTTGATAAAATAGAGATAGGTGCTCCTGCAGAAAAGATAATTGAGTATTCACATAGATGGCACTTTGTAATTACTATGGGATCAAAGCGGTCAGGCCTGAGAGCCAAGTATTATTTGAGAAGTGTCGCAAATGAAGTGCTGAAAAATTCGCCAGTTCCAGTTCTAATAGTAAAATAGTATTTTGTAGATCCACACCAAAGATAATATGCGCATATCAATGTAGAATCATTGCAGATTGGATGCCAAAAACGAGATTGTTTTTTGCCACGCATCCCTTGTTTCCTCAGGTGCATATCTCTGTCCTGACGGATTTGCAAACGCATGATCCACATCCGGATAGATGTGAATTTCATTTTGTATTCCCAGCTCGTCTAGTGCCTGCTCAAATTCATTAACAGACTCTACTGGAATTCCCTGATCAAGGCCGGCAAAAATTCCAAGGACTGGCCAGTTTATTGCAGATAGCTGGTCCTTGTCTGTTACTAGCCTTCCATAGTAAATGACGGTTGCATCCATGTCAGTGTTTAGCGCCAAGTTTAGGGATTGTGCTCCTCCAAAGCACCAGCCAATTGACGCAATTTTCTCAACTCCATGGTTTTCCTCCAAGTATTTTTTTGCGCCAATCATGTTGGCCGTTCCTTTTTGCTGGTCGTATGACGCAGTCAACTGTCTTGCCTCATCTGCCATTGTTACTGCTGGCTTGCCATAGAGATCAACTGCAAGTACAACATATCCGTGCGATGCCAAGTTTTCCGCCGTCTGCTTGATGTTGTCGTTTAGCCCCCACCATTCATGAATTATGATTATCCCGGGATAGCTCTGATCCTGATTTGCAGGTGCTGCCAGATATCCAACATAATCCTCAAAATAATTCACATCGTGCGCCTCAACTTTGAGGCCTCCCAAGCTTCCCTCGAAGAGCTCAGAGTTGTTGTCTGTATTAGTATAGTCAGGCAGGACATGTAATGCCCAGCCTCGATCGATTAGCAGAGTTGCAGTATGTGGCCTAACGCATGCAGGCGTGCCAGTGCTTTTTTTCATTACAAGGTCTAGTCCCTCTGGACACGAAACCATGTTTATGGAGCCAGACTTGAGAAACTGCATTCTTGGCGATTCAGATACCACAAAATGGATATGCGAGTCGTCGTTTGTCTGGACTGCTTTTGCTGGAATTACAAACACCGAGAAAAGCAATGCAGTCATTATACCAACTACAAATATTCCAGTACGGCGCATCATTGGATTAACTACATTATAGTTAATTAATTATGCTCACAATCTTTGCAAGAATTCAAAATCAGGGCAAAACAGACACAGATTTGACGCGCATTAATTTCATTATGAATTAGGTCTTTCTTAGTTCAGCAAACGAAGAATCTAAAACATGTTTTCGCACAACTCTGACGCACTGGTGCATTAGAGTTTTGATGTCTTCAGAAAGATCTCCCAGTATTTTTACGACTAGGCCGCAATCTTCTGGCAAAAACGAACAGCCACTTGTCAGATCAGAATTTTCCAAGACAGAATTGATCTCGTCTGAGATTTTTTGCAGTTGTTCCTTTTTTGTTATAATGTACATGGTTCCAAAAACGGACTTGGTTCCAAGAATTCCCATTCGGCTGAATTCATGCTTTGGATCAAGCTTGAGAGAATCCATGAACAAGGTCTTGCCATTTTTGTTTTTTGCAACCATCTTCAGATAGCATAAATCATAGTCAAATAACTCACCCATTGCCACACGTCCAGGCATTACTATCTCTGAATACACTATAGTAGAATCGGCTCCAGCCGTCATTTGCACCCGCTGAAAATACCTGGATTTTTTGTACGGAATTATCTGGTCTGGTAAAAACTCTAGATACGCATTATCGCCTACTGTGATGTCTATGAATTGGGCGGCATAGTTTGACTCCATTTTATAGATTCTTGTGGCTCCTTGCGTAGTCACGTTTGCAATTGCATTGTTTTGTACCGATATCTGGATGTGATGCCTGTCTCCCTGAAGAATTCCGCCAGACGAAGACATCAAGAACAAATAAGCCATGGCGGGATTTGCCACATCATAGTGCAGAGCCTTTTGCGTCAGAAGCGGCGCCTTGGAATATTGATGCACTATTATTGTCTTGTTTTTTGCCTCATCCATTGCAAGTGTGATTTGCAGGTTGCCGACTTTTTCAATGTCAGAATTATTTTGCAAATACTGGGCAAATTCTTCCGGTATCTTTTCTGAATTTATCTGAATCATTTCAGTTGCGCCTTTGGAGGCTCCTCAAAGAGCAGATCTTCAACGATATGGTCAGATACTTTTTCTATTCCGGTTTGGTCCATGCAGTTTACAAATACGTGCGGCCTGCCCTTGCGGATTGTTTTGGCGTCCCTGTCCATTACTGAGAGGTCTGCATTGACAAGCGGCGCAAGATCGATTTTGTTTATTACAAGAAGATCGCATGACTCTATCCCAAGGCCTCCCTTTCTTGGATACTTGTCGCCTCCAGAGACATCAACGATGTAAATGAAATAGTCCGCCAGTGCAGGACTAAACGTAGTCATCACGTTATCGCCCCCGCTTTCAAGAATTATCAGGTCTAGCTCAGGATGGTTTTGCTCAATTTCCTCAATTACTGCCAAATTCATCGACGGATCTTCGCGTATTGCTGTGTGAGGGCATCCCCCGGTGGCAATTCCAATGACCATGTTTTCAGGAAGCAATCCCTGTGTTGTTGCCAGATTTTTTCTTATTCTGTCGGCATCTTCCTTTGATATTACATCGTTTGATATGACGCAGATCCTATAGCCACGCCTTGCAAGCACTGGAACAATTTTCTCAATTAGCATGCTTTTGCCAGAGCCGACGGGGCCTCCAATTCCTATTCGCGGGATTCTTTTTGCCATGGTTTTCACGTTATGAACATTTTTGCTTCCATTTTTTCATGGTGCATCTGCAAAATGTCTGCTTGTGGCAAGAACTGCCAAATTCGGTCTGGGGACTTTGAGATGTATTTTCTTACTTGGTCACTGATGACTGGTTTGAGTGAGTTGATTATTTGCTGGCTTTGTATGTGCTGTATGATTCCAAGACGCAATGCAGCCCCGACCATACTTGTTGCAAACCCATAAAACAACATAAGACATGCGTCTTGTTTTGAGATCCCAAAAAGTTGGGCCGCAATGGAAAAGGCAACAGGATATGTGCCAGGGGTTTTTGACTGTAGAATCTTTTCATGATATTCCGTGGCAAATGAATCATCAACAAGGGATAAAACGCACTTGATTAGCTGTTTGCCAGATCGCACGGATGCCTCCCGTTGTTCTCTTACCAGCTTGGTTTTGTAGATTGTGTCATCAATCTGTATTATCTCATCTAGGCTTTTAGTGGCAGCAAAGTCATATGCATTTGCAAGCGCCACGCAGTCAGCAGGTCCTACTTGCTGTACATAATACATCTCGATTAGATTTTGCACATCAGTTGGGCCGGTTATCATTTTTTGTCGATGCATTGCCTCAAGCCCATTTGACATGGTGTAAAGGCCGGCCGGAAAAAACGAGTCCGACAGCTGCATTATACTAAGGCTTGAAAAATCAGTGTCCATGTACATCCATGGATTTGTGAGGCTGAAAAATTTTTTCTTCCTGTACTAGCTCGATTTTGTCTGCCAGATCCCGGAATGCTGAGCGAAACATGTCAATTTCTGCCTCAGAGTGAATTGGAATCGATATAGAGTCGTTTCCAAGCGAGACAGGCCTGTGCAGATTACCTATGATGTGCCCAAGTAAAATGAGGGATTTTGGCTCAAGGCCTGCAAATCTGACTGTGATCGTAGGCTCTGGGACCTGCCGTATCAGAACTTTGACGTCATCCCCATACAGGACATCCCCGTGTGTCATTTTTTTGTCATATTCGATGTTTATTCCGATTGCCGTGCCGTCGGATGCTTTTTGCTTTAGTCTTGTTTTTTCAAGATCATGGCGTAAAACATGTATGGTTTTGTAATTTTCATTATGTGTGTTGGACTCGAATTCTTTTGCAATAGCGGGATCATCAAAAATATTTCCAATTATTCTTTGAACTTTGAGCAACAGCAATTATAGAATTTTTATCAAGTTATACTTTCTCTTAATTATTAAATACAAGATCTGACAAAACAAAGCATGTTTTTGACTCCAAGAGAGATTGACAAGTTACACATTTTTTTGGCCGCAGAACTTGCGCGCAAAAGAAAAGCAAGAGGCCTCAAGCTTAATCACCCAGAAGCAGTGGCACTAATTACTGATCATATACTAGAGGGGGCAAGGGACGGCAAGTCAGTTGCAGACTTGATGAGCTCCGGAAAAAAAGTCCTAACAAGAAATGATGTTTTACCCGAAGTTCCCGAAATAATTCACACTATTCAAGTCGAGGCCACATTTGATGATGGAACGAAGCTAGTCACAGTTCACGACCCTATTGTGTAATGCCATGATACCAGGACAGTACTTTATCTCTGAGAAGCCAATAATTGCAAACCAGGGAAAAAAGACAGTAACAATATCGGTCAAAAATACAGGAGACAGGCCAATCCAAGTCGGCTCTCATACTCATTTTTTTGAGTCAAACAAGGCACTCGAGTTTGCGCGAGAGGAATCATATGGATTTCATCTCAACATTGCCGCAGGCACATCAGTTCGATTTGAGCCTGGCGAGACAAAAAAAGTCGAGCTGACCGAATATGGCGGAAAAAGAGTCGTCTTTGGGTTCAGCGGGCTGGTAAATGGGCCGCTATCGGAAAAAAAATCAGAGGCGATGCAAAAGGCCAAAAAGGCCGGGTTTAGAGGCGCATGACGCTAGAGATTCCGCGGAAAAAATACGTTGATCTTTTTGGTCCCACAACAGGAGACAAAGTCAGGCTTGGAGACACTGATCTAATCATAGAAATTGAAAAAGACTTGATTGGATATGGGGATGAGGCCGTCTTTGGCGGAGGAAAAAGCATCAGGGACGGTTCGGCACAAGCAAGTGGTGTGATTTACGACGACTCGGTGGATCTGGTCATTACAAACGCAATCATCATGGATCCAGTTCTTGGAATAATCAAGGCAGACATTGGAATCAAGGACGGAAAGATTTTCAAAATAGGTAAAGCCGGCAATCCAAACACCACAGACGGAGTTGATATCATCATATCGTCAAACACGGAGATAATTTCTGGCGAGCACTTGATCTGCACGCCGGGAGTAATAGACACGCATATCCATTTTATTTCTCCACAGCAGGCAATAGACGCAATTTGCGGAGGCACCACCACCATGATAGGAGGCGGGACGGGGCCTGCAGACGGAACCAATGCCACCACATGCACACCAGGAAAATGGAACATGCACAGGATGATACAGGCAACAGAAGAATTCCCAATCAATTTTGGCTTTCTTGGAAAGGGAAACGACTCTCAAGAAGAATCCCTAATTGATCAGATCAGAGAAGGCGCATGTGGCCTCAAGTTGCACGAAGACTGGGGTACTACGCCGGCAACAATAGATGCCGCGCTACGAGTAGCAGACAAGACTGATACCCAGATTGCCATACACACAGACACGCTAAACGAGTGCGGTTATGTGGATGATACCATTGCAGCAATTGCCGGAAGGGCAATCCATACATACCACACAGAGGGCGCCGGAGGAGGCCATGCCCCAGACATAATGAAAATAGCAAGCGAGCCAAACGTCCTGCCCTCATCTACAAACCCGACTAGGCCATATACGGTAAACACACTTGATGAGCACCTAGACATGATGATGGTTTGCCACCACCTCAACTCGTCTGTTCCAGAGGACGTCTCGTTTGCAGAGTCAAGAATTCGCGCAGAGACAATTGCCGCAGAAGACATCCTTCATGATGTTGGGGCAATAAGCATGATGTCATCAGACAGCCAGGCAATGGGAAGAGTTGGCGAGACGACCACCAGATGCTGGCAAAGCGCAGACAAGATGAAGAAAAGTTTTGGCAGACACAAGGACGAAACTGCAGAGAATGACAATTTCAGAGTAAAGCGCTACTTGGCAAAAATAACAATAAACCCGGCAATAACTCACGGAATCTCTCAACATGTCGGCTCGCTAGAGCCCGGCAAAATTGCGGACATTGTGGTGTGGTCGCCGCAGTTTTTTGGCGCAAAACCCAAAATGATAATCAAGGGAGGTATGATTGCGTATTCTTTGATGGGAGATCCAAACGCCTCAATTCCCACAACAGAGCCAATCTACTACAGGCCCATGTTTGGGTCCCTGGGACGGGCAAAGCAGGCAATCTCGTTTGTGTTTACGTCAAGACTTGCACTAGAAAACGGCATCGAGAGCAAGCTTGGGATAACAAAAAAGTTTCTTGTCGTAAAGAACTGCCGTAACATTGGGAAAAAAGACATGGTCCTCAATGACGCCACGCCAAAAATCGAGATCGACCCAGAGACATACCAAGTAAAAGTTGACGGCAATCTAGCAACAACAAAGCCTGCCACAAGCGTTTCGCTTGCAAGGCTATACAACTTGTTCTGAGTTATTTTGTGATTTTGAAGACTCGCTTGAAATAGTCCGAGTTTTCTTTTGCGTCTTCTGGATCGTCCTTTACGTTTGCCAGATTCTTTGCAAGAGTTTTCTTGTAGCTTAGCTGCATTTGTCTTGCGATTTGGATTCTCTGTGCCTGTGGCGAGCCTGCGCCGTGCATTGATTCTGTCAGATAGCCTACTGCGTTTCTGCCCAGAGTCATGTTTTCAATTAGTCTCAAGATCCTCATTCTGTTTTCTACGTCAGTTCCCTTTCTGCCCGCCAGGTATTTTTTGAGCAGTGGTCCTGTTGTTGGGTTTCTAAAGTCTTGCTCAGAGGGCAAAGTAACGACTAGACCCCCCGCGATGTCTTGCGCAAGTCTTGATATCTCATATGGGAAGCGGGTTACGTTGTGCTTGCATACGTTTGCCAGCATGTCGTCATTTAGCCAGACACCGGACTTCATTTCCTGTGCTTGGTATGACGAGGATATTCCTGCAGCATAGATTGATTCGTTAAGATGCGTCATCTCGACTAGCTTTTCTCGTATGTGGGATACGTCTGGAATACCGTTATAGTCAGAAATTGCAGCTGCTGCTCCAATTAGAACATCGCCTAGGCCTGTCTTGCAAACATAGCTTCGCCTGTGATAGCAGGTAAATCGCTCAACTAGCATTGCGGCAAACTCTACTTCGCCGTTCATGAAAATCAGATCATTTGGAATGAACACATTGTCCAGTATGACCATTGCCTCTTGGCCTGCAAATTGAGAATTGCCTGCATCAATGTCGCCTCCCTCCATGCTTCGCGTGTCGCAGGACTGTCTTCCGTAGATGTATGTGATGCCAGGTGCGTCAACTGGGATTGCGCCGACAATGCCCCAGTCCTTGTCTTTTTCTGTCAAGCGTATTGTGGGCATTATTATCATCCAGTGAGAGTTGATAACTCCTGTCTGGTGGGCCTTTGCTCCTGTTACGTACACTCCTTCCGGTGTTCGCTTAGTGACATGCACAAAGAGGTCAGGGTCTCCTTGTTCGGATGGTGCCTTGCTTCTGTCGCCCTTGACATCAGTCATTGCGCCTCCGATTACGTAGTTGTTTTCCTGCATTTTTTTGATAAATTCCAAGAGTCTTTTGTGATAATTGGTATGATACTTTTCATCGATTTCAAATGTAGTGGAGTGAAGCGAGTTTAGCGCATCCATTCCTACGCATCGCTGAAAACATGTTCCGGTCAGCTGGCCTAGCTTTCTTTGCATTTTGTTTTGGAGTACCAAATCATTTGCAGATTCCGCAATGTGCAAGAATCGGTTTACTCTTTTTCCCGCTATTTTGGACATGGGGGATGCAAGATCTTCTTCGCGCACCGCTAGATCGTATGTTTCTGCAACTGCGTTAATTGACGGCCGGATCATCGGATGTTCGACTGGATCTTGTATTTTTTCTCCAAAAAGATAGACAGTCAGATTTCTGCCCTTAAGACTATTGATGTAATCTTGGCCAGTCCTAATTGCCATGCAAATATCCCATCGAACTTGTATAAATATTGACCATCTGTTGACTGTTTTCGTTTTTTGTGTCGGTTTAAAAATGCGATAAAAAATTGCTAGTGCCTAAAGCAGTTTTTTGTATGGTCGTTTACAACACCGACTGCCTGCAAATATGCATAGATTATTGTGGTGCCAACAAAGCTAAAGTCGCGTTTTTTGAGATCGGAACTGATCTTATCAGAGAGTTCGGTTGATGCGGGAATGTCGGAGTGTTTTGTAAAATTGTTTTTGATAGGCTTGTTATTGACAAACCCTCAGAGATATTTGTCAAAGCTGCCAAACTCTTTTTGGATTTGCAGGAATTTTTGCGCATTGTTAATTGCGGATTTTATTTTTAGTCGGTTTCGGATTACTCCCTCATCGGATAGCAATCTTGTGATGTCTTTTTGCGTGTATTTGGATACTTTTTTGGGATCAAACCCATCAAATGCAGCCCGGTATGTCTTTCTGCGCTTTAGTATTGTGCTCCAAGACAAGCCTGCCTGTGCTCCTTCTAGTATGAGCATTTCAAAGAGATTTTTGTCGTTGTGAATTGGTATGCCCCATTCAGAATCATGGTACTGGATCATCTCGTCCCCCTGCGCCCAGTCACATCTTTGTTTCATCTATTTTACAAATTTCTTTTTGTATATTATTCCCACTATTGCAGCTCCGATGAATGGTGCAGTCCAATATAACCACAGATCTTTCGTTGCACCAGTAAATAGCGCAGGAAACAGCGATCGAATTGGATTCATTGATGCACCAGAGACGGCGCCTAAGAAAAACACATCTAGTGCAACAGTTCCAGCAATTATGGCGCTGATAAGAACAGTCTGCAGTCCCCTTATGTTCACTGCAATCAATATGCTTCCCATCAAAAATACAGTAGCTAAGACCTCTACGCCAAAGAACCCCCATGCCGGGTATTGATGGTTCGGTGAATTGAGCCCAAGTCTTGCAAAATCCCCAATTACATATTTTACAAACAGGCTTCCCAAGAACGCACCTATTGCCTGTGCCGTAACATAAACTAGGATTTGTTTTGCGCTGATGTATTTTGCAATAAAATATGCAATTGTGACTGCAGGATTAAAGTGAGCCATCGAGTATCTGCCAAACAAAAATATCATTGCCCCCAATCCAACAAAATGGATCATGGCAATAAAACCAATACCAAGTGCATTTCCCATCATTCCATCATATACAATAGAGCCAGTGGCTGCGACAAGCAGCCCAAATGTTCCGGCCAGTTCTGCCAAAAATATGACAAAATTGGACTTGTGCATCAGTTCTGGCCTTCTTCAAGTTTTTTTACCAGCTCCAGTACTTTGAGCTCGATTTGGTCGCGGATTTTACGCACTTCACTAATTGACTTTCCTTTTGGGTCAGAAATGTTCCAGTCAAGAACGTCCTTTACAAACAAGGCAGGGCATGACTCCTTATCCATACATCCCATGTTGACTGCTACAGAATCGCTCAGCATTTCATTTGTTAGGGATTTTGGAGTGTTGTCTTGAAGATTAATTCCGACCTCTTTCATTGCCTCCACGACCATGGGGTTGACTTTGGAGCTTGGTTTTGTGCCAGCGCTTGATGCGTAAAATTTGTCTGGAGCATATTTCCTAAAGAACGCTTCTGCCATCTGGCTTCGGCCTGCGTTTTCAACGCAAACAAAGAGAATTTTTTTCATTAGATCGATCGTTTTTCTGCCTTTATTACAAGGCTGACAATCTTTCGTCCGCCGACTTTTTCTCCTTCCATGTAGGTTCGCTCTTCCAACACCTGAATTCTCTCAAATCCAGCTTGCTCCATGCACAAGATGTAATTTTCCTTTGTCATGGCTCCATCTATGCATGCACACCATTGATCAGAGCTTATTTGCTCTTGTAAAATCTCGGCATCAGTGATAAGATCAGAAATCACCATTCTCCCCCCATGTTTTAAAATTCGATAAACTTCTCTGAATGCGCTAGTTTTGTTTGTTGTAAGATTGATGACGCAGTTGCTAATTACGGCATCAACTGTATTGTTATCCAAGGGAATGTTTTTCTCAATATCGCCTTTTTTGAATTCAACATTGGAATAATTTCCCTTTAGTGCGTTTGCTCTTGCTTTTTCTAACATTTGATCTGTCATGTCGATTCCTATTGCTTTGCCTGAACCAGATACTTTTTTTGCGGCCAGAAAGATGTCAATTCCGGCTCCAGAGCCCAAATCAACCACAATTTCGCCCTCCTTCAGATCAGCATGATTTAGTGGTGCACCGCAACCAACACCAAGGATCGATTCCTGTGGGATTGATTCAAGGTCTTTTTGATCATAACCTATCAGCTTCGTTGCGTCTATGGGTGAGTCTCCACTTTTACATTCGCCCGGCATGCAACAGCAATCAGAATTTCCAGATAACGCTATTTTGCCATATCTTTGTTTGATTTCTTTTTTGATTTGTTCACTCATGTGATTGTTTACTAGGTAAACCATTTAAGTTGTCAAGTATAAACTGGTATAGTTAGTGTAATTATGGAAACTAAAAGAAAACAGATTCCGATCATTTCTGATGCGTGTAGTTTTCAAGGCTATGATGCAGCTTCGCTCATGTTGGAAACATCAAAGCTGAGAAAAATAATCACAAGGAGGGGAACTCTTGAGATCTTGATTCCTCTTTGTTGCACGACGGAATCCGTACGATACAAACAATTCCGTCAAGCTTTACATGGCATAAGCAGTAAGACATTGGCAATCAGGCTCAAGGAGCTTGAAAAGAGTGGAATTTTGCAAAGACAGTCGTTCAATGAGATCCCGCCACGTGTAGAATACAGGCTGACAAACAAGGGTCAGGATCTAGTAGAATCCATAATAGCATTATTACAATGGATGAAAAAATGGTCCAGTACAAAAAAATAATCTCTCACATAATACTTAAATTTCATAAATTATCAAATAGTTTAGTGTTTACATTAAACGGTCTTACATAAAACAGATTTTCTAGACATGTTCGTACACTGCATTTTATCTCTCATTTTGTTGCTTAATGCAGTTATTTTCATGATAATGAAGAAAAAGAAAAACACCGCACGTATCGTGGACAATTCCAGTGTAAACTATACATTTACGAACAATGCTTTGATCCCAAATCAAACAAACGAACCGGTCAAAGAGAGATCATCGCAGAAACCCAACATTACAAAAATGACAAAAAAGGATCTCAAAAACCTGAATCGCTATAAAGCAAACAGCAAGACTGCAAAATCAATGCAGAATCACTCTCCCGTATACGAATAACTATGCTTATATGGATAACAAAAATTCCAATTAACTATATGCCGACAGTAAGACATTCTGTTTCATCTGCATCTGTTGTTAGCATGAATTCCGTAATCCCATAAAGCTTTTCGAGTTGATTTGATGGACATATTACAGTTAATCCAAGATAATATTCTAACACCCATAGTGTTGTTTTTCCTATTGGGAATAGTCGCAGCTAGGATCAAATCTGATTTGAAAATTCCAGAGGCAATATCGGAATTTTTGCCAATCTACCTCCTTGCAGCAATAGGACTGCATGGTGGAATTGAGATGAGAAAAACAGGATTTGAGACCATGCTGATTCCAATGCTTGTCGCAATCGTATTATCACTATTGATGACTCTAAATCACTATCAGATCCTAAGAAGGCTTGGAAAATTCAACATATTTGACTCGTATGCGCTTGCATCCACGTATGGTGCAGTGGGTGCAATAACCTTCTCTGTTGGACTGTCTTTTTTGAAAAACCAAGGAATAACATCAGAAGGATACATCACTGCAATACTGGCAGTCCTAGAGCCCCTGGCGTTCATCCTAGCCATATTTCTGACAAATATGGCTGTTGCAAAACAGATTCGTGCAAAAAAACAGACGTTTACGGAAGATGCTGACTCGGATAGTTTTGATGCTTCAAGTGGGCAGGCCAAGACTAGACTGTTTCAGGTATTACGTGAATCCATAACGGGTAAAGCAATTGTGATCTTAATTGGTAGTATCATAATCGGATACACCATAGGATATGGCGGATTTGCGCCAATTAAGATCCTCTTTGAAGATCTGTTTGTAGGTGCAATTGTGATATTCCTAATAGAAATGGGAATAATTGCAGGACAAAGACTAGACGACGTAAGAAAAGTCGGAGCATTTTTGATAGGATTCTCGCTGATAATTCCAACCATGAATGGGATAATCGGCGTCTTGGTGGCAACTTATCTAGGATTGAGTGTAGGCGGAGCGGTAATGTTTGGTTTGCTTTTGGCAAGCGCGTCCTTTATTGCAGCTCCGGCAGTACTAAGAACTGCAATACCGCAGGCAAAACCAAGCCTATACATCACATCGGCGCTTGGAATAACATTCCCATACAATATCATCATATTGCTTCCAGTGATGCTGACCATATCCACAATGGCCCACAGCAGCGAAACAATAAACTTATTCGATTATCTGAGGCAATATTCATAATGAAGCTCTACAACGTCAAGATGCTTACCATAGTATGTGAGATTCTTGCGCAAAAAAATATCATCGGTATTCTTGAAAAACATAATGTATCAGGATACACAACCTACGAAACAGACGGGAATGGAGCAAAAGGAATTCGCGGTAGAGGCTTCAAAAATGAAAAAAACGTAAAAATCGAAGTCATATTGAGAGAAACTACTGCAGAAAAAATAATTGAGGACATACTAAGCAAACTAATATCAGATTTTGCTATAATTTTCTACATGAGTGATGTCCAAGTTGCACGATCGGAAAAATTCACCTGAATTGTGATTTAGACTAGATGTGATTCGATGCCTTTTTGGCCTTGTAGAAGATTTTAAAGCCGCTCTTGGATGCCTTTAGAGTCTTTACCAGTTTGACTGAGAACTTGACTATTTTGAATGCAGTCAAAAACGGAATCAAGGCCAACATTACTATTTCATGCCAGTGTTTGTTCAAGAAAAGTCTCCAGTCGTTTAGCTTTTTGTATTTCAAGTATAGGTCCAGCACCAGCAATCCAAAGAAGACCCACAACAAAACCTCAAAATAAATTTCATATTCGTGTGGAATGTGATACGGCGCTTCCTTTAGCAGTAATGATTCGGGATGAAATGACACAAATCCGACAAAATACACAATTGCCATTGCAAGCAGTACAAAGTCTAATGATTTTGCCAGAGAGCCTCTTTCTACCATGTGCCTTTGGCCAGCTAGTTGCAAAATAAAGCATTCCTATTTTGGCAAGAATGCATGCCAAGGCTGTGCCCAAACTGAGGAATAGGGTGCTTGGGCACACTTGAGCATACGCGCACACTCATTGGCTGAAAAAACATGTGCGATATCACTAGTGGAATCTGATTCATAGGCATCTCTAAGCTAGTTTGATTACAAATCAGCTAAGTTGTTGATCCGATCTAATATCTGGCATATTGCTAGTCACAACATGCGAATAGATTTATGCAAAAAATGTGGAACAGAACTACGCGAATATGACGAGTCAGAGAGATGCCAGAGTTGCGGAAAAGAGTTCACACAATTTGTGTGTGTGCGATGCGACATAGTAACAGAGCCACAATACCACATACACAATACAGAAGACGCTCTAAGGATAGTGATTTGATGAATAATCTGCCAAGACACAGAATTGGTTTTTACTCGTTTGTCGGCGTTGCAATTGCCGCAGCGGTTTTTCTAACTATATTCTAAGACAGTCCGATTCGGACATCTAGGACTTTGCAGCCTTTTCCTTGTTCCATTACAAGTACTGGGTTCATGTCAAGCTCCTTGATTTCCGGAAAGTCAATTAACAACGCAGACAGTCTTTGTATTAGCTCTGATAGCTTTTTCTTGTCTGCTGGCTTTTCTCCGCGGACTCCCTCTAGTAATTTTTTAGTTCTGATTGAATCAATCATGTCGTCTGCTTCCTTGTTTGTTACTGGCGCCAGTCTGAATGTGACATCTTTTAGAACCTCTACGTAGATTCCTCCCATTCCAAGCATTATGACCTGGCCAAATCCAGGCTCTTGCTTTGAGCCAATGATGAGCTCTTTGCCGCCCTTGACCATTTCCTGGACGAGTACGCCCTTGATCTGCGCGTTCTTGTTGTATTTTTTGGCGTTTTTGATTATTACATCAAATGCATCTGTTACTGCCTGCTCGCTTGCAAGGCCTACCTTGACTCCTCCCGCATCGGACTTGTGGATTATTTGGGGCGATGCAATCTTCATTACAACTGGAAATCCAATTTTTTTGGCTGCCTTGACCGCCTCTGCCGGTGTTTTTGCCAGGATGCTTTGCGGTAGTGGGAATCCATACGCACGCAGTACTTCTTGGCCTTCCTCTTCTAGGAGGTTTGTTCTCTTTTGTTTTCGAACAGAGTCAAAGACCTTTTTTGCGGCTGCCTTTTTGGCTGCAAACTTGGTAATTGTTCCTTCGGTGGAGCTGACCCACTTTGAGAATCGAAGCATTGCCCGTAGTGCGCGAATTGCGCCCTCTGCATACGTATAGTATGGAACGCCGCCATCCGCCAGAATTTGCCTGTTTGTGATTCCCTCGTCTAGGCCCATCAAAGACGCAAGCATCGTCTTTTTGTATTTTTTAGACATTGATACTATGACTTCGGCCAGCTTGTCATAGTTTAGAGTGGCAGAAGGAGTACACATGGCAATAACAGAGCCGACGTTTTTGTGCGCCAAGACATTGTCCAAAACTCCGCTGAATCGGTTATAGTCAGCATCGCCCACTATGTCGACTGGATTGCGTGAGCTTCCCCACGGAGGAATCACTGCGTTGATTTTTGGCCTAATGTCCTCAATTGAGGCCATCTTGATTCCATATTTGGAGCAGGCATCAGTGGAGATGATTGCAGGACCTCCTGCGTTTGACACTATAACCAAATCGCCTTTTAGCGGCAGTGGTTGCTTTGAGAATGCCACTGCGTAATCGAATAGTTCTTCCATGGTGTCAACACGAATTGCGCCAGACTGGTTTAGAACAGCATCATAGATTTCATCAGAGCCCATCAGTGCACCAGTATGCGACATTGCTGCCTTTGCTCCCTCTGGGCTTCTGCCAGACTTTAGAATGATCACTGGCTTTTTGTGTTTTTTAGTGATAGTTTTGCAAACCTTGAGGAACTCTTGGCCGTTTCCCATGTCTTCTAGATACATGACAATTACCTTGGTCTGCTTGTGTTCTGCAAGCATCTTGAGAAGATCAATTTCGTTCAGATCAGCCTTGTTTCCAACGCTGATTACTGCAGAAAATCCGATTCCCTGCGCGCTTGCGTCCTCAACTAGTGCTGCGCATATTGCGCCGCTTTGCGAGACCAGCGCAATTTGGCCAGACTTTGGCGTAACTTTGAGAAAAGTGGAATTCATCATTGTATTTGGGTCCAAGTTCATGACTCCAAGGCAGTTGGGGCCAATCATGCGGATGCCGTATTTTTTTACTATTGTCTTTAGCTGTTCTTCTAGCTTTTTGCCTTCCTCGTTTACCTCCTTGAATCCAGCTGTGATGACTATGACTCCCTTAATTTTTTTCTTGCCGCATTCTTCCAGTACTGCTGGCACGACATCATTTTTTGTAACAACAATTGCAAGATCGATTGGGTCTTTCACATCAAGGACTGTCTTGTATGCCTTCATGTCAAATACAACGTCACGTGTTGGAGAAATTGGGTAAATCTTGCCCTTGTATCCTTTCATAATATTTGATGTTATAGTACGGCCGACACTTCCCTCCTTGTCGGATGCACCAATAATTGCAATAGACTTTGGCTCCAAAAGAGAAGTCATGTGTTTGGCTCAACGCTGATTCGTAAATAAAGTTATTCTTAGATCTCTAGCTGCCAAGCATTTTTCCGGCCAAGTTCTGAGCTCGCGGAATCCAGATTATTTTGAGATCGGGAATTTTGCCCATCAGGGACCACGCCTTTCTTGCAAGCTCGCGCAAGCTTTCCGAGTTTATCGCAAACTCGTGATTAAGCTGAGATACTGTATTTTTGGAATCAGAGTAAATCGTAATTGCGTTGCCCTGCCCCCCAAGTCTTTCCAGTGCAGATATTATTCCCAGGTATTCCGCCTGGTTGTTTGTGATTCCGGGCTTTTTTTCATAGAAGGATTCGCCTGTTTCCTTGACAAAATACCCATAGCCGGCATTGTCTCCCCCAGAGCCATCCACGTAGACGCTAAGTTCCATCTTTGTACAGCTTGGTAAGCTTGACTCCTAAATTAACAATGACCAGATAGACCATAGCAGATATGACGTGCGTAATTATCGAGGCCGCATACGGCTCATAGTTAATTGTGAGAAGATAATATTGCAAATACCACCTAATTGCAATGTACACTATCTCGCCTGACCCAACCGATGTGATTATTTTTAAGAGATCCTTTCTGAGTCTTGGCGAATCAATTTTGCCAGATTCTGTAAGGTATTTTTTTCTATTGTCTACATAGTACAACACACCAAAGGTAGAATAGAAAACAACAAGGTCCACTAGTAAAGTATAGCTGCTGTTCAGATAGTCTTCTTGTTCTGCCAAAAGTTGTGCAGACACAGCAGATACTATTACTGCCACAACAATTGACAAAAACAGGTTTTTGTTTAGCTTCAGATATTCCGCATATTTTTGTCTCATAAATTCTTGGAAAAAAAACTTGCAGATAAACTAGTCTTATATGATTCTTTTAAAATCTAGAGGAATTGCAGGTCAAGGCCAACAAAATTTCCGCTTGATATGACATCATACAAAATGTCAATTCCTATTACAACACTAATAGAGCCAACCACATAGCGTAAAATTTTGTTAATTTTACCAGAGTTGCGCGCCAGCGAAAACGGCAATCCTATTACACTACTCACCAACATCATCCCAACAATAGAGCCTGCGCCAAACATTATCACAAGTGACAGGATGTTTTCCAGATTATTCAGTGTCGAGAGCGCCAATACAACCAGGCTTCCGCTGCCGGCAAGGCCATGTATGCATCCAATGATGTATGATTTGTGCCCGTGTGTGTGGGAGTTGTCGTGCGAGTGAGGGTGCGTGTGCACCAGATTGTCATGGGCATGAGGATGGATGTGTTTTTGTCCAATCAAGGCTTTTTTGCGGTATGTAAAAACGCCAAGTGCCACAAGCATCAAGCCCACCCCAATCTCAAAGCTGCCAAAGACCTTTTCTGGAATGCTCATCGAGAACACAAAGATCAAAAGGCTCACTAGGACAAGTGCGGATGTGTGTCCTGCCCCCCACAGTGCCCCCAGGATAGAACTTTTTACGGCAGATGCGCCAATTTGATAAAATCTCGAAGGCGAGCCTTTCTGCAATAGCTTGGAGTTCTGCGTTGCCACTGCAACCACATGATCAGGCTCAAATGCATGAGATAGCCCTATCACAAATCCGGCAACAAGCGTAAAGAAGGGCGTTGCAGTTGGTAGTTGTTTGACTAGTTCTTCTATCATTTTTGCGCCTCAACTAGACTTTATGATATAGTCAGAAATGCGAATTGGCGTCTCCAAAACAACCATCCTTGTGATGCAGTCATCAAGTGTAACCTCAAAGGACATTTTTCTGAGTGTTTCAGGAACCCCTATCATAACTTGCTCTGGCCTTAGTAGACAAGACGCATCCCTTTGAATTTGCTCTATTGGCATATCATTGGATAGTCCAGATATTACAAACGCCGAATACAGGGCAATGCTTTCATTGATGTTGATTCTAAGATTTTTGTCAAGCTTGCTTTTGACCATGGCAACCAAGTTGGCAGCTATCTCCTCATCTGTTTTGCTAAGGTATGAGATATCACTAGTAAAGGGAGGAATGTCTTGCTCCCCTTTTACTGTTAGTTTGATGTGGATCAATCCCGCTTGGGTATCTTTGGTCGCGGAATATTTTTGTCAAAGTGATACGTGTTCCCTGTTCCGCGGTAGTTGTGTGGTCGTACAGGATCGCCGTTTTCCAGTCCTCTCTTTGTAAGTGATAGGCCAGCCAATAGCTCTATGATCAGTCGCTGGCCAAGACCGGAGGTAATGCCTCCGTTGTATGAACTACTATCACTTACGTCATATGCAGGAGCTACTTCGACTAGATCCATTGCAAATCTGTCGGGATCAAATGATTTTGATAACAATCTCACCATTCTCATTCCTTCTCTTGATGTTAGGCCGTTTGGTTCTGGTTCACCAGTTCCTGGCGCATATGCAGGATCAAAAGAGTCAATGTCCCAGCTTAGGTATACTGCATCGGTGCCATCATTGGCTCTGTCAGCTATTTCTTTTGCAATCATGTCAATTCCCAATTCCTCAACATCAAGCATTGTAAACCACTGGAAATCCTGGTCTGACATCCACTTGTACAGGTCACGTCCCGGCCAGTAGCCTCTTGGGCCAACCAATGTGTAGTTTTTTCCTTTGAGGCAGCCCATCTCCATTATTCTTCTAATGTGTGCACCGTGATCATACTTGTAGCCAGTGAGTCCTTGCGGTGCGCAGTCGGCGTGGGTATCAAAGTGAATCATGCCGATGTTTTTGTATTTTTTAGCAAAAGCGCGAACATTTGCAAATGTTATAGAGTGGTCTCCCCCAAGCATGACTGGGATTCCCTCTTGGTCTAGGACTTCCTTGACTTTTTGGGTCATCCTTTTGTGGGATTCTATTACGTCGCCCGGAGAAACCTGGACGTCCCCATAGTCAACGGTTTTGAAGGTTCCAAATGGGTCTGCGCCAGTCTCTATGTTAAATCTCTCATATGGTGGTGAAGGAATGGTAGAAGCAGCACGAATTGCACGTGGCCCATATCGAGCGCCTGGGCGAATTGTGGTTCCAAAATCAAACGGCTCGCCAATGATTGCAACATCGGGTTTTGCCTGGACTAGTTCCTGGTGTGTCCTAATCCAAGGCAGGTGCAAAAATGTGTTTATTCCAACAAATGGCGCAACATCAGGCCCGTTGTAATCATTACCGTAAAATTCCATTCCCATTTTTTATCAAAAATATTATCGTGGCCAAATAATTAAACATTCCAAGTAAACTACGTATTGCATTGTGTAATATGATATAATTTTGTCTGAAAAACAAATAAAGTTCAATCAAATATGTGTAAATTACTTTTTTTGAATTTCAAAAATTTACATCAAATGTAGTTACAATTGCAAATAACAAAATCAAATTATTTTGGAAAAAAAATTACAAAATTTTTATACATGTTAAGCATTCTACATAGACATGACCAGGGTCAGCACAAAAGAAGACATTGAAAGAGAATCAAAGCGAGTGATTTCTGCCCTATATGGAGATGTGGCCGGTTTTCGAGTCAATGAGACATTCCAAATTCCTGAGAAAGGACCCAGAGAGGCATGGGACGTTCAAGTAAATTTCATGCTAAACGGTCTAAAATACACAGTGGATCTTGAAATACAGGAAAAGGATGGTCAAGTAACCAATGCTAGGCTACTAGATACAATGACTCCACTTTAATTTTTTTTACTTGTAAAATCCAGATTGCTTGAAATGTTTGACAGAGTCAGAATTTCCCTTGCTGCCTTGATTTTATTGGACAGCTCATTAAGATACACATCGGCAAATTTCTCAAATGTCGGCACCGGGTATTTTCCCTTGTTGTTAGCCTTGAATTTCGCATATTCTTCCTGAAGCCAACCGAAATCAGCCTCTTTTAGCCGAATTACGTGATTTTGGGAGTCAAGTTTTGACTCAAAAAGATTGGCCAGAAAATAGCTGGTAAATCTGCTAAATCCCTTGACATTGTATTTTTTCTCATAGTCCTCGCTCATCTCTTTGTAATTCTCCCTCAGCCAATCTGAAACATCCAGTCGTATTGTAATGGAGTTGTATCGCCCAGACAGATCTAGTCGGAGGTTGTGCAAGTTTACAGAATAATATCCACGTTTAACTTCGTTCATCAGTATTATCAGCGTGCTTGGTAGAAACATTCCGGGATAATACACATTAGTTATGTTTTGCAGTCTTGTAAGAATGTCAGGCTTTAATCCAATTGTAGAATATCCTTGACTTGGCACACACAGTTTGGCACAGAAGTTATATTAATTTTGATGTTTTTTGGAGAAAAATTATTCCACTGCAATTGCCCGCAAAATTGTATGATTATGGAAAAAAATTATTTCTTTTTCAAATCCCTTATTATGAGAACCACTATCCACGCCGACGCCATTGCAATTGTGCCAACACCAAGTCCCACAGTAAAGGCATCGCCAGGTTTGAATTGAGTTAGGCCAACTCCCAACAAAATCAGTATCACGGCAACTATGTTTTGCTTGCTTACCACTGAAAATCAAGATTAGCCCAAATTAATAAAACTTCTATGTGTTATTATGTACCGGACCAAAATAGACAAAAAATAAATCCAAAACAAACCACAACAAAACTAGTGTTCAAATTTTTTCACAAGGGCTCAGACGATCCGCTCAGCAAGGGCATCTCATTGGCAGCAAAAAGCAACTTTGCTGAGGCAATACCGTATTTTGATCTGGTCCTAAAGGAAGACCCAAAAAACACGTCTGCTCTGTTGCAGAAAGGATTGGCGCTCAGCCGTCTTGGGAGGACAGAAGAGGCAATAGCAAGTTTTGACCAAGTTCTAGAGGTAGAGCCTGAGAATTCCTCTGCCCTATACAACAAGGGGCTTGCACTAGACATGCTTGGAAAAAGTGAAGAGGCCAAGTCGTATTTTGACGCATCTTTGAGCATACAATACAACGAATCGGCAAATTTGTATGATGAGGGAGGCAGGTTTCAAAGGCAGGGCAAATACCAAGAGGCACTTGCTTTTTACTCAAAGGCTTTGGAGAGCAACCCAGAAAACGTTCACGCGTTGATCTCCAAGGGGTTTTTGCTTGATCTGCTCGGCGTGCGCCCAAAGGACGCCATGTCTTTTTTTGACAAGGCATTGGAGATTCAACCAAACAACACAGAAGCATATCTCCATAAAGGATTCATGCAAAACAGAATGGGAAAATACCAAGAAGCAATATCATGTTTTGAAAAGGCTCTAGAGATAGAGCCAAACAATGTCCGCGCCCTCTACAGCAAGGGAGTCGCCCTTCATTTCCTAAAAAAATATGACGAGGCCATTTTGTATTGTAGCAAGGCCTTGCAGTCAAACCCAAATCACGTCAAGGCTTTGTCTACCATGGTTTGGCTTTTGGCTCACCAAAAAAAGTATGACAGCGCAATGATGTACTGCGACAGGGCAATTGAGATAGACCCAGGATACGTCTATGCGCTAAGCTACAAGGGATATCTGCTCTTTGAGCGCGGCAAGCTAGATGAGGCACTCAAATGGTACGACAGGGCACTAGAGCTTGATCCCAACAACCCCAGAGCCCTGCACTACAAAAGCAAAATACTGGACAGGCAAAAAAAGCGCCGTTTCACAAAGTGACTAGATTGCAGTAGATTTGGTACCGTCTCCGGCCAGCTTAAAGTGCTTGAGGTCTTCGCCAGATATCAAGTCTTCTTCTGGAGGCACATAGTCGTTGACATCGTGCCTTTCCTTGCCGGGCCATTTTTTCTGAGTTGCCAGCGCCACTATGATGAAGAGCGCAAACGATATTGGCGGAGGTATCATGGTATCTAGTCCTGCCCATTCCAGAGGAACAACAAAGAACATCAACATTCTTAGCGCAGAGCCGACAATAAGCGACGTTACGGCGGCAGGCATGTTTGCCTTTTTCCAGAACAGTCCAAGTGTGAGTGGGGCAAGTGCTCCGGCAAACACAATGTCAAATGCAAGAATAAGATAGATTCCAGGCTGGGGCATAATATAGCCAAGAGTGAGCGCAGATATCATGACTGGAATCACTGCTAGTCTGGTTATCCATAATAATTTAGAATCATTCCAAGCCTCCTTGCCTAGCCACCTTCGCCTGATTATTCTTTGGAGCAGGTTTCTAGATATCACACTAGATACTGCAAGTAGTCCGCCGTTTGCAGTAGACATGGATGCGCCAAGGACTCCCATCAAAAGCGCCGCACCTATTGCAAACGGCATGTGGTTGAGTGCCAAGCTCGGCAGTGCATGGTACGGATCCTCAAGTCCCGGCAAAAAGTGAATTGCCACTATACCAAGCATGCCGACAGGCAATACCGTAAAGAATGTCAGTCCTGCTCCCATGAACGCACCACGTCGAGCCGTCTTTGGATCTCTTGCCGCAAAGACTCTTTCCATAAAGTCCAGTGCAACAATGTCGCCCAGCCCCAAGGCAAGAATTCCTGCCCAATTGATCAGAGCGCCGTTTGCCACATCAAACAACCCAGATAGATCAAGATGTGACGGTGGAGAGCTAGCTAGTATTGTGTCAAATGGAACTCCAGAGAATCCTCCTGCAAAGAACAAAAATGCCGCCCAGAACGAGCCAATTGCAAGATATATCTGGAAAATATCAGTATATGCAGAGGCAAATAGCCCTCCCGCAATTGTATATGTCATTACTACTAGGGCCGCAATTATTATTCCCCACACAAATGGTATGCCCAGCGTAGTTTCCAAGATAAAGCCGCTTGCGGCAAAATTTCCTGCAACCAATATGGTGAAGCTGATTATCATCAATACGCCAGACATTCCTTCTGCGGCGTTTCCGTATCGTCTAAAATAATAGTCAGGCAATGTAAACATGGACATTTTGTTGAGCTTTTTTCCATAGACTAGGCCAGTCATCAAAAGACAGATTCCCAGCCCTATTGGAATTACTGCACCGCCCCAGAAACCAAACTGGAAGATTAGCGCCACGGATCCTAGTGACGAGTTTCCATCAACGGACTGCGCCACAAACATGGTTCCAACCATTAACAGCGGTAGGCTTTTTCCTGCAACGATCAGCCTTTTTCCACTTTTTTGAACTAGTCTGTACGTGAGGCTGCCAATAACCAGCGAAAATACAAGAAACGCAATTACGGCAATCCCATATCCCCCAAGCTCAACCATCGCAAAGTTATGATTGAAAAATTATATAAATATTGAAAAAATCAAGTATTATACGTATTACGATTCCAAAACAATATAAGAAATTCATATTTTTTGGGAAAAAAAATAATTATTTCCAAAAACTTACGTACTATACATTTTACCAGAACCATGCCAGCAAAATAATCGAATCGATCAGCTACAAGACATCAATGTTAGTCTGTTTTGCAAAAAGATCAGAAAATGATTTGTTAAGATCTGATCATATCGCGGTATAAGATTTAATAATTTAACGAGTTTTCTTTTGAGGATGAAGTATCCAGAACTGCTCAATCATGATGTAGCGCGAGTCGAAGAGTCTAGAAAATTGAATTTGGTTGTAGGCGGAATAATTCTGGACGTGATCAGAACCAGTTTTGGGCCTCGAGGCATGGACAAGGTCTACATCGATATTCTAGGCGACGACACATGCACAAGGCACGGCGGAGCCCTTCTAAGAAAGGTCGATCTCAAGCTTCCAGCTGCCAAAGCGATCATCGAGGGAGTCAATGCAGTAGACACCCATGTTGGCGATGGGACGATTTCTTCTGCTATCCTCATCGGAATGCTGCTAAGAAAATCCGAGGAACTGCTGAAAATGGGAATATCCCCCCCAACAATCATCCGCGGTTATGAAAAAGCCCTGGAATTTGCACTAGACACGCTAGATAAAATCAAGAAAAAAGAGGACAACCGTGACAAAAAAATCATGCACAGGCTTGTCACCTCGTGTCTTGCAGGAAAGGCAATTGCAGACCTAGTCCCCGAAGACATGCAGATTGTCGATTTGATTGTGGATGCGGTTTTTAGCATAACAAACTTTCAAAAAAACTCACTAGACGTAGACGACATAAAGATTGAGGAAAAGGCAGGAAACACAAACAAAATCCAGCTGGTCAGAGGAACAGTAATCGACAAGACAATTGATGATTCTGCCATGCCGCGCAGCATCGAAAATGCCAAAATTCTCCTGCTAAACGAGCCACTAGAAATGATGCGCACAAAAACAGATGAGCAAATTCAAATCGACTCCCCCGAGCAGATGGTGCTTTATTTGAATCAGGAAAAAATAGACATACTTGCCAAGGCAAAAAAAATTGTCAGTTCCGGCGCCAATGTAGTAATATCAAGAAAGGGAATCAATTCCATTGCGCAGGAATATTTCGCAAAGAACGGAGTGATCTCACTCCGCAGGGCAAAGATAAACGATCTTTTGTGGCTAGAAAGATCAACTGGGGCAAAGACGTGCAAGAGTGTGGAAGACATTTCACAGGATGAGCTTGGATTTGCAAAAAGGGTCTATGAGAAAAATGTCGGCGGCGACAAGATGTTGTTCATAGATGGATGCAACGATTCCAAATCCCTGACCATACTTTTGAGGTGCAGCTCCAAGCGTTATCTTGATGAATTCCACCGTGACACGCTAAACGCAATCTATGTTCTGCGAAATTTTATCGAAAATCCGTTTATTGTCAGGGGATGCGGCTCAACTGAAGCAATCATTGCAAACAATGTAAGGAAGCAGAGCGCAACAATAGAAGGGCGAGAGCAAATAGTAATTGAGAAATTCGCAGATGCAATAGAGGAGATTCCGATAACGCTTGCAAGAAACGTAGGGATGGATCCCATAGACACACTCACGCAGCTTAGATCAAAATACGCAAACTGCCAAGATGGATCGCTAAAATGGTACGGAATAGACTCTCAGAACAGAAAGGTCTCAGAAATACCCCCAGGCGAAATTATCGAGACGCTTGCGGTAAAGCAGCAGTTCATCAGAACGGGAGTCGAGATAGCCAACATGATACTCAACGTCAACGACATATTCATGAAGGACGAAATTGACAACACTCACTGCCACATTGATGGAACCGTCCATGCTCACCATGACGGAGGAAAGGCGCACAATCACTTTGAGCAGGAAGGACTAGAACAGCGCCAGATGCACCATTACTACTAAAATGATTTGCGTAATTTATTGGTAAAGTACGTCTAGTTTTTTGTACATGAGATTCGTACATTACGTAATTGGCAAAAACAAAAAACATCCACAAATGTGCAAACATTTTTACGTAAAACAAGCTTCTCTATTGCATGAAAACAATCAAGAAAATTCTTGTAGCAATAGGAAACGAATCTAGCTTAAACAGATGTTTGAATGTGGCATTACCAATAGCTAAAGGCGTCGGCGCCTCAATTACAGGCATTTACGTTCTTGCCCCACGACCCAGAAATCTCTACGTAGCATTAGAGCAAAGCTGGCGCAAATATGAAAAAGAAAACGCTCAGAAATTTTTAGAAATTGCAAAGGAAAAATGCAATAAAGAGGGAGTGGAATTTGACCAGATCATTGCAAAGGGACAACCAAGAGAAACACTCCTAGAACACGAAAAAGACTTTGATCTAATTGTGCTTGGCAGGGCCGATTGGGGTTCTAAGCTTCTTGGCAGTGTTTCGCATGGTGTCGTGTCCAGCTCAAAAAAAGAAGTCTTGCTTGTAAAATAGCCAGACTAGATATTCATTATTTGATTCTAGACAATAACGCCTGGTAAAGAAACGGCAGAATTGTAGTTACCTCGGCATGTATTGTGGTTTGCTTTGCGTTTTGTGTAACCTTGCCCCACGAGATTGCCTCTCGGACCAAAGCTCCACTCAGGCTTCCGTCAAACTCCTGGGCAGTGGTGATGTACACAGCATAATCTAGGCCATCCCTATACTGGTTCCACCACAGGGTGTGGTGTTTTGATATTCCACCGCCCAACATGAGCGAGCCGGATTTTTTTGCCTTAAAGACAAGCGAAGACAATAGTTCGCTGTCAGATACTACATTTAGCTTAAAGTCTCTGTGCTTTTGCGTAAATAACCAAATCTGGCTGCCCACGGCACCGTCTACAATTCCCGGCACTATTACTGGGATGTTGTTTTTGTACGCCCAATAAAGGAACGAGCCTTCGCCAAGATGCTCGCCAATCATTTTAGTAATGTCTGCAGTTGACATTTCTCTCTTGCCGGACTTGTAGGCTTCTTCTAGAAACATTTGCATTTTCTCTTCAATTATTGGCCCGTAGCTGTCCATTGGTACAAGCACGTTGCCCAGCCTGTGAATGTTTTCTTCCAATAATTTAGAGTCATCCAAGGTAAACGAGCCTTCCAGATAATGCGAAAAGTATCTAGCAATGTCGTGGTCCAGTGCGCCGCATGTAGTAATAACAACATCAAACATTTTTCTGCGAAGCATGTCAGTAATTATTCCCCGAAGGCCGGTGGACGTGATTGCGGCAACAAACGAGAGAAACTTGAGGCAGTCCTTGTCGTTTATCATAGTAGAGAGAATTTCAAGGCCGTCGGCAAGATTTCTTGATTCAAAGCCGCCCGATTCTGAGAGCTGCCTAAAGATGCTTTGAAGGTCATCATCTTTGTTAATTGAAATGTCCTTTACTTTGCGGTGCTCTTCCATCCATTACCAACTTTGTACACGGTATAAATTCTTTGAAAATTTGCCTTTTGCGGATTTTGCATGTCTCTGAGAATTATTTTTTGCTAAAATAAGTCTCGGACAGATCCTTGTAGTATTGGTCTAGTTTTTTGTACAGTCGTTTTGGCTTGCGGGTTTTCTGCGTGCTTAGTGCATAAAGGCACAGTACAGGAAACGCAATGGTGGCATCCGCATAGACTACAACTACGTCCTCATGCGAATCCTTTACTTTGCCCCAGCTCTTTCCCTCTTGTAGCGTGGCGCCGGACAGGCCTCCTGTGTCAGGCCTAGCATCAGTAATTTGAATAATGTAATTTTGTCCGCCATGTCCTAGGCCCAATATCTGATCCAAGAGCGGGCCTGTTTGTTGAGCGGTGTTTTTTGGAACACCGCCGCCAATTTCGACAATTCCAGCCTTTTTTGAATTGTACAGAATTGCCGCCTGCTCGATTATCTCTCGCACAAAATCCAGCTCAAATGGCTTGTTGGCAAGCCTAAGTGGTGCCAGATCAAGCGCAAGTGAGGAATCCTTGAGTGTCGAGATGTAAAGCGGCACATCATAATCATATGCAGACACGACGAAGCTTTTCTGCGGGCTCTTGGAATGTTCTTTAGAATATTTGCCCATCCAGTTTGCAAATTCCGCAGTGGTGAACGGCTTGTCAAAAAAGTTGTTATCAAACATTTTTTGCACGATTTTGTCTTGTTTTTTGAGCGTTTCTTCGCCTTTGATGTACACGTCCCTTATTCTGACAATGTCTTTTTCGTATAGAACCATGTCATCGACCTCAAAATGTCCCTGCTTTACGGGCAGGTTCCATGCAAAATGGTCCTCGTGGTACAGATTAGAGCCAGTCGATATTATCCAGTCAACAAAGCCTCTTTCGATTAGAGACTTGAAGAGCCCCCCAAACCCAACTGGCGTCATGGCACCAGCTATAGTAAGGCAGATTGTTGCGTCATCCTCAATCATTTTGCCAAAGAGCTTTGCAGCTTCGCCGAGCTGTCTTGCATTGTATCCAGAATTGGAATAAATTTCTACAAGATCTTCAATTTTCATGTTTGGGCTTATTTGTACATGAGGAATGTTTTTTCCATGAAAATGATGATGGCTCATCTATTCATAGCAAACTCCACTAGATAATATATTTAATGATGCAAATTTTTTCGATAAAAAATTTAGGAAAAAGATTACAGATCTGAAATGAAAAAATTATTGCGAAAAAAAAATTACAGACGATGATTTGATTTTTGCAATTTGATCCAGAATTTGGTAAATTACGTATACCAAAAGTATAGAGAATCCATTGCAGACTAGTCAAATTTGATTTCTTCTTGGTGTGCTGATGCATTGCAGTGCGCACATTTTTCTGATGCCGTCTTAAAGTACACCATATGACATTGTTTGCAGGCTCGCAGATCGCTTAGTCTAACCATTGTTAGTCTGGCCTCAGACACATACAAAAATCTTGTTTTACTCATGATTTGTGGCTTTTTTTGAAAAATCTGATCCCAAGCTAGTCCATTGTGATTTTAAGAAATATCAAAATTCCTGCAAGCTCGGCAATGTGCACCCCAAGCAAATATGGAAAGATCTCAGGTGCAAACAATGTCGACATGGAAAAGTACGCATATGCTCCAATGGTATTGTGCAAAAACAGCATTACAGAAAACAATATCATGCCAAGTGGAAGTTGCGCCTTGGTTCTGACATACATTCTTCCAAAGACAAACATCAGAACTCCAAGCACAATCATGTTTGCTATCGATACGCCAGATAGGATTGCTGATGTTTGTTCCATGTAGAGAAAACCACCTTTGCTATACTTATTTACTTTTTTCCAGTTTTTGCACTATTTCCAAAAACGAGTCCATGTTTGCCTCCAAAAACCCAGAGACAAAAAATGTGACATTGTATTTTTCCCCAATTCGTAAAATAATGTTATTTTTCTCCAAGACCTCCACATGGTGAATGATTGCCTTGTAATCCAAGCCCAGTTCTTTTGCAAGCTGGTTTGCATTTAGCGGCGTTTGCCTGATTGCCTGCACGAGCCTGAGCCTGTTCGCGCCTCCGCGAGATCCCGCAAACACAAACCAAAGTAGCCTCTTTGCATACGGATCATTTGCCAATGCCCTCAAAGGTTTCGAGAAGCTAGAAAAACATAGTGTACAAAAATAATATTACCAAATTCACCTAGTCATATCATGATGCTAAACTATGATTATCCACTGTATAGGCCGCCATCGGAGGCAGACTCGCTCATCTTCCAGGTTACCTTGGGCTGCTCATTTAACCAGTGCTCGTTTTGCGACATGTACCGATCCAAGGAATATTCAGAGCGACCATGGGAAGAGGTAAAAGCAGAAATCGACATGATGGCAAAAATGCTTCCAGACACAAGACGTATCTTTTTGGCAGATGGCGATGCACTAAATCTCTCAGTAGAATACATGCAAAAAATAGTAAGATACTTGCGGGAAAAATTCCAAAACTTGGAGCGAATCGCATGCTATGCAATGCCGATGAATGTTCTCAAAAAAACGCCAGAAGAGCTAAAACTATTACGAGAGTCAGGCCTAGACATGTTTTATCTTGGAATAGAGAGCGGCTCTGATCTAATACTAAAAAAAGTAACCAAGGGTGCAACATCTGCCACAATAATTCGCGCATGCAAAAAGGCAAAGGATGCAGGCTACATACTGTCATGCATGATAATTTTGGGCCTAGGAGGCAAGACCCACTCCAAGGAACACATTCGCGGAACAGCCCAGGTCATCAATGCCGCAACGCCTCACTATGTAGGCGCCCTGACTTTATACTTGGAAAATGGGATCAAGCAAGAGTTTTTGGACAAGTTCGGCGAGCCTTTCATTCCCGTTTCTGATGCCGAGGCGCGAGAAGAGCTGGAAGACCTAGTATCACAAATCAATGTTACAGATCAAATAATATTTCGAGCAAACCATGGCTCCAATGCCTATACTATCAAGGGAACCTTCCCCCAGGACAAACAGATGATGCTAGACAAAATAGCTTGGATGAAGCAGCACCCCGAAGTAGTCAGGCCTGTCGGTCTTCGCGGCTTTTAGAATTCAAAAATTCTCATCTATTGTTATTTGACTAGATTTTCAGACTACAAGCTGTCAATAATTGGCTTTAGATTTTCCGGCAGATCCGGCAGTTCGGTATGTGAGGTGTTGTTTTGCAAAATTTCTGGTCCTATTCTGCGCACCCGCTGGGTTCCAATCAAGGTATCGATGCTTCTTTGCGCATCTTTTTCAGATAGCACCGTCTTTAGCTTCTCAAGCAATACAGTCTCGTTTTCGTATTTTTGAATGGCATATTGCACTATGACTAGTCTGTCGTTGAATGAGAAATCTGCCAATTCATGGTTTGTTGCATGCTGCAGTAAAAATATTTTTGTGGCTCATCTGAGGTTTTTCTGATCATAGAATCGGTTTTCCTGATTTTTTGTCCTAAAGACCTTGAGATGATGATACACCCCAAATGCAAAAAACACGTACGCCCACAGATATACAATGTCAAATGGATGGCCGGTATAATACAGGTCATCCTGAGACAACACCTGATAGGCAGAGTCCGCCACGACAAAGCTGAACATGCCAATCAGCAAGAGCAGCCAAGTGAAATTGACTTGGCCTCTCAAGAACAGCATCAACCCTATTACGGTTGGGGCAAGGCATATTGCATCTCCTATTGGATATGTAGTCAAGAGTGCGGTCTCAAATTCAGGCAAATCTGATTTTGCAATTGCGCAATAAACCAGAAAAGCCATCAACGTAGCAGACACAGACGTGGCAAGTGCAATAGTTTTTGGAGTTATTGAATTTCTGAATGGCCGAATATACAATATGGCAAACGCAAAATATGCAGGATAGCCAAGCAGCCAGAAAAAGTCGGCCACAGACGGAAACGGATCCTTTTGGAACACTAGCTCGTCTGCTGCCCAGATTATCTCGCCAACTGACCAGCTAATGGCAAACACAGCAAAGCAGATCCAGGCTTTACCGAGGTTTCCCGCAGTTTTGTTGCGTCCAACCAAAATCAGGGAAAATACAACAAATGGAGCAATGATTCCAAGGTTTAGTGCATTTGAGGCGAGTATGAGATTGGCCTGGCCAAAAACATTCAATATTCCAATTACCGCAGCTATTACTCCCAGTGAAACAGCAAGAGGCCACTTGATTAGCCCAGTATTGGTTTGCAAGACTATTTTAAAATCACACCAAGAAAGTTTGATATTGGTTTTTGGTCTTGTAGCTCATCTAGTCTTTTTCGGATTTCAATCGTAATTGATTTGTAGCTGTCTCCAAACAATTCTTCCAGTACCTCTCGAAGATATTGCGGGTTTTGCAGACAGTCAGAAAAGTAACATCGGTGTTTTTCATATAATCTGTGGCCTACTTCATCCAGCGCAAGCTGGCCCACATTGAGAAGAACTCGCTCTATTACAAAACTTACCAACGCCTTTTGGGCGTCCTCATGTGAGTCACTTGCCATATGCACTATTCCAAAAATTCCCTTAAAAGCATTAAGCTTGCAAAACAAGAAATACCTCAGATCTCCAAGTTGAGTTCTTGGAGCAGAAAACCGTAAACGACTCCAAAGTCGAGGTAATAGCAAGAATGTTTCCCCATGACGCGAATCCGGCAGGAAATGTCTTTGGAGGAGAGATACTCAAACATATTGACATTGTCGCAGGAATTGTGGCCCACAGGCATTCCAGAAAAAACGCAGTAACTGCAAGCATAGACCGGGTGGACTTTCTCAAGCCAGTCTATGTTGGAAACGCATTGATTCTCAACGCAAGACTAAATGCGGTCAGAAAGTCTTCAATGGAAATCGAGGTGCGAGTGGAAGCAGAAGACCTGATCCGCGGGACCAAGACTCTGACTGGAACCGCACTGGTAACATCGGTAGCACTGGATGAAAACGGCAGGCCAACACAAGTTCCAGAACTAGTCCTCAAAACCAAGGAAGAAAGGCAGAGATTTGTCCAAGGCATAAAGCGAATGAATCAGAGAATCAAGGAAAAAAAGCGCAACAAGGCAAAAAACTAGTCGCCAGATCCCCATTCAGATTTTGTGTGACCAGAGTTTTGCTCCGATATTGTTCCCCACCTGAATTTTGGAGTCTTTGTTTGTATTTCCATGAGTAATTATGTTATTACAGTATAGTAAGGTGCTGTATGTTTAATGTGAAAATGGGCCCACTGGGATTCGAACCCAGGGTCTTCGCCGTGTAAGGGCGACGTCATAACCAACTGGACTATGAGCCCAGCAAAATTCCTTTTCAGAAACCATTTAAACTTTGAGAGATTCAACACAAAAATCATTGAACCAAAACATCGGGTTTTTCTGCAGCCCAATAGGACTAGGACATGCAACACGCGATGTCGCAATAGCGCAGTTTTTGCAAAAACCGCCAAAGTTTCTCACAGGAGCAGGTGCTGCCAAGCTGATCTCAGAGTACGGATTTTCGGTAAATGACGAGTATACCCCGCCAAACTTTGATGTGCAAAATGGAGTGCTACAGGGCTCGCTAGGCTGGCTTTGGAAATACTATCAGTACTACAAGGACTGCAAGAAAATATCAGACAGATTCATCAGTTCTGAGCGCCCCCAAATTATAGTAAGTGACGAGGATTTTGCTTCGCTGGCAATAGCGCAGCAAAAAAACATTCCAACCATACTGATCACAGACATTTTGGAGACCAGATTCACCAAGGGAATAGGCTCGATTATAGAAAAAAAGATGAACAAATCCATGAGGGAAATCATCCAAAAATGCGACATGGTAATACTCCCAGAGTCAGGCCAAGATCAAGACAACATTAGGCGAGTCGGCCCAATAGTAAGATCCACACAATACACCAGAGAGGAGCTACGAAAAAGGCTCGGATTTGAGAAAAAAACCATAGTTGCAAGCGTCGGTGGGACAGATGCAGGAAGATTCCTAATCCAGAAAACAATCGAGGCGGCCTCCAAGCTAAAGGATGTAGACTTGGTCCTCGTCAGCGGCCCAACACTGAAAATCCAAAATCAAAACGTCAGGAACTTGGGCTTTGTAAATAATTTGCATGAGATAATTTTTGCATCAGACCTGGTGATCTCACTTGCCGGCAAATCCACAATAGACGAATCAAAAGCGTATGGCACGCCGGGAATTTTCATTCCAATCAAGGGCCACTTTGAGCAGGAAGACAATGCAAAAGAGGAAGGCTATTTCTTTGATGACATTTACAAGCTAGATTCTCTGATTCCGCAAAAGCTAGAGTCAAGGCGTGCACAGGTGCAGACCGACGGCGCAAAAAAGGCAGCCGAGATTATTTTGCAATATTCATAGCGTACCCTTAAAAGTGGTTTTAATTGCAACCAATCTTACTTGGAAAGACTTGTAGTAGCAAAGTTTGGCGGAAGCGCAAGCGGAATTGACGGCGAGTTTGTATCAGATATTGTATTACGAATAAAGCAACTAAAGCAGGACTCTAAGGTAATTGCAGTTTTTTCAGCTCCGCTTACAATGCACGAGGGAAAAAGAAAATCACTCACAGACCTAGCATTATACATTGGCAGAAAGGCAGAGGAGGGTGCAATGCCAGACATTACACCAATCAAGCAATCATACCAGAAAATCCTATCATTAGTGTCGGATCAGTACAAATCCGAATGCCAAAAGACAATAGATTCATTTCTTGCAAGGGCAACCCAGACGTTTTCTGAGGCAAAAGACAAAAAATCATTTTCAAACGAGGTCCGCTCACGTGCACTTGCGTTCTCAGGCGAGATCCTCATGTCGTATGTGATGAGCTACATCCTCAAGAGTGCCGGCCTAAAGTCAGACGTTGCAAGCTATGACGCCTGGCCTATCATTACCGACAACAATATCGAGTCGACTAATTTCCTTGCATCAGAGTCTGCCGCAAGGCTAGGACCGCTAGAGGATCTAGTCAAAAACAATGAAGTGGTATCCATTGGAGGATTTATCGGAAAAACTGCGGACGGAGTCGAAACAACATACGAGCGTGGAGGCTCAGATAGAACAGCTGCAGATCTTGGAATTTTGTTCCACAAAAAATATGACACTAGAATCGACTTTGAAAAAGACAGTGCAGTGGTGTCAGCAGACCCAAGAATAGTATCAAAGGAGCTAGAAGACATTACACTGCTGTCATACAATGAGGCAAGAATTGCAGGCATGTTTGGCATGAAGATACTGGATCCAATTGCAATCAAGGAAATTCTGGAAAACGGAGTAGACATGCCAATCATAATTACAAACATGAAGGATCCCAGCAAAACCACGACAATACTGCGCAAATCAGACAACCAGAATGGCCACCCACTAAAGATAGTTACAGGCAAAAAAAACTGTGCAATTCTCAAAATAGAAAGCGTCGCCGCCGAAGCACTCCTAGAATCGCTGGAAAAAGAAAAGCGTTATTCCGAGTTTGTGATTTTGTCGCCATTTACCAAGGATGACATCGAGTTTACAAGAATTTTATTCCTGGATGCAGACTATGTCAAGCGAAACGAGCGATACTTTCTTGGGTTTGACTCGCTAGCTACCATACAGTATAATCGGGGCGTCATAACACTAATTGGCGACCAGATGTGGCGAGTCCACCAAATCGTGTCCAAGGCAAGCTCCAGAATAGGAGACGCTGGCCTCAACATCCTGAACATGGATGCGCAGGAAGAAACGTCACGAGTCATAATAGTAGTCGATGATTCTGCAGATAACATAGAGACAGCGATTCGTGCTGTTCATTCCGAAAGGTCAAAAATCACCTTCTCCTGAATAGTACAAATCGCATATGGAGCCCTTGGTCATCCAAGAGTTCCATGCTGGGTTTGTTCATGGGCCATAGTCTAGAATTAGCCCGGCGTTACCCAAAACACGCGCTGATAATACTATGCGATCGGAATATTTAGACCTGATCTATATAGTTCCTCTAGAACTTTTTGCGAGCTAGGCACGAATCCTAAAACTTGGTAAAGCTTAGAACCAGGCCTGCGGCAATCAGTGCGTACCACTTGAAGTTACGCCTATCTGTAAAGACATTCTTTGGGCTCATCTGCTCATCAGTCCTAATTGAGGCTCGAATCTTTTTCATCTCAAAGCCCTGCCCAATTAGGCCTGCGGCAACTAGGCCCATGGCTAGAATGGATGACGCTATTTCCATGGTATCATAATGCCAATCCCACTATTTAGTTGTGCATGGGCTTTTCGGATAATTTTTTAATTAGTGGCGCTTTTCCGACATTCTATGAAAGAGATAGGAAAAATCTGGATGAACGGCAAGCTGGTACCATTCAAGGATGCCAAAGTCCACGTACTGACTCATGCATTACATTATTCAACAGCAGTCTTTGAGGGAATTCGCTGCTACAACACCCCAAAGGGCTCTGCAATATTTCGACTGCCAGAACATGTTGATAGGTTCTTCAGGTCCGCAAAACTGTATTCGATGAAAATGGAATACACAAAAGAGCAGATAACAGACGCCATAGTAAAGACAGTAAAGGCAAGCACCCTAAAGGAGTGCTATATTCGACCACTGGCATATTACGGATATGGCACCATGGGCCTGACTCCCACTCCAAACAAGGTTGATGTCTCCATTGCATGCTGGGAGTGGAAGATGGGCGAATCAAAAGCAGGAAAGCAGACCGGTGCAAAATGCAAAATATCCAGCTGGCTGCGAATCGACTCCAGATCACAGCCAATGCAGGCAAAGGCAGCATCAAACTATGCAAATGCGGCTCTGGCAAGAGTAGAGGCACTCAAAAACGGATACGATGAAGCAATCATGCTAAACTATCATGGAAAAATAGCCGAAGGCAGTGCAGAAAACATTTTTGTTGTAAAGGATGGCCAAATTTACACGCCGCCGCTAACATCAGGATGCCTTGCAGGAATCACACGAGACTCTGTAATCCAGATAATAGAATCAAACGGCATGGACATTGCAGAACAAGAGCTAGAGCGAGACGATCTATATTCAGCAGACGAGATATTCATGACCGGAACTGCAGCCGAGGTCAAGTCGGTATCCCAAGTAGACGATGTAACCATAGCAGACGGCAAAATGGGCAATGTCACCAAATCCCTGCAAAAATCATTCATGGATGTAGCAATGGGCAAAGACGAGCGATTCATCCACTGGTTACAATACCTCTAAGGTTTTTTACATATTATATCAAATTACAATCATGGACTCGTGTTCAGTCGGTGGAAGCACAGACAGGATTTGCTGGTTTTGCAAAAAAGGAAGGCACTCTGAATGCATGAAAGAAATGGCAGTGGATGCCAGATCAGAAGGCCCGCACGACTGTACATTTGACACCAAGATGGTTCCCTGCCAATGCCAGCACTAGAATATTGGGATGATTACGCAAAGAATCATCTTGGCAACTTTAACTATGAGATGGCAAAATTCATCCCCGATTTGGCAATCTCACTGCGGGCACAAAGCATTCTAGAAGTAGGATGTAGCGCGGGAAATGACCTAAAGTTATTTCCAGACGAGTCAAACGTTAACGGAATCGATATTTCTGAGCTGGCCATTACGCAGGCAAATGAAAATCTGCCAAAGTTTAACTTTCAGACTGCAAACATTTGTACAATTCCATTTGAGGACAATTCCATTGATTTGGTATTTACAAGAAACGTAATGAATTACCTTGACTCTCAAGATATCAAAAAGGCAGTAGCCGAGTTGTTTCGCGTATCAAAAAAATACATTTTCAACATAGAGTTGTTTTCTGAAAATGAGGAAAAGATCAGCGACAGTCCAGTCACATATGGGCGAAACATGAAAAAACATTGGATGGATTATAAGGTGAAAGTAATCAGCAACGTAGACATGCATGAGGAGATCGAGCCTAAAAAGTCCAGATTTACGTTACTAAGAAAGCTTTGATTATTTTATTTTGGACTCTATTGCAGTTATGTATTTTGATAAAAATTCGTGAAACATCTCTATTTTGGACTGGTCCATGGCTTGGGCGCCAGAGAACTTGGTCATTTCCTGCTTTGCTTTCAAATGTTGTGACAAAATCTCTTGCAGTTCCGACTTGGATTTAGTATCAAGATTTTGTATCAGGGTGTTTGTTTCTTTTTCCAGCTTTTCCTGTAGTTTTTGGTCAGCTTGCGGCATCTCACCCAAAATGTCCTGTATGGTATAGTTCTCAAAGACGCGAATGTCAAGATTGACCATTAAAAAGACACTCTAGCCGATTTAATAAAAAACTATTTTTGAATTTCAGGTATAGTAGCGGGTCTGGTGGTTAGTCCGTATCCCAATACCACGCAGTATGCGCGGTTCATGCCTCGGTATGGGTATGATGTTCTGATGATTATACTTTTCTATTTTCTGTTATAATGATTTACAATGTAAAAATTTTGTCGATTACTGCGCAGATTAGATCTAGTTGTTTAGGTTCCCCATTATTTGGTAGAAAATCATAATATCCTTCATTTTTGTAATTCCGTTTCATACTTTTTAGATCGGTTTCTTCGCCAGTGCATCCAATAAGATGAATTTTATGATCAGTGCCGGCAAATGCGCGTTTCACATCTTGTGCAATATGTGCATAATGTGTTTCACCATTTAGATCATCATCTACAATAATTATTCGTGGCTTCTTCTCTTGTAAGAACTTGATGAATGTGTCAGAGTCATATTCATTCAAAAATTCTATTTCATATTTCCTCGATTTAAAATAATTATCAAGAGCTAATGTTATAGCTTGGTCATCATCAATGTAGATAATAAGACTTTGACTCATCTCAATATCTCAGATTTAGGAAATACAATCTTAAAGGTTGCTCCAGTAGCAAGTTCAGATTTTTCAATTGAAATATCACCTTTATAATCTCGAATTATTTCTTTGATTATTGGTAATCCTAACCCACTACCGCTTTTTACAGATTGATGAGATGCGGCTCTAGTCCAGAACAAGTCAAACACAAGACCTCTGTCGATGGTTGGAATGCCAATACCGTTATCACTTACAAACATTGTAATGTCGGTTTTTGTTGTGTAAGTTGAAATTCTTATAATTCCTTTTTTACCCAGTTCTCGTCTTTCGGATACCAGAATTTTTAATGACTTGATTGAGTTTGAAATCAGATTAAGCAGAATGGATTGAATATCTGCTTTGTACATGTACAATTTTGGTAATTGTGAAGGCACTTTATTTTCTAGTTCTATGTTCCATCTACTGAATATTCCAGATAATGATTGTTTTATTTCCTCTATTTCATTGTGTAAGTTAATTTCTTTCTTCATACGAAATTCTTTTTTGCGACTAGATAGATCAGAGGTAAAACCGCTAACCAAAGTCATAAAGCTTGAAAGATTTTCTACTGATGGTGCTATAATATCAAGACTTTGTTTTAATTTTTCTTGATCAATTGTTGTACCATCTATTGTTCGTTTTAGTACTCCGGTATGCAAGAGAATTTTCTTTAGATAGTCTTTAACTTCGTGAGATACAGCACCAGTGGTTATTCCTAATGATGCTAAGTTCCTATATGCTCCCAGTTCATCCATCAATGAGGTTTTAGTTGCGTATTCTGTTCTTTCTTCACCTACTAATTTTTCTTGAATTTCATTTAGTGATCCCAGTAACTTTTCTTTTGTGCTCTTGGTCATACTAGAATCCTCTTCAACAAATTTTGTGAGTTTGACTACTAATGAGGGGGTTTTTTTCCGAGTTTCTTTTTTGATTATTTCTTGACGTCGTTTTTCCGAGAAAACATAGTATCTGCGCATAGACTCTGTGACAAAATCTTTGAGATCATTGAATGCCTCATTTTCAATAATTTTTTCTCTTGTGGTAGTATCCAGAACATTAGAGTTTTTGTCTCTAGAGATCTCTACCCAACCAATGATATTTTTTGGTGGTAGTTTTCCAGCTGCTGCACGTGCACTAGAACCAGTTCCTAGCCAATCATTGTTTAGATCACCATACGGTCTTACACGAAATCCATCTCTGTAGATCTTGATTCCTGACGCATATTCAACATCTTGTTGTATTTGTTCCACTCTTGTTTTACCATACCAATCAGACCATCCCAAATCTCTGCCAGACGGATCAAAGGGATAGCCGTAAAATGTTAACTTTACTGGGCCGCATTTTGCAATTGCTGCTTCTCCTAATCTAGTACCATCAACATCATATCGCACAAATGGAAATACATCAAGTAACTCATTGTATTCTTTTTTACGCTTGTTTGGAATGATTTGCTCATCTTTATACCAAAATGAGGTGAATCTTATCATAGAATCTTCTGAGAGTATGGATTCAAACTTGTATGGTGCTATTTTGAATAGACTGCTTTCTACTTCAATATTTAGCTCTTTTCCGTTCATCTGATAAACGACTTTTACTTCAAAGTTAGAGCTAGCGTGTGATTTTGGTAGGATTAACATTGATAGTTGATTTAAAAAATTCTTAATTTTTTTCTCAGTCCACGCTTCTCGCAAATCTTCCAACAATATTGTTAACCCATGATCAGATGGATCTTTTTTCATGTACGTTATTGGAATTTTGACATCGGTAAGATTTTTTGCTCTCTCAAATTCACTCCAATCACACGTGAACATGATTGTTTGATTATAGTTACGTGGTCTAGATCGTAGAGTTACTTTGTTAGATAGTTTCTCTACGGCAAATCTTCCTACCCCCTTTTCACCTACTACTCGTCTTCCTTTTGATGTGAGTATCTCGTGTTGTTCCTTGCTTACACCTATTTTCATCCATTTGTTTTGTATTTGATCTATTGTCATGCCATTACCATTATCAGTGATCAAAATCTTTGTTTTTTTCATTAATTCATTGACGATGTGTTCTTGTTCGAGATATTTAGGATCGTTTTGAATTAGTCGTTCTATTTCATCTAATGAAAGACTGGTCTTGGAGGCTCTAAGTGCGGATAAGATTTCACTGTAAATTTTTTCTAGTTTTTTGTATTCTTTTTGAAAGGAATCAATATTTTCAAATTTTACAATTACCTTTGTTGCATCTGCATCATAGGAATTTTTTACTAATTCAAATAATGCTGCTTCATCAGTAGATACTGATTCTCTACCAAGTAATTTTGTTAATCTTCCAGATACAGAATACTTTAAGGAATCGGGCTTGTTCATTAAACGCTTGTATTATCGAATCTACCATTTTAAATTCTCTCTATTCATGTGGAGTTTGTCTAATATTCCCTCGAAAAAGTCTAATCTTTTTATCTAATTATGTTAAAGATCAACCGATAACACCAACAATCATGACAAATATTCTCATTCATTCAGATTCGTTATCCGTACTAAAAGATACAAGTTCAAAAAAAGCGAACCTCATTTATCTTGACCCGCCATTTTTTACAAATCGCTCATTTGAATCAGACAGCTATGATGGAAAAAGAATTACATTTGATGATGTTTGGAAGAATGGAATTTCCGAGTATCTGAATTTTATGAGAAATGTGTTACAAGAATCTTTGAGAATTTTGCATCCAACTGGTATGCTTTTTCTTCACTGTGATTGGCATGCGAGTCATTATCTCAAAGTTGAGTTGGATAAAATATTTGGATACCACAACTTTGTAAACGAGATAATTTGGAAAAGGCATAACTCACAGAACAACTCTAAGCAAGGTGCAAAAATTTTTGGACGAATGCATGATACAATTTTAGTTTATTCAAAGACTAAGGACTACACGTGGAATCAGATCTATGACAATTATTCTGATGAATACAAAAAAAGAGCATACAGAAACGTAGATGGAAAAACGGGGGAACGCTATGCATTAGGTGATTTGTCTGGCCCTGGTGGTGCATCCAAAGGCAATCCCAGATACGAATTCCTAGGATTCACCAAGTACTGGCGATACAGTAAGCAGAAGATGCTACGTCTTTACAAAGAAGGAAAAATAGTACAAACCAGACCCAACACAGTTCCAAAGCTAAAACGATATTTGAAAGACATGAAAGGCATACCACTGAGTGACATTTGGTCAGACATCAATAATCATCAAATAAAAAATCGTAAATCCATTTTGTATCCAACTCAGAAACCAATTGAACTACTAGATCGCATAATTAGATGCTCTACTAAAAAAGGCGACTTGGTGTTAGATCCATTTTGCGGTAGTGGAACAACTCTGATTTCTGCGCACAAATTACAGAGAAATTGGGTTGGAATTGACAAGAATCATGTTGCAATTGATATTGTAAAAAGGCGATTACAAGAGAGTGGAGTTCTTGAATCAGAATACAAATTACTTGAAGAACCATTAAAGATCAATGGCACAAAACGAAGAAAATTCATCGATAATTAGTGCTAAACCAAAAAATGATTGGGTATGAAATCATATGATTACTTTGCCATTCAAATCCAACCATTTCCTTCTTTGTTCATAGTCTGGCATGAATCTATGAACCAGATTCCAGAACTGATGTGAGTGTTCCTTTATTTTGATATGGCATAGTTCATGCAATACGACATAGTCAATTACTGGTTTTGGTGCTTTTAGCAAGTCCACACTTAGATTGATGGCATTATCTTTTGTAGTACTGCCCCACCGCCCCCTTAGTTTTTTGAATACTATCTTTTGTGGTGTGACTTGCAATTTGCCAGAATAATGTCGTATACGCCCTCGAATGAATGACTTTGAATATTTTTTTATTGATACTTTGTTAGGTTGCTTTGCAAATTCTAGTTGTTTTTTGTATATCCATTGCTTTTTGCACTCGATGGTCTTTTTGATTTCGGAATTGGTCTTTTTAGCTGGTACTCTGAACACCACACCGCCCTTATCAACTTGAATCTCTGATGTCTTTCTCCTATTGCTTTTGATTACGTGATACTGGATTACGCTGTTGCCGTACCTTATTTTGCCGATCATATTCGATGCTTTGCTATCTCTATTATTTTTGCAGCAAATCCGTCAAGTTTGTCTTCTGGAAATCCAATGTTGCCCAGCTCATCATAAATTATTTCCATTATCTTTTTCTCGCTGCTGGTTTTGTGTTTCCACCCCACAATCTGGGTTTCTTGGTATAATTTTGCAAAGATTGCCTTGGTAGCATCAATTGACTTGTCTCTGTTGTCCAGTATTTCTTGCAGCTCGCTGTATAATGCAAACTCGAATGGGTGTGCCTCATAATCACCAAAGACCATTTTGCGCTCCTTTTCCTCATGGACTGCCGACTCGTAGATCTCCTTGTATTTGCCAAAATAGTCAGCGTCTTCTTTGCGTCTGGATTTTTCCTCTTCAATTATTCTTTGTAGGCGCTCCCATAATTTTTCATAGTATGCGGGATTGTTGCCCTTTAGTTCTTGAATGACTTGAATTGCCTTGTTTTTGACAAGTGCGGTTCTTGCACGATTTGACTTGAATTTGTCAACAAAGGCTAGGAAATTCTCGTATGTAATTTCCATTGGGTTGATTAGTTCTTTGACGTTAAGTGATCTGATATGATCATCAATTAGTTGCTGTATCTTTTTGGCATACGGCTTGGTGCTGGGCTTTACTCCCTCATAGTATGTGCGTATGGTTTGCCTTGCCATGCTCAAAAACTTGAAGTCATCAATGTACGGGTCTGACTCTTTTGATGGCATTACCGCATCCAGTGCTTTTGAGAATGCCTTGAAATCATATTCGAATTGGTCTCGTATGTCGATTGGCTCAAACTTTACAATGATTTCATCCTTGGAGTTTTTGTCAACGCCCCTAAAATGCGACATTACTTGCAAGTGCCTTAGTCTTAGCTCTTGCAGTTCCAGATCAATTGGTTCCAGTGCACCTTGAATGTCCTGCTCTTCGAATATTTCCAGTGCCTTTTGCAGATCTTTTGTTATTCCGCAATAGTCCACAATCAGACCATAGGTCTTTGCCTCATCATATGGTCTGTTTACTCGAGCAATTGCTTGAAGCAAATTGTGTTCTTTTAGTGATTGATCCAAATACAACACTTGGACAATTGGTGCATCATAGCCAACCAACAACATGTCCACCACGATGAGAATCTTTGTTGGATCTTTGGGATCCTTGAATTTTTCTGCTTCTTGTTCTCGTTGCTCATTTGTTAGATAATACTGATCCCATAATTTGTCGTCTTTGCCCTTTTCACCCAAGTGTGAGGTCATTATGATTTTACATGATACATTGAGTTTGTCCAATTCTTGTTTGTATAGGACTGCCGCCTCCCGTGATGGGGCAACTAGCATTGCCTTGTAGCCATTTGGTTCTATGCGTTGGGAATAGTGATTGACCAAGTCCCATGCAATCTTTTTGATTCGTGATGGCGCCTCGGCAATTTTGCCCTTGGTGACGTATTGCTTTTTGAGCTTGTCCTTCATTTCTTGGTCAAGGTCGGAAAACACTCGCTCAAAGACTTGCTCTATTGTCTCCCCGCCCTCGACAAACAATTCTGGTAGCCTTCCCTCGTATCGGATTTGCAGTGTTGCGCCATCTGCCTTTGATTCCTCAAAGCCATACTTGTCTAGGAGTTGCCCGAATACTTTGTAGTTGTTTCTGTCCTTTTTGTCAATTGGTGTTCCAGTAAATGCAAAAAACACTGCATTTGGCATTGCCGCCCGCATTGATTCGGCAGTGATTTTGAATTGGGTTCTGTGTGCCTCATCAACTAGGACAATTGCCTTTTGGTCTGTATGGATTGGTGCATCCGTTGCAAATTTTTGGATTGTAGTCATTATGGTTTTGCCCTTTGGGTTTGCTAGCAATTCAGATAGGTGTTTTGCAGAATCTGCTTTTACTGGTGCTGGATAGCCACAACTCTCAAAGGTGTCATGGATTTGCTTGTCGAGTTGCTTTCTGTCTGTGACTATGATGATAGGTGGATTGTTTAGTTTGTTTACTAGTTGGGTTGCGAACCAGAGCATCGTATAGGATTTACCAGATCCTTGTGTATGCCAGATCACCCCGCCCTTGTCTGCTATGTCATCACTTGTTTGTAATCGGGCAATAGACTTGGTTACTGCTCGGTATTGCTGGTGTTTTGCAATTTTTTTGATCTTTTTGTTGTTTATCACATCATAAATGACATAATTTTCCAGTAGGTCTAGCAGATGTTTTTTTGAAAACATGCCAGCAATGAGGATCTCTTGCTCTCGGAGTGTTCGGTTGCAAATTCGCTCTAGTTCATTATCTTCAAACGGATAGGCTTTGCCCCATCTTGCATAATAATTCACATCAGAGAGTATGGTTCCATGTCTGGCTAGTGTTCCACATGTTGCCACTAAACAATGATTGTAAAAGAATAATCTTTCATATCCCAGTCCACGTGTCTGATAATGATCAAAGTTCTTTTCCACGGCTTGCTCTATTGGCTTTGGAATGCTGGGCGACTTGCATTCAATTACAACTAGCGGTATCCCGTTTACAAATAACACAATGTCTGGAAATATTGGATTTTTGAGACCCTCCAGTTGGAATTGATTTGTTACTAGGAAATCGTTGTTGTCTGGGTTTTCAAAGTCAAACAGTTTGACTGTTTTTGGTTCTGCACCATCACCATAGTTTTGGATTACTGTTATTGGTTCCAGTCCTTCCGAATTTGATAGCCCAACCAGTTTTGCCCGAATCTTTTCGTTTGTATCAACTGGATCTAGTGTTCTAGGATACGAGTCCTCTCGGATTTGTGCTAGTGCATCTTGGATTCCATCCTCGTCAAACTTTGGGTTTAATCGGCGGATTGCTTGTTCTAGTCTGTCATAAAGCAGAACTTGACGATAATCAGATCTGGTTTTGTTTAGTTCTAGTTGTGATTTGTATTCGTATCCTAGGTTGTGCAGTAATTCCAGTGCTGGAAGTTCGGATTCTTGTGCCTCATCACCATCACCCACTACAAATTTGACCATTAGACTTTGACCCGCATCTGTCCAGTGAGTAGTTTTTGCATTAATCCTTTTTTAAGATTTTTGAGATGGGATTCAAATTGTAGATTAGCAAGTAATTTCTTTTCGACTACGGTAATACTTCTTGTTATTCTTTTTTGTTCATCGATTGGAGGTAATGGCATTTTGAGATTTAACCACTCATCTAACAATAAAATGTATTTTTCTATGTGAACTCCATGTGTGGTAAGAACTATTGTTTTATGGAATAAATCGGTTTGTGAAAAATAATCAAAATAATTTATGTCAAGTTGACGAGTACCGCTAAATATTGAGTACTCATTTGAAACTACCGCACCATCAAACTGTTTTGGTACAAGTCCGCATGCATTATGAATAATTTGTCTCCTAGAAATAATGAATTCGCCTGCATTAATTCTAAATTGATTTTCAGTTAGAATTTGTTTTCCATACACTTCATCTCTTAAGACAATTCCGTCATGTCTTCGCTTAACAGTTATTCTGACGTATTTTTGAGAGTCCATCAGATCTATAGAATTCTGTTGAACAGAAAGAATTTTTTTAAATGGTTCAACTGTCCATGCTTTAGGAATTTTAACAGTTAAGAAGGGTTTCCCAAGATTAACTTTCTTAAACTCGGTATGTCCAATTCCTCTAGTCAGTAATTTCTGCATCAAACCTTTCTTGAGTCTTTGAGTTTGTTCGATAATTTTCTGAGTTTGACTGATCAATGAATCAATATTTGATAATATAGAAGCGATTTTTTGTTGCTCTTTGAGAATAGGGAAAATAATTTTCTTATTTTGTAGTACATTTACAACGATTTGGGGTTGCGCAGAACCGGTTATGTCTGCGTAAAATTTAGAGTTTTTTAAGAAATGATAGAAAAAATTTGGTTCTAGTTCATTTTTTTTCTTTGGTATTAGTGCTATTGAATTGTTACTTACCCAGCTAAACCTATCTGTAAAGTGAGTTGCTCCACAATATTCACCTCTGCAAGAAACAAGGACAGTTCTGTCTTCATGCATGTATTGATTAGAATATCCAATCACACCATTTGCACCATAAATTTTGAATTTTCCACTTGCGGTTTGAAAACTATCTAGGTATGTGCCTTGTTTTAAATCAAATACGTCTTTGAGTTTTTTTATTTCCCATTCATCTGGAATTTCAATTTCTTTTCCATAATTCCAGTTTACAAGCTTGTAACCATGTCTTGCTTTTTGCACTTGCATTATTCTAAACCTTCAGGCCTAGTTCTTTGAGGTCTTGTTGCACTTTACTTTCAATTTCTTGTCTTTCTTTTTCCAGTTTTTTTAACTCGTTAATTGTGCTTTGAATATCAATTTCCTCTTCTGGCTCCGAAATGTCTACATACCTTGGAACATTAAGGTTAAACTCGTTTTCTTTGAATTCGTCAAGTGCTGCAACGTGACAATATCTATCTACATCTTTGAAATCAGAAAATGCCTTTACAATATCATCAATGTCAGAGTCTCGTAGTCGGTTTCTGCTTTTGCCTTCTAGGTAATGCTCCTCTCCCGCAGCATAAATGAAAATTATCTTGTTCTTTCTTTTCTCTGGTTTTTTCTTGTTTAGTATCAAAACGCATGCTGGGATACCAGTTCCAAAGAACAAGCCTTCGGGTATTGCAATGATTCCTTCAATGACATCATCGTTAATCATGCCCTCCCGAATCCTTGATTCCTCACCACCCCGAAACAAAATTCCTTGAGAACAGACAATTGCCGCTTGACCCTTCTCGTTCAGACTTGCAAGCATGTGCTGGATAAACGCAAAGTCTGCCTTGTCTTTGGCTGGTGGAATTCCATACTTGAAGCGGTTGTATGGATCTTTTTCTGCTCCAGCATTATCCCAGTCCATTGAAAAGGGAAAATTAGCCAAGACCCTATCATACAGTTTTAGTTTTCCGCCCTCGACAAGTTTTGGATTTGATAGCACATCACCATATTCAATGTTAAAGTCAATGATTCCATGCAAGACCATATTCATCTTGCACATTGCCAAGTTACCATAGTTTGATTCCTGTCCGTCAAGTACCAGATTACGTGGATTACCGCCATGTTTTTCCACAAATCTCCTTGATACAATCAGCATGCCACCAGAACCACAAGTTGGATCACAAATTTTCATTCCTTCCTTTGGCTCTACTATGTTTACCAGCAGTTTGACTACTTCACGTGGCGTGAAAAATTCACCGCCCTTTTTCTTTATTTCATCTGCAAAGTGTTCCAGCAAATACTCGTATGCATCGCCAAAAATGTCCTCTTTTACTAAATCAGAATTGCGCAGTCTTGGCTGGTTAAAATGGGAAACTAGCGCCTTTAGCTTATCATCGGGATATTTTCTTTTGTCATTGTACTTTGTATTGGTTAAAACTCCGTCAAGTTGCGGATTTTCCTTTTCTATTATTTTGCATACTGCATCAATCTCCTCACCGATATTTTTTGAAGCATCAGATAAAACAGACCAGCGGGCGCTTTGTGGAATGAAAAAATCGTGCAAGAATTTTTGTGAATAGATCTGCTTTTCCGTCTTGCCTTTTTTTAATAATGATTCAACGTTTTCTTCAAATCTGTCGTTTAGTCGCTTTAGGAATAATAACGTCATTACTGGCTGTCTATATTCCGAAGCATCAAGGCTTCCACGTAGAATGTCTGCTGCCGCCCAAATGTGCGAGCTTAGAAACTCAAAGGTTACTTTTTGGTTCGACACAGTTTCTCTGTTATTTTGTAGTTTATAGAGGTTGATTGGCGAACAATTGAAAGATCATTTCAACAAGAATGACTCAAGGGAATAGTCCTTCTAATTTTTGGGCACGATTCAGTCCACTATTACAGTGTGGACATTTTAGTGGTCTAAATTGAATATGAAAAATGGTGCCACATTCCATGCAACCATAAACATTTTTCGTGTGAATCATACATCAACCCCCGAAATACCGCCAAGACTTGGCATGAGCGGTTGTGGGATTGTGTCTGTTGCGTATTTCTTTCTGAAAACCTCCAAACTCCATACCATTGGGGCTCGTAGTAGGTGTTTTAGGTGAGCTTCTCGTACTGTAGTAATTTGTTTTCTGATTTGTAGTACTAGTTCGGGGTTGCCCTTGACGTCTGGCTCTTCCAGCATGTCATGCAATCTTGCCAAGTCTTGCAACAGTCCATCAAGTGAGTCTTTGTAAATTCTGGTAAAATCTCGTTCCGCTAGGTCTGTCATCCATTGTTTGCTGGCTTCCCGCATACGTCTGCACTCACGATAAACTGAACTTATCGAGGTGTTGAGTCTTTTTGCCACCTCTTCTTGGGTTCTTCCTTGAAGAATTCCTTCTCTTATTGCTAGTTGTCTTTGGAGCTTTGCCTTCATTTTTTGTGTCTAAAAATGATTAGTTCATTCAAGTACTTTAGCATATTTTGTACGATGATGTAACCGAAAATTGTTACATGTTATCAATATGAGATGTACAAAATAGATTCTAATGTGTAGAAAAAGAATGTAAATACGGTTACACAGACACAAATGTAACCACAATTAATGATATTTCGGTTACAAATCAATAAAATAACAAACAAGGTCTGAATGTAATAAAATACGGTTACAAAACTAGAGTGTTTGGTCTACGCTGGACTTTCCCGCTAAATTCCATCCCAGATAGACCTTGACTGGTTTTCCATTCACTCTTTTTGACATACTTTTGATATCAAGCTCCCTTGCGAATTTTGCAGGAGAAAATTCTTTGTTAATGCCATTTTCCTTGCGGAACTTGTCAAATGCATCATAAACATCGGGTGGCATGCAGTATTCTCCATCATTTTGATACATGTAATTTTCTTTAAAGTGTCTGACTGGGTCTCCTAATATTTCATAGAGTATAGCTTTTTCATTGGTGTTCATATCCAATAACGGATTCTTGGCACCAGATTTGGCATAGTCAATAGCTGTGATAAGGAATCTGTCTAGATTGTCTTCGGTCAGAAGTGCTTTTTTCCATACGTCATTTTTCTCAAAGTGATTTCTGCAAGGTATTCGAACTATTCTTTTTGCAATACCCGCTTCACCCATAATGTCTGGAATGCCGTTTGCTCCACCAACATGAAGAACTTTGTTTGGATCATATGTAGCGAATTCCTTCTCGTACTTCCATGCTTCTTGCTGGACAGTTCCGTCAATGGTTTGTTTGAATCTGTCTGGATCACTGATGCAGTTTTCAGCCTCGTCAGTTACATTAAGTCGGCAAGTGCATTTTGCAAGCAATCTCGTCTCTTCTTGTAATTTTCTGATGTGAATCGATGTAAAAATGCCAACAAATGTTTGCAGTATTTCCAATAATGTAGTCTTGCCAGAATCTGGGGCTCCATCAAATATGGGCATTTTTTTGACATTGTTTTTGCCAGTCAACAAGATTACACATATGGCAAGAAACTTGTCGTATTGATCATCAAGTATCTGTTTTATTGCAGTTAGTATTTTGTCTTCCAAATTTCTTAATTCTGGTCTATACCGTCTAGGCAAGAATGAATTAACATACGCAGTAGTGGTAATTGGTTCAAATGTATTTGGATCAAGAACCACGTTTGATAATCCAATTAGATCATTATCAAACGGATTAGGTTCGCCCATTGGAATTTGTGATTGAATGCCAATGTTGAATTTCAAATCATTGTAATGTTGATTGCTAATTATTATTCTTCTAAGCTCATCCTTTAAAATTCCATCAATTCCAAGTTTGTGAATAACTCCATCTCGATAATAAATGTCATTTGTGTTGTGAGGTGTAACTATATCGTATCGTCTAATAAAATAGGTAATGAATTTCTGTATCTCGTCCTTAGTGTGTACTGGATTAATTACATCTTCTTGGTATCCCCATGTAGGCAACACTACATTTTGAAAATATTTTTCTGCATCTTTGAAATTATAATCCAGCTCGTCTTTGTCCAATGGCTCGTCTTGTGTATCATTGATTTGTGATATGATTTTTTTAATTTCACGGGGGGATTTTTTCATTCGTCTAAGTTTGCAGTAAAGCGATTTTTGTTTCCTCCTTCTTTCTCCCCTAATCCACGGTTCATGCATAAGTTCTTCAATAGTCCAAGTGTTGAAATCATTCTGAATCTCGTTATTCCATTCATTCGGTGATCTAAAACCAATTTTATTCAGATTTTCAAGGACTAATTGTAGATCAAGTCGTTTTATGGTTGTGGTGTTTGAAATTATTTCGTATGGATTACCGTTTTCATGAATAGATCCAGCCTCAACGCACTGTCCAGTTACTTTAAAATCAATCTGGTAGATGTTCTTTTCATCTTTGATGTAGATCAACTTGCTTGTTTTAGGCGGTATTTTTTCTAGTTTTACCAAAATGTGGACGTTCTGGGAACCAGTTTTAGTGGTAAATGTCTCATTTAGGCAATTGGGAATGATTCCATCAATGAATCCGTCTTCTAATGGAATGTGTTTTGGTTTTGGATTCTTGCTCCAATAGTCATCTGGATCTATTTTTTCAATATCAAATACTGTTAGATTGTCAGATGTTTTCCCGCATATGACGCCATAATTCTGCTCTGTTGTTATTTCATCATCATACAACTTTTCACCAGTAAGATACTTTTCAAAGTCAGGAACGTCTGGTTTTTTGCTATGCATTTTTACTGGGATTATTTTGACGCCTTGATCTTTGAGGGTTTTGATTGTTAATTGTTTGTCATTCATCTTCTAATTTCTCCTCTGATTCAAATTCCATTACATCAAATCCATCATCAAATGATTCATCCATCGGCGAATATTTTGAGATAGATTGATCTACGGATTCTTTTATCAATTTGATGATATCAAATGGATGATCACATTTCATTTCTTCACTCAAGTATTCCATAAATTCCCAAACAGCAAACTTTAGTTTCTGATCACATTCTTCAAGTTTCGCAAGTATCGGATCTTTGGTGTAACTTTCCCAGTTAAGCGAAATGGCAAAGGTAGGAGTCATGTCTTGACCTCCAATTCTAATGATAATTCCTTGATGTGTGTTGCAACTCTTTCAGTTTCCATGTAAAATTTCATTGCAAATATCCTCCAAAAACAACAGTCAGAATTTTGCGCAAACAAAATGCTTGTAGAGGTATTTTATTTGGCAATTCAATACCGTACGCAGGAATTTTTGCGATTCCTATTTTCTTTTTTATAATTTTTAATTTCAACAATAACCCTTAAACCCACTAGCTTGAATACAATTTTATGACTAGAATTAGATTCTATTCTAGGACATCACAGGTGGATGAGCCAATTTTATGGGATAACGAATTTCCTTATGGAACAGTCCCAATATTCATTGGAAAAAAGGCAAAAAACGCCATGGATTTGCTGGCATCATTGGAATTGTGTGGAGCATCTACTACTACAGACATTGCCCGCTACGCCATAGAATCACATTATTCAAAGGGTGAGATTGATGGGATGGGAATTCATTTTCTGAAAAGGCGTGAGCACTACTATTGGAATCACATTTGGGGGTATGTAAAAAACAGACGGGCAAAAAACGGAATGAAATATCATGGTTTGATAAAAGAAGAATATGTCAAAAAAGTAGATTCGTTAACAGAAAACGTTCATGTTTATGCTCCCACATTGAAGGGGCATTTGGCATCTTTGGGATACAAATTCAAGGATGATGAATTAATCAAGTTCATCAAAAATGCTTCAAGAAATTCTTTGTATTTTGCATTTCTCAATCACATAATGGAAAAAATATCATTGGATTTTATTAAAGAGATTTTTTTATTTCCAGTAAAACACATGATAAGATATCAAAGGATCCGTTTTGATGACGACTATAGACTAAATTTTGATTTGATTGCAAGTGCTACAGCCATAAGAATAGAGCGAGCAATTAGGTTGTCTTGGGACGAAATCTATAGGCACATGCCAGCATCAAGTAGAATCCGAATGAAAGCAAACCGAGTTCTTTTAAAACAGATAGATGTTTTGATGCAAAATACGTGGTTTGATTTGCATGCAAATTCCAAATGGTTAGGACATCTAATCGAGTTGTACTATCCAACAGAAGAGCAACGCGTATTTTATGAAAGACACAGTGATCCATCAGACAAAAACCTAATTTACAAAGTTATGAGAGAAATCCATCTAGCCTATTACAACGGATATGAGGAAAAAATACCCAACAAATACACACAGAAATTCCCATTACCAATTAGAAGAAACAGAAAAAAGACAAACAAGAGATCTGGTAAAAAGCATGCCCTTAAACTAAAGCTGACTAAGTATCATTTTGACTAAAACAAGTCACGCCGTTCTTTTTGTGTTGTGTCATGATCAGGCTTTGATATAACAAGGATCCCCATGTTTTTCAATTCTCTCGATCTTTGCCCTTAGTTGCTCTATCATTAGTAATGCGTTGTCCTTTTCCTTGATTGTACGCTCCAAGTGTCTGTTCTCATCTTGTACTAGTGCAAGTTTTCTTTTTGCCCGATATTCCTCAGAAATCATCAGCTCCGGCATTGCTTGTAGGTATTGCTGGATGGATTCTTCAATTTCGCTAAAGAAATAGGAATTGTCCAACTTTGTTACGCCAGTCTTGTGTCCAAAGAGTCGCTCTTTTCTAATCAGATTTGCGTGCGAGTCCTCGTTGATTTTTTGCTCGGACATTATCTTGTTCCATCTTTTTCTAAAGCCATGAGTCAGTGGAACCTCATAGTTGCGCTCATCTTTTTTCATGTGTTTTTGCACACCAGAGCGCAGAATTACTTTGTTGAGCTTGTTGCGCACGCCATTTCTTGTAAACGGCTTTTTGCTTCGATTCAGAATCAATTGGTCTTCTGGCGCTGGCTCTCGACCAAAGTGTTCAGTCCACTGCTTTTTTACTACTTGTAGTTTGTCCCACGCCTCGATTGAAATCAGCCCCACGTACTTGCTACTGGTCTTGTCATAGACTACCATGCTTGCACATATGATTCTGGAATCAGCATTTGCCTTGGCAATATCATGTGTGTAGACGCCGGCGCCAACCTCATAGATTGGTCTGATATTTCCCCACACTTGATCTTCCCATGCCCCGACCCTAATCCCAGATGAGGACTCTGCCAGTATCAAAAACTCGGTAATTGCATCAGTGGTATAGTCCAGTATGTGTCGGATTTCCTCGGTGGTATAGCCCCGAGTCTGCCTTGAGTTGTTGATTTCTGGAAAGGTTGATTCTATGATTGCCCACGCTATTGGGATTTCGTTCATTTTGAGGAATTTTTTGATTCCCTTGAACTTGTTGGGAACCGTGGTCGGGTTGAGGTATTGCGGGTTAGATGTAGGCAGTTGCACCCGCTCTTTGAGATATATGGCATAGGCTTGGAGTAGTTGCTTGGTTTTGTCTGGGTCTTTTTTTGCAAGTTTGGCAAACTGGACAGTTCTGTTTTCATATGTGCCAGTAAAGTCTTCAACCAAAAAAAGAAAGTCAGTCAGTGTCTTTCGGTATGCGTCCTTGGTGTCTTGTGCCTTGATACCAGAATAGAATTTTTCTAAAGGATCAGCTTGCTTTTCTGCTTGGATTTTTGCCAAGGACAATACTGGCTTTACAGATTTTTTTGGTATCACTGTATCTTAGAACCGCAAAATTGTGTTGCATCTTTTCCCAGAATGACGGGTTTCTCGCCTTTTTTCCCCAAGATGGTAGTATTGGAAGTAGCGGGTCTGGTGGGATGTTTTACTATATAATGCGATTTTAGGTTCCATACAATTTATTCAAATGTCTTTAAGGTAATAAGTACAAATACAAGATTATCAATTTTTGTCTTTTATAATATCCGCAATGTCTCTTTCAAATGCTCTCATTGAATTCTGTGAACTCGTCGACGCCCATACAGCATCCTCCTCATCCTTTATCTCAGATATTTCAAGAAGTCTTTTTTTGTATGATTTTTTCGCTTCAACATAAATCTTCATCACGCTATCTTTATTCATTTTTAGATACTCTGTAAGAAGTCGTTCAAGATTCAAAACATGTACTTTAAAATGTAGAATATCTTTGTGAAGACGAAAATCTGTTTCTAAAATGTCTAAAATTTTACCTAAGAGTATGTGTTGTTCTGTATTAAGTATGTCTCCACTAACTGTCAATAACGGATAAATCCTAGACTTCCAATCTCGTATTTGTTCCCATATCGATTGTAGTTTATCGTATTTTTCCAGTTCATATTCTGGTTTTTTAATTTCAATTTGATCAATAATAATATTATAGAATAATCTAATTTTTTTTCTTAATGGTATGATTGTGTCTCTAACTATTGTATTAGTGAGTAAATCGCCTCTTGATTTTTTTCTGTTTTTTTCTCGTTTAATAAAGATCCAAGTTATTGCAATACCTCCAATAGCGCCTACAATTAATTCAATTTGCATTGTCGCAATGTTTGTGAGATCTGTGCATGATGAAGTATAATTCAAAAAATGACAATCCATCGTTTGATTTAGGATGTTTTACTATATAATGCGATTTTAGGTTCTAGTTTCTGAATAACTCAATTCTCCATTTAAGATGATGCTCATTAATTTTGATAATGTCAAATAACCATATTTCACCAAGAATTGATCCCTATCATCTTCAGGATCCTTGTATGCATGAAAAAGGTTATTTCGAACACTATACCAAAATTCCACCATATTTTCCCAATCATCTAAAGAGTGAATAATGCCTTTCTGTTTCCTTGTATCTTTTTCAGTTTGATTATCCAGTTGATCATATTTACAATTCCACCATTTAATTTCCGAAGATTCGCCAGTTTCATTAGTTAATGGTTTTTCAGTTAACTCTTCCTGAATTCTCTTCCAACTATTTCGCAGATCTGAGTTTTGTTGAATATCTTGAAGGTATGTTGTTTTAAGTGTTTGATATTGTTTTAGTTTCTGTATTGCATTTCTGTCCATTTCAGTTGATGGAAAGAATTTAGTTTTAACTTGAGCAATAAAAGACAGATATTCAAATACAAATCTGGAAAAATCATCATTTTCATTTTGAGCTTTATTGTGCCATTTTATAATTAGTTGTTCATAATTCACAATAATATTTTAGTGATCTTTTAAAATAATTCTTTCGATAGCGATTAATTAGATAGCATTCACTTTGAGATTAAATTAAAACATTGAAAATACAAATTGATAATGAGATTTACTCCTGCACAACATATTATTAGAAATAATGAATAAAGTTATCTATGAACAGATACAAATTAAATCCCAATTGGATTGGATTTGCTGCTGTTTTAACTACCATTTATTTTGTTATCATGTTAGTGTTACCACAGATAACAGGTTATCCGAAATTGAGTAATGAGGATGTTCAAACAATTCTAGGTGGATCTGGTATAGTTTTAGGATTGGTGATTTTTATTATTCAGGCATATCAAAGTAAAGAAATTGAAATAATAAACAAAGAATTACGAGATCTTTTAGACGTAAAGCGTAGAGTATACGCAAATGCGATTTTAGGTTGGCTCTGGTTAGTTGTAGAGCAGAAAGATAGTTTGTTAAATGCACATAACGGTACAACGCCAATTAATTTTGTAAATGATCAGGCAAAAAAAAACTTCATAGTTTCTGAATACAAAAGATTACTACAAGATCTTAAACCAGCTAAATTACAGTTTGATGATTTAGTTGGAGTTTTCAAAGAGGATGTACTGGAACCGTATGGGAAATTAGAAAAAATGTGTAGAATATCAATAACTCAATTTCCATCTACAATTGATAATATTGTGAATGAATTTAACAAAGGATTTGAATTAGTGTTAGAAACTAAAAAAGCATTATTACCTTATGCGTCAGACGAAATTAGAAAGCTCTTTGACTGATTTTAGAAATGGCGATATCGTAGTTTTTATCTCAAATTTAGTTTTCTCTATAAAATTTACCACGTCTGAAAAATCAATAGAACGGACAAAAATTTGAGCATCTTTTTTGAATTTAGGATTCAACATGAATCCGTCTAAGATTTTAGAACCAAATTCTGGGATTAAAAGTATGGTTGGACATTCAAAGGTAATCGAATATGCAAGTGATTGATAGATGTCGCTTGTAGATACTTTTTCTTTGTATTTTGTATCTAATATTAGAATGGAGTCTTTTGATTGCTTATTTTTAATCACAATATCGGGCTTTAGAATCACTCTTTGAATTTGATTTGTTGTGTAATTGGGTTGTTGAATATGAATTAGCATATCGTCATTTTTTAATTCAGCATACACATCATAACCAATTAAGATTTCTTGAACAATCTTTGTCACAAATTTTTGATATAATGTATTCATGTTATACAAAAATCCGTAAATCGGTAGATTTTCTTCTCTGGTGAAATCATTATACCAGATTATTTTTAAAATAAATTCACAGAGCAGTAAAGCTTTTTCATAATGTTCATTGTGTTTCTGTAGTGAAATTGAGTCTAAATGATATGATTCTAGAAATGTAAGTGATACACCATGATTTTCAAAAAATTGTTGTATGTGATTTAGTTCGTTACCAACATCATCATTTCTAATAAAAATAGAAAGTAAATGTGTACAATACAATAAAACTTGATTTTCCATGATGTTTTCAGTTAATTCATCGTGTTCACACCAAAATTTTTCATGAGTTAGACGTGGATGTCGTATATTTTCAGATAACAATAATCTGCCTTTAACAGCTGGTATTTCATCTATAATTGGTACATAGTTTTTGTAAATTCCTTCTTCAATTATTGGTCTAATAGTATCGACAAATAATTTGCCCATAAAATAGACCAAATCCTTGCCTTCAGATGCATAAACAGGATCAAAAAACTGAATCCCATCATAATTTTCACAATAGGTTAACATTTTAAAGAAATTTAGATTGCCAACTTTTGGTTTTATTGTAATTGAATGCGATGTAGGAAGTTTTATTGTACCAATCCAACTTGTTGCTTTTAGATAATATTGATCATTTCCTTTTGTTAGGATTTCAATTTTTGAATTGGATTTTCCTTCATTGACTTTATCGTTTAAAAAATCAATTTCTTGTTTTGTAAGATTAACTAAATCAGATGATTCCCACTCATTAATTGTAATTGATTTTTGCATTATTTTTCAATAATTGATTCTAATAGATCATCTAATTTTTCTTCATCAAAATCAAGAATACCCTGTTGAACATCAATGATTTCTTCAGATAGAATATTTGTCAATTCATCAAATTTAGAACTATAGAATTCTTCCAATAGAGGCAGTATTTGATATTTCCAGACAGTTAGATATTGTTCTGCATCGTCAACAATTTTTAAAAGATAAGTATGGCCAATTTGTTTTTCTCGACCCATTCTTATATCAGAAATTATTCTCTCATTAATTTTTTTGATAGCCAGAATAGATAAGATAATTCTTCTTTTATGAGAATCAAAAGTAGATAATTTTTGTACTATGTTTTCATCTTCAATATCAATTGGGATTCCAGCACGGTTAAGTATGACATCAAAATCCGGCATCAGAGATACAAAAGTAAATCTTCGTCTTAATGCACTATCAAATAATGAAATACTTCTATCTGCAGTATTCATGGTTCCTATGATCAGCAAAGAATCAGGCACAGATAGCATGTCGTTATTCCTATCTTTATCGAATTCAGAGTATTGTAAACGAATTTTTTCATTTCTATACTCCAGTGCATAAATTAATTCTCCAAAGATTTTTGAGAGATTTCCTCGATTAATCTCATCAATTATCAATACTTTGGTTTGAGAAGGTGAACCAGTTCCCAGAAAGCCATCAATAATGCCACATGCGAATATGCCGCCCTTGGCATCATTATAATAAAAAAATGGCACTTTGCCTTTGTTTATTGCCGCAATAATCTGTCGTGATCCTGGAATTCCTTCTTTGAATTCGTATTGTTTACCAACTACATCGCCATATGGATTAACAGTTGATTCAACACTTCGCAAAATAAAACAATTTGTAGGAATTGTAATATTGTCAAAAATACTAATTCTCTGTCCATTTGATTCAACATGTGAAATAATTTTCGAAAATTGTTCTGAAGATATTTGGTTGATTCCATATCGTTGTAGTTTTATTCCAACAGTAGTATCGTAGATTGGTTTGTTGATGTCCTCATGTGATACAATATTTGCAGTTGGTTGTTTTGTGTCAGTTGTTTTTGTATAACATAATTTTTTAAATATTCCATCCCGTATTTCATACGAAATCATTCCATCCTTTGTAGTTGGTTTAATTCCTTGAACAAAATCCTCGTATGAATAGCTAGGATGGAATTGAACTAGTTCGGCTTTTCCTTCACTTTGTAATTTAGCAAATAGTTCTGGAACATTATCATCTGTGACATTTTCACTAGATAATAATGAAATAGCGACTTTTTTTGCAGTAAATGTCTTACTTGTTCCAGGCGGGCCATAAAGTACAATTTGTTTATTAGTAATTAATTTACCAACAATATTTTCAATTACTGGATCAGAGTCTTTCATCAAGTTTCCCTCCAAAATACGATTGTATTGGTCCTTTGTAACTGCTTCAACTGTAATGTACCATGTAGACTGTTTTGGAATGTCTCTTTCAGTAATATCAAACCAATCTACTGGATATGCATGCTTGAAAGTAAGATCATTTCGGTATTGGTATTTTCCGGAAACTCTTCCAATACCGACAATTTTACTCATGCCTTTATTTGCAATTATGATGTCTCCCTCCTTTATTTTCAGAAATAATTTGAATTGCCATAATGAATTAGAGTCTGGATGATACTGTCTAATAGAATCACGAATAGAATCAATCGTTCTTCCGGTAAGATCACCTACTTCATTCCATCCTATTGCAATTACTTTGTTTTTTAGTTGCTCATCCCAAAGTTTTGCTTTTTCTCCAGGAGATATTTTCCAATAATTAATTTGAGCTTGCGAAGTTTGCGTCTGTAGATATTTCCAGTCATCATTAAGCTCCTTTACATAGACTCGTTGTTGTATGATAATTGGGATTTTTTTATCAGGATCGTATAATTCAAGAATTGTGTGTGGAAATGGCCTACACCTCTTGATACTTTGCATGTGAATATAGAATTTGTAATCGTCTGAAGGATATCCTAGCTCTTTTGGTCTGAGTGTTAGATCTTCTTTTGTAGTAGATTCTGCTGAAGTAATATCGATAATTGTTGCAATTGCGATTATCTGTTGTTTATGGTACAGGTAACCCTTGATTGGATAATCTGATGTTTGAACTTGTGTAGCTCCCCAATTTACACCCCATAGAGCCTTGCCATTAGCTTGAATAACCTGAGAGAATTTTTCAATTTTTTCACCATCAATATCAGTTGGCCAACAAATAGCGATTTTTGATCTCTTTGAATTAAATTCATTAATTTTCTGTTCGCAGATTTTGATTAACTCTTGACGTTGAGATTCAGATGTGTTTTTATCGAGATTTAACAGATAGTCTGAGGTTTGACTATCTCTGAGAACCAGATTTCTGCCAAATTTACCAAGTACTTCTTTTTGTACATCATAAGCTATTTGGGCATAATCTTTGTCATCAAAATTGTTTGCTTCTTTTAGATTTTTTGTTATAATATCACGATGGGCTCGATAATCCGGAGAATTTAGTAGTGTTTTGATTATTACGGGTTGATAGTTTGCAAACATTGTCATTTGACTAGTAAGAAAGTTTTTCAGCTCAACAAATGATATTGTCTGCTTGTTAGATTTTGAGAACGTAACTTGATTACTTTGTAAATTGATGTTTGTTTTTGTCCAACCTGACTCTAATACTAAATTCATCAATGGGTGTGACGGGTTATTTGACCACCAAGCATCATATGAATAAGCAGAAGTCGGTAATGTTTCACCGATAATTTCTTCGATTTGTTTGAAACTACATGTAATAACACTACTTGGTTGGTTGTTAAGAAATTCAATGAATTTGTTATATTTTGACATAAACCAACATCTGGATTATTTTGTATTCTTCATGAGGTCTAGCTCTCGTCTCCACCATTCAATTACATCATGACAATCTCTACATACAGAAACTACTCTGTCATCTAGTTCTATGACATGATGTTTTGTTATGTTTTCTTTTGTTTTTCTACATACTATACAAATTCCTCTATTCCCAGACACGCTACATTACCAAATCACATAGGATTAGTTAAGAATTATTGTGGTACGATCATAAGAAAATAGGATCAAATATTTATTTTAGTAATCCAAAGTGTTCAAAAGCTTCTTTGAGTTGTGGTAATCTCTTTTTTGGGCATGGCCACGGTCGTTTTTCTCCAATAGCGTAAGAGGGGTTTCTAACAGGCAAGCCATAGATTTGTTTTGCATGTGAGATCCACGCATTTTTTGGTTCAAATCCATATTTAGTCTTGATATATTGCTTCAAATCGTCATTTGTTATCATCACACATCTCTTAATTTGATATGAGATTAGTCTTTTAAAATATACTGAAATGATTTTTAGGCATTCAATAATGGTTTAACAATTTTATTAATTTCAGAAATATCCGATTTTAATGATTCTCTAATTATTGATCTTATTTTTCCAGTTGATTTCTGTGTGATTGAGGCCAACATGTGTTCTACCTTATCATGACAATTTTTTGAGATTGTCGCTAATCTAATGTGATCCGAATTGGCTGAGTCATATTCTGGAATTGGGAATGTTAATGGAATTTTCATTATGTGACGTGGACCAAATGTACCTGCAGATTGCAATGGTTTTATCATTTGATCCAGTACTGTCGAATTTAATATTGAAGATAGATAATGAGCCTCTTCGGCAGAATTAGTATCATAATAAAGAATTGTAGAATCCGCTATGAGACCAGTTGTCGTTAATTTGTTATTATTGACTTCAAATGTGAATTCTTTTTGCGGCTCAATAACACAGCTTGTCAGATAAGTTGCAGATGCCACATACAGAACTTTGAATTTTGGATATGGATTCTGTACTGTGAGCTTGTTTCTATAATTTAACCATTCATATGCGGTAATAGTTTTAGCTTTTTCTTTATTATGTTGTAACCACAATGATTCAATTTCTTGTAAAATTTTTCTTGTACTTTGAAATTCTAATCCTATTTCATTAAAATTATTAATTAGTTTTATTTTTCCATTATTCATAAAAACTGGTAGAAACACCAAATGTCGTCTTAAACTACCAAACGGAATTAAATCAGTGCTCAAGATACTGTTAAACAAAAATTGTTTATCCAGGTTTCCAGTAATTTTTATTTTGTTCCATGGCACTTTTGCATTTTTATTGAATTCGCTTTCAACAAATGGACTCTGTGGATCAAAACCTAAAAATGAATTATTCTTTACTTCCATGAACCAAAAACATCTAGGTATTATGTCTGCACCTTTTGAGAATTTAGTATGATAGATACTATGATCTGTTGAACGCTTGGCAGGTTCAAAAGAAGATGTGTTCAACTTAATTATTTTTTCAGCATCCGATAGATGAGCATTAGTAGTTTGCAGAACCCCTGAAAACATTTCTTTTGTAACCGGATAGACCGTTAATTGAGATTTTTTAGCAAAAATTACGCATGATGGAATTCTAAATAATGGTTCAACTTGTTCAAGATCATATATTTTCTCAACTTTCATGTTTGGTTTTTTAAATTTAAGAAAATTTTCATGTTGCGAACCTATCAATATAGAACGTGGCATTACGAACCCAATACTGCCGTGATCGCGAAGATAGATGTCAGAACATTGACAAAAGAATAGAGTGGCAAGATCAAGATTAGGTATATTATGAATTTTTTTACTGTCAAATAATTCGTATGTTTTACTTCTTTCTTTCAGATAATTCTGATATGTTAAATTTTTCATCGCTTGTTGTGCAATCCATGGTGGATTTCCAAGAATTGCATCAACTTTTCTAAGCGAAACTGCAATGGGTTTATACATATTTCTTAAAATATACGGCCAAATGGAGTCAGATTCATCTTTTATCATTTCGAAAAGTGTTTCAACATTATGAAGCAATAATTGTTTCATGGCATCATTTTTTACGTTTGATATTGCTTTGTCAAAACTTCTGATTAGATTTTTTGCAGTTTCATTGATGTCAATTTTGTAAGAAGATTTTTTGATATCATCAATGTGTTCTTCTAACTCATGTCCATGTACCTTCATTTTCTCAATCACATCATCCATATTCACAATATTATCCACAATGTCCAAAGGAAATGCAAATTTTTTACCATCAATTTGAGTATCAAATTCGAAGGTAGTTATTGCATTAGTTACTTCCATTTTTTTTGTTGGTAATTTTAGAGAATCACTCAGATAAACAGGAATCGTGATTGGTCCTCTTCTATAATGCAGAATGTCACGCATGGCTAAAAGGTAATTTGTTTTTGCAATTAGTGCAGCTAATGGATGAATGTCAAAACCTATAACATTTTCAAGAATATGTGTCAAAACGTCTTCTTTTTTTAAGCCTACATCTACAAGTTTCTTAATTTTATATGATATAGTTTTGAATAGAAACGTTCCAGAACCACATGATGGATCTAAAACACTTTTTGATGGGTTTTCCTGAAGTATTTCATTCACAATTTTCTCTGCAAGCCAATCTGGCGTGTAAAACTCTCCAAGCTGTTTTCGTATGGTAGGATGTATTAGATCTTGATATAGTTCTTTTAGTACATCTTCATCAATTAGATCTAGATCATAGATCTCTAGATCACGCAATAATTTCTCAAATATCTCACTGGATTTTCGTTTAATTGATGGATACATGATCCAAGTAAATAGATCTTCTTCAACAAAATTTCTAATTCCATAATTTGCGAAAATATATCCTTGTAAAATTGGTGGAGCATCATAATTTCTAAACTGATTCTTGCTAGAAAGTTTCAGGTAGACAAGTAGTTTTGCAAAAGTTGAGAGATAGGTATGAGCTATGAATAGATTTATCTCGTTTGGTTTATCTCCATAAACAATTTCTAAATATCTTGTCCAATTATCATATTTTGTTTTTACTCTGCGTTCATCCTTAACTTTATCAAATAATTCTAACAGTTCTTGTCTTACCACCGCATATGTAGGACTGTTGTAACCAAAGCTTTGTTTCAAATGTTCTGACGTTGGGATAATTTTTTTTGATGTGAAGAAATACGAGTCAAACCAATTAAAAATTACTTTGACATCAGATGTCTCAAGATCAATATTGCCAATTTCTTCTATGTCGGTTACTATTCCGTTCTTCTTAATAGGTTGAAAAACTTTGAATTTGATTCCATCATTAGCTATTCCGATATATTTCGAAGTAGGGAATTTTTCAATTAATGACTGAAAATATTTTTTTAGTTCATCTTTTGCCTCTTCAAGACTCCTGGTTAAATCTCGTTTAAACTCAATCACTATATTTTCAAAAACTGCGTCAATTCTTCCCCTTAATTTCAGAAATTTACTTTCGGTAGGGACTTCAAAATCCATCTTTGAAATATCGATTTCAAAGACTTTTTGAATAAACGACGAAAATGCCACTGCTTTAGCATTTTCAGAGTGTTTATTTTTCACATCTTGAATGTATAGTGGTAGTTCTTTTTCTAAAATTTGAAGTGGATCTGCCAAACAACACAAATTCTATAAAACCAGAATTAAACTTTCTATTACAAATAACTGTAAAATTTTATTTAGTTTACTTATTCTCATGCAATATGGAAATCAATACTGAAAATGCCAAAAGAATTGATTCCTATATATCAGATTATCCTACCTGTAAGACAGACTTCACAGAAAAAGTAACAATACAGGACAAAATTACTCGCATTCCGGTCTATCGACTTCCTCTGAATATGCTTTTTTACAATGTTCAGAATGGAAGATTTGCTGCTGAGTACATTGAGCTAAAAAAGAAGTTAGGTCGAGAGCTTGATTCTCAAAATCCCAACGATGCAAAAGAAATAGAAAAAATGCTAAGAGATCAAAATGACTCTAAGACTAAATGGCTTAAAGAGGATATTCGCAATAATGGTCAACGGGATTCAGGCATAATTACACATGATGGTTTTGTTATAAACGGAAATAGACGTATGTCTGTTTTGAATCTTTTAGCTAAAGAAGATCCAAAATATGGATACATGGAAGTAGCTAGATTACCACCTCATGTCAGTGAATCTGATGTTTACAAAATAGAAATAGGAATACAACTTGCAAGAGAAGAACAACTAGACTATGGTCCAATAAACGAGCTACTCAAAATCAAACAGGGAGTCACATCAGGTTTAACAGAAGAGCAAATAGCAAAAACACTTAGCGGATTTACTGTTGATGACATTAAAGAACGATTAGAACGTCTAACACTAATTGAAGAGTATCTGGACTTTATTAAAAAGCCTGGACAATATTTGGCAGCTGACGGATTAAATGAGCATTTTATTGATTTTCAAAAATCTATACTATCTAAAAACAAAAATAAAAAATCTCCAATTTTTGGCCCATTGGATTTACTAAATATGAAACAAGTTGCATTTTCCGTAATAAATCAAGGTGCAACACATATGGAAATTAGAAAAATTCCAAATGTAGTTCTTAATCAAAAGATTAAGCCAATTTTTATTACTGCGGCTCAGAATGTGAGCGCTGATCCAAAAAGAACAAAAGAGATTTTTGAAACATGTCTTGAGAGAGTTAAAGCAGAGGAAAATCGTGATAGGCCATATCAGATCCTTAACACCATATTGGGAAATCTTGAAGCGTTAGATTATACAAATCCTGAGCTGAAAAAGGCAGAATACGATCAACTAATCAAAAAAATTCTTGGTTATCTACAAGAATTACAAAAATTACAATAGTTACATGCCCGCAATATTTTTAGATAATCAGAAAATTCGAATATCCTTTTCTGATATTAAAAGTTCCGAGATAGATAATCAAGTTAGTCTTTTTTTCAAAAGCATGGGATCTATATTTGATGAAGAGACAAATTCATTTACCTTTGATAGACCTTCAAATCTTTCATATTTACATACTGTTCTAAGTGATACAATACAATTTTTTGAAAGTAGAGGGTGGAAAATTGCATTAGATGAAAATTGTAAACAGCTAATTTCCAGACATTCTGAAGATGAATCTAGCTATGAAAAAGCGTTAGAGATAGGCAGATCAATAAAAACATCTGAGGAGACTTTTATTGAATTACCAGTTATTTTTAAAAGACAATTAAAGGAATATCAGAAAAAATCTGTCAAACATTTAACAGAAATTGGAAATGCAGCTAATTTTTCTGTTCCAGGTAGTGGCAAGACCACAATTGCATATGCTGCATATTCAATTCTAAAACACAAAGGAATTGTAAATAAGATTTTTGTGGTTTGTCCCAGAGCTGCTTTTGTTCCATGGGAGGAAGAATTTCAGGCATGTTTTGGATACAAACCATCTTCGATTAGATTAGAAGGAAACAGAGTCGATTCCCACATACTAACAGATACAAACAACAAAGATCTGATCCTTTCAACTTATCAGCTACCACCAAATCATTCTTACGCAATTAGCCAATTTTTAGAAAGAAACGACGTGTTAATGATCTTAGACGAGTCACATCAAATTAAAAACATTGAAGGAGTTAGATCAAATGTATTAATCGATCTTGCACCATATGCAAAAAGAAGATTCATTCTATCTGGAACTCCGATGCCAAATAGCTGGGAAGACATATGGACACAATTTAATTTTCTTTGGCCATTATCTAGCATTCTTGATAATCCTCAGATCTTCAGAGATTATACTAAATTAAAAAATGGATTAGGAAAATATAATGAACGAATAAATCCTTTATTTACAAGAATAGCTAAGAAAACACTTAATCTCAAAGAACCAAAATATGAGAAGATTTACTATCCACTTCAACCAATTCAAAAGAGAATTTACGATTCAATTGAGTTAAGAACATTCGAACAGATAGAAAAAATGCATGTAGAGTCAATTGTCGAAAGTGCTAGAATGCAGAAATGGAGACGTGCTAAAATGGTTAGACTGATTCAAGCAGCATCCAATCCCGCCTTACTAAATAGAACAGATACAGAATTTGAATTAGAACCAATTTCTGATGATGGAATTGATGTGGCTGAACTCATTGAAAATTATACAACATACGGAGAAACACCATCAAAACTACAAGAGGCGACAAGGAAAGCCAGAGAGTTATTAGAAAAAGGCGAAAAAGTTGTCATCTGGACAAATTTTGTGCACAATATCGACATGCTAAAAGATCAGCTTTTAGCTGATGTCAAACCGTTGTGGGTAGACGGTAGGGTATCAAAAGACGAATCTGAAGATATTGAACAAAATAGAGAAAAAATGATTCAAGAATTCAAATCAGATTCCAATCCACGAGTTTTAATTGCCACGCCTGCTTCATGTGCAGAATCTGTTTCTCTCCATAAATATCAAAACAAAACAGTTTGCTATAATGCCATTTACATAGATAGAACATACAATGCCGGCCAATATATGCAGTCTTTAGACAGAATACATAGAATCGGAATGGATTCCGATACCCAAGTGACATATTGGTTATGCATAGCAAAAGACACCTATGATGAATTAATTGATCAAAGATTAAATCATAAAATCCAAAATATGTATAATTTATTGAATGAAGATATCAATGTGTTTGATTTAGATGTTAATGAAACACAGGTATCAGAATCCGAAATTGAAGATAATTATAAAGAATTAATTGAATATCTTAGAAAAAAAGTGAAATAAATGTTAACCAACCTGAAGGAAATTAATCGACTCCTTCTTGCTATCAAACAAAGAGAATTGAATGAAGACGTAGCAAAGAAGCTAGATGTAATTGATGAATGCAAAAATATTGTATTAGGTGGAATCATACCAGATCATAATGAAACAATTTCGTTTTGTAATTCTATGAATATTATTAATGAAGATGCTGATCTATTGTTTCTTACAAATACTGGTAAGCAATTATTTTTGTTAAATAAGGAAAGACAATATGAATTAACATCAGATCAAAAAGAAGTTTTGATCAAACAATGTTTTCTTGAAAATGACCATAAAGAAAAAACATTACAAATCTTAAAACAATTTTATGTTGATCATAGACGCCAAACATTCACATATTCTTTAAAAAATGAAATTCCATTAATTGCAGATCCTGTCTTTTTATCATTACTCAAACAAACAGAATTAATTGTAGAACATGGATATTTGTTAATTGTAAATGAAAAATTTGCTGGATTAATTTCTGCATTACTTATGCCTAAACATCATATTACTGATGATGAATTAATGGAGATACTAAAAATTGAGAAAATTATAGGTAAAATTGCTGAAAAAATTGTTTTTGAGCACGAAAAGCGACGACTTTATAGCGACGAAAACGCAAAGGCTGAATCCGACTTGGTACAAAACATCAGTAGTACTTTTGTTAATGCTGGTTACGACATCAATTCATTTGATGGTAAAACAAGAGATTTGAAATTCAATAGGTTTATCGAAGTAAAAGGATCTACAGGAAAGAGAATTTCTTTTTTCTTGAGTAGTAATGAAATAGACAAAGCCAAAGAACTCGGCTCAAAATATTGGATTTATTTTGTATCTGAGATAGATATAAAATCAAAATCACATAACGGTGAAATAATTAAAATTCAAAATCCAGTCATCAATATTCTAAATAATGAGGAATATGAACAAGAATGTGTCAAGACGCGAATACATCTAAAATAGTGATTGGATCTAATACAATGATTTTCTGCTAATAATTTAATTTTAAAAGAATAATAACATGGAAAAAATTATTTCATAATAAGGTAGTATGAAGAAACTAAATCTCAATAATGTATATCATAAAGATTGTCTAGACATGTTAAAGAAACTAGATGATAATTCTATTGATTTCATAATAACATCTCCGCCATACGCAGATAATAGGAAAAAAACCTATGTCGGTGTTCCAATAAAGGAATATGTTCCGTGGTTTTTACCAATTTCTTTAGAACTAAAACGAGTACTCAAATCAGATGGCTCTTTTATTTTGAACATAAAAGAACGAACTGTTGATGGTGAACGTGGGACTTATGTGCTAGAGCTCATATTAGAAATGAGAAAACAGGGTTGGCTTTGGACTGAAGAATACATTTGGCATAAAAGGAATACGTTCCCAGGTAAATGGCCTAATAGATTTAGAGACGCCTGGGAAAGATGTCTGCATTTTACGAAACAAAAGAAATTCAAAATGTATCAAGATGAAGTCATGGTACCGATGGGCTCTTGGGCTGAAAAACGTCTGAAAAATCTATCAAAAACTGACAAAAAAAGAGACGAATCTAAAGTTTTAAGCGGTTTTGGTAAAAATGTATCAAATTGGCTGGATAGAAAAACAGCATATCCTACCAATGTCTTACATATGGCAACTGAATGTTCCAATGTAAACCATAGTGCGGCATTTCCAGTATCATTGCCAGAGTGGTTTATCAGATTATTCACAAAAGAAGGCGATATAGTACTTGATCCATTTATGGGAAGTGGTACGACAGCAATTGCAGCGATTAATCTTAACAGACAGTTTCTTGGCTCAGAAAAAAATACAAAATACTACAAACATGCTCTAGAAAGAATTAAAGAGATTGGAAGAGAATCATTAAAAAATAAAACGAAGAATATGCAAAATAAAAAACAATCTACAATGACATTATGGCAAGAATAGATGGTAACAAATTAGAATGTTTAATTGAAAAATGCCTAAATGATTTCTATGAGAGTAGACTTGCTAGGTTAGAGGAATTAAAATTAAAAATCATACTGCGACGAAAAAATCCATATCTTTTCAAAGCACTCAATACAGAAAAAGCATCTGATTTAGTTGAACAAATACTCATGGCGTACATTTCATCATCAGATGAGACAATGTTTGGCGATAAATTTTTTGAACCAATTGCCAAACAAGTATCGGGAGGAGTAGTATCTCCAAGCGAGGGTGTAGATATAGCAGTAGAAACCAATGATCGATACACAGCTTATGCTGTAAAATCTGGACCGAATCCATTCAACTCTTCTGCTAAAAAAAGACAGAATGATGAATTCAATGAATTACGTAATAGATTATATAAAATTAGAAAAGAATTTGATCCGGTACTTGCATATTCTTATGGAAAAAAAATAATCCCTCCAAAAAAGAACAAGAGTTATAGAGAAATTGCTGGTCAAGCATTTTGGGAAGAGTTAACCGGAGATTCTGATTTTTACATCAAATTGATTCGACTTATGGGAGATATCCCAAGAAAACACATGGAAAAATACAAACCACAATTAGAACATGCAGTGAATCGTTTTACGCTTGAGTTCACCAAGGATTTTTGCCAGAAAAATGGTCAAATTGATTGGGAAAAACTAGTTCAATTAGTAAGCGAAAAACCAAAAAAACTGTCTAAAAGCAGATAATCAAATAGATCAAGTTTTTCTATATCAAAAAGACGTTCATTTTATTGTCTACCAAAATCACATTCTATGGCGGAATTAATGAGATTGGTGGTAACAAATTTCTAATTGAGGATAAGGGAACGAGGATTTTTCTAGATTTTGGAATGCAGATGGGTAGAGCTAACGAATTTTTTGGTGATTTTATGCAGCCAAGAACACTCAATGGGATGGGAGATCTTTTTGAATTCGGACTTCTACCTAAGATTGAAGGGATTTACAGAAAAGATTACGCAAAGCACACAAACATGGCGGACCATGACAAGGAGACAAAATGCGATGCTGTGTTATTGACTCATGCTCATGTTGATCATGCAGCATACATCCATTATCTAAGGCCTGAAATTCCAATTTACTGTACAGAAGCAACAAAGCTGATTATGAAAACATTTCAAGATACGGGAAGTGGAGATGAGTACATCAAGTACAAAGAAAATTTTAGAATTTATGAAAATGATAAAGGCGAAATAAGTCGAGCTAAAAAAGACAAAAACCGAGACATCATAGAACGCGACATTAGAATAGTAACACCATACAAAGAATTCAGTATTGATTCAATTAAGGTAGAACCAATACCTGTAGATCATTCTTTACCAGGGGTTTGCGGTTATGTAATTCACACTTCAAAAGGGTCAATAGCATATACTGCAGATATTAGATTTCATGGTAGACGAAAAAATGAAAGTGAAAAATTTGTTGAGAAATGTGCTTCATCAGATCTAGATCACCTGTTGTGTGAGGGTACTAGAATCAACGAAGCTACATCCACAACGGAATTTGAAGTGGAAAAAGACATTGGAGATATAATTAATACAACTAAAGGATTGGTAACAGTTTCATATCCAACAAGAGATCTAGATAGGCTCCTTTCTTTCTATAATGCTGCAAAAAAAGCCAATCGATTTCTTGCAATTGATCTAAAGCAGGCATATTTGCTAAAATTATTTCAAGAATCCGAATCATACCGAGGAATTTATCCGAGATTAGATGATAATACGATCAAAATCTACATTCCCAGAAAAGATTGGGGACTTGTTGATAAAAATTCTGAATATTGGACTGAAAAACAAATTCAAGCTGATTACGATATGTGGGAACGGGAATTCTTAGATTACGAGAATTCAATTGATTATAGAAATATCCAGGAAAAACAAAGCGATTATGTTTTTTATTGTAGTGATTATAAGCTCCAAGAGCTAATTGATGTACGACCTGAAGATGGCTCTAGTTATGTGAGGTCTTCTACTGAGCCATTCAATGACGAAATGCACATAGATCATGCAAGAATAAAGCGATGGCTAGTACATTTTGGATTATTGAAAAGTGAAGATAATTGGAATGTTACTCATGTATCAGGACATGGCTCACGCGACCAAATCAGACACATTGTACAAGAAACAAAAACAAAGAAGATAATTCCAATACACACGGTTCATGAGGATTATTTCAAACAATGGCATAGTAATGTTGCAACCGTGCAACTAAATGCTTCATTGATGCTATAGCTCACTACACATAGAACGGACCTTCTTCATGGAAGTCGATTTTCACGTATTCTGCCAACCTAACTATATCATCTATTACTGTATCACTTAGCATATTTTCAGGTTGATGGAATACTAGCCAGTTTCTGATATCAGTTATGCTGTATGGCACTCCAGTTTGTAGCAGCTTACGGAAGTTGTTGATTAGCTTTTTCTGATCGCTAGGATAACTTAGTACACGGTTGTTTATTTCGGACCACTTTAGCGATTCAAGGAAAGTAATCAGCCGCTCATCCATCTTTTCCAGTGTCAGTTATTTTCACCTCCTTGTGGCATCGACGTCTTTACAGACGTTATCGTGAACCCACTTACTGCCAGTTTTCGTAATGTGTTTTCAACAACAGCAGGTGAACTTGGATCTACACTATCAGTCATGTCAAACGACATTGCAAGAGGCAATGGTTTTTCCATCTCTTGTTTCGCCACACGGCATGCCAGTGCAAGTGCCCATAGCAAATCATCATGGCCGCTTGCAGGATGTTTGAATTTCACATTTCCCGCATCTGTGATAGTTCTTTCTTGTTCCTCAAGCTGCTGGATTAGCTTCTCCGCACCCTTTGATGGTAGTATCAGTTTGCCTTGTTGTCGCAATAAGATTATGTGCTCAATCATCTCTTCCTTGGCCTTCTGCGTGAACACAATCCCTTCTGCATTCTCTGCAGCATATTCTTCTATGACAGAGTCTCCTATGCCGCCCCTGTCCACTCCGAGTTTTGTCCAGTAAAAGTATCTGAAGTATCTCTTGGTGTCTGCGATTACAGTTTTGTAATCAACATGATCCCACTCCTTCAGGAATACAAGTTTGAGGATCTCGTTGTTTATGCACTGCAATACAACCAGTGCAGAATAATCTCGGCGTTTAGCTAGATCTTGTCCTCCAAAAGTCTCTATCAGAGGTCCATCACTTGTTTTCCAAGATGTGATCATAGACTCACCAATTCATAGTCCTCAAGCGTCTTACTTGCAAACAGTCCTGCAGGGAATGCCGCATTCTGCGATGTCGTAAACTGGCAGTTGAACTCCTGCTCAAAGTCGATTCTCAGGTCGTTTTTCTTGGAATTTATGTATGATTCTGACAGTAAAAGTCCATACGATACAGTGTATGGTTGTGCAAGTTTGTAGTATTCATTTTCCTCAATCCACAAGTCGTAAAAGAAACCACGCCTGCCATTAGGCGTGGAAATGCAAATGAAATCTCCTTCAGTGTTTGCTATGTTTGGTTCCAGAGCATCATAGATTACTCTGTCATCAACTAGCTTGAAATGTGCCGCCTCATCCAGAAATACACATACAACATTCTCCGAGCCCCTGAGTGCCTCCGGTGCCGCAGGGAATGTGTGAATTGTAGTACCATTAAAGAACTCCAAAGTTGAGCTTGTCTTTTTTATTATGAGATCCGAGTATTTCCATTCGTTTCCATTCAAATCAACAAATCCATTCCAGAACAGCTTGTCAAATCTGTCCAACAATCTATCTGCCTGTCGTTGTCTATTACCTGCGACTATCATGATATCCCCTCCTGCATATCTATCAAAGCAGTTCTTTGCAATGGATCTGAGTCCCGTCTCTGTAGCACCAATCTTTCGGGACTTGTTGAGCATGACTCGATGGTACTGGTTGATTATTCTGTCAAGCTTGCTTTGGTAGTCAAAGATTTTTGTTGGCTGTTTTGTCTTTGGATGGATCGGCGGTCCTATCATTTCATTGAACTGCACAAAGTCTGCAGGCACCGACGGTGTGGATGACGACTTTTTGATCCTTGCCTCTAGCATCGATATCCGCTTTTGAAGGTTCATGCTAGTCATGCCTGTCTGCAACCTCCCTCGTCTTTCCACCACAACGACGGCAGTTGCCAAAGATCCACTGCAGCTTGCCGCATTTGAGGCACCGTACATTCTTGAGAACCATTCCGTTGGATGACACAGGCCTTGGCGTCGGAAACCTGTTCATTTGATGCCCAACCTCATTTCCAGCTCTTCCACACGCCCTTCCAGAAACGAGTTTTCCTCGTCCTTGATGAGGGAGGCCTGCACGCTGACCAAGTAGCCAATGGTTTTTGCCAAGGCCACACTTTTGCCAAGGTCCGACTCACCATCGAATCGCTGCTGCAGATTTTTGATGGTCTTGTGCATCATCTTTCCATAGGAACCCCTTGAACGCCAGCGTGGAGGGCTCAAATTTGTGCCTCCAGATGAGTGTCAAGTGTAGCTGTGTTAGGCACAACCGCCTCACGACCCCCACTCATCCCGTTTTTTTCTAAATTTTCCTGAGATAATTTAGAAAATCTTGGGTTGAGTATTGCCTTGAACTCGTGCCAGTATCCAAGAAACTCCGTGGACAGAAACCAGTCGAATTCCGGCTTTAGCTTTACCGCCATGATGGGCTTTGTTTCTCCCTCCACTTCCATCCTCTGTGCAAGTCCTATCTTGACTAGTCTCTCCATCTCCTTGCGTGCCGTTGCACGCGAGACGCCTGATGCTTCCATGTATTCATCTGTGTTTAGTTCTCCATCATGCTCAATCAAAAGCCGCAGCAGCTCAACACGTTCCCTTGCCGCACTTGACAGGGCAACCGGGACAACTACCCTGAGATCATCCGGTGCTACATGGTTTCTGCCATTGAGCACTGCATGGCCCCTGGCCAGGTTGTAGAGTGCACTGCTTGCTCTGGAAGGATTCTCTTCTATTGGGGTTTCAAAATTGTAGCTTGCACCGCCTGAATCGGATTCTGCCGTGTGCCATGTCGGCACTGATGCCCTCAGCTTTGCCAGGATCATTGCCATTTGGATTATTTTTTCCAGTGTGGCTTCATCGTCTTTTTCAGAGTCCCAGCAGACTTTGCGGTTTGACACAGACGCCAAAAACAATTGCCAAAATTCTTTGACATTTTCTTTGCAGGACTCGAGCTTTGCTGCATACGACTGGCCCTTTAGGATTTGTTTTATCTCGTTGATTTTTTCATTGCCGGATTTTTGGTCTGACGGAAGCCGCAGGAAGTAGATCTTTGGTCCCAGATTGCCCAACAACTTCCACACCCGATGGGGTATGTCAACAACTGCACCAAGCCAGGTAAACGAGTAGTCTCCCTGATAGCCCCTGCTTCCGTGGACGCCAGAATCAGACTTGAATCCACGTCCGTCCAGAATTCGTGTTAGCATGCCGAAATACTCTACGAGCTGGTCTGGATTGCCCGAGAAAAGCGGTGCCAGCTCCGGCGTGACCAGCGTTTTGTGCCTGATTCTGGGCAGGAGGTCCACTTTTTCTAGGTCCTTCTTTGAGGAGTTTGCGGAATGGCTCACAAACGACTTTGGGGTGAAGGAATCCGACACGTAACATTCAGGCAGTGCGGCCAGTATCTCAAGCACCGTCGACTTGTAGCTGGATGGATTACCCATCAATATCAGAGTGAATACCTGCGTCACCCCTTGAATGGACATTTGTGCCTTTATTGCAAGACACACAGTCACTGCAAAGATTATACTGGGAAAAGAGGATCGGATTGCTTCATTCATTCTGGACAAGGCGGTTGAAAGAGGTTCTATCGAAGTAACAATTGGTTTGGTTTCAACTGCAGTTGGGACTTTGTCGTCATCGCCTAAGAACGACATGATTTCGTGGCCTCGCGACCTACATTCAGAAAATACCGGACTGTCTTCCGATTCGGCCTCTTTGTCATCAAATCTGCATCTATAGAACAACACCGTCATCTCCATGTTTGTTGCAGACGCACCTTACTTCGAATTCAAGTCCAGTTGCACAATCTCTTTTGAGAATTTTGTCACAGTGGTTTGTACAGTTAGAGTCGATGCAACCGCTGCACAACATCTCAAGAATTAGCTTCAAAACAACTTCTCCTCTTGCTTGCAGTTCAAGTCAGATGTCTTGAAGCCGTTTTTTTCCAGAGACTCAGTTAATAGAATTCTCAGTGCTGCCGAAATGTTTATTCCATGCAACGTCGCAAATGCTTTTGTCTGGGACCAAACATTACGGTCGATTTCAATTAGAGTCCTAACATTTCTTATTTCCAATAATTATCTATAGTCAAACGTCTATCAAAGAATGACTTGGATTACATTGTGGGGGTCGCGGTTTGGCAAGAGGATTAGACAAGAGGCAGAAAAAAGCAGTTGGAAGATCAGAGCACAAAATCATCAAATATGTTAGCAAACATGAGCCAGTTCTGTTTAGACAAATAGTGTCAAACAGTGGATTGCAGGATCACAAGACAGTACGGAAGAGACTCTCAGAATTGATCGCTAAAAAACAGATAGGCACAACCAAATTGGTGTATACTACAAATAAGAACAAGGGAAGAGAGTTTTACTTTTCAATTCCACCCTCTAAAAAAATATCTGATTTATTGCTCAGAGAGGACATCTTTAGGAAAATTGGGACTGACAAGTATTATTACGGCATACGAGACGATGTTCCACTACCCGTACAGGCTGCTCATAAACTCAGATTGCTGATGTTAGAGTTTCAGAGATTGAAGCAGAAATTCGACAGTAAATCCAACTGCATTGTGGTAAAAATCAGAGATAGTGACGGTAAATCAATGTATGATTTTGAATCAAGTAATGCTCAGCTTTTAATAGATTTTGCAGCAATTGTAAAAAGCAGTACATCTGATTCTTATTTTGGTTTTAAAGAGTATTATGATAGTGTTCTACGAGATATTATTTCCAAAATGGATGATATGTTTCAGAATTATAAAATTCTCTACGGGAACGGAATTTTTGATGGTCCAATTAAGACAATCATAGCTAGATTGCTAATCGAAAATACGAAAAGCGGTGCGGCAAGCCAATTACCCAAGCTTTTGTTTGGTGATTCTAAGATAAAACTAAAGAAATCATTTTGTTTGAAAATTGCATCAGAGATTGAACGGGAATTATTCAACAAAGACGGCTCTCCCAACATAGACAGGATTAATCAAAATAACATCAACACGATTGGGGTGAAAGAATATCTTCCTCTTATCTTGTCTGGTGAGGCACTATACGAAATATGGAAAAATAACACTAAGGCCTAGTTTTCCAGCCATCTCTGTAGAGCTCATCCTTGATTCTAGCAACAGCGTCATTCACAAGGGAAGGTATTTGTTTCTCCAATTCAGATTTTTCATTTCTTAGTTTTTTGTTTTCTACTTTCATCCTTTCCTCATCCGAGATAGTCAAGTTTGGCACTGCATTCAGGTATTCCTCAATCAGCTCAAAGATGTGTGCCTGATAGTAGTTCCTGTCCAGCTTGACCAAGCCGGTGTGGTTCATCATGAATTCCTTTTTGATCAAGGCTGCCAAGTGGGAGTCCTTTGATATTGTCTCCTTGTTGACTTTGTTGAAAAATCTCCTAAAGCCGTTCATTGCCGGAATTTCATGTCTTCTCTTTCCCTTTACCAACGGAGTCCTGAGTTGTGCCCTTTTGAGTATGTCGTCAATCCTGGCCCTGACAGCATTTGGTGGAAGCTTTCTTGCAAAGACTCCATCTTTTTTGAAAAGAGGATCTTGCAGTTTTGGTTCTTTTCCGGTTTGTTGGACCCATTCTTTTTTGTAATCTTGTATTGCATTGTATGCTTCAGGAGTGATGAACCCAGGATACTCGTCAGGTGTGTTCTTGTATATTGTTAGTATTGCACAGACGACTTGTGCATGGGTTTGTTCGGATTCTGTTATGTCAAAAGCTAGCTTGTCACCTATTCTGTAGACTGGTCTCATGTCTCCCCATGTGAGATCAAATCCTCCCACGCGTATGCCGGAACTTGCAGCAACTAGCACTATTGCCCTGTCGATTGCACCGTTGCCAAACCTGAGCATGTCTGCAATCTCTTTTCTGGTGTAGGCCCTGCCTTTGTCGTTGTTATCCAGTTCCGGAAAGGTCGCCATCACCCTTCTCCATACCAATGGAACATTGTTCATCTCAAACAGCTTTCTCACAGGCTTGAAGTAGTTTGGAATAGTGGATGGATTGAGGTAGTTTGGGTCATTCTTTGGAAGCTCTGATCTTTCCTTCAGCTTCTTTGATAGTGCAAGTACCACAGACATTCCCCAGTCAGGGTCTTTCTTGGTCTTGTTGACAAGCTGCGAAGCCCTTTCCTCAAAGCTTCCCTCCAATACATTTTCCAAGATATCATTGAGTATTCTTCGCAAAGTCCTAGTGTACTTGTCCTTGGTTTCCTTGGACTTTATTCCATGATAGAATAACTCTAAAGCACTATGGTTTGTGATCTGCAAATCCTTGTTCTCTATCTTCATAATACTATCATGTGGTCTGGAACCATAAAAAGCACTTTATGATAGCGGGTCTGGTGGGATTCGAACCCACGACATAAGGATGTCTCCAAGTAATTTTAAGAGTCCTTCGCTCTACCTGGCTGAGCCACAGACCCCCACCAAGCAAAAAACAATGGTACGGTTATTTAATTGAGATGAAAAATTTAGTTTGAAGTTTTTGCTTCGATTTCGCTGTATTTGTCCAGAATAGCAGTCAAAACTGTCGAAACTGGGATGTTGTTCATCTTTTTCTTTTCTGCCAATAGTTTTTGGTATGCATCCAGTGTGATGTATACTGGTATGGAGCCGTTTCCTTCTAGCAGTCCTCGGACTCTGAAGAGTGCGCTTTCCATTCCTTTTTCAGCAGTCTTGGCGAATTTTACCTTGTTTAGGATTCCGCCCAGTGGACCAAACGGCATCTCATAGTTTACCGTCATTGTGACAGTGGTTAGTCGCTCTGTCTTTGGCGTAAATTCCGTGGTAATATCCCATTTCTTGAATGGTCCTGAGATCATTTTTGCAGAGATCTTTCTTTCCCTGACAAATTCCGTTGTCTCGCAATCCCATTCTAGTCTTTTTCCGCTAAAGTCGCCTACGATTCGAAATGTTGTTCCAACACCCATTCCCTCTTTGATATCCATTGGAATGACTGTCATTCCTACACCCTTGTCAGACATTTGGTCAGAGACGTGCTCTGGTCTTGCAAAGTATGTAAAAACGGTGTCAACGGGAGCTTTGATGTCGATTGATTTGCTAACTGTGGTCAACGTTGGGCCTTTTTCAAAGTCTGCATTTAAAGCTTTTGTCAGTTTCCGAATAAATTCAAGTTGCATTATATTGATCGCAGCGATCAGAAAATGATGCGCCAAGTCGCATTTTTAGCACTAATAGTTTTGGTGTTATGTCCCATTTATGACGCCCATGGCCACGCCTTGTTCAATTCCGCAGAATCCACCATAGGAAACAATCGGGTCCAAATAGCAACAGATCCTGAATTCCCAAGTGCAGGCCAAAAGGCAAAGATCCTAATGCATGTAACCGATCTGGAGCTAAACGACGTCAAAGAGTTTGTCGTAGGAATCAGGATTTTTTATGACGATGTCCAAGTGGATGGAATCCCGCCACAAACAGTTGACGGTGGCTATTGGAGCTTTGACTATACATTTGGCGAGCCCGGCAACCATGTCTTTCGGGTGGACTTGTACGGTGACGACGGCAAGGTAATCACTCACACGTTTAATATGAGCACTCAGAGTCCCTTTGGCTATATCTTCATCTATGTAATAGCATCAGGTGCGATAGGTGCCGCAATCATTTTTGGCTATATCTATTTGCCAAAGAGACTAAAGCGCTAGGCCTGCGTGGATACTGCCTGCCTTGCCATCCTAAACGCAAATATCGCAGTAAGCAGAGTCATTGCAAAAAGCAAGATCCCAATTCCAAGGTGTACAGCAACCAGTACAGCATGCAGTTTTGCCTCTATTACCAGTGCGCCCAATGTTATCTGGGTTATGACAAATATTGTTGCCAGGGTAGATGTCATCTTGATTTTTCCATCGGATTTTTTGTTGAGCCAGACTCCAACGGTTGTCGCAATTATCAAGCTGCCTGTTGTTGCCGCAACGAATCTGTGTACCCACTCTATGAAGAATTCATCATCAGGCAATATTCCATTAGGGCATAGCGGCCAGTCAGGACATGACAATCCAAGGCCAGATGCGGAAACATATCCGCCAATGAACATTAGCGAATACAAGACTATCAGGGATGCTAGGGCTAGGTATTGAAGACGCAAAATTATTCTACTATAAAGTTGCCTTGCATTCCAAGTGCCGCATGTCCTGGAACGGTACAAATGTAGCTATATGATCCTGGGGCTCCCGCAGTAAATGTTACTTCTTTTGCCTCTTTGGGCTTGATTGGATTGTTCATAGAGCCGATTGCAGAGTTGAAGACAATGCTGTTCACATCATCAGGATTTGAGACAACACCAAATGAGTGGAATGATATGCCGTTGTTTGCTGATTTTATGGTAACAGTGTCGCCAGACTTGACCTTTATTTCCGGATTGTGGCCTTCCTCGCCAGGCAGTGCGTTAAACGCTAAGGTCTTGAAATCAGCAGACTCTACGAAATTGAGGTCAAACGTGTGACTAATGCCCGTAGGAGCTGCTGCCTTTGGGGCTTCGCCTTTTGGCCCTACCACAATTTCACCTACCATTCCCATTTCTCTGTGTCCTGGAACTGTACAAATGTAGTAGAATGTACCCTCGCTTGTCGGTATGAATGATGAGGTTCCACTTTCTCCTGGTTTTAATGGGTTGTTCATGCTTGCAACCTCAGTTCCTGCAAGTATGTCGCTAAATCCTTCCTTTGCCGGAGTGACGCCAAATGCATGGAATGATACGCCCTTGTTTACTATGGTGAATTCGACCTTGTCGCCAACGTTTGCCTGAATGGTTGGATTGTGTCCTTCTTCGTTTGGAAGTGCATTGAATGCCAATTGCTTAAAGTCAGATGATTCTACGAAATTCAGTGTAACTGGGATTGTCTTGCCGGAAGCAACTGCCGGACCTGGGGCATGATCTCCTGTCATTGCCTGTACTCCTGGCGGCATTGATATCCAATAATCCCAAAATGCAAAGAATAAAGCGCCACCTGCGATGCAGACACCGCACATGATTGCCATCATTTTTGCGGTTCTTGCAGGAGTTGTCCTATAGATTGGTGTTTCGTGCGACATTTGTATCTCCTAGTGGTGTGGGGTCTTTGCCTGGTGCGGGAAGTAGTATTTGCCTCCAAGGTTCCACGGATCGTCCATGTTTGCTTCCTTGCCTCTGGCAGAGCTGTAAATCATGTTAAATATCCATAGTCCCATGCTGACGCCAATTATCATTGCGCCAACAGATGCTATTTGGTTCATTACTATTATTTCCGGTTGCGGTATGTAATCAAAGACTCTTCTTGGCATGCCGTACAGTCCAAGCACGTGTTGTGTAAAGAAGACCATTACTGTTCCTGCCATTGACATGATAAAGTGAATCTTGCCCATTGTCTCATTGTACATTCTTCCAGTAATGAACGGGAACATGTAGTATAGGAACCCAATAGAGCCAAACGCTATTGTTCCCATCACAAATAGGTGGAAGTGTCCTACCACCCAGTACGAGTCATGCGTGATAAAGTCAAATGGCATTGCGGCATTTGCCACACCGCCTGCTCCTGCAGAGAAGAACAATGCGATTCCTCCGACTGCCCACATCATTGGCGTGGCAAATCGAATTCTTGCACCCCACATTGTTGCAATAAAGTTAAAGACGTGCATTGCAGATGCCGGGACTGCTGCCAATGTTCCTATCATAAATACGGTCTTTTCTGTAAACGACATGCCAGTTGCATACATGTGGTGAGCCCACGATGAGAACCCGACTATTGACAACATTACAAATGCAAAGATTCCAGAGCTCTGGCTGAAAATAGGCCTCCTTGAGAATCTAGGTATTATTTCATACATCATTCCGATTGCAGGAATTACCAGCACATACACCTCAGGGTGGAACGTAAACCAGAACAAGTGCTGGTACGCAATTGGGTCTCCGCCCTTGGCAGGATCAAAGAATCCAGAAACGCCCAGTCTGTCTGTTAGCAACATTACAAGGGCAGCTGCAAATGTTGGGACTGCAACTATGATGATCAACGATGAGCTCAAAAATGACCAGGCAAGCAACGGTACTTTGCTCAGGGGCAAGTCAGGATGCTTGCATTTTAGTATTGTAACTATGAAATTAATTGCGCCTAGAATCGATGACACGCCAAGGATTTTCTGGGCAAAAATCCACATGTCTGCTGCAGGACCCGGAGAACGAATTGCAGAGTATGGAGGTGTTGCATACCAAGTAAAGTCTGCAAAGCCAAGCCAGATTAGTGCGCCTGCCGGCGGAATCATCCAGAATGCGACTGCATTTAGCTTTGGGTATGCCATGTCTTTGTATCTAACCATTATAGGAACGAAATAGTTTCCAACTGCAGATGCAAATGGCAAGAGGAATAAGAAGATCAGAGTTGTTCCATGGACTGTAAACATTCGGTTAAATGTCATCGAATCTGCAATTATCTGACTTCCAGGAAGGAATAGTTCTGCCCTGATTCCTAGCGCCAGTGCGCCACCTAGGAAGAAGAATGTCAGCGACGTGATTGTGTATAATAATCCGACATCGGTGTGGTGAGTCGAAAACATTATCTGCCAAATTGGGCGCGGCTTGGATAGCTCTAGTACCATTTAGTTTTCCACCTGATTTTGTTTTATTAAGTTACTGTGCAATTTTATTCCTCCACATAGAGGGTTGCCCTCATGTTATAGTGTAATAGCCCGCAGTATTCCCTGCATTGAATCATGTATTCGCCTGCCTTGTCGGGGGCAAACCAAACTGTGTTGACACGTCCTACAATGGCATCCTGTAACACGACATAATCATGAATGTTAAATGCGTGGTTGACGTCCTTGGCCGTTATTTCAAATTTGTACGGTTTTCCTTTCTTGACGTGCAGCTCGCCTACTTCTTTGGTTCCATCTGCGTGCTCAAAGGTCCAAAACCACTGCTGCCCTACAACCTTGATTACCTCGGCTTCGGCAGGAGTGTGCTCTACGATTCTTTCGACATTCCATGCCTCTGCGCCCACATATGCCAATAACACTATAACAACGCCAATGTAAATCCATTCAGGCCAGTTAGAGTGTCCGCTCATTTACCACTCACCCTTTTCTTCATATTTAGTTGGCTTGGCTTTGGGGTGAGACTCTCTGAATCTCCATACAACCCAGATAAGTGTGCCAGATACTACTGCGCCAACTGTAAACGCTATTGTCATCATTTTGAAAAATAAATTCCAGATCTCTGCCTTGCGGTTGATGTATTGGCCTGCCTCTGTTGGCTCGGCAAACACAAGCTGTATCACAGGTAAAACTAGTAAAACAGTCAAAACTGACATTAATACAATTGCTCTTGCCATGACCGATTACAGCTCGTGGTCTGCAAATTCTATTTAAGGCTTTTGTAGATTATTAGAAAGGTCCTTGGTTGTATCGATCAGGATTCATTGCATTAATTGCAGACAAAGAAAACTTGCCCTGTTCCTCTCTAAGTATTGTCAACGATGCGTTTGCAATTATTAGCTCAAATAGTGATTGGGCATTCAAGTTCAAAACATTTGAGATCATTGCTTTTATCGGATCCATGTGTGTCACAAGTAGAACATTTTTTCCAGAGTGTTCCCTTCTGACGTGATCCACAATGCTCAGAACCCTGTTTTTGACCTGTGCAAATGTTTCCACCCCGTTTTCCTCAATTGTTGGATCGCCCTGATAAAATTTCAAAAATACATTTCCGTGTTTTGCAAACAAATCATCGTATGCCATGCCAGAAAACCTGCCCATCTCCAGCTCATAGAGACGTTCATCCACTGTTGTTGGCAGTCCAACATGATCGCCTACAATTTGGGCAGTCTTGTGCGCCCGCTCTATTGGGCTTGCATAGATATGAGAAATGTCAAGTGATTTTAGGAATCTGCCAATATCATTGGCTTGTGTGACTCCTTTTGGTGTGAGTGCAACTCCAGGCGCACGCCCTGCCAAAACTCGAGAGGTGTTGTTCTGCGCTTGTCCATGACGCAAAAATATTATCAATCCCATGGATTTTCAAATTTCTCCATAAAGATAATAATAACATTGCCTGCCGTGGTTTAGTTGAAAATAGGAATTATTGGCGGAACTGGCGGCATGGGAAAAGGCTTTGCACTGCGCTGGTGCAAAAAGCACGATATTCTAATTGGCTCGCGAGATGCGCAAAGGGCATCTGATGCCGCAAAAGAATATTTGCAAACAGCAAAGCAAGCATTTGGAAACATCAACGGGACAATTTCCGGTACAGACAACAATTCAGTTGCAGCTCAAAGCGATGTTTTGATTTTATCAATACCATATGAGAACATTGATTCTGTGTGTTCTGGCCTGCTTGGAAACATCAAGGACAGCTGTACTGTCATATCACCTATAGTTCCAATGACAAAGACCGACATTGGTTTTGAGTTCATACCGCTAAAGGAAAACAAGCCATTCTCACACCAAATGGTGCAAAAACACATGAAAAACAAAAACAAGCTTGTATCAGCATTTCATGTCATATCGGAAAAAAAACTTGTCGACCCAAACTTTACACTGGACTATGACATTTTTGTTTGCGGTGACGACAAGGAATCTATTGATGTGGTAAATGGCCTAATTGGAGAGATTAGCGGCCTGCGACCAATATTTCTGGGCTCTGGCGCACTGGCATATCAGGCAGAGATTGCAACTCCACTGCTACTTAATGCCATGATCAAAAACAAAATGAAAAACCCTGGAATCAAAATCCTCTAAATGAGTCAACATTATCCGCGCAGGGGCAGAAACTGGTATTCCGCAATGGGGGTGTTGTTTGTAGTGGTTGGTGCAATTGTATTGGTGCAGAATTTGATAATCTGGAGTCCGGAATTTGTAGTTGATTTTATGTTCAATGGTGAAATAACAAACGAAAAGGTCTCACTAGGCATGTTTGCATTTGGTGGATTTTTGATTCTGTGGGGATTTAGGAAAAAATATGCGTAAAGAGACTCTGCTAAAAAAACAAAAGGTCATGCATCTTGCGACGATTGATTCCAGGGGAAGCCCGCATCTGGTTCCTGTTTGGTATAAAAAAATTGGAAAAAAATTCTACATCGGCACAAACACAAGGACTGCCAAGGCAAAAAATATCTCAAAGAACAACAAAGTCTGCTTTTGCATAGATATTGGCGTTTGGCATCCAATTGATGGAATGATGATAACAGGCAAGGCGAAACTTCTCAGAGAAGAAAACAAGGTAAAAAAAATCGCAGGGCAAGTCCTGCTTCGTTATTTCAAAACATTACAGGAAAAATCTGCAAAGCAACTATTAGACCAGACTGATTGTGTAATAGAAATCACGCCGCTAAAAACAACTAGTTGGCATTACTGACAGAACTTTTCTATTTCGTTTAGCGCAAAGTCAAGTGTATTGATATCTGGCAAAAATACGATTCGAAAATGTCCGCTGCCATATTTAGTTCCAAATCCAGAGCCATGAACTGTTAGCACGCCAGTTTTTCTCAATAATTCCATTACAAACTCTTGATCAGATTTGTATGGGTTTTTTTCAATTTTCGGGAATGCATAAAATGCTCCTTTTGGATTAGAGCACGACAGTCCAGGAATTGAGTTTAATCGCTTTACTACAAAGTCACGTCGTTTTTTGAGCTCTGATACAAATTCAGAGACATATCCTTGCGGTCCGCGCAGTGATTCCAGTGCTGCATACTGGACTGGTAAATTGGTTGAAATTCTTACACGTGCAAGCTTGGGCAGATTTTCTCGAATTGGAGCAAGTTTTGGTGAATGGTTAAATGCAATATAACCAATTCTCCAGCCCGACATTAGATGAACCTTGGAAAATCCGTTTAGCAGTATGATTGGAGAATCTCCAGAAACCTTGCCAATTCCTGTGAATTTTTCATCAAATACAATTTGGTCATAGATCTCATCACATATTATGTACAAGTCATGTTCGTTTGCAATGTCCACTAGCTGTTTTAGCGATTTTTCTGAAAATACAGCGCCTGTTGGATTGTTTGGCGAAATTAAACAAATTGCGACTGTTTTTGGCGTTATCTTTGATTTGATATCGTCAATGTCTGGTGTTGAATTCTTCAAATCCACTGCAAATTCTACTGGCTTGCCTCCATGCAGTCTGACATAGGATGCATATGGAGGATAATATGGTCCTGGTAAGAGTACTTCGTCGCCTTCTTCCACAATTGAAGACATTACCATGTCTAGTGCTTCCGATACTCCGTTTGTAACCAAAATATCGTCCGCAGATACAGACAGGCCTTTTGCTTTTTCCTTTAGTGCAATTTCCTCTCGTAGTTCTGGCAGTCCTTCGGATTGTGCATAATAGTTGTGGCCTTCATTGATTGATCTTATCATTGCCTCTTTGACATTTGTTGGAGGCTGAAACCCATATTGGATTGGATCACCAATATTCAGGTATGTTATTTTTTTTCCCTGTTTTTCGACTTGACGTGCGGCAATTACAATATCACGAATTGCATATTCTACTCCTGCTACTTTTTTTGATATTTTCAAGGGCAGCTAGACAGATATTTAGCCCCGTTAAAGTGCTTTTGGACTCGTAGCACAGTCTGGATAGTGCGGGCGGCTTCGGACCGCCAGGTCGAGGGATCGAAGCCCTCCGAGCCCTTGAATTATTAAGAGTTATCAGAAGATCATGACAATAAAAAACTCAGTTTTCGATTCAGCAGTTCTTGCGGAGTTAATTCTGACAATACATGTTTTAAAATAAATTCATTAATCGTTATATCTCCATAGAATCCATTGAAGGACATTGTCACTCAGTTTATCAGATTTGGATAGATTTGATTCTCACAAAATGCATGAGATCTATGATAAATGGCCAGATATAGCGGAGAAAAACTACCGCACAGAACTCGGACAGGTCAATTTTGATAACATAAAACATTTGGTCTTTGCTGGAATGGGAGGATCAGGCGCACTGCATGATATATTTGCAGCAATTCTATCAAAAACCGACGTTCACGTAAGCATCGTAAAAGGATATCATCTTCCAAGCACCATAAATTCCGATACCTTAGTCGTAACAACTAGCGTGTCTGGAAATACTACTGAAACTTTGACGGTTTTGGATTCATCTAGGCGATCCAAATGCAAAATAATTGCATTTTCAAGTGGTGGAAAAATGCAAGATTATTGTTCGCGATACAAAATAGAACATAGAAATATTCCAATGTATCTGAATCCACGTTCATCATTTACATCCTATTTGTTCTCAATGATCAGAGTTTTAGAACCAATAATACCAATAAAAAAACAAGATGTATTAGAATCAATTAATGAATTAAAAAAACATAAGAAAAAAATATCATCCGATAATCTTTCTAAAGATAATCCGGCATTGGATTTAGCAAATTGGATTAAAGATATACCAATAATTTATTATCCATGGGGGCTACAAGCAGCTGCAGTTAGATTCAAGAACTCGCTACAGGAAAATGCGAAAATGCATGCAATGATAGAAGACATCATAGAAGCTTCACATAATGGAATTGTAGCATGGGAAAAAGAATCAAGAATAAAACCAATTTTGATTAGAGGACACGACGATTACATAAAAACAAAGGAAAGATGGAACATAATTAAAGAGTATTTTGATCATAAAGCGATTGAGTATAAGGAAATTTGTTCAATTGAGGGTGGAATATTGGCAAAGATAGTAAGCTTGATCTATTTGTTAGATTATTCTAGTATTTATCTTTCTGTAATTTCTGGCATTGATCCAAACCCTGTAACTGCAATAGATTTTATAAAAAACAGAACATCTAATGCCAATCATGGGTAGCAATTTGAATAAAGAATTAAGACTGGCAAGAGCTCAAAAAAAAGATACACGATTTATTTATCAAGTTGTAAAAGAGTGGTTAGAGCATCACGCAGATCATTCAGTCATTACGCTCAAAATGCCGAGTTTTGCAAAGTTTTCAAAGACAAAGACCACAAAATACATTATCAAAAAAGGAGACATGCCCATAGGATTTGTACATATTTTGGCAAATAATGAAATCGGATATTATGTGATTCCTGAATTTCAAGGGATGGGACTTGGGACTTGGGCGGTTATACAATTAATGAAAAAACACCCAAGAGAACGATACTATGCTACAGTAAATAATAAGAACATTGCATCCGTGAAACTAATAACTAGTCTTGGTTTCAAATCAAAAGCAACCATTTATGAGAAAATAGGAATTAGTCGTAAAAAAATTAAACGATAGATCCTAAATTTTCTGAAAGAATTTGGACAAATTATAAGATAAGAATATGTATTATTCATTTTTGTAAGATATTTCTAATATTACAAATAATAAGATGAAAGATATAGATTCCATCTAATCATAAATACAGATATTTTAAAAAAAGTTTTACATAACAGTTGTTTTTATTTATTTAGTGACCATTGATGTTTGATCCTATAAAAATCCAACGCAATTTAATGAATAACAAAATTTTGAGACGTTTAGTTCCCAAACATTCACTTGAAGAAGTTCAGGATTATTGGAAAAATCAGAACATTGGAGACAAGAACGCATTCACAGATTACCTCAATAATGTTGAAGGAAGTGAAATTTTTGTGTCTGTAGTGAAGAAGTATCTTCCAGATAACAATGATGCAAGGGTTTTAGAGATCGGTTCTAACGTAGGACGTAATCTTAATGCGATGCTGAAAAATGGATATATGGATTTGTCCGGAATTGAAATCAATTCAAATGCAGTCGAGGCAATGAGAACATATTATCCAGAACTTGCTAAAAAAGTCAAAATATACAATACCACTGTTGAAGAAAAAATTTGCGAATTTGCAGATAACGAATTTGATCTAGTTTTTACAGTTGCGGTTTTAATGCATATTCACTCGGAGAGTGAATGGATATTTTCCGAGATGGTAAGAATTGCAAAAAAATTCATTATTATTTTTGAGGATGAAACCGGTAATGCTACAAAAAACTTTCCAAGAGATTACAAGAAAATCTTTGAAAATCTAGGTATGAAACAAATTCAATACATAGATAGTTTACCACATTGGAGACCAATATACAAAACCCGAATCTTCAAGAAATCTTCCAGTCTATAATAATACTGTGAACATTTTTGATTTATGTTCAATCACATTAGGTGTACATTAGTACAGGTAATCAGTTTATTATAGAAGGAGCTCCTTTTGTTGATCATGCCAGGAATCGGCCTTATGAAAAGAAGACTGGAAACAGAAAAACAAGCTGTGGCTCTGGCGATTTCCGGAGTCATAAAACAATACAATGTTGATCAAAATAATATCAAAATACTAGAAACACAATATGACGCTGATGTAGGTGACTGGTATGTTGCGTTAGGCTTTGCAGACAAGCATACAGTCGTAAGGATGGATTCTATTCACGCGACCATTTTGGAAATTAAAGAAGTGTGATTATTTTTTGAATTGGACGTTTGGTGTTTCTGCTTGTGGTATTATAATCAGTCCTCCGTCACGAAGTTGGCCAATTAATTGGATGACTTCTTTTTCCACTTGAGAACGTCGTAGGCCGGTTTTTTGAGCAAATATTTCTACAAGTTCTGTTATTTTTCGTTGCCCATTACATGATCTCCAAAAGTCAATAATTGCTTGATTTACCATAAACCCCTGATTATGTTCATTTGCCAAAACCATTCCTCCATCTTCTTGTTGTATCACAGATCCAACACCTTGCGGCATGGCAGTTTCGTAATCAATTGGTGCGGGCGTACTTGAAGACGACAAATCCTTGAGTTTTGCCTTGGCAGTTTCTGACATCCTATCCATTGTCCATGGAGGATTCCAAACAATGTCAACTTTGACATCATTTACTCCGGGTACTTTTTTGACATATCTTGTTACATCTTGAACTAAGGTTTGATGTAGTGGACAACCTTGAGTTGTAAGTGTCATTTTGATACTGACATCGTTTGACGGCGTAATATCAATTCCATAGATTAGACCCATTTCCACAATATTTAGTGGAACTTCTGGATCCATACATTTGGTAAGAGATTCCCTCACTTGGTCTACACTTACAGTCGACATATTTTGTGTGTAATTCTAAAAATGAATAAAAACTTTCTATTTCTTAGCTTCAAATAATTTTGGAATAGTTTCATCAAATGGTGGTTTTGCGACTCCGGCTTCGGTTATTATGCCTGAGATTAATTCAGGCGGAGTCATATCAAATGCTGGATTTATTACATGGATACCATCTGGAGCTGTTTTTCTATCACCAATTTGTGTTACTTCGGTTCCCTTTCTTTGTTCAATTATGACATCATCTGGAGTACTTTTCATATCAAAGGTGGATAATGGTGCTGCCACATAGAATGGTATTCCGTGTTGTTTTGCCATCAATGCTACTTGATATGTTCCGATTTTATTGTAGACATGTCCTGTTCGTAGTACTCTGTCTGCTCCCACTACTACTTTGTTTACTAGCTTATTTGCCATTGAATAACCAACAGCAGTGTCTGGAATCAAACTGACATCAAACCCGTCATGTTTTAGCTCAAATGCAGTTAAGCGTGATCCTTGTTGTACCGGCCTTGTCTCTGTTGCAATAACTTTGATGTTTTTACCACTTTCTTTAGTGGCACGAATTACTCCCAATGCAGTTCCATATGCCACAGTGGCTAGAGAACCTGCGTTACAATGCGTCATTATTGTATCGTTGTTACTAAATAATTCAGAGCCATTTTTTCCCATGGTCATGTTAATTTTGATATCATCTTCTGCCATTTGTTTTGCGGTAGTGACTATCAGATCTTTAATTTCTTGTACCGTATTACCTTTGTTTGCAACATTCATTATCTGTTCTAGTCCCCAAGATAGATTTACTGCAGTAGGTCTTGTATCATGGAGTATTTTTCTTGCCTTTTCTAGATCAGCAAGTAATTGTTCTTTTGTTGTTGCATTACTTTGCAATGCTGCTAACGCCAAACCAAAAGCTCCAGAAACACCTATTGCAGGTGCGCCACGCACTATCAAATTCTTAATTGCATAAGCAACATCATTGTAATCAGTATATTTTACGTACAATAGTTCAGTGGGAAGCTTAGTCTGATCTATCATAACAACTGAATTATTCTTCCATTCCACAGTTCTCAGCAAGGTTTGTTTTGATTGTTCCAAGTTTGATTCTTGTCTTTCCTTATCACAATTAATAGATTATGACTTAAGGTCTAGACTGTTGGTGCGTCAACATTTCTATGATCAACATATTTTGAATTAATTAATAATAGATCAGGTTGATTTTTTAAGAGATCAAGTATGTCGGTCATGTAAGGGATCGGTAGTTTATTAGCCAAATTTTGGTAGATTTTTTTTATAAGATCATAATCTTCAGGATAATCCAAAGTGAGTCTGATTCTAGACAAATCCTGTTCATTTTTTATGTTTAAAATTTTAAATTTTTGTTTATTTTTTGTAATATAAAGTGGAAACCATTCTCTAAGATCTGGCTCCTTTATCTCATCATTAAGTCGTCGTAGTACATCATGTGAATATACTTCAATATCCAATCCATGTGGGAATGAGTGGATTTCACAGTTTGTTACCAAGTCACAGATATCCTTATTTTTTACATATATTCCCACAAGTTCATCTACCAGTTTTGGATCAACTAATGGGCAATCAGATGTGATTCGTACAAGAGCATCTGCATCGAATTTCAAAACAGTTTGATAGAGTCTTTGTATAAGATCCATCTCGCTTCCAGAATAATACTTAATTTGATTTTTTTCTGCAAAATCACAAATTTCTTTGTTCTGATCATACTCTCCGGTTGATATAACAACTGCAGAAAGATGCTTGCAATGAGTAAGTCGATTGTATATGTGCCAGATAACAGGTTTGCCAAGAATATCCAGCATGACTTTTCTAGGAAGACGCTTAGAGCTGAGTCTTGCTTGAATTACTGCTATTACTCTCAAGTAAGGATTCTAACCATCAGTCAATATTAAACGTAAGAAATGATTTGCATAATAAAACAAAGCATTGTTAAATAGAATTAGAAAAAATAAACATCATGAAATATCGTTGTGCAGTAATTGGGCTTGGTAGAATTGGTTGCGGTTTTGATGATAGTCCAAATGCTACATTAATCAGCACCCATGCAGGTGCGTATTTTCGCAATGAAAAAACTAACTTAGTGGCTTTTTGTGATGTTGACGAAGATAAGCTAAAAAAATACGGTCCGAAATATGGCGTCACTAAATTGTACACTGATTACAAAGAGATGTTTAGAAATGAGAGTTTAGATTGTGTTTCAATTTGTACTCATGCTAATTCTCATCTAGACATTGTAAAGGCCGCATGCAGATTTAACATAAGAGGAATTTATTTAGAAAAACCAATTAGTGAATCTCTCAAGAATGCTAAAACAATAATTGATATTTGTAAAAAAAATAATGTCAAATTACAGGTAAACCATCAACGGAGATTTGATCCCTTTTATATCAAATTAAAAAAACTTGTTATTGAAAAACAATTTGGGAGAATTCAACAATGTAGCATCTATTATGGTTCCGGAATTGCAAATACAGGCTCCCATATTTGTGATTTGATACGATATCTTTTCGGTAATATTAAATGGGTACAAGCTATAAAAAGTCAAAATCCATCCAATAACGAAAACGACCCAAATTTAGATGGAGTGATAATGTGTGATAATGGAATCAAATGCAGTCTTTTGAGTTTTGATTACAGTAATTATGGAATATTGGAGTTTGATATAATTTCAACTAAAAAAAGGATAAAACTGAATCTCACCACAGGAAAAATTGAGATATTCAAATCTACTTTGCCAAAAATTGGGCTTTATTACAAAGAATTAGTACCACAGACAGTGACGTTTCCTCCTAGAACAAGTGCAATCTTTAATGGAGTGGAAACTCTTTTGCAGTCAATTCAGACAAACAAAGAACCATTATGCACAGGGGAAGACGGTTATCTTTCACTTGAAGCAGTAACTGCATTGATTAAATCGTCGTCATTAAATGGTAAACGAATAGCAATACCATTGAAAAACACTAATTACAAGATTCATTCCAAGTGACACATAGTGAAAAAATTAGCTGTTTTTGGTGGAAGTAAAACAAGGGAGAACCCGTTTCCAAAATATCCAATCATAACACAAGATGAGAAAAATGCAGTGCTGGAAGTTCTTGAAAGCGGAAATCTTTCCACATTTATCGCTTCACCAGGAGAACAATTTTTGGGTGGTAAAAAGATTAGAGAGTTCGAGAATAAATTTGCCAAGTATATCGGCACTAAATTTGCAGTAGCGTTCAATTCTGCAACTTCCGCGCTTCATGCAGCTGTGGTTGCGGTAGGAGTACGACCGGGTGAAGAAGTCATTGTTCCTCCATATACATTTACATCAACTGCGACTTGTGTTCTGATGCACAATGCTATTCCAGTTTTTTCAGACATTAAAAATGATATTTACTGTCTTGATCCAAAAAAGCTTGAAAATGTAAGAACTAACTTAACACGTGCTGTTATCCCAGTACATCTTTTTGGTCATCCTTGTGATATGGACGAGATTATAGAATTTGCATCAAAACACGATTTAAAAATAATAGAAGATTGTGCACAAGCACCTGGTGCCGAATACAAAGGGAAAAAAGTTGGGACCATTGGAGACTGTGGAATATTTTCATTTCAAGAAACCAAGAACATGATGACCGGAGAAGGCGGAATGTTAGTTACTAATGATGAAGGCATAGCAAAAGCTGCCCAAATGGTAAGAAATCATGGTGAAATGATAAACCTTGCAGAGAAGATAAGATCTTACAGGTCTGAGATTTTGGGTTGGGGATATAGAATGACTGAACTTGAAGCTGCCATAGGCATAGCTCAATTATCAAAACTTGATTCATATAATGAACATCGTATCAAGCTTACAAGCTATCTGACTGAGAAACTAAAATCTGTAGACGGTATTAAACATACCAAATATGATTTTGTTAAACATGTCTACTATGTATACTCTTTTTCATATGATGTGAAAAAAATAGGCATTACAAGAGAAAAATTCTGTGAAGCAGTAAGAGCTGAGGGAATTCCAATTTATGGCGGATATGTTAAACCACTCTATCTTAATCCTCTCTATCTTGAAAAAAGAGCATTTGCGTATAAGCATCACAGTGGAACAGTGAAATACGAAAAAGGCATATGCCCAGTAGCTGAATCACTGCACGAAAATGAACTTATTATGATCCCAATATGCAGACCGCCGGCTACAATTGACGATATGGAAGATATTGTTAACGCAATTCGCAAAGTGATAGAAAATAAAGATGAGCTTTTACATGAGTAATAAAAAAATTAATGAGACATTGAGAAAATTGAATGATTATGCGAATTTGTAAGAGATGTATCCAACCAGATACTAGACCTGGGATTTATTTCACGGAGGACGGAATATGTGGAGCTTGTTTATGGGAAGACGAAAAGAAGGTAATTGATTGGGTAAAACGAGAAAAAGAATTACAAGAGATTGTAGATTGGGCTAAAAAGACTACAAAAAGTGCTTACGATTGTGTAATTGGAGTAAGTGGCGGCAAGGACAGCACGAAGCAAGCACTCACTGCACGAGACAGATTAGGACTGCGATGTTTACTTGTAAACAGTGAACCAGAGGGGATTACAGAAATAGGAAAACATAACATTGAGAATTTGAAAAATCTTGGTTTCGATGTGTTATCATTGAGACCAAATCCGAAAATTATGAAAAAACTAGTAAAGCGAGATTTTTACAAATATCTAAATCCTGTCAAGATCACTGAATACTCTTTGTGGTCATCAGCGTACATCATAGCTGATCAGTTTAACATTCCATTAATTGTTCAGGGTGAGAATGGAGGCCTTACGCTAGGTACTCGCCTTACAGGGCTTGGAACAGATTCAGATGCTTTAAAGGCCAATGAAATGAACACAATGTCATCAGGATTAGAAGAATACTTGGAGATTGAAGGCATAACTGAAAAAGATCTTTTCATGTTTCAATACGACCGAAAAAGATTGCAAGAAAAAGGAATTCGTGGAATATGGCTACAATATTATCTGAAGGAATGGTCATTTCGTGGAAATGCAGAATTTTCAAAAAAGCATGGTCTAATGTGGCGTCCAGATGATTTTGATCCGGACTCTATTGGTACCTATGTGCCATTTTCTCAGTTAGACTCTGATCTGGTACAAGTAAATCAGATGCTAAAATGTATTAAATTTGGTTTCGGTCAGTGCATGGATCATGTCTGTTATGATTTACGTGATGGAATAATTACTAGGGAGGAGGCCATAAAATTAGTTCGTCAGTATGATGGAAAATGCTCTGATTACTACATAAAACAATTTTGTGATTACATAGAAATTTCATTAGAAGAATTTTGGCGGGTTGCAGATCAATTTAGAGGTAAGATGTGGTTCAAGGATGAGAACTCTGTTTGGCAAAACGCTTATTGGAAAGCATTAGCAGAGCAAGGCAAAATTCCTTAGCATGATTAGAACCAATACAAAAAGACAAGGTTTTTTATTACAATTTTGAAATCTGAATTAATCTTGTTTGATGGTAAAAAAGTACTGATCACTGGCGGTACCGGCTCACTTGGCACATCTCTGACAGAAAAACTACTTAGAACAGATGTCGATACGATTCGGATCTTTAGTAGGGATGAATGGAAGCAAGTACAAATGAAATCAAAGTTTACCGACAAAAGATTACGATTCTTTATTGGTGATGTTAGAGATAAAGAAAGATTATCACGTGCTCTTGAAGGAGTTGACATAGTTATTCACGCTGCAGCGCTCAAACATGTACCAGTTGCAGAATATAATCCATTCGAGGCAGTAAAGACCAATGTACAAGGAACGCAGAATCTCATAGATGCTTGTCTAGAGAATAATGTGCAAACAGCATTAGCTGTAGGTACTGACAAGGCAGTTTCACCATTGAATACTTATGGAGCTACAAAATTGCTGATGGAGAGATTATTTGTTTCAGCAAACTACTACAAAGGAAATCATAAAATCAAATTCATTTGTGTGAGATACGGCAATGTACTAGGTAGTAGAGGTTCACTTGTACCCACATTGGTTGGACAAATACAATCAGGGAAAAATATCACTATCACTGATCCAGAAATGACAAGATTTAACATAACCATGGATGAAGCTTTGGCGCTAATTTTAAGGGCAATTAAAAAAGGACGAGGAGGAGAAATTTTTGTTCCTAAATTAAAGGCATACAAAGTTAAGGATATGAGAGATGCGATTATTGAACTGCTAAAGAGCAAAAGTAAAACCGAAATCATATCAATTAGACCCGGTGAAAAGTACCACGAATCTTTGATCATTAAAGATGAAATTCGAAATACATATGAGAATAAAGAAGACTATGTTATTTTTGAGAAGGAAACGCAAGAACATGAATTGTTACCAGAATTTAAAAAATCCACTCTAAAAGACCAATACTCATCTGATAGAGTAAGTCTATTATCAATAAATGAATTAAAACAAATTCTAGTTAGAGAGGAACTGGCAGTTATTTAGTATCATTTTGTATTTTTTATTTTTTTAATAAATTCAGATGCCAAAAATTCGAATTTTTGTTTTTCTAACTCTAGAAAAGTATTCATTTTTGTTTCAGGTATTTCTACATCAACCAAAGATCCTCCATAGTAGAAATAATCAGAATGAATTTGTACAAATCCATCAAGATCAAAGTTGAATGATATTTCATCTATGTAGCTGACATATTCATTTAGATCTGAGACATTCACAGTGATCTTAAGTGATTCTTTAATTACGCTAGGTAGATCTTCTAATGAACGTACTCTCCGAACAGATGGAAGTGTGGAAAATGCAGTGTCTGACAGTATTATTGACGGTTTTTGATAAAACGCAGCATCAAAGCCATTTGTTCCAGATATTGTAATAACAAGAGAACAATTTGTTATAAGATCATTTGGCTTGAATTCAGGATGGATTAATTCTACATTTGGCAGATTCATTATTTGCTTATAATTCGAAATTGATCTCCATCCACGTGAAAACATAGTCGGATGTTCTTTTACATATAATTTGTATCCGATCGGTAATGATTGTACAATATTGGCAATCATTTCCACTTGATTTGTATAATATGGTGCGAGTATGAGTAATGAACGCTCCTGTTCAATATGTAATGGAAAATAGATAAACTGTTTATTCAGATCAGGATCTTTGACAAGATTTCTATCTATGTAGTATTTCCTATATTTTGTTTTAAGCGAATAAATTATTGATTTTATTAGAACTTTGAATTTAGTTCTTCCATAATACGTATAGTGAGTTTTTGCATTACTGTTATTTGATACAAATAAAAACTGAAACACAGACTTGAGAAAGCCAGATTTAGATTTCTGAAACTTTTCTTCAAACTCGGTAGCTTGTTTGTATATGCTAAAACTTGCAAGATATTGTTGTAGCTCTTCAAAAGTTCTATTAGTCACAGTGAATGATTTTTGTTTGTAATTCAACAGTTCGTCTTCATCTGTAATTATACACTTGTAGCCAACTCGAGTTGTCTTGAGAAGTAAAACATTGACATTACGTGCCTTACAGATCTTATAAAACAGATAGTTATGATGAAATGCTGGTTGATTTAAAATTACAAAGTCTGGTTTTATTTCATCTAGGACTTTTTCATATAATCTACATTCTTGTTCTAGTATAGACAGTACTTCATCTTCAGTAAATTTGCAATAATCATTAAACCTGTAGAAAATTCTCTCATTATACGCAAATTGCCATAAATTAATCGAATACTTTTCTTCTATCTTTTTTAAATATGAAACATCAGGATTAATTTTTTTGATCTGATCGTGATAGAACCAAGTTTGTTTGAAGGGCACTAATTTTTGAATTTCAAAAAAAGTTTTTGTTCTGTCTGCGACATCAATTATAGCAAATAAATCACATTCGTGTTTGTCATATAGAAATTTGGCAATTCCAAATTGTATAAGGGTTTGATCTAACCAGAAAAGTATTTTGTTCTTCATGTTACTAACTAGGATTTTGATTGTTTTTTATCATTTTCTAATGATTTTTGATACCCTTCAAGAGAATTAGTATTTTTGTTAATTTCTAAAATCTCAGGTTTGTTTTTTAAGACATGTAGAATGTCAGAAAGTAAAATGGGCGTTTTTTTAATATTTTTGTAGATTTCTCTAACAAAATCCAAATCTTCTTTTCTGTCAACTGTCCAATGTAAATTTGAAACATTTTCAATATTTGCCACATTACCAATGCAGAATTTTGTTGGGTTGGTATAGATATATGGGGTTACGTGTTCTCTTTCAGACGGTTTCTTTGCATTTTCCCATGTTTTTTTTAATGTTTCAAAAGAAAAGACTTCAACCTCAGTACCAGCAGGAAATGTTTTTTTGAAAAAATTACTGACATAATCAAATTTATTGTTTTTGTAGAATAATACAACTTTGTCTATTATTTGGGGATCAATGAACGGTGCATCTCCATTTATTCTCACAATGTGTTCCATAGAGTAATGTTTTGCACAATTATAATATCGATCAAGTACGTCTTCTTCATTTCCTCGAAACAAATTCACTCCTAGAGATTTTGTCAATTCTTCTAAGACATCATCATTTTTGTTTATCGTTGTAGCTACAACAATACTGTCAAGTAGTTTTGAATGTCGGAGTTGGTTCATTTGGAATTCAAATAACGACACTCCATTCAGCTTCAGCAACACTTTTCCTGGTAACCTTGTGGATCCAACACGTGTTTGGACTATAGCATGAATCTTCATATCAATAATTGGATCATTATTGTTTTAAAACTATTAACCATAGAACAAGTTATAAAGTTCAAAATATCACAAAAACAAGATTTATTGAAAAAAATACCAGAGATTAATGTTAGGATAAAACCTGTGTCTAAAGCAGATTATGTTTTTTTGTATCAGTTATTAGCAGAGCGAGAGTCTAATACGAACATAAATCACAGAAGAATGCCGACTTTTGCCGAACATGCTAATTTTGTATCATCAAAACCATATTCAAAGTGGTATACGATCATGGTTGATGATACAAAAGTTGGTACAACATACCTCACAAACAAAGATGAAGTAGGTATTTTTATAAAAAAGGAATTTCACGGTATGAAAATAGGACATAAGGCTTTGAAATTATTAATTCAAAAAAATTCACGTAAGGCATACTATGCTAACATAAATCCAAGAAATAAAAAATCAATTAGATTTTTCAAAAATAACGGATTTCAATTAATACAACATACGTATGAATTAAGTAAATAGTAATGGTGACGGATTTGATAAAATTATTCGATCCTGTAATAGGTAAAGAAGAAGAAAAAGCAATTAGAGATACTCTTTATAGTAAATTTTGGGCCTCAGGCGCAGGTACAGGAAATGTCTCCAAATTCGAAACAAAATTCAAAGAATATACACAATCAAGGACTTGTGTTGCTGTAAACAACGGTACTTCAGCTCTTCATTTAGCTCTATCATTAATTGATATTAGTGGTAAGGAAGTAATTTTACCATCTCTGTCTTTTGTATCAACTGCTCATGCTGTTTTGTATAATGGTGGAATTCCAGTTTTTGTTGATGTTGAGCCAGATTCTTTATGTATAGATCCAAATGCGGTAGAAAAATCCATAACAGAAAAGACAAAAATTATACTCCCAGTTCATTTTGCTGGTATGCCGGCTGCACTTGCAAAGATAAAGAGATTATGTAAAGATCATAATTTGACTTTGATTGAGGATGCTGCACATGCAGCTGGTTCCACATACAAAAATAAGATGATTGGTAGCCATGGCGACATTGTATGTTTTAGTTTCCATCCTGTAAAGAATTTAGCAATGCCTACAGGTGGCGCAATAACTTTGAATGATGGTAATTGGAAGAATACCGAAGAAATTTTGAAGAGTAAACGTTGGTGTGGCATAGCAAATAGAAAAGGAGTCACATATGACGTGCCAAGAATTGGATGGAATTTTTACATGAATGAATTTTCTGCGGCAATTGGGCTAGTACAATTAAAGAAATTAGATTTATTGAACTCAAAAAGAAGAAAAATAGCGAAACGATACAATGATGAAATGAAAATAGAAAAGAAAATGCCATACAGCAAAGACTGTTCTTATCATTTCTATTGGATTAGGGTAAAACATAGAGAACAATTTATGAAAAAAATGAAAGAAAACGGTATTGAAACAGGCATACATTACAAACCAATTCATCAGATGAAGTATTACAATAAAAAAATAAAATTAACTAATACTGATATAGTTGGAAATGAAATTGTATCTCTTCCTACACATCCAAATTTATCAGAAAGTGAGATATCTAAAGTAATAAAATGTGTAAACTTGTTTGCATGAGTCTCTATTCGTAGTCAATTATACCTTGACCAATGGAAATACTTCGTTTTGCTTTTTTTCCTTCTACTTCAGATAGAAGTCTTGCATCTAGTCCGCGTGATTGTTTTCCGGGTCGAAGAATGGCAAAGTTGACTCCTTCCTTTAATACATCACCTTTTGAAATATTTTTTATGGCTTGAAGAGAACGTGTTGCAAACTGTCTCAACTCCTTTTCATCTTCAAGAATTTCTTTATTTCCACTGCCTTTAGCTTTGTCAGCATTTCGAATTGACTGAATCATAAGTTCTAGTTCAGACGGCATTAAAGCAAATTTATGATCTGGACCTGGAAGGTTTTTGTCAATAGTGAAATGTTTTTCAATTATTGTTGCACCATACCCTATTGCCAATACTGGCGCCAGTAACGGCTCAGTACTATGATCCGAAAGGCCAACTGGAACTCCATATCTAGACTTTATTGTTGGTATTACACTAAGATTTAGTGATTCTATAGGGGATGGGTATTTTGAAGTGCACTGTAGTAATGCGATCTTTGAATTGTTATTTTGTTTGATCAGATTTACTGCAAAATCGATTTCAGTAAATGTACTAGCTCCTGTTGAGACTATAATTGGTTTTTCTGTTCTTGCTAGGTGCTCAACTAATCTTACATGATTTATTTCATACGAAGCAATCTTATGAACATCAACGTAGGGTTCAATCGCTATTGCATCATCAACAGAAAAGGGCGTAGACATGAAAAGTATGTTTTCTTGTTTGCATGTCTTCGCTAGTTCTGGGATCATTTCATTTGGCATCGTAAGATAATCAAACATATCATTTACAGTTTGATCTATTCCATTTTTTGAAAGATAGTCACTTTTTCCAGCATCATATGCATAAAGCGAATTGGACTTGAATGTTTGAAATTTTACTGCATCGGCTTTTGCTTTTGAAGCTATTTTTATCAGTTTTTTAGCCTGTGCCAGATCTTCTTCAAAAGTTCCACATTTCCAGTTAGAACCAGCCTCGGCTATTACAAAAGTATGTTCCTTATTGCTTAATCGTTCATAATTAAAATTCAAAGCGAATCAATTAGGTTGCGTGAAAAATTGTATAATAGGTTTGTTATATTTTAAAATGAGTAATAATTCAAGCAACATATGGGAAAAAGTGTCTCCATTCTAATTAGAACATCTGGTGGACTAGCTCCAAAAAAACAATTGGGGTTTGGCCATATTTATCGCTCAATTAATTTAGCTGATCAATTAAAACCAAACAAAATTCACTTTCTTGTAGAGGACTTTGGTGGAGCCAAAGAGATCATAAGATCAAGAGGCTTCAAGAGAATTATTTCATTAAAAAAAGAAATTTCTTTGAAAGAAGATATTGAGAATACACTCAATGTTGTGAAAAAGAATCAGATCGACATTTTAATTATTGATAGATATAAACTGAAGAATCAATATGTAAGAGCATTAACAAGAGTAGTAAAAACTGTGGTAATATCTGATCTTCGAATCATAGACTTTCCAGCACATCTTGTAATCAATGGTTTCATCGGATTTACAAATCACAGAAAATATAATAGATTTGGAACTAAGTGTGTTCTAGGTCCGAAATATCAAATTCTCAATAAAAACTTTCAGACAAAACTAAAAAATGTAAAAACAATTACTTTATTGGCCACATTTGGAGGTTTTGACGAGAGTAACATAACAAACATGCTACTGGATTCTGTAAAGCCATATCTTGATTCTATGAAATTGAAGATTATTTTGGGGCCTGCCACCAAACGCAGTAAGAAAATCGTTACTTTAAAAAATAGATACAGAAAAAACCTCACAATAGTTCAAAAAACAAACTTTATGCATAAAGAAATTGCACGGGCCAAATTTGGCATATGTTCGGGTGGAATTACATCATATGAGTTTGCCAGATATAATATTCCATTTGCAATTGTATCACAGGTCAAACATCAGCTCATTACATCAAAAGAATGGCAAAAGAGAAAACAGGCATATGATTTAGGAATTGCTAATAAATCAACAAAGAAGAAGATTACTATATTCATCAATAGGATTATGAAAAATAGAGTTAGGACAAAAAATCACATTATTGTTGATGGGCTAGGTGCAAAAAGAGCCTCAGATGAAATTTTGAAACTATTGTAACTACTTTATGTTTATAACCGTCTAGAAAAAATTATTTTTAATTCAAATGAAGATCACTATAACTGGCGGTTCTGGATTCATAGGCAGTAGCTTAGTGAAATCATTGTTGAAAGAACAAATTACTATTTTTGATACAAAAAAACCGAAATTTGATGTGAATTTTGTTGAGGGGGACATCAATAACATAGACAATGTGATTGTTGCCACAAAAGATGCAGATGTAGTTATACATCTGGCTGCTGCCCTGGGTGTTATAAATACCGAAAGAAACCCAGTTAAAACTTTAGACACCAATATTGTTGGAACTAGAAATGTTCTGGAGTCATGTAGACTAAATGATGTGAAGAAAATAATTTTCTCATCATCATCCGAAGTTTATGGCGAACCAATAAAAGTTCCAATTAGTGAATCTGACAAACCTATTCCAATTACTACTTATGGGATAAGCAAACTAGCAGCTGAAGAATATATTAAATCATATTCAAAGAGCTATGGAATCAGATACACGATTCTAAGATTGTTTAATGTATACGGCGATGAACAAGGTACACAATGGGTAGTTCCTGAATTTGTTAGTAAGGCAGTAAATAATGATGATATCATAATACATGGGACTGGTTCTCAGATACGAGCATTTTGCTATGTGACAGATGTTGCAGATGCATTTAGGATAACCCTAGAGAAAGGAGATGGTGAGACCTTTAACATAGGCAATGATAAAGAACCAATTTCAATTAAAAATCTAGCAGAAAGAGTCATCTCTTTAGCTGACTCTAAGAGTTCCATTCGTTCAATACCGTTTGAGAAATCAGATAGAAATAGAAGCGAGATAATGAATAGGGCTCCAAATATTGAAAAAGCTGACAAATTGTTGGGATATCATCCAGTTGTGTCTCTTGATGAAGGCATTCTTCAGATCATCAGAAATAAAAAACCTAATTAAAAATAATGTAGCTCACATTTGTTCCAGATGCGACAGTATTTCTTTTGATGCATGTCCTTGATTTACAAGATAATCTTTTACAAATCTCCTGCCATTCTCTACAAGTTGTGTTTTAGATTCTCTATTGGAAATGATTTGTTGTAAAGTACTCTCAAGTTCGTTAATTTGTATTTGAAGACATGATTGTGATCTAAAAATGGAAGGTTTACCAAAATCATAATTTTTGACAGAAATTGAGATGGTTGGTTTATCCATCATCTGAGCTTCAAGTATAGTAGTAGAGACATCTATTGACAAGAGTATCTCGCAGGATTTGATTAATGATAAACTACTACCGCTTTTCAGCACTTCAATATTTGGGTTAATTGACTTAACTAGATGCGTTATATCGAGTTCATCCTGAAATGGATGAAGCTTAATGATTAGTTTTTTATTTAATTTGGAAACTGTTTCACATATTGTTTTTATTGCATTTTCATAATTAAACATGCCTTCTACAGTAAGATCATTGATTTGATTTTGTCCAGGGGATGTTGTGGTTAGTAAAATGTAATCACCATCATAGGAATCTGTTACAGATACTGGCTTATCATAGAATTGACTTCCAACGGCGTATGTTTTTTGTCCAAAATTATTTTGTTCTGCATATTGACGCATAATATTACCCCAAACCAGAAACTTGTCTGATTTTTCAGGAAAAATTCCAACAAATTGATTGTATTCTTTTGCTTCCTGAGTATCATAGTATAATCCATGTTGAATAAGAACTACTTTGATGCCAGCTTGTTTTGCTAGATTAAGTATGATTTGTTCGTTGAAGCCACACTCTGACCACAGTAATACTGATGACAGGTTGTATTTTTTGAATAATCTCTTGGCTAATTCGATTTCATGAATTGCCTCTCTAATTCTTTTTTCGCATAAATTAATGAATCGTGATTTAATTATTGGCCAGAATTTTATTGCATTTATTACAAAAAAATCATTAAAGAAAGATTCTTCCTCTAAGAGAATGGAGACCTTATTTTTGATTTCATTCTCATAAGATATATTTTTTGTATTTTGGGAAGATAATTCACGATGGGTGATAATTGAACAATCAGAATTCCTCAGAATTGAGAGAGATTTGTTGTTCCATACATATGGCCTACGCCTATTGTAAAGAAGTAGATTAGAATATCTTGTGGATTTATTTGTTAATAGCTGTTCATATCTTAATGTATCAAGCTCAACCAGCAGGCATGATTTTTTATGTTTATCAATTTTATTGTTTAATCCAAAAATTATACTAACTATTTTTTCAGATAGATTTTTTAATTTTACAAATGTTGATTTCGTGAGTGTAATATTTATTGATATATTACCAAATTTTATTGGGATTTTGACTTTATCATAGAGAAATTGTTCTTGTTGTTTTGTGGTATCAAATCTTGAAACGGTGGTAGTAAAAAAATTAGCTATTTCGTATAACGAGTTTGAAACAATAAAAGTAGAGTTCTGATTTTTTTGTACTATTTTTTCAATCTCAGTTATTTTCTTTAAAAGTGGCAGAAGCATGTAATGGAATTCAATATAGAATAGATTCCCAACGTTGATGTTTTCATAAGTTAGTTTTGTTGATATTTGTTGTTGTTGAGCCCACATGGCAAGACGATAACTTATTTTTTGTAATGTTGTATGGTCACTTTTTTCAAGTAAATTATCGGATATTTCGTGGCTAATTTTTTTGTCTGATAAAAGTATGTGAGATTTATAATCAAAAGTGTATATTTTTGATTCTTTAGTAACAATTTTGAGAAGATCCTCTATGTCACTTGATGAATCAAAAAGAATTATTTGCATACTTAGATGGATCTAAATTTTTTCCATTTACTCCAATCATAATCGTCAAAGGTTAGATTTTGCATTTCGTTATCATTTGGTTTCCAAGCTGGACTAGCTAATGTTAACACGCTTGCAATTTTGTTACCAATATTAATGTGTGCGGAAGGATGGTTTTTTGGAATCTGGACTAGAGTTGGATTATTTTCTCCGGATTCAATTTCGTGATATTTACCTTGTAAATCTTTTGCAATGAACACTACTGTGCCCGTTATACAAATAAAATAACTGTCTCTTTTAGTGTGTAGATGAGGTCCTTTTATCTCTCCTGGATTAACTGAGGAGACATAGACCATTTGTGGAGTAACTTCCAAAATATTATCCCAGTCTCTCCAAACAACAGTCAGTGAGCCATTAACATGTCCATCATTGATGTCTTTTGTTTGATGAGTCTCTAATTTCATACTCCTAATAGTATCATTTTTCATTACATCATGCTCCATATTGTAACAATAAAAATATTGAGTAGTAAATATTCAACTAATCATTTTATGTTTATTATGTGCAAATTAATCATACACAATAAATACTAAGAATCAGTTTGGATGTTAATTTGTATAGAATATTTTCACAGGGGGAATAAAATTGAGAGCATTAGTAACAGGAGGTTTAGGATTCATTGGAAGTAATTTCATCTTGGAGTTGATACGAAAGTATCCCTCTATCAAAATTACAAATTTGGATGCAAAATTGTCGGGATCTAATGTCAAAAACTTGCACGAGGTGGAGAAAAATAAAAGATACAGCTTCGTACATGGCAACATCACAAATCAAAAACTAGTGGATAAGCTTGTTTCGACATCAGATGTTGTTTTTAACTTTGCAGCAGAATCACATGTAGATCGAAGCATTTCCAATCCAAAACCGTTTATTGAATCCAATATTGTTGGAGTATACACCATTCTAGAAGCCATCAGAAAATACCAGAAAAAACTAATTCAGATTTCAACTGATGAGGTTTTTGGTAGTTTGAAAAAAGGAAGTGCTGATGAAGATCACAATCTAAATCCGTCAAGTCCTTATTCATCATCCAAGGCATCTGCTGAATTATTGGTGCACTCATATCATGTCACGTATGGAGCAGATGTTTTAATAACAAGATGCACGAACAACTACGGACCCAGACAACATCAAGAGAAGCTTATTCCCAAAGTTATAATGTTAGCAAAGAACAATAAAAAAATCCCAATATATGGAAGCGGAAAACAAGTTCGAGATTGGATTTTTGTTACTGATCATTGTGAAGCTATAATGAGAGTTTATGAAAAGGGCAAATCTGGCCTATCATACAACATTGCGGGCCACAATGAATTAGACAATAACACCATAGTTAGAAAAATTTTGAAGATGATGAACAGGCCATTTGATTTGATTGATCATGTACAGGATAGGCCTGGACATGATTTTAGATACAGTATGAATTCATCTAAAATAGAAAGAGAATTGAAGTGGAAGCCGCGGTACGATTTTGAGAGAGGATTAAGAGATACAATCTCATGGTACATGAAAAATGAAAAATAATTACAGTCATTTACAATTAGGTGTAGGAACTATATAGACTGATTTTTGTGATGTAGTTAATGAAAGGAATTCTTCTTCATGGAGGTCATGGAACAAGATTACGCCCTCTTACACATACAGGTCCAAAACAACTTTTACCAATAGCAAACAAACCAATGTCACAATACTGTCTTGAGTCAATACGAGATGCTGGTGCAACCGAAATTGCCATAATAATAGGCGGTATTGGTTCCAACAAAGTAAAAGAGTATTATGCAGACGGAAAAAAATTCGGAGTAAAGATTACCTATGTAGAGCAAGAGTATCCAAAAGGTATTGCTCACGCGATTAGATTGTGTAAAGATTTTATTGGAAGCGAGAAATTTCTCGTGTTTTTAGGCGACAATATTATTCAGAAAAGCATTTTAGATTATGCTAAAGATTTTGAAAAATCAGATGCCGAAGCTTCAATATTATTGTGCGAAGTAGATGAGCCTTCCAGATTCGGCATAGCCGATATGAGAGATGGAAAGATTACAAAAATAATGGAAAAACCACAGAAACCGCCAACAAATTTGGCAGTGACTGGGATTTATTTTCTCACACCAAAAATATTTGAAATCATAGATAGACTAAAACCGTCCTGGAGAAACGAGTTAGAGATAACAGATGCACTTCAGATGCTATTGGAGGAAGGCAACAAGATCACATATCATACAATAACAGATTATTGGAAAGACACTGGAACACCGGATGATATCATTCATGCAAATAAGGCCATACTGCAAAGCATGAAGCCATACTTTCATGGAAAAAAAGATGACGCCCATGTTACTGGTAACGTCATGGTCGGAATGAATACTCAGATTCACAACTCTAAGATAGGCGGCCCTGTGATCATAGGCAATAACTGTGTAATTGATGGAGTTAACATAGGACCAAATACCAGTATTGGTGATAATACAAAACTATCATATTGCAACATATCTGATTCTATAATTATGTCAAATTGCATATTAAGTGGAAATCTGAAAATTAGAAAGAGCATTATTGCCGCAAATTCAAATATAATTTTAGAAGATGACAGTGATGAAAAAGTGTTCCTACTCGGAGAGGGAACAAGAATAACACTATAAACCATCTAGAAATGATAAATCTGGATAGACCACTAATCAGCATCATCATACTAAATTACAATGCAGGTAAACTTTTGCTGAATTGCGTTGAATCAATACTTCATTCCAATTACAACAATTTTGAGATCATAGTAGTAGATAATATTTCAAATGATGAGAGTCATAAACATTGTAAGGAAAAATTTGAACAGATTAATCTAATAGAGAATCATGAAAATCTAGGCTATTGTGAAGGAAATAATGTAGGGATAAGAAATGCCAAAGGGGATTTTGTCATAATATTGAATCCAGATACTGAAGTTGATCCTTTGTGGTTAGATGAGCTTTTAAGTGCATATAGAGAATTTGGTGAAGGGATCTATCAGCCAAAGATTTTATCGGTAGATGAGAAAAATGTTCTGCAAAGCACAGGCAATAAGATTCACCTGTTTGGATTTGGTTACTCAAGAGATCTTGGTATTATTGATACAAATCAACATAACAAAATCGAACATATAGGTTATGCAGCTGGTACGTGTTTGTTCACAAGTGTTGGAATTTTACAGAGGTTGGATATGTTTGATCCATTCATTTTCTTGTATCATGATGATCTAGATCTTGGATGGCGAGCTTGGCAACAAGGCATAAAATCGTATTATGTACCAAAATCTGTTATCTATCATGTGAAAAGCTATAATCTGAAATGGAGTGCACAAAAATTCTTTTGGTTGGAAAGAAATCGAAAGTATTGTCTTTTAACTCATTATTCAAAAGAAACATACAAGAAGATGGCCTTCTGGCTTGCATTAGCAGATATTTTGATATGGTTTGTGTATCTTACGAAGGGATTTGTGAAGGCAAAGATCAGAGCGGAACAAGAAATTAAAAAGAATAAGGACAAAATTGCAAAAAAATACATTGAGTTAGAGAACAAAAAAATAGTTTCAGATAAAGAGGTAATCAAAAATTTCTCTGACACCATTTTTGTGTCAGATAATATTTCCAGAGGATTATTGAGCTCAATTTTTAATTCATTACTTGGGTTCATGAGCAGACGTGCAAGAAAATCTATTTTATCTGGCTAGACTTAGATCTTTTCTGAAATTACTACAGCTACCGCAAATTCTTTTTCATGACTAATTGAAACCAGAAATCTATACTTCCCAAGTTTAGTGTTATGCAATCGGATAACTGGTCTTGAATTATGATGAGAAGTTTCAACATCAAGAAATGAAATTTGTTTTTTTATTGATTTTTTTAGTGCTTCCTTACATGCAAATTTTCCAGCAAAATGTTGGGCGGGATTTTTGTATTTTAGGCAATATTTTATTTCAGATTGACAAAATAATTTCTTATAAAATGTTGGTTTATCTTGAAATTTTATTTTCTCAAATCTTTGTACGTCAACTATATCAATTCCTATACCAAAATTCTCAAGCATAGTTTTCTTTGTTATTGTCTTACTAGAACTTTTGCCAAACCATCTATCAAACACTTGCCGGTTTGATTTGCTATAGTAGTTTTTAGCGTAATGATTTTAGTAGTTTCATGTTTTTCTATGACCTCTCCTTTAATCACTATTTGATCATCAATAAAGCACGGCAATCTAAAATTCAGTGTTTGTGAAAAATACAATGCGTTTTTACCAGGAAGATGCATTCCTACCAATCTAGATAAGTAAGAAGCCAACAACATTCCATGACAAACTCTTTTCTCAAATTTGGTTGATTTTGCATAATCATCATCCATGTGTAATGGATTGTAATCTCCAGAAAGCTTGGCAAAATCATTAAGCGTTATTTCATCAATTTTTATTTCAAATTGTACTGTTTGGCCTAGTTTTATGCTCTCAAATGTCATTGATGAGACGTCAGTCATCTAGTGCCACACCATGAATTTTCAAATAGTATTTTATGTCTGCGACATTTTTCGTACTTACTACCTCATCGATAGTAAATTGGGTCTTGAATTCTGACTCTAGCTCATCCAATAAAACATACGAATTAAATGAATCCCAGCTTGGTATTGTTTCTGGACTAGAGTTATCATCAATTATAGAAATGTCTACTCCCATTACTTTTGCAATCAAAGAATATAGTTTTTTAGACATTATTTTTCATCAATGGTAAGGAATCCAGGTGCTTTGAAATCGGGTTTTGAATAATACCAGTAATCACCCTCTTTAACGAATCCACAGTCAGGGAGAAAACTCTCAACTGGTTTATTTTTTTGAGTCGGGATATATTGTGCTCTTATTCTTTCAACGCCATTTTCTTTTGCTTTTTTTATAATATGACTGATAATTGCCTTTTCGACCTCTCTTCCCATCACACGACAGCTGAGCAGAAACGTATCAAGTGTCCATTGTTTTGGTGTATCTTTCTTTACGATAAAAACTCCAGTTATTCCATTATCGCCAAATTTATCTTCTACCTGTGCACATCCAACCAGAAATTGGTTATTTTGTACAAATTCACGTATTTCTTCTTCTTGATACCTATGTGTGGTCAGATTAAACTGGTTTGTCTTCAGCGTTAGTTGAGAGATTCTAGGTATGGTAAATTGATCAGCTGGAAGAATTGACACTTTAAGATTTAGTTCTTTTAGAAAATCCTCCAAGTTTGTAGCAAAGCTTTCAAATTGTTTTCTTTGTTGTTGTTCTAGATACATCTTTCCTCTTTTGGTGTCTTCCTCAGTTATTGACAGGGTATTGAATTCGCTCATATTTTGTAGTATCTTTGAGTATTGTGAGGGATCTTTTGGTAGATCCACTGTAAGTACCTGCGGCAGTCTTGTTTTCACAAACTCCCTATTTACCGGATCATCATCAAAAAAAACCATATAATCAAGTCCAAAATTGAGATCTTCTGCTATTTCTTTCATATTGGTTACTTTGTCATCCCAATTTATTTTGAGACAGGCAAAGTGCTCTTTTTTCAAGATCATGTCAGGATGTTCATTGATTACTTTGAGCGCATCTTCAGGGTTGTTTTTACTGTTTATTGCCAACAAGACACCTCTCTGATATAATGACAATAATACACGTTGAAATTCCTGATATGCATTTCCAGGAGGTGTATTTCCTAGTTTTATTCCATCAAATCCATCTTCACCTACAATTCCACCCCACAGTGTATTATCCAGATCCAAGACAATGCATCTCTTACCCAATCCTAATGAAGCAATCACATAGGCCATGAGATCATTGACTAGATGAGGGATGTAATCAAGACAGACTTTTATGTCGCCAAAGAAATATTGCTTAAAATCAAACATGTTATTTTCTCCAAATTTAGCGACAAAGCTGTTAAAGTCATAAATGTAAACAGAGTCATTTTGCATAAATTCTGATTCCAGTTTATTATTTAGATCAATAATCATACTTTTGAGTCCATATTCTTGTTTTGTTTCAGATATTCCATAAGGTGAAAAAGACGGTATAGAAAAATTTGTTACTATTAGTTTTGAGTTTGTTTTCTTTGTAAATGTGTTTATGAGATTTGATAGTTCTTTGAATTTTGTTTCTATAAAAGTAGTTCTTTCTGATGACGAAATTGAATATGGGAAATGGAATAGATTACCCAATATACTTCTGGTGTCCAATAATAGGAACGTTAGATCAGGAGAGAATTTGTACAAATCACTTTGATCATCCAGTATGTTTTGAAAGTATTGGTTGTATCCTGCCAAATATGTTTGACATTCAATATTTCTTTCAGCGCATTTGACTCTGAATGTTTCTTCAATTCCGTTTATCGTGAAGCTGCTCAGAAGCGCAATTCGAATTTTTTTATCATTATCATTAATTTTTAATTCTTTAGCCTTTGTAATGTAATAAGATAATTTTTGTTCCATATTATACAATGATATCCACTTTGATATCTATTTGTAATTTTGTTCGCCATCTTTAACCTAACCGTAGATTTTATCAGATAGGTTTAGATTTAAAACAATTTTTTAGACCAGCTATATGCAGAGCGAGGATCCTACAGATGTTAATGAACGCGAGTTAATGGAGTATTATGGATACAAAGGAAAAATAGGAAATACAAAGATGAAGATGAAATTTTTTCGTTCTTGGGTTCTCCACTGCATTGCATATTCATGTCCACTATCTAGTCTAACTTCAAGAATTCAACGTATGCGTGGGGTAGAAATTGGGAAACATTGTCATTTCTCACCATACGTACAACTGGATCTCATCTACCCTCATTTACTGCACATAGGCGATAATGTCACGTTTGGATCAAACGTGATGATTTTTGCTCACAACAATCCTGCTGCCAACTTGTTTTTAAAACGAGGGGAGTATCCAAGAAAAGTAGCAGAAGTGACTATAAAATCTGGTGCAGTGTTGTTTCCTGGCGTAATAGTAACAGCAGGAGTTACAATTGGGGAAAATTCTATTATTTCGGTGGGAAGTGTGGTAACGCAAGATATACCAGATTATTGTGTGGTTGTAGGGAATCCGGCAAGAGTTATTAAAAAAATTGATCATTAAAGTTGGATTTAATAATAAATTTGACATAATTGAGCTAAATTGAATCTTTTAGGCATAGATTTCGAAGAATGGTATCATCCTAAACTAATTCAAAAATATTTGACGAATCAGAAAAAAAATTTATTGATAACTAATGGAATCGATAAAATTCTTGACTGGTTAAGAAAAAATGAAACATATGCTACGTTTTTCATTGTTGGTGAAATTATTGAATCAAAACCAGAAATTCTTGACAAAATTCTTTCTGATGGACATGAAGTCGGATTTCACACTATGCATCATGATGGATTAGAATCTTTATCCTATGACAAATTTGATAATGAGCTCAAGACTTTCAATAAGTTAACATCCGGGAAATCTGTTGGTTTTAGAGCCCCAACATTCTCTCTTAACCACACTACATCTTGGGCCATAGACGCATTAGAGGTAAACAACTACTCATACGACAGTAGTCTAATTCCAGTAAAATCGTACATGTATGGGGTTTCAAGCAATGAGCTTGGGCCATACAGAATAAAGAGTCAGAATATAGAAAGAAATCATGAGGACGGCAAAATTCTTGAGTTTCCACTGCTTACATCAGATTTTTTCATAAGGCGCATACCCATTGCAGGTGGTTTTTACCTAAGAGCATTACCTACAAGACTATTATTTGATGCAATTGAGAAATATGAAAAAAATGAAATTCCGGCCACTATGTACATACACTCTTGGGAACTTGTGCCAGAGCTTATGCCCAAAATCGACTTACCTTTCAAGGAGGAATTCATAACATATCACAATATCAAAAAAGCATTCCCACGTATGGACTCAATTCTTAAGAAATTCAAATTTACTTCTTTTACAAGATATATTGCAAAAACAGATTAGGTTAATGATGAAAAATAATCCAGAGTCTTTTTAATTCCGTCTTTTACAGATATTTTTGGTTTCCAACCGAGCCCTTTTAGATTAGAATTATCTACAACAAAGTTTCCAACATCAACTTTTTTTGTATATTGTGGAGAATCGATGTACTGCACTTTGGTGTCTGTGAGATCCTCAAGCCACTTACCTATCTGATAGAACCATGTTTTTTTATTAGAAGAGATCCAGTAAAGATTACCACTCTTGCCTTTTTTCATTATTGATTCAATACCACTTATCACATCAGAGATGTAGATTACATCACGGTAGAACTTACCTTTGTTATAGATTGTAATTTTTTCTCCTTTGAATGCCTCATGTATTAGATAATTAATTGCGTTTTTGGTAGGGATAACTTGCTCTTTTGGGCCAAACGAGTTCGTAATGCGAAAAATTATCGAGTCTAGACCATATACATTATTGTAGATTTTGCAATAGTGCTCACTTGTTAACCTATTTGCACCATAAATTGTTGTAGGATTACAGATAGTTTGTTCGTTTACAGGTAGTTTATTGGGTTTTCCTACCACAACAAATGTACTGCCAAGTATGAATCTGCATGACAGTTTCATTTTTCTGATTTTTTCTAAGATGAATAAAGTTGACCGTGTATTTGCATCTACATCGTACATTGGATCTTCAAACGATTTAGAATGTGAGGTTTGGCCAGCCAAATGAATTAGAGCATTTGGTTTGTATTTTTCTATAATTGAGCCAAATTTTGGAAGATTCGTAATGTCTACTTTCTCTAGTATTACGTCTTTAGCAATTTCAGAAATATTTTGTTTTTTTGCATAATTTCTAGTCAATAGTATGAGTTCGTGATCTTTTTTGACAAGACTGTGTGAAAGGGAGCTACCAACAAACCCTAATCCACCGGTGATCAGTATTTTCACGATTTTTTTGTGTTAATAGTTCGTTATAAAATTGAGGGGAATACAATACTGCAAAATGGTGGAGAGATTTGCAAACCTTTAGATTTAATTGATTGAATGTGATATAACTGTGAAGAAGAGGTCACCTAGTAAATTTTCAATTTTATTGAAATGTATAAAATTAGTTAGTAATTGGCACGTAATACCTTTAACACATTATGGATTAATGAAAGATGAGTTCGTCATTGTAAAATTAAGAAATGGATTAAAAATAAAACTGCGAACAGATTCTACCGATTTACAGGCATTCTTTAACGTATGGATATTACAAGAATATCAAAGAGAGCACGGTTTTAAGATAAACGCCGATGATGTTATCATCGACATAGGAGGCCACATTGGTCTGTTTACATTATATTGTTCCCAATTCTGTAAAAACGGTAAAATTTTTTCCTTTGAACCAATTAGAGAAAATTATGAAATACTGTTAGAAAATATTAAACAAAACGATATTAGAAATGTAAAACCATCTAATATTGCAATATCTAGCAAAAATGGTAAAATTCGTATTTACCTGAGTGATGATCAGGCAGCACATAGTTTTTACAAAGTAGGCGAAAAATCGGTCGAGATAGAAACCACTACCTTGGAGAACGTAATCCAGTCTGAAGATATAGAAAAATGTAATTTATTGAAATTAGATTGCGAGGGAGCAGAATATGAGATAATAGATTCTCTTACTGACGACATAACTAAAAAAATAGAAAAAATTTCTCTAGAATATCACCATGCAGATACTAAATCATCCCTCTTAATTGATTTAAAAAATAAACTGAAGACAGAATATCTAATGAATGATCACCCATCTAATAATGGCATGGGAATTTTATTTGCAAAACATATGTGATGTATACGTAGCAAAGACTTGAAAGGAGATAATAATTAGAAAAAAATAGCAGATTCAATGAAAATCGCATTAACTTGCCCTGCATCATTGCCAGCAACACAATTTGGTGGTATCTTATTTTTGGCTGTGGACATAGCAAGAGAGTTATCAAATGTAGGACATGATGTGAAGATCTATACAACTGATCTAGATTTTGCAAATAATCCAAAAACGTTTAACAAAAATCTACCAAGAATTGAAAAGATTGACAAATTCACAATAATTAGGACACATGTATGGTTTGCAGTTAACTTATTTTTTATTAATCCTGGAATGTACTTTCAGATGTTAAAAGACAAACCGGATGTGATTCATTCTATTGGTGCACGAAGTTTTCAGGCAGTTATAGCGGCACTTGTGTCTAAAAAGAAGAAAATTCCTTTAGTTTTGTCTGATCAAGGAGGTCTGACTACCCATCCAGATTTAACAAAAGTAGGAATTGTAAAAAAAACACTGTATAAGATGCAGATGCCTTTAGTGAGGTTTGTTATTAACCAAGCAACAAAGATCAGTGTGGGTAACGAATACGAAAAGGATATTTTTTCAGAATTTTGCTCTCAGGACAAAATAGTAATTGTTAGAAATGGAATTAACCTAGACAATCTATATGCTTCCAAAGTAGATTTTAAGAAAAAATACAACATAGAGAATGATTTTTTCTTATTCGTTGGCAGATTCAATAAAGTGAAAGGAGTAGATATTCTACTTAACGCAATCAATTTAATAAAAAATTCGCAGGAAATGAAAGAAAAAATCTTGGTGATAATGGGAGTTGACTTTGGTTTTGAATCTGAGATGTTTGAGATGATAGATAATCTAAAACTTCAAGACAAAATTTTGGTAATTAAAAACCCTCCACGCGAAGATGTCATATCTGCCTATAACTATTGTAAATTCTTGGTTTTACCTTCGAGATGGGAGCTCTCTCCTTTGACTCCCTTGGAAGGCTTTGCCTTCAAAAAAGCAGTCATAAGTACCAACGCTCATGGTATCCCATACATCGTAAGAGATAAAGAAAATGGCTTGTTAATAGAGCCAGAAGATTACAAGTCACTTGCTTCTGCAATTATTGAATTATTAAAAAATGAAGCAATGTGTAATGAGTATGGTCTAGCTGGATATAATTTAGTTCAGAACATTTGTAATTCTACAAAGATGGCTAATAGCACTTTAGAAATATACAAACAAATTATCAATAGATAAATTACAGCATTTTTCAATTAATCCAGTGAAAATCAAAGACGCTTTTAATGATAAATCAATTAAGGTCCCATTTTTTGCCCCTGAAATAACTTCTGAAGATAAAAAAGCAGTATTATCAGCATTAAATTCCACACTTCTTACAGATGGTCCAAAATTAAGAGAGTTTGAGAACAAATTTGCCAGTTTTACTGGAGCAAAATATGCAGTAGGCGTATCCAATGCAACATCTGCACTTCATTTATCACTCAAGGCATGTGGTATAGGGAAAGGAGATGAAGTGATTATTCCAGATATGACGTTTGTTGCTACTGCAAGCGCTGTTGTTTTGGCTGGAGCAACACCAGTTCTGGCAGACATAGAAAGAAAAAATTTCAATATTTCTTCTGAATCTATTGAAGAAAATATAAGTTCTAGAACTAAAGCAATTTTACCAGTACATTTTGCTGGCAAGGTATGTGATATTGACAAGATTAGAAAGATAGCAAAAAAACACAACTTGAAATTAATTGAAGACTCTGCTCACGCCATAGGAACCAAGTTTGGGGATGACCATGTCGGAACATTTGGAGATGCTGGCTGCTTTAGTTTCTATCCTACTAAAAATATCACTACCATTGAAGGCGGAATGGTAATTACTAATTCAAAAGATATAGCGACTTATGTTAGAACGTTAAGAAACCACGGCATATTGAAATCACTGTCAGAAAGATATTCCAAGGGAAGACCATGGGAATATAACGTCTTAGAACCCGGATATAATTATAGATTAGATGAGATAAGATCTGCGTTGGGCATTAGCCAGTTAAAAAGAATCAATGCTTTGAATTCTAAAAGAAAAGAAGCCTTTGCTTATTATAATAATAAGCTGGAATCCAGCAAAGGGATCATAACCCCGTCAATACCCAATGACAACTCACATTCTTTCCATCTTTACATAATTAGAGTATTAAAAGAACAACACGGATCATCGAGGGACGCGGTATTCAAGAAACTTGTCAAAAGTGGTGTGAGAGTATCGGTCCATTACAAACCAATACATCAATTCACCACATTCAAAAAAATAGTCAAGATAAGAGGAAGTTTAGAAAACACAATGCAGGTCTATAAAGAAATACTAACTCTACCTCTATATCCACAGATATCTAGAAGATTACAAGACATAGTGATCAAAAGCATATTGAGTTAGTGTGTATTTTTTGAATTATTTAATAGGAGATTTTATTATAGTCAGGATGAGTTTCTTTGGTGAACACTGATTGAATATTGTAATTGGCATACCAGCATATAACGAAGAAAGAAAAATAGGAAAACTTGTATCGGAGTTAAAAAGAAGATTCGATAACATAGTAATTTGTAATGACGGTTCAACAGATGCTACATCTAAGATTGTTCATGATCTAGGTGTAGTTGTAATTGATCATGAGAAGAACTTAGGCTATGGTGCTGCAATAAAGAGTATTTTTTTAAAAGCTAGAGATCTGAACGCAGATGCGCTAATAACATTTGATGCAGACGGCCAACATAGAATAGAAGATATCAACAAAGTTCTTGATCCAATATTACATGAGGATGCAGACATTGTAATTGGTTCAAGATTCATGAATGAAAAAAGCCAGAATATTCCAGAATATCGAAAAATAGGCATTAAGGCATTGACAAAAGTTGCAAATGTCTCATTGAGCGAAAAACTCACAGATTCACAAAGCGGTTTTAGAGCATACAATAGAAAAGTTCTCTCTGAGATAACACCGACAGATTCTGGTATGGGTGTATCAACAGAGATTTTAATCAAGGCAAATAAAAATAAATTCAAGATAATAGAAGTACCAATAACAGTTCTTTATGACGGTGATACTTCAACTCATAATCCAGTATCGCATGGGACCTCTGTTTTGTTGAGCACATTAAAGTATACAGCAATAGAACACCCCCTGAAATTTTATGGTATTCCAGGAATGATTCTTTTAGGCATAGGATTATTCTTTGTTTTATGGACTATTCAATATTATGGGGAATTTCGCGTTTTTCATTTGACTTTAGCTGCAATAGCCACTGGGACAATGATTTTTGGATTGGTGGCATTGACTACGGCGGTATTGTTATTTTCTTTAATCAATGTGATAAGAGAAAACAAGAATTGAACAAGTTAAGATATGGATGATGTTGTAGATAATATTAAAAATAAACTAGTTGGCCTAAAAGGACTGGCCTCAATTGGATTGGCAGATATAATAGGAAACGCAATTACTGTTTTGTTTTGGTTTTACATAGCATCGAGATTAGATCCGCATGATTATGGCCAGATTCAATATTTTCTTGGAATTGCTGGAACTGCATCTTACATTTCTTTGATTGGTACACAGAATACAATTACAGTATATACTGCAAAAAATATCAACGTTCAATCTACATTATACTTAATATCACTACTAGTAGGATTAGTTTCTTCCATCGCAATAATGATAATTTTTTACAGAATCGATGTAGTTTTGCTACTTTTTGGATATATAATAAACACATTAGCCATAGGAGAACTACTAGGGAGAAAAGATTACACGATTTATGCTAGATACACCCTGATACAAAAAGGACTTACTTTAGCACTTGGGATCGGATTTTATTTTGCTTTTGGAGCAAATGGGATAATTTTTGCATTAGCACTTTCATACATAGGATTTTCCATTAGAATCTATAAAAGACTTAGAAGTAATAAGATAAATTTTTCATTGGTAAAACAACGATCTAGATTTATTGCAAATAACTATTTCCTGATTTTAGCTGGTGGACTTGCAGGTCAAGCTGACAAATTAGTTATAGCACCATTACTAGGGTTTGCTATTTTGGGTAATTATTCACTAGCAGTACAATTTTTTGGTGGACTCATGATATTTTCAAATATTATTTACAAATACATAGTTCCAGAAGATTCCTCAGGAAATTTAAACAGAAAATTAAAGATCTACACAGTTGTGATTTCTGTAATAATCACAACGCTGGGGATAACACTGCTTCCGTATCTGATACCAGCATTTTTCCCCAAATTTACATCAGCAGTAGAAGCAATACAGATTATGAGTTTGGCCATAATTCCCACTACTATGAACATGATATACGTTTCAAAGTTTTTAGCTTCTGAGAATAGTAGAATTCTATTAATAGCATCAGTTGTTGCTTTGAGCGCAACAGTTTCAGGTACAATAGCATTTGGTCACATGTTTGGGACGCGTGGAGTGGCTTCTGCCTTTGTTCTTTCTGCCTCGTTAGAAGTGATATTTTTGATTTTTGCAAACCACAGACAAGGCAAATTGCAACAAATGCAATGATCTACATGTAAATACTTAAAAGATGGATCATAAGATTTTAAAATAAAATTGTCATTTTCCAAAAATTTAGGGTTATTGTATTATTTGTTTCCGTTCATTTTTGTGACTAAAAATAAAATCTCATTAATTTTATCAATACTTCGTGGAGCAAAATACCATAAGATAAAACTGTTAGACGGCACAGTTGTAAAATTCCATTATTTGCAATTTAATACAATGCTTGCATTTCTTGGCATTTTGACATTTGCTAATTCTTATTCAGTAAAGCAAGACAGAAAATTAGAAGTGGTGTTTGGTAAGAGGAGTAAATTCACTATTCCGTTAGACAACATGACATTTGAAGATAGTAATCTAATATTGACGTTATTTGGTTGCCTAAGACATGGTGCAGATTTTGTTACTAATGAAGAAGACTTTAGATATCGAAGAGATAAGACAATTAAGATAACAGAAGAAAATGGAAAGAAAATTCTTGAGCTTGCTAATGGAATAAAATTCTACATCGATTCCATTCATCCCGGAAATACGATCACCGCAACATTTACCCAAGACATCCACACCATGAATAGAGAAAAAAATTGGTCTGGAAAAACAGTAATTGATGTTGGGCCGGAATGTGGAGATACTCCTTTGTATTACGCCAATTTGGGAGCTAGAGTATATGCATTTGAACCAATAAAGGCACATTATGATGCTATGATCAAAAACATTGAGTTGAATCCTCATTTAGCGGAACGAATAACTCCAATCAATGCAGCTATTGGAAAAGATGGTATGCTAACATTCTATCAAAATGCTAAAGCAAACATTGCGGAAATGGCATCATATGTGTACAATGTTCACGGGAAGGATGTTAAGACTACTCAAGTCAAAGGGTATAGTTTTAGATCATTATTTACGGAATTTAAAATTAGTCATGTAGATTTGTTCAAAATAGATTGCAAGGGATGTGAGTTTGAGCTTACCCCTGATGTTTTAGAAAATGTTGACGCAGTGAAGATCTCTAACACATATGATGAAAATCCAGAACGCAGGCAAGAAAAACTTATTGATATGTTAGAGAGCGCAGGATTTAGATGTGTAGCATATAGAGTAAACCCCAATAGAGATCGTCAATCCACTAGCAAGACAGCGCAAATTTATGGCATTAAAGTACCAAAATGAATCTAAATATCTAGATTGACAAGTTAAAAGGCACCTAACAAAAAACAAAGATATGAATGCGTCGTATGCAGTCCGAATTATAGAAAAAACATCACTGTTACTTTTACTTGCCATTGTTTGTGGATTAATTATTAGATTACTGTATTTTCCGTATAATATTCCAATAATTTTGGATGGTTCATTGTATTTTTGGTATGCAATAGATACAAGTTTACTCGGTCAACTCCCTACAGGTTATGATTTTCCAAATAATGGCTGGCCTTCATTTTTGGCCATATTTTTTTCATTTCTCAAATCACAGAATTTTTTGGATTTTATGCACTTGCAAAGAATTTTAACAGTTGTAATTTCATCACTTACCGCAATACCAATTTATTTACTTGGTACGAGATTTTTTGAAAAAAAATATGCAATAATTGGAGCTTTTATCTTCATTATCGATCCAAGAATAATCATCAATTCATTGTTAGGTATCACCGATACCAGTTTTATTTTATTAGCAGTTTTATCATTGTTCTTCATTTTAGGTAAAGATACGAGATATTCCTTCATTGCATTTGGTTTAGCTGCCCTTGGAGCATTAACAAGATATGAGGGCATTCTTCTTCTTGTGCCACTTTCAATATCGTATTTTTTGAGATTTAGAAAAGAGAATAAACTTATTTTAAAATACTTTATTGCGATTGGAATTTTTGCAATTGTCTTACTACCAATGACATATGAGAGAGTTCAAACAATGGGCAAAGACGGTTTCATCAGCCATATTTCAGCTGCAACAAAAGCTCACCAATACATATCAGAGTATCCCGAGAGTGGTTCAGATTACTACAAAAAAACTATCATACAGACGATTAAGATTTTTTTTAGTTATTTAGGATGGATAATGATACCTACTTTTGCATTTCTTGTTCCTGTAGGGATCATAATATTTTTCAGAAAAAAATTACAAAAGATAACAGATCTGAGAATTGTAACGATAATTCTATTTTGTATTGTAATGCTATTGCCTGCATTATACGCATATTCAAGAGGATATCATGAAACCAGATATCTGTACATAATTTTTCCAGTTTTATGCTTGTTATCCACAATTACATTAAGAGAATTAATTCATAAATTTACTAATCAAAAATTAATTGCCATAGTCATATGTAGCGGAATTATTGGTGCATCTATTGCATATTTGGATATTAGAGGGCCAAATACAGATCATGAGCGTGAGTCTTTTGAAATTGCACAAAAAATTTCAAAAGTATCAAGAGGAATAAATCAATTTTCTGAAATTGAATATGTCAAATCCACATATATTTTGAATCAGAATTTCCCAACTATTAAAAAATCAGTTTTGGAATCACCAAAAATAATTACATATAGTGATGAAGAAACCGTTTTAGAGTTTATTAAGAAAAATCAGAATAACGGATTAACACATATTGTTTCTGATGATTTGTTTGGAATTAATTCAAAAATAGAAAGATCATTAAATGATGTTTTCTTGCATGAAGAAAAATATCCATATTTGAAGAAAATTTATGACTCAGATCAAGAAGGATACCACTACAGAATCAAAGTTTTTGAAATAGACTACAATGCACTTTCTTAATTTTTATTATTCCCAAGCTAGGGCAACAGCTTGTCTTTTGACATCTTTTACAATATACCGTGTACCATGCCATGATTTTGGTGTAGATGGTGGGAAACACACTACAGAATTATCAAGATTATATGGCTCAAAGAGTATTGTGGATTCGTCTTCTTTTGAAGAGATGTAGGTTCCTCCTGGATCGCCTTTTTGCCAACCTTTGCTGAAATAAAGCAACATATTCAGTTTGACAGTTTTGTCTCCATCTATGTGAGGTAGTTGAAAATCTCCTTTACGCAGGAGAATAAAGCTAAAGTATTTTATTCTTTTAATCGGAATTCCACAGTATTTTTTTACATTGGCAGTAAATTCATCAGATATAAAATACCTCTTGATTTTGTTCCATTCCTTGCTCAATGTTGGATCATCTACTTGGTGTTCTGGCCCTACATAGAACGTATCATTAAAGCGTCTTCCGGCAGCAGAACGAGCAGGCTCATTGTTAACATACCAGTTTTTATCAAATTCCGGATATGTTTTGTATAATTTTTCATAAAACTTGCGCTCAAAAAACTCTTCCACAAATCCATATTTTATCGGTTTATTTTTTTTAAAAGTGGCAGAATTACTGTATAGAGTTTCCCAATTTACAAGATTGCTGAAATCTTCCATCGTCAGATCACCTTTGTTTTGTTATTTGAAATTATCGTAATTTTCATTTTTATTGTGCAAGTGCTTCTGTGTTCATTTTGTACAAGAGTCCAGTCAGAAATTGCCTATAGCTATTTTTTATAGGACTACTAAGAATTCTATACTTTAATGCAATTTTAAGATCAGCTGTTACTACAACTTTAGTTCCAGATTCCATTTTGTCATATAATATATACAGTATACTTCCTTTAAACGGTCCTTCAATAATTTTTGTTTCAAGTCGGTTTGGTTCAATGACTTTATGTATAGATTTTTGTTTTATTTCATGTTTGATAAAGCTGGTAAATGTGAATATTTCTTGTGTTGTTGTTGTGGATTCATTTTTTTCAGAAATAGTTATTGACTTGATCAAATGGGGAAAATATTTTCTGAAATTTTCAAAATCAGTAGCTAATTTGAACAATTTAGTTGATTCTGCTGGAAGATTAATCGTAAACTCTAGTTTTGCCATTTATTCGACTGAATTTTGATTATTATATAAAGTTAGTATAGAAAACCAATCGTATAACAATCATGGAATTCCTATTGTCAAAAGCTTTGAGTTGTTAAAATTATTTTTGTTAAGAATATTTCTTCCGTCAAAGATAAGTAATGGTTTGTTTGCCTTTGAAAACGAAGATTCATCTAGTTTTGAATATTGTTTATGATCAGTAGATATGAAAATCAAATCGGCCTTGTGAATAGTCTTTCCAAGATCAGATGACAGTTCCACATTAGACGGTAGATCATCATCTTGGAGAATATATGGATCATGTACAGATACTCTTAGCTTCTTTTTTCTGAACTCATTAATCACTGCATATGATGGAGATAGTCTAGAATCAGTTACATCTCCCCTAAATCCCAATCCTAACACAGCAATTTTGAGATTTTTGGTTTTTTTGTTATTTTTTAAGAGTCGAATTGCATCTTTCACACATTGTATTGGCATATCATCATTAATTTTTCTTGCAAATTCTGTTATCTTCATATTTTTACCTAGTTTTGCAGCCTGTTCAATTACAAATCTTGGATATACTGGTATACAGAGACCACCAACTCCGGTTCCAGGATAATGTAAATGACAGTATGGTTGGGAGTTTGCTGCTTTTCTTGCTTCCCAATAGTTTATTCCAACATCTTTACAGAAATCCACTAGCTCATTTGCAAGAGCAATATTGACATCACGGTAAACTCCTTCAAACAATTTTTCTGCTTCTGCTGTTGCAAGTGATGACATTGTCAAGACTCCTTTTTTTGAAATTAAACTTAGCAAATTTTGGGCAAGATCAGTGCTTTTTTTGCCAAGCCCAGATACAATCGCAGGATAATTTTCTTCAATGTCCTGTAAAGCTCTTCCCTCATAGATTCTCTCAGGATTGTAGATCAGACAGAAGTCTTTCTCTCCCTTTAGTTTACTTTTTTCCAATATCGGCAGGATTATTTTTTCTGTAGTGCCTGGAGGTAAAGATGGACAAATTATCACCGTATCATTTTTCTTCAGTCCCCGCGTAATGTTTTGTGCAACGGTAATAATGATACTAAGATCTATCTTGTTGTTTTTTAGTGCGACTGGTACCGCTACGATCTTTATTTGAGAATCTTTTGATGCTTGAATTCCATCAGATGTTAAGGAAAGTTTGTTGTTTTTTAATGCAGTTGAAAAAATCTCTGATATGAATGGCTCTTTTTTGTGAGATTCTCCATTTCTTATTTCAGTAAGTAGTTTAGTAGATACATCAACGCCAATTACGTTAGCTCCCGCCCTTAGCCAAGCAGCTGCTAACGGCCCACCAACATTTCCCAGTCCATACACCGCAATTTTTTTGTTTGTTATTATTGATGCAGGTTTTTTTTTAGTCAAAATCACAATCTTTCCTCCATTATCGATGATTATTCTTTAACCAAGAAATAGTTTTGTTTAATCCATCTTCAAGAGATGTACTTGGAGTCTTTCCAAAGGTTTTTTGTAATAATGTCGTGTCGGATACAAAATTACCAATTTCACCAGGACGTGAAGGTTGGAATTCTATGTTAGGTGATACTTGTAGGATTCTAGATATTGTATTAATAACATCCAATATAGTAGAGCCAACACCGGTTCCAAGATTGAACACTGAATTGTCTGCGTTGTTTTGCGACACAGCATAATCAAAGAAAGGAACAATGTCTTTTATGTATACATAGTCTCTGATTTGATCTCCTTTGCCAAATACAGTCAGAGGCTCATTTTTGGTAATTTTTCCATATAACGAAGGAATGAGTCCGTTTTTTTGGTAGTCACCATAAATATTGAAAAATCTAAAAACTACGAAAGGCAGTCCATAGAGTTCATAATATAATCGCAGATAGTGTTCTGAGGTAAGTTTTGTTATTCCATATGCAGTCTTTGGTTTTGTTACATGGGTTTCCGATACTTTGTAGGTTTGCGGCTCACCTACAAGTGATGATGCGGATGTAAAGATTATTTTCTTTACTTTGTTTTGTCTACAGGCTTCTAAAACATTGAGTAGTCCGATTATGTTCACTTGTGCGTTCTGGATTGTCTGATCAATTGATGATACAAGAGAATGTGCAACCAGATCAATTACGACATCAACATCTTTGACGGTATTTTGGACACTTTTGTAGTCAGTAATGTTAAACTTGACATAGTTTTGATTTCGCGTGCTGTCAATTTGATCTGCAGCTGTAACGTCATATGATTTTCCCAGGTCTTGAACCAGATTGTTACCGACAAATCCTTCTGAACCCAAGATTAAAACTTTCAATGCCACGAGTGAATACTGATACTCTAAAAATGTTCGTGTCTTATAGTATTAATATGAATAATCTAATAAAAAAATCAGATGGCAAAAAAATTGATTCCACTTGCTGTACCAGATGTAGGCGAGGAAGAACTTGAAGAAATTCGCAAAGTTTTGGCAACTGGATTTCTGACTGAGGGTGTAACAACCCAAGAATTTGAAAAGAAAGTCGCTGAATATGTTGGAGTCAAACATGCAATAGCAATGACATCATGTACTACGGCCCTACATACGGTTTTGGAATGTCTAAATATCAAGGGTCAAGAGGTAATAGTTCCTGATTATACATACCCTGCTACTGCTGAAGCAGTCATTTTGGCTGGCGGAAAACCTGTTTTGGTAGATGTTGATTCAGAAAGCATGAACATGACAACTGAGACACTAGAGCAGGCCTATGATAGTTCCATGACGGTCTTCATTCCGGTATCTTGGGCAGGAGTTCCACTAGAATCAAAATTATATAAGAAATCAAAAGAGCTTGGCCTCAAATGTTTGGAAGATGCTGCTTGTAGTTTAGGTGCTAAGATTGGTTCAGAATTTGTTGGAAAGATTGCGGATTATTCCTGTTTTAGTTTTCATCCAAGAAAGGTAATCACAACAGGAGAAGGCGGAATGATAACTACTGATGATGATTCAATGGCCGAAAAATTTCATTCATACAAACATTTTGGCGCAAAAGGAACTACGTTTGAAACTATTGGGACAAATTACAAGCTTTCAAACATTTTAAGTGCGCTTGGAATAGTGCAGATGAGAAAAATTGAAAAGATAATACAGGTAAGAATAGAAAAAGCCAAAATCTACAATGAGTTATTGTCAAAGATTAATGGAATAAGACCAGCATATGTAGGAAGTGACACAAGACAGACATTTCAGACATATGCATGTTATGTTGAAAAAGACGACTACAGAGATAAGATAAGAAAATCACTTGCAGATGAGAACATTCAGAGTCAAATTGGTACATACGCATTACATCTAGAACCAGCATATAGGAATTACAAGAGAATAGGTAAATTGAAAAACTCGGAGCTATTGTTTAGAAATGCTTTGTCTCTTCCACTACATAGGAGCTTGGAATTGGAAGATCAGAATCGCATATGCAAGATCATCAGTCAAACACTTAGTGAATGAGATAATAACAAAGTTTTTTTCAATAACAATCACTTACATTATGAGTGCAATGGGACAAGTAGAATCATTTTCCAAGGCAGTGATTGAGAGTTCTGAGGCCTTATCAATAAAATACAATACCATTGTTTACGAAAAACAAAGAAATGGGGAAGACATAATAATTTTATCATTAGGAGAGGCTTTCTTCGATATACCGCTGTTCTCTTTTGAGCCCCTACCGCATTCCAAGATCTATCATTATTCCCATTCAAGAGGCATTCCTGAATTAAGAAGAAAATTATCAGAATATTATTTTCAGAATTATAACGTTAGTTCAGATTATGAATCTGAGATTTTAGTTACTGCAGGATCAAAAATTGGCATTCATATGTCACTTATGTGTATGTTAAATCCAAATGATGAAGTTTTGATTTACGAGCCTGCATGGGTTAGCTATACTGAGCAAGTAAAATTATGTCACGGCATTCCTGTCCACATACCATACGACAAATCTGTTTTTGATTTTGAAAAATATATTACAAAAAGGACTAAGATCATAATAATAAACAATCCCAATAATCCAACTGGGAAAACTTATGAAAAAGAAGAGATGCTGCACTTGTATAATTTAGCAATAAAACATAATTTGATGATTTTATCAGATGAAGCATATAGTGATTTTACATCAAAGGACAAGTTTTTTTCCATAGGCAATTTTGATGTGGGAAAAAACCACAGCATAATTATCAATTCAATGTCTAAGAATTATGGAATGTCGGGTTGGCGTATTGGGTATGTAATCTCAAATCACAAATTCATATCACAGTTGTTGAAGGTCAATCAACATTTGATTACCTGTCCTGCTACAATTTTGGAATACTATCTGTCACACTACTTTAATGCCATAATTGACATAACTATTCCACAGATCAACAAATTACTTGAAATTAGAACACAAGTAAAAGATTACATGGATTCAATTTCTCTTGAACATTTACCAGGTAATGCAACGTTTTATTTTTTTATTTCAATTAGTGGCTCAAAATTATCATCTGATGAATTTGCTATGAGATTATTAAATGAGTATAATGTCAGCGTTGTTCCAGGCATCGGTTATGGGAAAAGCTGTGATCAATTCATCAGAATATCAATAGGAACTGAGAGTTTAGAACGAATTAAGAGAGGGTTGAACACAATTAAAGAGTTAATTGTAAAAACATCGTAGGAGGAATTTCGAGTCACAATTAACGCCATGGACCATAACAGAGAAACAATAGATAGATACAATAGACGTTTGATAAAATTTGGATATAATCCAAAAACATTAGGATGGATCAAAGGTAGACAGGGAATCAGATTCTCCGCCTTGATTTCTATTGGTAACATTAACAATTCCAGTGTTTTAGATATAGGATGCGGATTTGGAGATCTTTATGGATTTTTAAAGTACAAAAAACTTAGATTCAGTTATTTGGGTTTAGAACTGAATCCAAATCTCATAAAATATGGAACAGAGCAATATCCAAAAGCGGATTTTAGAGTTTTTGATATTGTAAAAGATGACATAGATAAAAAATACGATTGGGTAATTATCTCTGGATTATTTAATTTTAAAAGAAAATCACCATATCAGTTTATAGAATTAGTATTAAGAAAAGCATTCAATTGTTGTAGAAGAGGAGTTGCTACAGATTTTATGACAACCTATGTTGATTTTAAAAATAAAGATGCCAATTATGTAAATCCAGAGAAAATAATGAAAGTTTGTAAGCAAATTACTACAAGGATAACACTGAGACAAGATTACATGCCATATGAATTTTGCATTTATCTTTACAAGAACAATATAAAAACTCAAAATGGAGTGTATAGTGAACATTACTCATCATTAGATCCAGAAATTAGAACAAACAAGTGGCTCAATATGAAATCTGGATAAATATTTACAATTCTTTATGGCGTATGTGTTATAAATTGAAAAATGAAATTCTTTTGGTTTTATCAGCAGATGTTTATTTTGACCAAGCGAACTCTCATTTCAAAGATGAGCATTCATTAGAAAATCTTGAACTTTTGCCCGATATTGCCAATACCGTCAGTCATGTACTAAATTCACACTGCAAACCAAAGATATGCTGGTTGGTGTCAAATAATGACATAATATTAAAAAATTTTATACAAAAAAAGGACGATGTTATGTTAAATAATGACGAAATTGGATTGCATTGTCTAATATCAAAAATGTTTGATATAAGCTCAAAATCCAAATTAGAAATTGAAAGATACATTGAGAATGCAGTAAGAATGATGAATAATTATGGACTGATACCACTTTCGGCTAGAATGGCAGGTTGTTCAATGAACAATAATTTGTTAGCGGCACTTCAGAAATATGGAATAAAAGTGGATTCTTCAGCATTACCAAAGCGTAAAAGAGATGAAACAATCAGTTTTGATTGGTCAGTAACAGAGTCCACACCATATTTTCCATCTGTTACAGATTATCGAATTACAGATTCAGATAAAACAAAATGTCATTCCATATTAGAAGTTCCATTGACTACAATTTCTACTAAAGCACCTTATGACAAAGAATCAATCTTCAGATATCTAGATTTATGCTTTAAACCAAAAGTCATTGCAGATGAAATTACTAACATTGTAAAAGAAAAAGAAATTATTGTAACAATTATTCACCCTATGCAATTATTAAAGCAGGAAAATAAAAATGAGCTATTTGGAACCGGTATTGACGATTTTAAAACTAATTTAATTCATCTTCGAGATAGTTGTGAAAAATTTGGTAGAAAAATAAAATGTGTTAGTTTCATGGATTTGTATAAATTATTTACAAATTAAATCTTAACATAGTAATATATTGTGATGATTTCCCTGTTCTTCATTGCAAAAAAAGCTCTTGATTTTGGGTGGAGGGGTATCACACTTGGCAATAATCAATATTGCAAACAACATGGGCTTACATACTGTTGTAATGGATAAGAATCCAGCTGCAAAAGGACTCAAAATAGCTAAAAAAGCAATTAATCTTGATGGAGGAAACAAAGAACAAGTTCTAAGCGTTGCCAAAGCTGAAAATATAGATGGGATTTTATCTACAGGTGATTATTCTGTGATTCCAGCTGCATATGCAGCAGAGAAAATTAACCTAGTTTCTTTAGGAAGTAAAACTGCAAATTTGGTAACAAACAAAGGCGAATTATTTTCTCGTTTTGCAAAACATGGTGTACCAATACCGCCAAGGAAAGTAGTAACTAATTTTAAAGACGCATTAGGAGTTGTAAATAAAATAGGCTTACCTGTAATACTAAAACCTGAGTACAGTTATGGTGCAAGTCGTGGGGTGATAAGAGTCAACTCCATAGAAGAGTTTGAAAAGAAATTTAAATTCACACAGGGGTTTTGCCTAAAGAAAGGGATCATAATAGAGAAGTTTATCGATGGTTTAGAGCACACAATTGAAAGTATTACCATAAACGGAAAAACTTCAGTATTAGCAATTTCAGATAAAATTCGAACAAGTAATCCATATTGTGTGGCCACAAGTTTGGATTATCCATCAAAACAAAAAAAGGACATAGTAAGAAAATTGAAACTAGCTGCAAAAAAAGCAATAGCTGCATCAGGCATACGAAATGGAGCATCGCATATAGAAGCAATTTCTTTAAGCGGACAAGTATATGTTATCGATTTTGGCGGCAGAGGAGGTGCAGGTGGTTTCATACCTTCTGTCGTGGTTCCAAGGATAAACGGTGTGAACATGATGGAAGCTATGATCAAAATCGCTTTAGGAGAGAAAGTTGGATCATTGAAACCACAATTCTGGAATAGTGTGATTTATCGATTTTTTGTTGCTGAACCAGGAATTGTCAAAAGTATCAATGGAATTAGAAAAGCACAAAAAATTTCATGGGTAGTAGATCTAAAAATTCACGTCAAGAAGGGAGATCGTATTGAAGTACTGTCAAATCAGTTACTACGTCCAGGTTATTTTGTAGTGGTAGGTAAGAATAATCAAGAAGCGGAAAAGAGAGCAAAATTAATCCAAGAACTAGTGAAAATCAAAACAAAATGAAGATTCACGATTATAGAATTGTCTTTGGACTAATTTGTTTTGTGATGAATAACTGATAGTATATTTCCAATGCTAAAATCGATACAATTTTACTCAAATATCTGATATCACCATCACTATCAACTCGGTCGAACGCGTTTAGTATCCAACCATAATTGATGATATTATTTCCATACACATAGCTCTTCTTATCAAGAAGGATACGCTCAGCAATTTGTTTCCCATTTCTATTCCAATCCAGCAATAGATCTGGGCTGAATCCTTTTTTCTCATCGATATGTTCTACATTAAGTCGATTAGTTATTTTCCTCAACGTTAGCTTGCCTTTGTTGGAAACAGCATTGTATTTTTGGTCTAATCGTAAATGAAGTCCAAAATTAACTACATTACTATCTAAAAATGGAGATATGCCAAGCAGGCCATAATGTTGTAGAATTTTTTGTCCAGTTGGAATAAAGTCATAGATTAGCTTTCCATTAAAATCTGCCAAAAATACTTGTTGAATTGGTTTTAATGAATTTCTAAAATAAGGTTTAAGATAATTATAGATCACATTCCAGTCAAACTTGATTTTTTTTCCAAAAATATTTTTTTGATCAGGAACCCAATCTCGATTATGACACTCCAGATAATGGATTACTTTAGTTTTCCAATCATCAGTTAATTTTGATAGATTAAGGAATTTATGATATCTGAATGTATAACCGGCAAAAACTTCGTCTGCACCATCACCATTTACAAGAATGTTGCTATATTTTTTAGCCTCTTTTGCAACATAGTGTTGATATGTGTTCCATCTTGGCTTTTTTGCAATTGATATCAATTCAGGCATATTTTTGAATATAGAATCCACAGTCACAATTTTAAATGTAGAATTAAATTTTTTAGCTATTAATCTTGCTTGTTTTGATTCATCATAAGCATCTTTGAATACCACACATATTGAGATTAATTTTCTGGATGGAAAAATATGGCGTAATAATCCTAAAGTTAGACTTGAATCAATTCCACTACTAAGAGATAGGGCAAGCGGTTCATCGTTGTCAGGTATTGATTTCTTAATTGCTTTTTTTAACAATAGTTCAGTTTTATGACCTCCAGGATCAGAATTTGTATTTAATAAATCAGATGATGGGATTTTTTTATGAATGTTAATTTCTTCCGGATTATATCGTAATGTCAAATAATTGTGGATTAATTTAGATGTAATTTTATAATTCAACATGATAAAATAATTTTGAAGATTAATAACCTTTAATTTTTATAAAGATGATTGTTGGGCAAGACAAAAGTTTTAGCAATAGGTGACACTGCCGACAATATCTTTACTCTCAAAAAGTTTGTAAAAAATGTAGATATTCATTTGATTAATTTTCCCCGAAAACAAAATGCGTTATTAACATATTCAGAAGAGGGAGTAGAGTTTTTTGATTCATTATTAATCTCTAAACAAGTTAAAATGATCAAAGAAATATGCACTAAATTTGATTTATGCTTGGCCATGTCTTGGGCAGGAGCAAGAGTAGCATATCTGGCAGGATTAAATTACATAATGTATTTTGTTGGTGGTGATATAGCAACTCCTCCCTTTCTAAAAAAGTCTAGAGATCCTTTTACAAACACCATAGTTTATGATTTGAATTTTATCGAGCGCTCATTCTATAAAAGAGTCTTCGATACCGCATTAACATGTATTGGAGGACAAATCGAATACAATTATTTGATAAAGTATAGGAAAGACGCAATAAGATTGGACAGGGTAATTGTTGATACAACACTATTTAATCACGAGATAAAACCTGTAAATCTTAAAAAAGAGAAATTCACATTTTTGTCGGCCCAGCGTTTTGGTCTTGCAAAAGGATTCGACATAATTTTGGAGGCATTAAGACTATGCAAGACAGACTTTAAGGTCTTACAAGTAAAATGGTTTATTGAGAATTCCGAGGAAGAGAAAAGAATCAATAGAGAATTAATAGATAAATGCCCAAAACAAGTTGAGTTCATTCCACTAATAAAGCGCAAAGAATTAGGTAGTTATTTCACGTTCGCTGATGCAATACTAGGTCAGATGCGTATCGGTGCACAAGGAGCGATAGAGCGAGATGCTGCATTTTGTAAAAAACCAGTAATTTGTTTTACCGATCAAAATAAACCCATGATAATAGATGGTAAGGAAGTTGTGCCACCGTTTTTACCCAAAACACAAGATTCTCATGATCTTGCAAATCTAATTGATTCCATAGTACAATCAAAAGAATTTAGAGATAAATTAGTAGAAGAACAATATTCTTATATCAAAAAACTTTCGGATCCTGATGAGGTTGTAAAAGAATGGGAAAGAATTTTTGAGGCCATGACTAGAAAAAATAAAACAATAAAACGAAAGTCAAAAACAATAATATTTGAAAATTTGTTAGCAGTGTTATCGGAAAGACTGATTTATTTACGAAAAATGAGAATGAGGAATATTAAATCATGGGGAAAAGAAGAATATGAAAGGCTTACTAAATGATCATTTTACTTTGTCGGTCTTTTCTCTGTGACTTCCTACATATCCACCTTTTACCAATAAATTAATTTTTTCTTCAATGGATTTGATTATAGAAAGCTCTTCATCAGTGATTTTTTCATTTTTTGAGATTTTTACAAGTAATTGTGCTATGATCCCATATAACGGGAAGACAACTTCTCGTGTCCATCCTGGCTGTAGCTTGTAAAAATATGGATATGATTCTACATTAATGTCAGCTTCAGCAGAATATGCTGAGCTTCGTTTGTAATGCACATATCCTACGAAGACAAGAAATGGTATACCAAGCCCAGCAATCACACTCACATATATGAAAAAGCTTGGAAATACAGTTTTTAATGCAGGGATATTTTCTATTGCCAAATAATATGTTGTAACCATAGTATTTACTGCCGCGAAGATGAAAGCAAAATACGTAGTCCAGCCTTGTCTGAAATAAAACCAAGCACGAAATCCTAATTTTCTTCTAGCAATCAACAGATAGATCTAAAATAGTATAAAGGTAAATGTGATTGTGAAGACAGGTTAATTAATTAATCAAAATTATGTTTGTTTTTGATGTATTTGTTTCATTCCTAGTTTTTTGAAAGTAATTTTCACGTTTTATTACTAATTACAAATGAATTCATGTGATAAAATCATAGGAGAAATTCATAACCATAACACGTTTAATATAATCAGTTGAATATTAAAATTCAAAATTGAGATTGCTTATTGGTGGAGCTAGTAGTAAGTTTTTTCATCTTAAGGAATTTAATGATTCTTTAGAGAGACTTGGTGTAGAAACAAAACTAGTTTTAGATTCAGAAATTTACGATGGTTTTCCAAGCAGAAATCTCAATAACTGGTTTCAGACTAGAAGAAAATTTAAAAAACTAATTGGTGATTTTAAACCCGAGTTAATTTTTGTAGATAGACAAAGGCATTTTTCTGTTGCTGCTGTTGAGTCAAAAATACCTACACTAGTACACCTACGGGGAGATTTTTGGAGTGAAATACAATGGGCAAGAGAAACAACATACAAGTCATTTGTAAAAGGTATTGTTCTTTCCGAATGGGAAAAAATGGGAAAGAAATGCTTTGAGTCATCAAGTGCAATTTTGCCAATATGTGAGTACCTTGCAGACATTACCAAAAAACATTATCCTTCAAAGAATATACATGTTTTACGACAGGGAATAACACCATCAAGGTGGTTTCAAACAGACAAGCTCAAGCTCAAACATCCCTGTGTCGGATTCTTACAAAGTGCAATTATTTGGGGAAAGGCAAAAGAGATGCTAATTTTACCCCGGATATTAAAATCAATGCCAAACATTATGTTTTATTGGGTAGGTGATGGCCCTTACAGAGAACAAATTCTAAAACCTCTAAGAAAATTTGAAAATTTCAAGTGGTTGGGCCCAATGAAATATCCAGACGAAGTAAGAGACTATCTTTCAGAGATAGATATCTATGGACTAATGAGTGGGATTGATATGTCCCCGTTAACATTACAGGAAGCTCAGCTTATGAAAAAACCAGTCATAGCAACAGATGTGGGAGGAATACCAGAAGTGATGGTAGACGGTAAGACTGGATTTTTAGTAGAAAAGGAAAACCCTACAGACTGGATTGATCGAATTAACCTCATACTTGAAGATAACGACAAAGCAAAGAAAATTGGAATGGAAGGAAGAGGGTTCATCGAATCCAACTTTAATATGGATAAAATAGCTAAAGATTTTTTATCAATTGCAAATAATTATATTTAAAATTTTAAACAAGTCTTGTTGAATGTTTCAATTCTTTAGTGATAAACAATTTATACCAGATTTCAAATGCTAACAGTCCATATAATTTGTTAACAGTTCTTGCATCAGTATCTTTTATTTTCAATTTTTTTCTTATCCATTCTCTATTGATCCAGCCATCTTGTATAATTCTAGCATCATAAAGATAATAGTCGCAGATTTCTTTACCATATGACTTCCATAGATTTACAGTATCTATAGAGAATCCTTGTTTTCCTTGTGAAACAAATCTTTCCAAGTTTTCTTTCTTAATTATTTGTCGTAATATGATCTTGCCAGTTTTGCTCTGTTTATCGTATTTCATATTTGATGGAATATGGGTAGCATATGAGATCATTTCTTCTGACAGCAATGGTGTTAATGTTTTAATCCCAAAATGTTTGTTAATTGCTGTGTTTACTACTGAGAAATTATGTCTTAATTTACCGTTAAAATCAGCTAGGAATACTTGATTTAGTGGATTTAATGGATTGCCAAAGTATGGTTCTATGACATTATAGATTTCTTTCCATGAGAAGTTCGAGTTTTTACCAAAAACTCTTGGCTGATCCGTAACCCAATCACGTTCATGACATTTTAAATAGGATAGAATTTTGTTCTGTTTAGTTGTATTTTTTTTAATCAATGAGAGGAATTTTTTGTAACGGAATGTGTAGCCTCCAAATAGTTCATCTCCACCATCTCCAGACACTATGAATTTGGAAATAGAGCTTGCTTTTTTTGCCACATGATACCAATGTAAATCCCATATGGGAAGTTTTACTATACTTATTGCTGCTGGCAAGTTTTTAAGATAATTCGATACGAAAATAATTTGATTATCAACGCCTAATCTTTCTGCAAGTTTAGAGGATTGTTTTGTCTCATCAAAACTTTCAGCAAATTTTACAGACAGGGTCTTTATTTTCACATTTGGTACAGCCCTGATTAAAGAGCTTAAAACTAATGTTGAATCTATTCCACCACTCAACGCCAATGCGATTTTATTTCTAGCAGAATTTTCGATGTTATCTTTTACATAACTAATGATTATTTTTTCTACCTGATCAGCAGATATGTTCTGCTCTTTTTCAACGAAATCTTTCCAAGATAACTTCGGAATTTTTGATTTGATTTCAGTCGAGTATCGTAATGTCAGAATATGTTTGATTAATTTCGGGTTTACTCTAGATCTTACCACGGCCTAATCCTCTAAATATCAGATTTGCTTTTTTTGCTGCATGTCTATCCACTACACCCCTAGAGTCAACAAGTATAGGAGTTCTCATTCTTGTAGCTAAAAATATTGGTTCCAAATCATGAAATTCTTTATGTGCAGTCACTATAACTATAGCATCAGTATTTTTTAATGCATCAACAAAATTACTTTCTGTGTGTATTCCATATACGTTTGTAGATTTGTAATACGGATCATAGATTTTTACTTTGGCCTCACCCGCAAGCAATTTTTCTACGATATGTTTCGCAGGGCTTAGCTGGATATCTTTTACATCCGGTTTGTACGATATGCCAAGGATTAGTATTTCTGAACCTTTGATGCTCTTATTGGCCTCTAAAAATCCATCATTTAGTAGGCCTATTACATGATCAGGCATCGATTCGTTAGCAATACGACCAGCTTTAACAATATTTAGATTTCCATTAACACGTTTTGCAAGATTAAGCATTTGGTAAGAATTAACTGGAAGACATGGCCCACCTACTCCCGCTCCAGGATAATGAACTTGAAAATTGTATTTTGTTTTTGCAGCTTCGAGTACTTTCATAATATCGACGCCTATTTTTTCAAACAATATCGCGAGCTCATTTACAAAAGCAATGTTAATGTCACGAAAAACATTCGTGGTAAGCTTTACTGCATTAGCAGTCTTACAATCAGGCATCGGAATTAGATCAACAGTGAACACATGCCTATAGATCTTTGTAATGATGTTGGCAATTCTATCATCAATTGCACCTACAAGTCTTGGCAATCTTTCAAAATCATTAAGAATTTGTCCTGGGTTTGCAGTTTCAGGACATACTCCTATTCCAAAGTTCTTTCCTGCTTTCAGTCTGGTTCCATCCCCTTCTATTATAGAGATCAGTTCATCTTCCACAAATCCCGGTTCTATTGTACTTTCTACAATAACAAGTGATCCGGGAGTAAGCAGTTCATGTAGTTGTTTGCCTACAGATTTCAATGCAGAATAATTAGGAATGTTGTTTTCATCCATTGGGGTTGGAAGTGATAATAGTATCACGTCAGATTTTGGAACACCTTCCTCGATCTTCGTAGTTGCAGAAAAATTTTTTTCTTTCATTACATTTTCAAATATTATGTCATAACCAGGCTCATCTTTAAGGGGAAATTCACCCGAGTTAATGGAGGCAACTAGGTCTGAATTGATATCCACTCCAATTGTTGAGAGGCCAGAATTTGCAAAGGATAGTGCAGTAGGCAATCCAATTCTCCCCACACCAATAACACAAACCTTGAGATTGTTGCTCTGAATCGCTTGAATAAGCTCCTGTGAACTCATCTCCATTATTGAATTGGTCATCAATGCATCAACTAGTTTGATTTTCGATGATCATTCTTTATTTAGTTTTGTCTAGTTTTGCTCAAGACTTAAAGATATGACAAATTTATCACGTCATGTGAAATTTGCTGTAACCGGTGGGGCTGGTTTTGTTGGAAGCTATTTGGTAAAAAGATTAATCAAAGAAAATCACGATGTGATTGTAATAGATAACCTTTATCGAGGTAAGCTAGAAAATCTAAAAGAAGTTTTTGATAAAATACAATTTCAAAAAATCGATATCAGAGATTTTGATTCTATGAGAAATATCATAAAAAATACAGACGGTGTGTTTCATGAGGCAGCACTTACAGACGTACAAGAGTCATTTACAAAACAAGACGAATATGTAGATGTAAACGTCAAAGGTACTGAAAATGTATTCAAAATAGCAAGGGAATTCGGGACCAAGATAATTTATGCTAGCAGCTCTAGCGTTTATGGTAATCCAGAAAAAACTCCAATCGCCGAAGATAGTAAACGTACCCCGATCAATCCGTATGGTAACACGAAACTAGAGGACGAATTTTTGGCCGAAAAATATGTTGAAAATGGTGTTTCAATAATTGGCCTCAGATACTTTAACATCTATGGAAAAGGCCAGACTGGATCTTATGCAGGAGTAATAACCAAATTCATCAACAATCTAAAAGAAAAAAGGCAGCCAGTGATTTTTGGTAACGGTGAACAAAAAAGGGATTTTATTTTTGTAGAAGACGTTGCAAGAGCAAACATTGCAGCCATGAAGAGTAATGTCAAAAACGGATTTTTCAATGTAGGAACCGGTATGGTCACTTCCATAAAACAGCTGGCAGATCAGATGATTGAGCTTTCTGGATTAGAACTAGAACCAAAATATGAGAAACCATTAGTTGGAGATGTATTCACTAGTCAAGCCGACACAACTCTAACAAAAAAACTACTCAATTGGGAGTATCAAACCGAACTAAGCGATGGCTTGAAAATATTTTTCTCATTGTGATTATTTTAAGAGTTTTTTATAAAATTCAATATATTTTGGAAGCCAGATAGTCCATGTCATGTTTTTGTTTACAAAGTCAAATGCAGCATCAGTCAGTTTTTTTATTTGCTCTGAATCGTCTAATAACGAGTTGATTTCAGACAATAATGTTTGAGGTTCTTCTGGTGGAACTAGAATGCCTGTTTTTTTGTTAGTGACTAGTTCTGGTATTCCACCAACATTTGTTGCAATGACAGGGATTTTCAGATAAAATGCCTCTTTGATTACAGTAGGTAAACTTTCCATTCTTGACGGTACAACCAATACTCTTGAGGATTTGAGTGTGGACATTGCCTTTTGCCAAGGAAAGTCTATACAATAAACGACATTGCCTTTGATTTGTGATTCTATTCTGCGAAGAATATCAATTCCTTTCTCGTAACTATCTCTGCCAGCATAGATAACTTGGTTGTCTTTTTTTTCTGTGTCTGGAATATCATCTAGTTTTTCCGTATCAATTGGGCTTGGTAGATACTCGAAATCCAGTCCTAGTTTTTCTTTGTAGGCTTTTTGTGTGATTTTTGAGTCAGTTGTTAGCATGTTTGCCCATCTGAGAGCGCTTTCTTCGGTGGTTTTGGCAACTTTTCCCAGAGCACTTGAATGTAGAATGTTTACCTGATCACTGAAAACACCATGAATTGAGAGTACTCTTTTTTTTGCACATGCTGTCCGCATCGCAAAAGCAGACGGCACATTGAACGCATGCACTATATCATAACTACCCTTAAAGAAACTCGAGATGGAGCTGGTAACTACAAAGCTTGGATTTTTAAAATTTTTAATTGGAATTTTTGGAGGATCAAGAAAATCAACATGAAATCCATGTTTTCGTAGTTGGTCTGCAAGCATAGCTGCATGGCCACCTATACCACCAGAATACCTTGGAGAAATGAAAAGTAGTTTCAATGAATCAAAATTAAATTTATGATTTTAAAAGGTCTTGGATTAATTTACACTAATGCTTGAGATGCTGCATGCATCATCTGGCTTTTTGCACAACCAGCTGCGAGCTCGTCTCCTTTTCCTCTTCTCATTAGGCCTCTATACAAGCCGTCTTCTAGTTTGACACCTTCTCTTTGCTCCCATTCTTCCACTGTAATGGAATATTTCTTTTGGATTCTGTCCCTGTACCATTCTGGAATGACATTGAATGCGCAGAATGGAATGATTCTAAGATCTGGAGTCAAATAGTGTATATCACATCTTTGTAGTCTTTCTAGGTCTTCATTGTACTTGTCTTGAAAGTGCATCATGCCCAAGAATAATCCCTTGACGTGCCAAGAGCCTACTGCATCAAATGATCTCTTCATTAGAATATTGCCAAACATCTTTGCCAAGTCTAGGCCTGCTGGTTGCTTCTTTTTGTCAACGAAACTAGAAAGCTTTCTTACAACCTCTAGCATGGTAAAGTACTTGTTTTTACCAGAACGGATTTCTTCTGCTTTGTCTTCGAATAATTCCAACATTCCTTGAATGTCTGCAAATCTTGGCAGTGGGACGAATTTCTTTGTCTCTGCGTCTTCGAAGACATAGGTGCCTGCACCACATGCAAAATGAATTGATAATTCGTATTTTGGTTTGCTAGAGAATGCCTCAATTACGTTAGTCAACGGCATGCAGCTTGGAACTGGGAACCAGTCATCAACTGTAACCTCGCCATTTGTCTGCTCTTCGATTCTTTGGATGCAATCAGGAATGGTGATTCTGTATTTTTCACGTTCTGCTTTACCCATTCTACCAGTTAGTGATACTGGTTGGAAGTTTACTGCGTGAACTACGTCCATGTTCTTTTGGGCATATCGAATGATACCGCCTAGTTCATGGTCGTTGATTGATTTGATAACTGTCGGAACAAAAACTACTGTTGTGCCTGTCTTTCTGCAGCTATCCAGAGCATATGGGATCTCCCAGTGGTTCTTTGGATTTGTTCTTGCAGTGACACCGTCAAAGCTCAGGTACAGGTTATTGCAGCCTGCCAGTCTTACCTCTCTTGCCGCTTCTGGGTCCATTGCATGTCTGATGCCGTTTGTATTCATCTGGACATGGTCAACACCTTCTTGTTTCATTATTTTGATAATATCGGTAATGTCATCTCGCAGCATTGGCTCACCGCCAGTGATTTGGATAGAGTTGCCCGGAATTGGTCGCTCTGCCTTTAGGGTCTTCATCATTGCACGAACTTGGTCGTGTGACGGCTCGTACATGTATGCTCCTTCAAGGCCCTTCTTTACGTAAAAGAAGCAGTACCAGCATGTCAGGTCACACCTGTTGGTTACGATCATGTTTGCAAGACCGCTGTGTGATAGGTGATTTGAACATAAACCGCAGTTATTCGGGCAAGAACATTTCTCGATCATTACGTTTGGTGCATGTGCGCCCTTGCCGTCAGCCCAATAGGTGCTGAATTTTTTGTACATTTCATAGGAACCAAAGTACAATTCTTCACATTCGCCATGTGTTGGGCATGTTTTGCTCATAAAGACGCGTCCGTCTCGCTCAAAGACCTCTGCATCCAGAATCATGTTACAGTCAGGGCAGATGCTCTGGGTGAATCTGATTGTGGATTTCTTTCCAAGCGTCTTTGTCGAGTTTCTTGAGAGCTGAATTAGCGACATGTACTAGTTGCAGTTTTTCAAATTGATATTTAATGTATTTCCCACTCTGCCCCGTTGTATTCAGTAGATTGATCGGTTCTGTGTTTAAATACTGAAAAACCACGCATAAGATCGGATGAGTATTTCTGATAATACGCGCAAGTCGCTTGAAAAGATTGGCCTGACAAGCTATGAGATCAGGACGTATTCTTCTTTGCTAAAAGGAGGCGAGCTTACCGCGTCTGATCTGAGTCAAAAGTCGGGCGTGCCATATTCCAAGATTTATGAGGTGCTCGGATCGCTTGAGGAAAAAGGCTGGATCGGCTCTGATGATTCCAGGCCCACAAAATATTTTGCAAAATCCCCAGCAACTGCGCTAGAGGCAACAAAGCAAAAGATAGAATCCGATTTTAAGGAAAATGAAAATGTTGTTTTGCGGGAACTGGTGCCATTATACGAGAAAAGTGGTGTAAGTGAGAGGCCAGACATTTGGGTTTTGTCCGGCATAATGAATATTGCATCAAAAATCCTAGAAATGGTTGATTCGTGCAGAAACGAGGTTCTGATCGCCCTGCCAAAGGCAAACGAGATGCTCGTAAAGCAGGCATTGCCGAAATTGCGCCAGCTGCATGACAAGGGTGTTGTAATTACCATATTGATGTCAGATGAGATGGACCGAGAATCGCTCAAGGCTTTGGCCAGAGTATCCACAGTCAAGGTCAAAAAAGGACTGTTTGGAGGAGGAATAATTTCGGACAAGCGCTATGTAGTGATTTTGCTTGGTCCAATTAATGATGCCTCGGAAGGAGAGGCAGTTGCAATTTGGGCAGACCATGCAGGTTTGGCTGTCTTTGCAAGAGAATACTTTGAATATTTGCTCAAAGATGCAAAGGATGTATCATAATGGATTCGATAAATGATGAGATACTGTTCGTTGGAACTGCCGAAGCAGAACATGTGGAGATGTACCTAAAAGCAATCTGGCACATCAAGGAGAGAAACGAGCCAGTCAAGATTAGTACAATTGCCAAGATGCTAAATGTCAGACAGCCAAGCGTAGTCCAGATGTTAAAAAAGCTAAATGAGCAGAATCTGGTAAATTACAGCAAGGCAGGTGTATCTCTGACAGAGGGCGGAGAAAAGGTAGGTTCTAGCATGATGCGAAACAGTAGACTGCTTGAGGTCCTTATGGATAGCGCGCTAAAGGTCGAAATCGATGAGGAAATGGTCTGTGGAATAGAACACCACATGAGCAAGCAATTCACAGACGCATTATGCACAATGCTAAAGCATCCACGCAAGTGCCCACACGGACATGCTATTCCACCAGGCTCTTGCTGCTCTGCGTAAAGTTATATCATAGAATGTAAAACTTCTAGCATGGCATGCTTTTGCGGATGCAAGACATTTGTCAAAGATGAATATGGATTCAAGGTAGGTTGTGTCAACTGTACACATGGTCCGCAAAACCATGATGATGAATTTCGATTGGCCTCTCGCAAAAACGAAAGCGCCAGTCAGAAGCGAGACGCAGATTTCGGATAATTATTCTCCGATGATTTTGACTAGAACTCGCTTTGGTCGCATCCCATCAAATTCTCCATAAAAAATTTGTTCCCAAGGCCCAAAGTCCAGATCGCCATTAGTTATTGCTATTACGACTTCGCGCCCCATGATCTGTCGCTTTAGGTGTGCATCTGCATTGTCTTCTCCTGTGTCATTGTGTTGGTATTGGTTTACTGGATCATGTGGTGCTAGTTTTTCCAGCCATTTTGCATAGTCTTTGTGAAGACCGGATTCGTTGTCGTTGATGAAAACACTTGCGGAAATATGCATTGCATTGACAAGACATAGGCCTTCTTTGATTCCGCTTTTTTTGACTAGTTGACGCACCTGTGGTGTAATATGTACAAATTCTAGTCTCTTTTTTGTGTTAAATGTCAGATATTCGGTTAGGGATTTCATTATTCTTAGAAAACAAATTTTGGATTAAATCTTTTAGCAAAAATGCAGGCTCAGAACTCAAGATCTATATCATTTTAGAATCAATGGGATAAGGTCATCAACGCCTACTATACAATATAGCAATGAGGGATTTTTAAAAGAAGCTTGATAAGGCGCAATGCCAGTGCTAAAGAAAATGGTTGCAATTGACGCTCCAGCCTCACTTGAAAGCTTTAGACGATTCATCATAGCAAGCACATGCAGCTCATACATGCCCCGAAGCTATCTTGAAGACCCGGAGGTATTTCCAGAGCGAGAAGAATCGCTGGGTTCCATCTACGTAGAGGCAGCAGACAAGGTAACGCTAAAGAAAATTCGCGACATTACGTTTGTAAATGCGCGCGATGTCTTGGGCATAATTTACAATTCAAAGAGCGGCAATACAACACTCAAGTGGAGGCAGCTTAGAAGAAGGGGCGGCAAAGTGACTGGCGAGGCATCATCGAATTCGCTTGTCAATTTGGCAGAAGGCGGGGTAATCACGCCAGACTGGGTTGATAATTATCTGAAAAAGAAAAACATGGAAAGCACCAGTACTGTATAATATCGCTCTACACAATACCACTCCATGATTACAAAGATTATCGATGACAGTACTGTGTCGTTTTTAGTCGAAGAACCAGATGATTTGCTGGTATTGCGCAGAATTATAAAAAATCAGGATACCATAATCTCAGACACTACACGCGTAATAAAACAGGACAAGGATTATTCTAGGCCCGACAGAGGTGAGCGAATCAAGATTCGCATAGCACTGGAGGTTGAGAAAATAGCGCTGGATGCAGTTTTTGACAAACTGCGAATCCATGGCACCATTACAGAATCAACAAATGAGGCAGTATCAAAAGGACTTCATCATTCAATTCTGGTAAGAATTGGGGATTCGTTTAACGTTGTAAAAAAGAAATGGCAGCCGCTTGAGCTAAAACTGATAAAGACGAAGGACGAAAGTCTTGGGTTTGTCTTGGTTGCAATAGACAGGGGAGACTGCGGAATAGGCAAGCTAAAAGGGACTCACTTGGAGCTGATGCAAAACATGTATTCTGGCTCCAGTGGAAAACAATACAAGACTAGCTTCAACATTCAGACATTTTTTGAAAGTGTCGCAAAGGCGCTAAACACAACACTCAGAGAAAACGACAGTCTAGTGATTTTTGGCCCTGGTGAAACAAAAAGACAGTTTGCCAACTTTTTGGCAAAAAGCCCCATCTCAAAGGCCCACAAAATAGAGATAGTTGACGGAATCGATTCTGGAGGAGAAGATGGGATTTACACGTTTATCAAGTCAAAGGTAATGCAACAAATACTGAGCCAGAGCAAGCTTGCCAAGGTCTCATCCATACTAGAAGAAATAATGATCAGGGCAAACAACAAGAGTAGAAAATTCACAATGGGTTTTGAGGAGACAAAAAAGGCAAACGACCTTGGCGCAGTAGAATCGCTGGTTTTCTCAGAGAAAATAATCCAGACTCATGATGAAAACCAAATAATACAGTTCCTAAACGATGTTGAGTCCAAGGGAGTCAAAGTCTACGCATTGGATGCGTCAACAGACATAGGCCTCCAAGTATCCGGCCTTGGTGGAATTGTATCCCTTCTTAGATTTGCAGTGGATGTCTAGCCAGTAGAGTCAATCAGCCATTGTAGATATGGCTTGTTTAGATCAGCTAGTGTTATTTCTGCAATTTCTGGGACTTTGTACGGGTGCGTGAGCTTGATCTGTGCTTTTAGCTTTGATTTGTTTTTTTGTGTAGTTTTGAATACTGCCAAGATTTCATCTGTGTTTTCTATTTTGCCTTGCCAGGAATATACCGAAGATATCCTAGTCATGTTTACGCATGCTGCAAGTCTTGATCGTACAAGCTTGTTTGCTATTTTTTGAATTGACTTTTTGTTCGGATATGTGGATAATATCACTACCCCTTTCATAGCAAACGATAAATGGGCGTCATTAAAAAAAGTAGCAATTAATTTGAACTTGGATTTTTTATCACAGAACGCCATAATCTATGTTTTAATGGCTTGGGGAATCATACTTGGATTAACCAAAGCACTCAAGCTGGAAAAGCACGGATTTGAGGTAAAACCGTACAGCCTGACATACAAGAACACTCAGGTTCAGGTAGCACTTACCAAGATGCTCGGCAGAACTAGGCGAGGCATACGTGTGTTTGCCGATGTAAGTGTGGTTGCAGGTTTTATCATGATGGGTTTTGGATTTTGGTTTTTGATAGACAATGTAACTAAATTCTTTGACAAGCCGGAAGAATTCTCAGAGCTTACAGTGCTGATCCCAGGTGTCACACTGACATCGTCTTCTGCAATTTTGTATTTTCTGTTGTCAATTCCAATTGTACTGGTGATACATGAGGGGGCCCACGGCATAGTTGCAACTCTGGAAAAGATCCGAATCAAGACGGGTGGATTTGCCATATTCATTGCAATGTTTGCCGGATTCGTAGAACCAGACGATGAAGAATTCAACAAGGCAAAAAAGATCTCAAAGCTTCGAGTAATTGGTGCAGGAGCTACTTCAAATGTGATATTTGCACTGGTGCTTGGCGCCATTTTACTGACAAACCCGTTCTTTGCAATTGTTGTGCCAGAGCCAATACGAAGTACGTTCTATGAGACCCCGCAAGGAGTAAACATACTGGGCATAATGCCTGGCGGAGGTGCAGAAAAGGCAGGACTACAAATCAATGATGTCATAACATCAATTAACGGCATTTCGGTGGTAACGCCTCTTGATTTTACCAAGGTAAAGCTTGTACCGGGAGAGATTGCCAAGGTCACAGTACTTCGAGACGGAGTCAGCATCGATCACCAAGTAGAGGTAATGCCTTCTCCTGATGATCCCACCAAGGGTTTGATAGGGATAACACGCGACAATTCCATATCATACAAGCCAATCTACAACTTCATAGAATGGAAGAGTCCTGAGCTGTCAATGTTTTTGCTGTGGCTTTGGATGATCTCATTTTTCATAGGAATAATCAACATGCTTCCATTGCCAATCCTTGATGGCGGCAAGTTCATCCACAGCATAATTGACAAAAAGCTTTCAGATTCAATGGTAAATCGCACAATGTGGGCAATCTACGGCTTTACCTTTGCCTTGTTTGGCCTAAACATCGCGCTATCATATCTAAAATCAGGCTGGTTTACAATCTAGAGTAATTATCGTTAAATTTGGGCTACTGGCACCAAAGCCATGAAATGCGACAGATGTCAAAACACCGCAGCCTATTCTAGGAAATATTCCGGTGAGAGCCTATGTTCTGAATGCTTTTCAAATTCCATATTGCGCAAAACTGCAAGGACCATTTCAAAATACAACATGATCCAAAACGGTGAATTGGTTTGTGTGGCAGTCTCTGGAGGAAAAGACTCACTTGCATTGTTACACGTATTATCAAAGATGGCAAAAAATCACAATTTCAGAATTCACGCAGTGACAATAGATGAGGGGATTCCCGGATATCGCGATGAAGCATTGGACATAGTAAGGGATTTTTGTGTAAGGCTTGGAGTAGAACACACCATATATCCATACAAGGACTTGTTTGGTTTAACATTGGATGAATCTCTAAAACAAAACGAAGATGACAGATTGTCATCGTGCTCCATTTGTGGCACATTTAGAAGGCGTGCAATGGATCATGCAGCAATGCAAATTGGGGCAGACATTATTGCGACAGGTCACAACCTAGATGACACACTACAGACATTTGTCATAAACACGTTATCTGGAGACACCAACAAAATTGGTTGGATGGATCCAGACACCTCCAATAACACCCTGCGAAAGATAAAGCCGTTTTGCGAAATTTACGAGTCAGAAATCGTCTTTTATGCATTCACAAATAATTTGCCATTCCAGACTGAACCATGTCCCCACACGAATGAAGGAATTCGGACAGAGATTCGCGAGTTTTTGAACAAATTAGAAAACAGCCATTCAGGAATAAAGAATAACATGTACCGATCTGTTCTAAAAATATCACAAACCATGAAGGATGCCAACCATAAAGAAAAGATCAAGTGTGCAAATTGCGGCGCAGAGTGCACAGGCAAGGTTTGTTCTGTGTGTAAGATGATTGTAGATCTGCGTGACTAAACCTTAATGCACATATAACATTGTATCGTAACCATATTTGGTAGTAGGTAGGATCGGGGCGCTAGCCGTGCCCTTTTCTGAAACCGGCTCTATGCAGAGGTCAGTAACTGCTGGATAAACTTCCAGATGGATAATTCCCGCTTGATGTACTGAAATGAAATCACGCCGAAGCGGGTGGATACAGGCACGTGATTGCTCGAAGGAGTAATCTTAGTGTCGAATTGCCGAAATGGATGAGGTCCGGGAGGGAGCAATCCTAAGGCAAAGTATTCACGCTACTTCGTCAACGTGGCGGATCTTGTGCATCTTGAGATGGGGTTACTTGTCGGGATCGGAACTAGCAGATCTACTACCACTTGAATTATTTAGTATTATACCAGCTCACAAACATGGACGGATTGTCTTTGGGGCCAAAAAGAAACTATGAGGACTTCAAAAAACAGATACCAAAATCACTATTTTTCATGTTTGACTCACTAAGGGAGTATTGTCTTTCACTTGGAAGCAATGTTGTAGAAGATGTTCGTGCACATAGAATAGTGTTTGGCAAGTCGCTTTCATTTAGGTGGTTTGTGGACCTCGAGCCAGAGGGAAACTCCATAATTGTCAAGATACAACGAGACAGAAAGGAGTCGTTCCAGACCAAAACAATAACAAACGAACAGGAATTGGATGCGCTCAAGGCTACAATTTCTGATGCCTATAACACCATACACTAGTACAATACTTCAAACTTGGCAAACTCACCTTTGAATTTTTCATTTCGTATTTCTACGTCTTCTACTCGTGCATTTGCAGGGCCTGCGTGGCACCACTCCACCACATTACTGACATCAAGATCTTCGCCTTCGATTATTGCCTCGACTCGGCCGTCCTTTAGGTTTCTAACCCAGCCTGTTGCGTGATTCTTTTTTGCAGTCACCTTCATTGCCTGGCGAAAAAAAACGCCCTGCACTTTGCCCTTTATGAAAAGATGAACACGCTGTTTTGCCATTTAGGAATTGATCTTGTCTTGGTCTTAATCAATTTTAGGGTGCAGAAAAATTGGATTATGCTCTTTCTTTGACTCGAGATCGTCCAGTCTTTCTTGCCGCAATGCTTCCTACCTTTGCTCCTGGTGGTGCATCTCTTGCGACTGTTCCTCCACCACCCATGTGTTGGTGTCGTCCTCCTCCGTGTGGATGGACATATGCTGCTTGGGCTACACCCCTGACTATTGGATATTTGTGGCCCTTTGATCTGTATCTTCTCCATTTGTTTCCTGCATTAAGGAATGGTCTGTCTCCAGCTCCTCCTCCTGCCAGTACTCCAATCATGGCGCGATTCTTTGGGTTTAGTGTAGTAAATGCTCCAGATGGTAGTTTTATGATAACACCGTCTGTACCATGCGAGAATACGGTTGCAGAGCCGCCTGCGCTCTTTGCAATTGCTCCACCGTCGCCAAAGTGCTTTTCAACGTTGCACACGACGGTTCCGTCTGGAATGTTTTGAATGCTAATTACGTTTCCTTGCTTGAGATCTGCGTTTAATCCAAATTTGATAGTACTGCCAATGGATGTTCCAAGAACCGCTGGAATCATGGAAATGGATCCGTTTTCAAAGCGGACTCGTGCAAGCGGTGTGTCCCGGCCGCTCTCATGGACAAGATCGACTACTGTGCCGGTGTGATCTTCTGCCAAGTCAAAATACGGGTATTTTGCTGGTGAGATCTTGCTAGTTGCGGCTGCTCTGAATTGCATGCCTCCCCGGCCACGTCTTCTAACTAATGGTCGCTTACCCATTTTTGGTGATGGTTGGGACTTTGGATTTTAAGCTTTGTTTTATGTGGATCAAAAAGGCCAAAGATATAAAAAATACGCTGAGATGTTAAACCTATGAGCCAGAGCGCCCTTTCTCTCAAAGTTCTTGAAGCATACACCCGAGATGTTGGGCGCGGGGTGGCAAGAATTGACTATGATTCTATGGATACGCTAAATGCCTCAACTGGTGATGTTATCGAGATTAAGGGAAAAAGAAGGACAGTTGCAAAATGCCTTCCGTTATACCCATCAGATGAGGGAAAGGGAATCATACGAATTGATGGCTTGGGTAGAAACAATGCTGGCATTGCGATTGGCGATACCATTACTGTTAGAAAGATAAAGGCGGTGGCTGCCGAAAAAGTAGTAGTTGCGCCACTAGAGGCAATTCCTCCAATTGATGAGAGGTATTTGGCTGATGCTCTAGAAAGCGTTCCACTAATCAAAGGTGACAATGTAATGGTGCCGTATTTTGGCGGACGATTGACATTTCAAGTAATTGGTGTTACTCCAGCAGCTGATGCAGTACTGGTGACACAGAAAACAGTTTTCCATATTGCAGAAAAAGGAGAAACACTAAGAGGAGTACCACAGGTAACATACGAAGACATTGGCGGGCTCACTGATGAAATCAAAAAGGTTCGCGAAATGATCGAGTTGCCACTACGACACCCAGAGATATTTGAAAAACTCGGAGTCGAAGCGCCAAAAGGCGTGCTTTTGTATGGTCCACCAGGAACTGGAAAGACATTGCTAGCAAAGGCAGTAGCAAATGAAAGCAATGCTCACTTTATCAGCATTTCAGGTCCGGAGATAATGAGCAAGTTTTACGGTGAAAGCGAAGCAAGACTCAGAGAAATATTCAAGGAGGCCAGAGAAAAGGCACCATCAATAATTTTCGTAGATGAAATAGATTCTATTGCGCCAAAAAGAGAAGAAGTAACTGGCGAAGTAGAACGACGCGTCGTATCACAAATGCTATCATTAATGGACGGACTGGAAGCAAGAGGTAAGGTAATTGTAATTGCCGCAACAAACAGACCAAATGCAATCGATCCAGCGTTAAGAAGACCTGGACGATTTGATCGAGAAATCGAAATCAAAGTACCAGACAAGAAAGGCCGAAAAGACATTCTCAACATTCACACAAGAAACATGCCGCTTGTAACAGAGGAAAATGACGCAAACTATGTCAATATTGACAAAATTGCCTCAGTTAGTCACGGCTATGTGGGCGCAGACTTGGAATATCTCTGCAAGGAAGCAGCAATGAAGTGCCTTCGAAGACTATTACCAGAGCTAAACCTAGAGGATGAAAAGCTACCACCGGAAACACTAGACAAGCTTATTGTGAACAATGATGATTTCCAAAAAGCACTCATCGAAGTAACCCCATCTGGAATGCGAGAGGTATTCATTGAAAACCCAGACGTAAAATGGGACGACATTGGCGGACTAAAGGAAGTAAAGCAGCAACTCCAAGAGGCAGTAGAGTGGCCAATGAAATATCCAGCACTATACGACAAGCTTGGCCATCGAATGCCAAGAGGAATTCTATTGCACGGAGCAAGTGGTGTTGGAAAGACATTGCTAGCAAAGGCAGTAGCAACTGAGAGTGAGGCAAACTTTGTCTCAGTAAGAGGACCAGAATTGTTATCAAAATGGGTTGGAGAATCAGAGCGAGGGATCAGAGAGATATTCCGACGTGCAAGACAGGCATCACCATGTGTTGTGTTTTTCGATGAAATTGATTCTATTGCACCAATTAGAGGAGCAGGTGCAGAAACGGCAGTAACTGAACGAGTAGTAAGTCAGCTTTTAACAGAACTGGACGGAATGGAAAACATGCATGGAGTAATTGTTCTTGCCGCAACAAACAGGGCAGATATGATAGATCCAGCATTGCTAAGACCAGGACGATTTGACAAGATTATACAGATTCCAATGCCAGACAAGGACAGCAGGCGACAAATTCTGGAAATCACCGCAAAGAGCATTCCTGCAGTATCTGACAAAAACCAACTTGACTATGTCAACTTGGACAAGATAGCAGAAATCACGGACGGAATGAGTGGAGCAGATGTGGCTGCAATTGCAAACACTGCAGTATCCATTGTAATTCACGAGTATCTAGACAAGCACCCAACAAAGGAAGAGCTTGAAAAGGCGTCGACTGATGCCAAAGTAACCATGAGACACTTTGAGGAAGCAGTCAAAAAGGTAAAGACCCAAAAAGACCTCAAGATTGGTCAAAAGATAGCAGTGCCGTACTATAGATAACTAAAATAACAACAAAACTTAGTTTTTCGTAAATGTCAGAATATAGAGGCTACAATGGCAGAGCCCTAGAATTCCTAAAACAAAACAAGGTCAAAGTAGGAGACACTGTCAAAATTATAACGGATTTTGAGCAGACGGCCACAATAATGCCAAGATATGAACACAGCGATGATTCGCATATTGTTGTAAAATTCAAGAGTGGTTACAATGTTGGCTTGGGACTAGACAAGATAAAAAAAATCGAGTGTCTATCCAATGCTTCGTCTACTTTAGAAAGTAACAATATCATAAAACACAATCCGGCATTGCCAAAAATTTTGTTGCTGTCCACGGGTGGAACAATTGCAAGTAGAATTGACTATAGAACAGGCAGTGTCACACCAGCACTAACTGCGCAAGAGCTAAATGCATCCGTGCCAGAACTGGCGGAAATTGCAAATATTGATGCTGAGGTGTTGTTTTCTGAATATTCAGAAAACATTACACCAGAACACTGGATAAAAATTACGCAAAAACTAGACTCGCTTGCAAAATCCGACTATAAGGGAATTCTGGTTGCGCATGGAACTGACACTATGCAATACACTGCAGCATTTTTGTCGTTTGCACTGGCTGGCTTTCCAAAGCCCATAGTTCTAGTTGGCTCGCAGAGATCATCAGACAGGCCGTCATCCGATGCCGCACTAAACCTAATTGGTGCTACAAAATTCATTGTAAAATCAGGCGCCAATGGGGTCTTTGTTGCAATGCACAATTCTGAGAATGATGACGATATTGCATGTCATCTTGGAACGCGTGTGCGAAAAAACCACACTAGCAGGAGAAATGCCTTTGAGACAGTTGGTGCAAAACCTGCATTTGTTGTATCTGGTGATTCAGTAATTCAGAACTTTGCTAGACCATATTATAACCAAAAAGACTATACCCCAAAGATAGGCCTAGATTCCAAAGTGGCGCTGGTAAAGTATCATCCTGGATATGATTCAAAACTAGTCGAAAATCTTCTAGACAGTGGATACAAGGCAATAATCTTTGAAGGAACAGGCCTTGGACATGTCGGCAGAACAATGTATGATGTTATAAAAAAAGCAAAACAGCGAGACGTTTTTTTGGGAATGACATCGCAATGCTTGGATGGCCAGGTAAACATGGCAATCTATGAGAGTGGAAGGGATCTGATGCATTTTGGCGTGGTTCCTTTGTCTGATATGATTTCTGAGATTGCACTTGTGAAAGCAATGTGGTCACTAGGCACAAATGCCAAAAACATCAAAGATATTATGCTAAAAAATATCGCATCTGAATTTAGGGAATAAGATTTAAGGCAATCGCAGTTAGGTTTTGTGTGGAGCCTCAAATAGACAAAATCGGCCTAAAGATAGGCCTTGAGATACACCAGCAACTGGCAACCAACAAAAAACTATTTTGTGGCTGCAGGCAACTAGAACTAGAAGAATATCCACTCCGATTTACAAGAAAATTGAGGCTGGCAAAAAGCGAGCTTGGCAAATACGACCCAGCCGCGCTCTTTGAATCATCAAAGTCAAAGCAAATCCAGTATTTTGCAAATCCACAAAGTAGTTGCCTTGTGGAATATGATGATGAACCCCCCCACAAGCTGGACCAAGACGCAAAAGACACTGCGTTGATCATTGCTTCTGCATTAAAATCGGATATTTTTGATGAAAGTTATGTTATGAGAAAAATAGTAATCGATGGCTCCAATACATCCGGATTTCAGAGAACCATGCTAGTATCACAAGGCGGACACATCAGAGTAGACGGCCAAGATGTTGGTGTCCAGACAATTTGCCTTGAAGAGGATGCTGCAAAACTGCTCAAAGATACAGATAGTACTAGAGAATATGCACTTGACAGACTTGGAGTACCGCTTGTAGAAATCGCACTAGAGCCAGTTGAAGGCAATCCAGTATTTGTGAAAAAAATCGCACTGACCCTTGGGAGACTGCTCAGAGTGACTCGTAGAGTGACTCGTGGAATAGGATCAATCAGGCAGGACGTAAATGTCTCAGTGTCTGGTGGTGGAATTGTAGAGGTAAAAGGAGTCCAGCAGCTAGACCAGCTTGAAAAAGTGATTTTGTATGAGGCAAAACGACAGCATGGATTACAGATAATAGCACAGAAGCTGGAAAAAATAGATCTTGACTCTATATCAAGGGAGCAGAGTGTTGATGTTACGTCATTTTTTGCAGATTGTAAATCAAAGATAATTCAGAAATCAATCAAGGACGGCTATACCATCAAGTCGCTGGGAATCAAAAATTTTGCGGGCATGTTTGGATATGAGCCGTATGAAGGAATACGATTAGGAAAAGAGCTTGGGCAACAAGTGCGATTTTTTGGAATTGGGGGAATTTTCCATTCTGATGAGCTGCCAAACTATGGCATAGAGCAAGACTATGTTAACAAATTGCGTGCACTACTAAAGTTAGAAAAAAATGACGGATTTTTCATAATTGCAGGTCCAAAAGACAAGCTAGAGTTTGCGTTAGATGCAGTAATTAACAGAATTAAAGCTGCAAAAAACGGAGTTCCTGCAGAAACCCGCGCTGCAACAAATACCGGTGAGACGGTATTTTTGAGGCCGAGGCCTGGCTCATCACGAATGTATCCAGAAACAGACATTCCTCCAATACTAGTAAGCAAGCAAGAACTTGAATTTGCACAAAGAAACGTTCCAAAATCTTGGGATGAAACAATAGCAGATCTACAAAAAAAATACGGACTAAACTTGCAGTTAGCAGAACAAATCTTTGATTCTGATTATTTAGAATTGTTCGAGTCAGTTTGCACAAAATACAAGAACCCAAATTTTGTGGCATCCGTCTTGTGTTCTACTATAACTAATCTGCAAAGACAGGGGCTAGATCAGATGTTGCTCAAGCCAGAACACATTACAAGAACATTTGAGTTATTATCAGATAATAAAATTGCAAAAGAGTCAGTCGAAATTATCTTTGAGAACATAATGTCTGGCAAAATAAAGTCGCCGGACGAATTTGCACAGAACCAATCTTCCTTTGACGATCTGGAACTAGAAAAATTCCTAGACAATCTGGTTCAGAACAACATCGGCATAATACAAAAACAAGGCACTCATTCTACAGGCATGCTCATGGGAATGGCAATGAAATCGCTTCGCGGCAAGGTTTCAGGCGAAAAAATAAGCAAATCCCTAGAGTCAAAAATTGCAAAAATATTAGAAAAATAAGAAAAATTAGTTTATTCTAACTTTCTTCTTCCTGTTCCTCTACCCATTGAAACGTAGCGACCCTTTGCAGAAGGTTTCTCAGTTTCTGGAGTATCACCAAGTTTTCTTTTGCCTGTACCACGGCCAGACACAACATATTCGTCCGCTGCTTTTTCCTTCATTTTTTTCTGGTATTCTCTGAACTTTTCGCCAGCCCATTTTTCATCGTCGGATTCTGCTTCTCTTCGTGATGTGCCCCTGCCGCCAACTTTAATGATTTTTCCCATTGGGAAACATTAGAACTAACTATGGTTTAAAGTTGTTCATAGTTTTGGTTTAGTTTTATGATTTATGCGGGAGGTGGGATTTGAACCCACGAACTCCTAGGAGATAAGGATCTGAACCTTACGCCGTTGACCGGGCTTGGCGACTCCCGCAAACAATGGTCTTTGCATCCAAAATAAAAGTCATTTATTAGCAGCACATCTGGACAGGTACAATTGGAATTCAAGGAGATATACTGCAATAACTGCAAAAAAACACTAGGGCGCTATAACATCAGGTATTTTTCTGACGCCAAGATTGCCGAGCTGATAAAATCAACACATACAACCCATTATAGAAACGGCCACCAAATATCAATAAGAAAGATCAGCAAATAGATTATTCGAAGGTTTTACCGAGTTTTTCTAGCAATTCCTTTTGCTGCTTGTTCAGTTTTGTCGGTATGTCTATTACCAGTCTGACATACTGATCACCTCTTCCCCTAGAATTCATGTATGGAAGGCCTTTGCCCTTTAGCTTTGTAATTGTATTTGGCTGTGTTCCTTCCTCGACTTTGACTTTTTCTGGCTTTTCTAGCGTGGGCACTTCGATTGTTTTGCCAAGACATGCATCGACTATAGAGATCTTGGCATCATAGAAAATGTCTGCGCCATCCCTCTTGAAATATGGGTGTGGTTGAACTCTGACTCGAATTACAAGATCGCCATTTTGGCCGTGTGGTATTGATTCACCCTCGCCAGAGATCACATAATCGCCGTTGTCAATTCCTGGCGGGAGATCAAATGAAATATGTTTGGTACCGCGAGTTTTTCCAGATCCCTTGCATCCAGAGCAAGGCTTTGAGATGAATTTTCCTTCGCCATGACACTTTGAGCACGGCTGAACAGTAACAAATGTGGAGAATCCCATGTTACGTGTAATTCTTACTTGGCCTTGACCCCTACAAGTAGAACAAGTTTCCGGTCGTGTACCTGGTGAACAGCCAGATCCGTTGCAGTCCTTGCAGTCAACATTCTTTTTGATGTCGATTTCTAGCTTTCTGCCCCTAAATACATCATCAAGCGATACTGATATTTCGTGCAAAAGGTCTTGGCCGCGTTGTCTTGAAAATCCGCCAAATCCTCCGCCACGTCCAAACAATGACTCAAAGATGGAATCAAAGCCGCCTGCACCGAAATTAGAAAATACTTCGTCAAAGTTTCCTCGCGCCCCAGAGAAAATATCCTCTGTAGAGTATTTGCCGTCAACTCCGGCATGGCCATATTGGTCATAGAGCTTTTTCTTTTCAGGATCAGAAAGCACTGCATAGGCTTCCGAGATTTCCTTAAAGTGTTCTGCAGCCTCAGGGGACTTGTTTCTGTCAGGATGGAATTTTAGTGCCAGCTTGCGGTATTGCGATTTTATGGTATCTGTGGAATCAGATTTGGATACTCCCAATACCTCGTAATAGTCTCGTTTTGCAGACATTTCTTATTGTAATGGATTGATTAGTAATTAGTTTGTAGGGCCTTTATTCTGCGTGTTTTGTTCAGATGGGCCTGACTGTTGTTCTTGTTGTGGTGGCTGTTGGACATTTTTGTATAATTCGGTTGTGATTTGGTTTACCAGAGTTTTTAGTGTCTCAAGTTTTGGTTTGATTTCATCTGGGGTTTTATCCAAGACTTCTTTGAGCTCCTTGATAGACTCGGAGATTTTGATTCCTTGTTCTTGCGTCAGCTTGTCTTTGAGGTCTTGGGTCAGAAGCTTTTCAGTAGTATAGACAAAGCTTTCTGCCTCGTTTTTGATGTCGACTGATTCTTTTTTCTTTTTGTCTTCTTCGGCAAACTTTTCCGCATCTTGTTTTAGCTTATCAATTTCTTCCTTGGATAGTTTGGTGCCTGCCTGGATTGTTATTTTTGCTTCCTTTGATGTGCCTAGATCTTTTGCTGTGACATTTATGATTCCGTTTGCATCAATGTCGAACTTGACCTCGATTTGAGGAATTCCTCTTGGTGCGGGCGGGATTCCGGCAAGATTGAAGCTGCCAAGCGATACATTGTCCGCTGCCATAGGTCGCTCGCCTTGAACTACATGAATGGTAACTGCCGTTTGATTGTCTGCTGCTGTTGTAAAGACTTTGGTTTTTGAGGTAGGAATTGTTGTGTTCCTTTCAATTAGTGGCTCTCGCAGGCCGCCTAGTGTTTCAACTCCTAAGGTTAACGGGGTTACATCCAACAATACAATATCGCTGGTAACATCACCTGCGATTATTCCTGCCTGTATTGCGGCACCCATTGCAACTGCCTCCATCGGATCCACGCCAGACTCTGGGCTCTTGCCAATGACGTCACCTACGAATTTTTTGACCATTGGGATTCGTGTAGGACCGCCAACCAGTACAATCTTTGAGACATCTGTTGCAGAAAGCTTTGCATCGCGCAATGCGTTATCAATTGAGGTTCTGCATCGCTCTACAATTGGTCTGATTAGTTCTTCAAATTTTGCTCTAGTGAGTTTTAGCTCTAGATTTTTTGGACCTGATGACTGATCATATGAGATAAACGGCAAGTTAATGTCAGTTTCCATTACTGTGGAGAGTTCTATCTTTGCTTTTTCCGATGCCTCTCGAATTCTTGTCATTGCAGTACTGTCTTTGGTCAGATCAATTCCGGTCGTTTTGCGAAATTCGTTTACGACATGATCAATTAGGACTTTGTCCATGTCTGTTCCGCCCAATTGTGTGTCTCCTGATGTGCTCAGTACTTCAAAGACGCCACCGCCCATTTCCATTATTGTGACATCTAATGTTCCTCCTCCAAGATCAAACACAAGAATCTTCATGTCTTGGCCTGCCTTGTCTAGGCCAAATGCCAATGATGCCGCTGTTGGTTCATTGATGATCCTTACAACATCAAGGCCTGCAATTGTTCCTGCATCCTTTGTTGCCTGTCTTTGGTTGTCATCAAAATATGCAGGAACTGTAATTACTGCTTTGGTTACCGGTTCGCCTAGGAATGCCTCGGCGTCTTTTTTGATTTTTTGTAAAATAAATGCAGAGATTTGTTGTGGTTTGTAGTCTTTGCCCTGTACTTTGAAGATATGATCAGATCCCATCTTTCTTTTTGCCGCAATTATGGTATTGTCTGGATTTGTGACTGCCTGTCTTCGTGCTGGCTCGCCTACCAGTAGTTGGCCTTCCTTTGTAAAGGCGACAACAGATGGGAATGCTTTTCCACCTATTGAGGTGCCTTCGGCAGCTGGAATCAAGGCTGGCTTGCCTCCCATCATTACAGCTGCCGCAGAGTTACTCGTTCCAAGATCTATTCCAATTATTTTTGCCATTTTTTCACCATTTGATTATTTTATTGCGATTTTTTTGATATTTCGACTAGTGTCGGTCTAAGCGTCCTATTATGAGAAATATATCCTTTCCTTAATTCTTTTGTAATTGTGTTGTCATCCAGAGAATTATCGTTTATGACAGCAATTGCCTCATGCAGATTTGGATCAAATATCTCTCCTAGTGCATTAATTGGCGTGACGCCATAGCTTTCCAAGAGCGAATCAATGTTTTTTAGAATTCCATCTAGGCCTTGCGCTTCTGGGTTTTCCTTTTTTAGGACTTCCTTTGCACGCACTAGATCATCATATATTGTTAGGAATTGTATCATGAATTTGTCTAGTTTTTCTGCAATACCGTTTTGTATGTCAGACTTGGTCTTGCGCTCTAAATTGATATAATCAGCAAGCGATCGCTTAAGTTTGTCTTCGCAGTTGGTCAGGCTTTGTTTTAGCTGCTCAATTTCATTGTTTAGGGTTTGCTCTACAGAAGAAGCAATTTGATCTTCATTTTGTTCTGACACGACAAATGATTTTTTGTATTCTAGTTTTATTCTTTGTGCGATATTTCACACAGCGGATTTCCTTTTATTATTATGAGATCGTTGTCTTTCTTTTTGCGCAAATGCTCATAGTCCGCTTTTGAACATATGACAAGAATTGTTGTTTTATCATTATGGAATAGATCCAGATTTGGATCCTCATATGCTTCCACATCTCCGATATAGTCGCGCAGTTTAGTGATCAGACTTTGTAGCATCTCTATTTTGTCTCCTCGCATTTCATGTTGGTCCAATGACCACGACAGTGCAATCTTTGTTCTGCTTGCCTTCAGATCGTTTTTCTTCAGAGTTGCACGGATTTCATCTATCAATCTTTTTATGTAGCCATCGATTCCCTTTAGGCTTCCATTAATTAGATACATCAGCGTGTTTGCGCCTTCAAATGAAGTGCCAAGTGAGCGCAGATCATAGAGTCCATTTACCATGTCGTCTAAGAACAGGTTTTGAAAATCGTCTGATTGTAGGTCTGTCTTTGTGATATCGTCTTGTGCGAACTTGCATACCTCAAGAACGCTACAAAGAGTGGAAAATCTTGAGAGCACGTTTATTGCATGGAAATGTTCTGATGATGAAATTCCTACAAACGACAGTTCTTTTTTGGAATTGGTAAGAAGATTTGCAAGGACAGGATCTGATTTGTTGTTAAATGAGCCTATTACCTTGGGTGGTTGATTTCCCCCTCCAAGTGGATAATAATAATACGAAATTGATTTTCCTACTTCAAGCCCAGTTACGTGTTCTAGTAATGAAATGTTTTCACCATTACCACCAATTCCAGTCGGTAGAGTATAGACGACAGAGCTGCCCTTTTTGAGCGACGATGTAGCGTCTTTGAATTTGGAGTGAACTTCGGTTTTTGTTTCCTGGCCTGTCTTTCTTATTCTTGGTGCAAAAAATAGGTATTGCGCCTTGGATATTGCAATGTCAATTGGCTCCATTGCAAGCAATGGCTCGTCTTCTTTTAGCGCAGAAACATTAGGATAGGTCTTGGCAATCTCTGCCTTGAGCGAAATTGCAGACTGGGAAGACTCGTCAATGATAAAGACATTAGCTCCATTTATTGCCATTTGACATGCAATAGAGTAGCCTTCTGTACTCAAACCATAAACTACTACTCTATCAGATGCCAATTCAATGGGACTAGGCACAAGACTAAGAAAAACTTATTGTATCAAAACTCAGCAGATTTGATGTCTTGAAGATTTGGTTTGACATTTTGACACCAAAGCAAATCTTGTTTTTTGATCCAATGATCAAACAATTGAGGAAGAACAATCCTATCTTGTGTACAACTAGAAACTATCGTGAAGTAAACGAGCTTTCAAAACTAAAGAAAATGAAGTTGACAGTAGTAGGAAAACACGGTGGAACTACAAAGCCCGGCAAACTAGATGCCTCACTAAAAAGATGTATCAGTCTTGGTGCGATCATAGAAAGATTCAAGCCAGATCTTACCATAAGCTTTTGTTCCCCAGAAGCCTCACGTGTGGCATTTGGCCTTGGAATCAGGCATGTTGCCTTTTGCGATTCACCGCATGCAGAAGCAGTAATGAAACTATCAATACCTTTTGTCGATAAGCTGCTAATTCCATGGATAATACCAAAAAAAGAATTTACAAGATATGGGATTGCGCAAAAAGACATCATTCCATACAAGGCAATTGATGCAGCGATTATTGTTAAAAATGCAATAAGAACAAAGATAAGAAAAGACAAGGAAAAAACGATCCTAATCAGAGTAGAAGAAGAACAAGCTGCATACGTACAAAAAAACAATCACACAATCCAGATGATTCAAAAAATCTCTAATAATCTTCCACAGTACAAGATATCGGTGCTTCCAAGATACAGATCCCAAATTGTTAAACTCAAAAAAACACTAGAGAATAGAGTTCAAATTCTAAATAAAACCATGATCGGCAGCGAATTATTGCAAAATGTGGATGTCTTTGTTGGATCCGGAGGAACTATGACTGCGGAATCTGCTCTGATTGGAATTCCAACAATATCATACAATGCGGCACCAAACTTGGTCCAAGACTATCTTGTGAGAAAAAAACTCGTCGTGCTTGAATCAAATCCAGACAAAATAATTTTGCAAATTGAAAAATTCCTGTCATCAGATAACAAATCTTTGCAAAAAAATGCGCAAAAAACTTTGGCATCAATGGAAGATCCTTACAAAAAACTGATCCAAACAATCAGAAAGCAATAGAAAATATCAATAATAGGGGTTTTTGAGGAGTCATTACAGGAAGCCCGGTAGTGTAGCGGTCAAGCATAGGGGCCTTTGGAGCCCTTGACCCCAGTTCGAGTCTGGGCCGGGCTACTTGGTTTTACAAATCTAATTTTGTGAGAAGCTTTATTGCAACTATGAACAAAATTGTTGCAACACTGACTAGTACTGCCATCTCAAGCATGACAAATTCGTCAAATGTCCCAAAGATTCCCGCACGAATGATATCAACTAGATACGTCAGTGGGTTTAGGTAAAAGCCGGTTGCCAGAGGCTCTGGCGCTCCTTGTGCTGGATAAAATGCGGTGCTCACAAAGGCAAAAAACAGAAAAACCGTGTTGATTATTACGTTGAATCCCTCACTTGATCGAAGCCTAGTTGAAATTATTGATGCAATGGAGCCAAACAGAATAGAGCCAACAATAGAAGCAAAAACAAGAAATGGAATGGTAAACAAGTTGAACTGGACTGATTTGAAAAATAATGGAAAACCAATTGACGTGATCAGAGCAGCACTGATCAACCCAACAATAGCTATTGTGCAGACATTGCTCAAAATGTAATGGCTGCGCTTGAATGGCCCAACCAAAATTTGCTCAAACATTCCATGTTTTCTGTCATTCCAGATTATGATTCCAGAAACCAATGTACTGTTCATTATGTTAAAGCCAATCATGCCAGACGCGATGAACGCTGGATAATCCAGTGACATTTCCCCAAATTGGACAGAATCGATTAATGCGGTATAGGCAAATCCTGCCACAAAGATATACACAATAGGGAATATTACCTGCCACACTAGGAATCCAGGATTCAGAGATATTGTCAGGTTTCTGTTTACTAGCCTAATTGTTGGATTCATTTGTATCCCTGACCATTTTAAGAAAGATCTCCTCAAGCGTAGTCGGCATTGCAGAAAGGTCCTCTATTGCAATATTGTTTTCAATTAGAATCGATAATACTTGCGACAGTACAATTTCCGCCTTGCTTGACTGTATTATGATGTCCGTTCCGGTGTTAAAGTCAATGGTGCACCCAGAGATTCCCGATAATAGATATGATAGCCTGTCGTGTCTGTCCAGAAGATGGATTTTGATAGTTTTTTCCTGTCCAAACGTTGCTTTGAGTTGGTCTGGTGTGTCTACTGCCAGAATTTTGCCCTTGTTAATTACTGCAATTTCATCGCAGAGATACTCTGCCTCGGTTAAAACATGCGTAGTATAAAATATGGTCAAGCCTGCATTTGCTTTTTCTTTTAGATAGTTCAAGAGCCTACGTCGCGCGCTAGGGTCCAAGCCTACTGTTGGCTCGTCCAAAAACAACAGTTCCATTTCGTGCATGAATTCACGAGCTACCTGAACGCGCCTGCGCTGTCCAATTGAGAGATCTTCATTCTTTTTCTTTCTTATTTCTCCCAAGTCAAACACATCGATTAGCTCCTCTGTTCTTTGTTTTCGGGTTTTTTTATCCACGTCCCACATCATGCCATATTTTTCCAGAGACTTTTCCACGGACAAGTTTGGCTCATAGCTAGGTTGTTGCAGTACAACTCCTATCTTTTTTCTTACGTCAAGAGGATTTTTGATCGCATCTACTCCCAAAATTTCAATTGTTCCACTTGTTGGCGGAATCAAAGTTGTGAGCATTTTGATCGTAGTTGACTTTCCTGCTCCGTTTGGTCCCAAAAATCCAAACACCGCACCTGGTTTGATGTCAAGATCTATTCTATCCACTGCCACTAGATCTCCATATGATTTGAAAAGCGATCTGGTTGTAACGGACACTGATCTGATGTGATCTCATCTCTTAATTTACATTAGTGAAATTCTTATTAGTACATCAAACTATGGTAGATCAAATTGTCTGAATTTGATGCACTACTTTCCAAATTGCTGGAGCTAAAACCAGATCTCTCAAAATCTGATGTGGAGGCCCTGATCGCAAAGAAAAAAGAAAAGATCGGTGCTGGCTACCTTACAGACCAGGGCGCATTATTTCTGGTAGCATCCGATCTAGGCATTACAATCTCAGAACCACCAAAAAGTGAGATTGCAATTAAGGACCTGCATGCAGGGGCAAAAGAAGTAACACTGCAGACGCGCGTACTCAACGTATCACCAAAAAAACAGTTCTCAAGAAAGGACGGGTCTCAGTTTTACCTTCGAAACATGACTGTATATGACAAGGACTCGGCAGTAGTTGTAAAGCTCTGGGATGAAAAGGCAAACCTGCCAGAGATGACAAATCTAAGTCCAGGCGACCTAATAAAGATAATCAAGGCATATATCAAGTCCGATCTCAACGGTCAGCTTACAGTCAACATTGGCTCTGGTTCTAGTATAGAAAGAACAGAGACAGAAAGCGCAATTCCATCCATTGATTCCATTACTAAGGATGTTTCTGAGCTAAAAGAGGGAGACAACAATGTAGTAGTGTCTGGAATGCTAGATGGACCAATTACATTTTCAGAATTTACAAACTTTAAAGGAATGCCTGGAACTGCCTTGCGCCTAAGACTAAAGGGAAAAGACGGTCGCTCCATACGAGCAGTACTGTGGGGCAAGACAGATTCAGAGATGCCAAAAGTCATCCCATCGGGAACCAAGGCACGACTCATTGGTGTCAAGGCAAAGACAAACCAGCAGGAACTTGAGATTCATGGAAACGAATCAACAACGTTAGACATTCAGGCAGAAAAACAAGTAGAACCGCTAGTAATCAGGATTCTTTCTTCAAATAAAAATGAAAATGGGCAAAAAATGATTCTGGGCGTAGACAAACAAAAACAACTATACAACATTGTCGACACTGCAAACATAACAGAGTCGTTTTCACAGGAGGATGTACTAGAATGCATGCCATCCAAGCTTTATGGAAACAATGTTACAATAGACTCTGAATCATTTGTTAGAAAAATTGACGAGGACTTGCCAAAGCTTGCGGATCTTCGAACCAAGATTACCGATATCAAGGCGGACAACAACACATACTGCATAGAAGCAATTATTCTAAAGGCACCAGAGAGAAGAAACGTACAAACAAAGACAGGAGAAACAATAACGCTTTCTGAAATGTATGTAGAGGACGACACTGCACAAATTTGGCTCAAAGGGTGGAGAAACCAAGCACGATTACTGGATGAGTGCACCATAGGCGAGATAATCTCAGTTACAGGAGTTACCGCAAAGCAAGGCTTGGAGGGAAGAACTGAGCTGTTCTTGACTCCATACTCAAGCATAAAGAAGAAAAACTAGTCCCAAAACCCTCGCGTAGTCACATACTGGCGTTCTGCCTCATAGATTTGCCGATATAGTGTTTCCTCATCAACCATATTTCTTAGGATTCTTGATGCAGTGTCAACCCCCACTCCATATCCAGACAGAACTATGAGTGCAGTTTTTCCAAAATTTTCCAAAAGCGACGCCGCCTTCCATGCACGGGAAAATCTGCGATTCTCATCTTGGGTGATCTTTTTTCCTGCGGACTTTTTTTGTATGATTTTTGCTAGATCATAGTCAGAATAAAACGTCACAGCTACCTGTCTTGCTTTGCAATATGGGCAGATTGGAATGTTTTCTATTTCATTTGTTTTCATTACTCGTTCCCATTTCCCACATCTGGCACAGATGAACCTGTGTGAGGTTTTGAAGAGGCGTGCTTTTACCAAATCAAGTATTCCTTTGTCAATACTAGTGGGCGATGAGTAGTACTTTGCAGTATGATCCAGAATTGGTTCGGCAAGCTTGGAGAATTTGTTTTGCTCAAGCCAATGGATTTGAATATTTTGGGATTTAATGTCAGTCAGAATCTGTGTTGTCTTTTCCAGATCATATTTGTCATGGAATAATTCTCGCAAGGCTTCCTTGACAAGAGGAGTTTTGATGTATCTCTCAAAGAGAAATCTTGCCGATTTTTTTTCATATACGGCGCCTCGCCCAACAACTCCGAATTTTTTTGCCACATTCCAGGTTCGCCAGCTTACATTATGTGTTCCACCTAATGACGCAGTGACTATTTCGTATAGATCGTATGTGTCTGCAAGAATTTGCTTTACGTGATTTTCCAGAATTCTCCCCTTGGATGACAAGACAATTCTATACGCATCTGATCGTGCATCTACCTGTAGTCCTGTCTTGGAAGAAAGCATTGATGAGAGTAGTGTGGCCAAAGTAGAGTTTGTCTTTGTGCCAAAGCAGCTATGAATCACTATCATTCCCTGGCCGCGCACAGATTCGACTACAATTGTTTTGTCATCAGGAATTATTGGCAGATCAAGCTGAGTGATAACATTGTCAGGCAGAACTAGCGAGCCTACACGTATCTTGCTTCGGAACTTGCCCACCTTCGACGCGGTTTTGTAGTCGACTGGAATGTTTTCTCCCTCCCAATAAGGTACCGTGATTCCACCTGAGCGAATTGGTTCCACGTTTACTTTTAGTGAGGATTCATCTACATTGATGATTCTCCACTGGGAGCCACGCAAGACAAATACATTTCCAGGATCGCCAAAATCCCCTACAAATCTCTGATCAAGGCTTCCGATTATCTTTTTTGACACAGTATCGATTACCTTGAATTTTAGAATGTCAGGTATAGTGGACAGATTTTCAAAATAATATCTATAGCACTTGGAGGTTTTCTTAAAGGTCATCTTTTCCTTGTCAAAAAATATCAGATAGTTAGATTCCAGCAGCTCAAGGACGCCAACCAGATCATCTAGTGTGAGGTTTCTGAAGAGGAATGAGTTTCTGAAGAGATCCAGTGCATCACTAACAGACATGGAGCCAAGCTGCATCGATAGTCCCACCAAGTGATGTGCGAGGACATCAAGGGATCCATCATGGATCAGTTGATCCTCAATAGATCCTTCATGAATTCGCTCCAGAATTGCTTTTGTTTCTAGTTCGTCATCCACATTGTTTGTTACGATCAGGCCTTTTGCGGAAGAATGTTTGTTGTGTTTGCTTCGGCCTATTCTTTGCATAAATTTGGAGACCTGCCTTGGGGAGCCATAGTGTATCACAAGCTCAACTGAGCCAATGTCCAGTCCAAGCTCAAGAGATGATGTGCATACGACTAGTCGCGATTTGCCGGACTTGAGGTTGTCTTCTGTCTCTTCACGTACTTGTTGTGACAAAGAGCCATGGTGTAATTCAACTGAGACGGGGGATTTTTCACGCAAAACTGATGCTAAAAATTCCGCTTCGCCACGCGTGTTTGTAAAAAGCAACACGGGAGAATCTAGATTCAGTTTGGCAAGATATTCTACTATAAAATCAGCCACATCGCTAATGGTTCCATTTACGTGCTTGATCTCTACATCATATTTTCGAATGGTGTTGTCACGGATTATTTGGTATTTCCTTTTGGTTCCAACTAGGAATTTCGCCGCATCATCAGTATTGCCAACTGTTGCGGAAAGGCCTATCCTTGTGATTGGATGATTTGTGTTTATTTGCAGTCTCTCAAGACTAAGCGACAGCTGAGATCCCCTTTCATTGGATAGCAAATCATGGATTTCATCAATTATGACCCATTCCAGCTCTGATAGTGCATTTAGCATTTTTTCCTGCGTCAGTAAAATCACCAATGTTTCTGGTGTAGTAATCAGAATGTCTGGAGGCAGAGCAGTTATTCTTTTTCTGGCTGCCTGTGATGTGTCACCATGGCGAATCTCTATTGACAGGTTTTCTGATTCTGCATACCTGATTATTCTTTTGAATACATCTCGATTTAATGCCCTAAGCGGAGTAATGTATAATGCCTTTATCTTGCCTGTCTGCCTACTTGATGATACAAACGAAAATACTGGGATCACGGAACACTCGGTTTTTCCAGAACCCGTTGGCGCTATGATTAATGAGTCTTTTTTCTGAATGATTAGTGGTACTGCCTTTTTTTGGATCTCCGTTAGATGCGTAAAACCTAGGCTATGGAATTTGTCTAAAACAGAGTCAAGTAGTTTGTTGTGTGTTTTTTCTTGACTTTGCTCGCTCATACACCATTATTCCGACAACTCCAATTGCAAACAGCACCACAGAAATTATAGGTATGGAGTCGAAAATTCCTGCCATGGTTTGTAGATATATGCCAGAGTTAAATAGCTTAAGGCAGATCAGACAAGCCTTGTTTTGTTATTGTATATAGAAAATGATTTTTTTTCATCGGGTTAATTACTTGGCCTTCATAGTTTGCTTGCTTTCTAGCAAGCTTGATCTTGATGTGCGTGTATAATGATATAATGGAATCCATGTTTTCTTGTTCAAGTTCGTCAACTTTGCGCATCATGTTTGTAATTACAATTGGAATTTTTGTTTGCGATGTAATTTGAGATAGTTTTTTCATGTATGTGGAAAATTGTATTGTCTTTTCGAGAATTTGTTCCTCTTTTGGATATTCAAACGAGAACAGATCAGTAACATTGTCAATTATTATTAGGGAAAAATCAGATTCCTGAATTTTATCAAGACTGTTTTGTTGTTCCATTACATTTGTTATTCTTCCAACAGTAATTTTATCAAGAAAGTCTGCGTTCATTTCTTTGCATTTTGCCATTTCCACTAATCGTTCGGGCCGAAAGTTTCCCGTTGTGTCTTGATAGAAGACTTTGTTGTTCTCAGACATAGAGTTTAAGATAATTTGTAGTGCAAGCTGGGTTTTGCCTGTTCCACTTGCACCAAAAATATCAGTAATTGTCGAGCTTTTCAATCCGCCACCAAGAATTTGATCCAATTTTTCAAGTCCGGTTCTGATCATGCCAATAAAATCTACAAAAATACAAAAAATAAACGAATCCAGCATTTTTGCTATAAAATAGGCAAGGCTTTTATTCTGGTTACCAAGCTAGCAACTCAAGAGAACAACCATTGTCACAAGTAAGCGCAAAAAGACCTTTAACAACACTACAAAAAAGCACTAAAAAGAAAGTCACCGTACGACTAAAGAACGAAGTAGAGTACAAAGGCAAAATGGACAATGTCGATTCATACATGAACCTGATTATGACTGATGCTGAAGAACTACACGACGGCAAAATTGTTGCAAATTACGGCAGAGTCATAGTTAGAGGAAATAACGTACTATTCATCAAACTAGAAAACGACCTGTAGGTAATCTCAATGGCACGAAGTTTCCTTTTTACTTCTGAATCAGTAACAGAAGGACATCCTGACAAGATTTGTGATAAGGTTTCAGATGCACTGCTTGACGAGTTTTTGCGACAGGATCCAAACTCACGAGTCGCAGTAGAAACAATGACTACAACAGGAATTGTAGTAGTTGCAGGCGAGGTAACAACCAAAGCAAAATTCGATATTCAAGATGTGGTCAGAAGAACAATTAAAGAAATTGGATACGACAAACCGGAATATGGTTTTGATGCAGACACATGTAGCGTCATGGTTTCAATCCATGCACAAAGCCCAGATATTTCACAAGGAGTAACCGCAACTGAAAACAAGGACCAAGGCGCAGGAGACCAGGGATTGATGTTTGGTTATGCAGTAAACGAATCAAATGAACTAATGCCACTGCCAATACTACTTGCACACCAGCTTACGCGAAGACTATCTGAGTTGAGAAAAAGCAAGGAATTACCATGGGTAAGACCAGACGGCAAGTCCCAAGTCACAGTAGAATATGAGGACGGCAAGCCAAAAAGAATAGAGGCCATAGTGATTTCGACTCAGCATGCCCCAGAAGTCAGCAATGATGAGATAAGAAAGCAAATCATTGAAAAGATCATCAAACCAGTTTGCGGCAAATGGTGGAACGACAAGATCAAAATTCACATAAATCCAACAGGACGATTCGTAATCGGAGGCCCACCTGGGGATTCCGGCCTAACAGGAAGAAAAATCATAGTAGACACATATGGTGGTGCTGGTAGGCATGGTGGTGGAGCATTTTCTGGCAAAGACCCCTCCAAAGTAGATAGATCAGCTTGCTATATGTGCAGATACATTGCAAAAAACATTGTTGCCGCAGGCTTGGCTGAAAAATGCGAAGTCCAAGTTGCATATGCAATTGGTGTTGCAGAGCCAGTCTCCTTAATGGTAAATACTTTTGGCACAAGCAAAATTCCAGAGGAAGAAATCGAAAATCTAGTGCGTAAGCATTTTGACATGAGGCCGGCAGCAATCATTTCCCAGTTAGATCTAAAGCGACCAATCTACAAGGACACTGCAGCATTTGGTCATTTTGGAAGAACCGATGTTGCCTTGCCATGGGAAAAAACTGACAAGGCAGATACTCTCAAAAAGGCAGCAGGCCTATAATACAGGAAATTCTAGTTTTATTCCAGAGAGCTTTTCGAGTTTTTTGTGACTAGACGTAAAGTCGCCAATCATAATATTGAGATCATCAATTCCATATGGGATCTTTTTTGGGTTATTGAGTGCGGCAAAATAGGCCTCTTCCAGAGGGATTTTTTTGATTTTAGCTTTTTTACCTCTGATAAACTTTTTTACATAGCTTTCAAAGCTGATTGTCCTTGGGCCAACCAGATCAACTATTTGGCGTGAGAGTTTTTTGTTCGTAACACAATTAAAAATTATTTTACAGACATCACGTATTGCGATAGGCTGTAGCCTATACAGTCCAGAGCCAGGTATTTGTATCGTCCCTTGCTTGATTTGCTTTGAGAGGTTTTTTGTCAGAGGATCATCCGTCCCAACAATATATGATGCTCTAAGAATTGTGTAATCAAGGCCTGATTTGATGATTAGTTGTTCTGCCTTTAGCTTTGATATGAAATATCCAAATGTTGTAGAATCGCTAACGCCTAGGCCACTTATGTAAACAATTTTGTGTATGTGCGATCTTTTGCACAAATCAACAATTTTTTGTGTTTGCCTGACATTAACCAGTTCATAATTGGCATCCTTGGTTTGAGCACCGATGCCAATTAAGTGAATTAGTGCATCACATTTTATTTTTGGAATATCATCCAAATCTGAAAAAACAATGTTTTTTTCTGATTTGAAATGCTTGTGTTTTTTTCTAGACAAGGAAATTACCGAAATGTTTTGATCTGCGAGGAATTGTCTGAGATTTTTCCCTACAAATCCAGTAGAGCCAGAGATCGCAATTGTGAGTTGTTTTGCCACAAACTTGGAAAATCAAATATAATTTTAAATGTTAAATCAGACTAGAACACACATTGAATGTAGCTCAGTGCTATGAAATTCTTGAACTACAAAAAGATGCATCGCACAAGGAGATAAAGCAAGCGTATAGAAAACTATCACTTAGGTATCACCCGGACAGAAACAAAAACAGCGATGCTGAGAAGAAATTCAAGGAAATAACGCACGCATATCAAATCCTAAAACTAGAGCAGAAAAAGAGCAACTCTACACATAAAGACGTAGAAACAGCGCAGGCCGAGTTTTGGAAATATTATGACAAAAAGACCTCTGAAGAAGTCCATTTTGGCTATGAGGCATATAGAGAAGGGCTCAAACGTAATTTTGGAGTCAACGTCGACGAGTTAAGAGAGGCGCAAGAGAGGCCGGTATCACACAAGATGACTCATTTGCTGCTATATGGAGGTCTTGGCGCAATAGCAATATGGATAATCATTTCAGAGATACTCAAATAATCCAACAAGAGTTATTATCCAAAAATAGAATTATTCATTGTGAGTGAGACAGAAAAGCCTCGCCAAAAACTGAGAACGGGTTTTACTACAGGCACATGTGCAACAGCAGCTGCAAGGGCAGCACTGATATCAATAATTACAAAAAAGAAGATCAATTCCATCAAGGTTTCACTGCCAAAAGAAAAAGAAATAACAATCAATGTTGCAAGCTGCAAATTTAGCGATACCACATCAAGATGCTCTGTAATTAAGGATGGGGGAGACGATCCAGACGTTACACATGGTGCAGAAATATTTGTCGATTTGGAAATTACAGATAACATAGGCCAGATCGAAATTGACGGTGGAGATGGGGTTGGGCGGGTGACAAAGCCAGGACTAGGCCTCGAAATCGGTTCTGCTGCAATAAACCCCACACCGAAGAAAATGATAATTCAAAATTTGACAGAAGTTGGAAAGGAAGTTTTGCGAAAAAATGGAATTAGGGTTGTGATTTCTGTTCCAAAGGGAAAAGAGATCGCGCCAAAGACAGACAACCCAAGACTTGGAATTATAAATGGAATATCGATTCTTGGCACCACTGGAATAGTAATTCCATATTCTACAGCATCGTTTGCTGCTTCAATACGTCAAAGCCTTGATGTCACCATTGCAATGGGAGACAATACCGTAGTTCTGACAACAGGTGGAAGATCTGAGGATTTTGCGAAAAAAGAGATCAAACTGCCAGACCATTGTTTTGTTCAGATGGGTGATTTTTCCGGATATACAATTCAGCAATGTGCCAAAAAATCAATCAAAAAAGCACATGTTGCTGGATTCATAGGTAAGCTAACCAAGATCGCAATGGGTGTAAAGCAGACTCATGTAAAGGGCTCCAAAGTAGACATGGATTTTTTGGCAAAAATGGCGCAGAAATGCAATGCAGGCCAGGAAGTCATACAAGAGATAAAAAAAGCAAACACCGCAAGACATGCCCAAGAAATCATAATCAAAAACAAGATAGATGGCTTTTTTACTGCCATTTGCAAGGAGGCCCATGAGCAGATGCGTGCTCACTCTGAAAATAAAGTTGAGATTGACGTAATTCTCTTTGACTTTGATGGTTGCGCACTAGGTAGATATCCCTAGCAAGAAATTTTATCTAGCAACAAAAAACGGCAAGACATGGACAAGGTTGCAATTTTGGCAATTACAAAAAACGGCATCAAAATTGCATCTACAATCAAACAGCTTTTTCCAGGCTGGGAAATCTTGGCGCCATCAAAATTCCAAGACAGCGCCATTTCTGCGACATGGTATGAAGAGCAAACGTCAGTCAAGATGGCAGAACTTTTTAGGAAATTCGATGGACTGGTTTGTCTATTTTCCCTTGGTGCAGTAATAAGGCTGATCGCGCCATTTCTCAAGGACAAAAAAACAGACCCGGCGGTAATAGTAATTGATGACAAGGCAAGCTTTGTGATTTCCGCCTTGTCCGGCCACCTAGGGGGGGCAAACGAGCTAACAGAAGAGATTGCCAAAAAGATTGGCGCAACACCAGTAGTAACTACGGCAGCAGATGTAAACAAGACCATACCAGTAGACTTGGTTGGCCGAGAGTTTGGCTGGGAAATAGAAGACGACTCTAATGTTACCAGAATCAGCGCTCTTATGGTAAATGAGGAAAAAATCGGAATATACCAAGATGCTGGAGAGAAAAACTGGTGGAAGTCAGAGCTACCAAAAAACGTCACAATCTACCAATCAATCGAACAACTCACGCAATCAAATTCCAAGGCATATTTGATCATATCAGACAGAATAATAGACGAGGTTATTGCAAGAAATTCTGTAATATACAGACCCAAGACACTTGTTGCCGGCATCGGGTTACATGGAGACACCTCAAAAGAAAAGATCAAAGAATGTCTGAGCCTTACTCTGGCAAAACACAATCTTGGTGCAAAATGCATAGCAAGACTTGTTTCAATCAAAAAACCAAAAGACGTTCAGGGATTAGTTGATGCTGCAAAAGACATGCAAGTACCACTAGAATATTTTGATAGGGAGGAGCTTGCCAAAGTTACCATTCCAAACCCCTCACAGATGGTGGAGGCCTATGAGGGAACCCCAAGCGTATCAGAAGCTGCTGCAATCAAGAGCTCAGGTGGAAGACTAGTCGTTGAAAAGCAGAAATTCCCACCAGATCTTACAATTGCAATAGCAAGGATTGAAAAATGAAGCGCGGACTATTACTAATTGACAGAGGAAGTAGGGAACAAGAGGCAAAGGACGAGCTAGAATACATTTGCAAAAAGGTCCAGCAAAAGGGAAACTATGTCTTTGTAAATTATTGCTTTTTGGAGGTGGTTCCGCCGTTTATTGAGGAAGGAATCACAAACTGTCTCAAAGAAGAAATCGATGCACTGACTATAGTTCCATATTTTCTATATCCAGGAAAAAAAGTCAAAATTGCAGTAACAGAGGCAGCAAAACTCCAGGCAAAGACCAAGGTCAAGTTCGCAGTGACAAAACCAATGAGCATGCACAAGACCATGGTAGACATTGTCAACTCCAAAATAGAATCGGCCTTGAAGAAAAACAACATTACACTATCAAACAATAAAGTAGATGTTTTGGTGATAGGCCATGGCAGCAAGGACCCAAACGCCCAGATATCAATGAAATACGTAATTGATAATCTCAAGCCAAGCTACAGAAATGTCGAATATTGTTTTTTGGAAATAGAAGAGCCAAACATTGCGCAGGGAATACAAAAATGCGACAAGAACAGTCCAGAAGTCCTAGTAATTGTGTTTTATTTCCTGCACGAGGGCGCACATGTAAAAAGAGACATTTACCAAGATCTCAATCCGGCACTGGAAAAATCCAGTCTGAGAAAAACCATCATAACAGAACACATTGGAACAGACGACAAGATGATCGATTTTGTTTTAGAGCGAGCACGTGAGGTAGAGAATGCAAACTAGGAAAGGCCAGTCTATAGAAGACGAAAGCATGGAGATAATAGAACGTGAGATCGGCCCTCATCCCTACAAAGGACACGAGTGGAAAATAGTGCGCAGGGTGATTCATTCTACTGCTGACTTTGACTTTGCAGGCAAAAATGGATTGGTGTTTCATAAAGATGCGGTATCGTCGGGTCTTGACGCCCTAAGGTCAGGCAAGAACATCATAGTTGATGTAAATGGAATAATCGGCCTTCTCAACAAGCAAAACCTGACTGACTTTAAGACAAATGTAATTTGTGACATTTCAAATCCAGACGTTGTAAAAGAAGCAACAAGACTGGACAAGACTCGTGCCCAGACAGCCATGCGAATTAGGGCAAAAGAGATGAACGGTGCAGTGGTGGTGATCGGTAATGCCCCTACTGCCCTCCTAGAAGTAATTCAGATGATAAAAGAAGGAATAACAAGTCCGGGCCTAATAATTGGCGTACCAGTCGGATTTGTCTGTGCAGCAGAATCCAAGGATGATCTGCAAAAGATAGACATTCCGTTTATTACAAACAAGGGTAGAAAAGGTGGAACTCCTTGTGCTTCTGCAATTGTCAATGCCCTCTTCAAGATAATTCGAGAAGGTTAGGTTCTAGAAAATTTCACGCAATTATTTACAAAGTTTTGAGCATGTGCTGCCCTATCAAAATAAAGGTGCATGTATGACGCCAGAGTATTATCTTGAATCAGTCCGTCTTTTTTGTTTTTGATTCCAACTCCAATTGAAAGATCATATGCAAATTTGGCATCCTTTGGTATTGAGCTTATCTCGGAATAATGGAATTCATGGCCAAACAGCCTTGTCGCACTTTTTGCAATTACACAATTTGAGATTACATTTGCCCTAGTATAGTTTAGTGTCATTTTCTTTTCCATGCTTGTTGTGGCGTCAAATAGGCCTACCATTGGATATTTTTTAGAATCATATTCAATTGATTTTGTAAGATACATCAGTCCTCCACATTCGCCGTATATCGGCATGTTTTGCTCTGCCAGTTTTTTTATTGATTTTTTCATTGATTGGTTTTTTGCAAGTGGCTGCCCTAGCACCTCTGGAAATCCTCCGCCAATGTAAATTCCAGAACATTCCGGTGGAGAATCATCAGAAATTGGGCTGAAAAACTCTATTTTTGCTCCATTTCTGCGCAGCGAATCAAAATTATCATAATAATAGAAATTAAACGACTTGTCAAGGGCAACGGCGACTGTCACCTTGGGCTTTTGCGGTTTTTGCCTAGATGGGTTTGATATTGCGCCGGCACGATTTGCAATGGAAATTATCTTTTCAATGTCCAGATTAGCACAGATTGTCTTTGCTATTTTTGTGATTTTCTGCTTGAGATGTGCTTGCTCTACTGCAGGAATTAATCCAAGATGACGTGACTCTAATGATAGTTCGGAATTTTTTGGAATGCAGCCAAGAATTGGGATTTTTAGTGGTCCAAGTGCTGCCTTGCACATGTCTTCGTGTTTTTTGCTTCCAAGCTTGTTAAGGATTAGTCCCGCAATTCTAGAGTTTTTATGAAATTTGACATAGCCTAACACAGTTGCCGCAATAGAGCGAGCCGTCCTGCTTGTATCCAATACCAGAATAACTGGAGATTCCAGAATTGTTGCAATGTGATGAGTGCTGGACTGGTTTGTTGTCCCGGAAAAGCCGTCATAATACCCCATCACCCCCTCTATAACAGAAACATCTGATTGGGAATTTTTTGCAAAACTCTCAAGTGTTGCATCCTCTCCCATTATCCAAGAGTCCAAATTTCTTGCAGAATTGCCTGATATTGCGGAAAGATATGTCGGATCGATGTAATCTGGGCCAACCTTGAACGGTTGGACTGAATATCCCTTTTGTTTGATTCCATAGATAATTGAACATGTAATCGAGGTCTTGCCAACACCACTTGTGGCACCCGCAATTACTATTCTGGGAATATTCATTTTCTTTCCCTTAAAGTTGGAACTATACCAATCTTTTTCTAGCCTAAAATGGTTTTTCGATTATGGATGAAGGTCTTGTTATTGTATATACAGGCAAGGGTAAGGGAAAAACCACTGCCGCACTAGGCATGGCACTAAGAGCAATAGGCCACGACTATACAATCTGCATGATCCAGTTCATCAAAGGATCTTGGCATTATGGCGAGATGAGCTCATCAAAAAGACTAGAACCAGAGTTTGAACTAACGGCGGTAGGAAAGGGCTTTGTCGGTATTTTGGATGACAAGACACCAAAAGAGGTACACCAAAAAATAGCAAAAGAAGCAATAGAGATTGCCAGGCAAAAAATTCTCTCAGAAAAATACAACATCATAATTCTGGATGAGATCAACTATGCAGTAAACTTGGAACTAGTCGATGTGGATAATGTGTTGGATTTGATAAGAATTAAGCCACAAAAAGTAACCTTGGTGCTGACTGGAAATCATGTAAAACAGCAGATAGTTGATGCAGCAGACTTGGTGACCGAGATGAGAGAAATCAAGCATCCGTTTCAGAAAGGAATTCGCGCAAAAAAAGGCATTGACTTTTAGACAACATTAAATTATGTAGCCCAAGCCAGAGCTGCATTGGTCACTCAAACTCAGGAGCTTCCAGAAACAGGCGAGATTGTTCTTGCAACAATCACCAAGCTGACTGATCACGGTGCATACGTAACCCTAGACGAATACGACAATATGCAGGGCTTTTTGCACGTATCTGAGATTGCTCCAGGATGGGTTCGTTCTGTTAGCAAGTTTGTGCGTGAGGGCGAAAAAAAGGTTCTCTTGGTAAAAAAGGTAAATCCAGGCCGATCCGAAATTGATCTTTCACTAAAACAGGTATCAAAGGAACAACAAAAGAAAAAGCTCCTTGAGGTAAAAAGAATTGAAAAAGGGAAAACACTGCTGGATGCGGTAAAGACATCGGCAGAGCTAACAGACAAGGACATTGAAAAGCTAGAGGATGCGATTTTCTCAAAATATGATTTTGTTTATGACGCGTTTTTGGATGTAGCAACAAAGGGAATTACTGCATTAGATGAGCTCAAGCTGGCAAAAAAGACCGCATCTGCAATACAAGAGACAAGCTCCAAGATAAAGCCGCCATCTGTTGAGATACGCGGAATTTGCGAGCTGACATGCAGCCAGCCAAACGGTGTTGAAGTAATCAAGAACGCAATCTTGGATTCTATTGGTGACCAGACAGCAAGTATTTCTGTTACCTACATTGGCGCGCCAAAATACAGACTAAGTGTCACAGGTCCCGACTTTAAGACAGTAGAAAGAATGCTCAAGCCGGTTCTTGACAAAATTCAGAAGATCATAGAAAAGAGCAACGGCACGTTTAGCTTTACCAGGGAAGAGTCAAAAAAGACCAGGGAGGGTTAACTTGAAGTTTCAGCTTCGCAAGTGCCCAGAGTGCAAAAAATACACACTAAAGGAAGAATGTCCCGCTTGTCAGGCAAAAACCGTGACGGCTCATCCTGCCAAATTCTCGCCAGACGACAAGTACGCTCGCTACAGAATAATGAACAAATTCAAGGACTAGGAAATTCTAATACTCTTAATTCGTGCCGCCTCAAAGTCAACCGGCCTATCATTTAGATCAGTTTGTAGTGATGCTATTTTGTCAACTACTTCTTGGCCTTGGATAACTTTACCAAATATCGTGTACTTGCCATCTAGGAATGGCGCATCGCCAGTCATGATAAAGAACTGCGAGCCTGCGCTGTTGATGTCGGTTCCACGCGCCATCGACACTACATATTTTGTGTGCTTGAGATTACTGATTTCTGCATCGATGGTATAGCCAGGTCCGCCTGTTCCCCATGTTCCCGGTGGCTGGTCCTTTGTGTTTGGATCTCCTCCCTGTATTACAAATGTGGATATGATTCTGTGAAATAGGGTTCCGTCATAGAACTCCGAGTCGGCCAATTTTACAAAGTTTGCAACCGTGTTTGGCGCAATTTCTGGATTTAGCTCAACTACAATATCACCAAAGTTTGTAGATATTGTCGCAATTGGATTAGTTGATTCTGTAGTTTCAGTTGGGGCTACTGGCGTCGTGGCCGGTACGGCTGGAGCTTCTGACGACACATAGTTCTTGTTTATTTCATAAATCAGAACACCATTGATTGCCCCAGTTTCCTTTATGAAAAAGCCAGGAGACATGTATGCTAGCTTTAATGGGCCATTTCCTTCTTTTGGATACTTCATGTCATCAATATACACTGGTGTGAATCCTGAAACATAAGCGTCGGCTTGTCTTTGGCTTGCAAGATCAACATAGCCATATACGGTAAATGGAATCATTCTACCAAGTAGAGTGTTATTCCAAAACTCTGGGGTAGAGCTTACACCATCATCGTACAGGAATTGTTGTACATCGAAACCGCCAATTCTCATAAACCATTGTTTTTTGCTCTCATCTCCACCACCATTTACAAAGAACAGTGGAGGATCTTCCGTGTTGATTCTCTGTGCTGCTACATAAATCAGGACATAGTCTGCGTCCATTTCTTGCAGTATCTTCCATCCTTGGTCAGGCGTGCTCAAAAACGCCTGAGCCATCTGCTCTATTCTCCAGTCAATCAAAGTAGCATTGTCTGCAATGGATCTTCTCTCGCCTAGTGTCGTAATCCAATAACCATAATCCCACCACGACGCCACAACTGCATCATCTGGAGTGTTTTCCCTAAGCCAGGCCATGGCATCAAGCCAGTCACTTGTTGCAATGTTGTAGTTGCTTCCGCCGTTCAGTATTGTTGGCGGTGCCTTTCCACCGTTTATCCAATTTGCGCTTGCCGGCACCATCATTGGTGTGATCAGAAATATTGTAATTACAACCAAAAATGAAATCTTGATTGTTTTTGGATGAGATTTGACTAGTTTTTTGCTTTCCTGCCTTGTGGGTTTGAAGATTTCTTTTGTCAATAACGCAAGGCCTACAGAACCCAATATCACAAGTGCAAGAGATGAGAACAATTCCAGTCTGATAAATGCGGAGCTAATGTATACGCCAAGCAGGCCAAAGATCAGTGCAAATACTTGGACGTCTCTTCTCTGGTTTGCGTCATTTGTGAGATTCTTAAAGACAAGCCAGACTCCGATTCCAGCAAACACCATAAAAACAGAATTGAACAAAAATGACTGAAATACCGTGGTTGTGGCGTGCTCTGCTACAGAGTCAGTTAACGGATCAAGTGTGGTCAAAAACGGATTTACTGCATTAAGGTATCTAAAGCTAGGCAGGCCAAACACGTTTGCAGAGAGTATTCCAATTCCGGCAAGTATTATTGCAATTAAAAACAACGCAGTATAGCGTCGCGCCTTTTGCTCACCAGTAATTTTTTGGATAAATGACGATGCTATCAGGAATAATGTCGGGCCGATTATCATAAGGCCGCTTGCCTTGCCAAAGAACCCAAGGCCTGGTCTTTCAAGAGGTGCAAGTGAGATCGCCAGGCCCAATATGAATAGAGGTATTGCCCATCTCAGAAAATTGGTATCCTTTCTGGTAAATGGCAATGATAAAATGAAAAGTCCTATTGGAAGGACAAAAAAGTCGGTTCCGCCCCACGCTGAAAATGCAAAGCCAAGAAGTATTCCTCCGCCAACTAGTTTTGCTGCGGCTATTTTGTGCGAGGATGATTTTATTCCGCTCAAAAATAGGTATACCGCAAGCAATCCATAGAACAGTCCCAATGGTTCAGACTTGAACCAGCCAAGCGAGCCCCTTGAGATTATTGGCAACGATACAGAATACATAAGTGACGCAAACAAGCCAGCGGTGGTTCCGCCAATTACCCGAACAAGTGCAAATACGACAATCGCAGTAAGCGAGCCAACAATCAGAGGAAACACAATTGTAAATCCATACAAATCCCCGCCAAACGCGCCATAAAGCACTGCAGTGGTTATATGCAACATGACCTGGGATGTTCCTGCAACATCTCGTCCAAACGGATACCAGCTCATGTCGTCGTGCCATTCAAAATATGCAGGGATTCCGTTTTCTACTATAAACTGGGTTGCCCGGTAGTTGAAATACGGATCAAACTCGTTTAGCTGAAACCCATAGTCTGCTGGCTGGCCTCGAATCATTGCAGATATGGAAAACGATAATGACAAAACTCCAATTATGAGTAAATGGTGTAGGTAAAACTCAAAGCTGCCTACAGAAAACAGTCTTTTGTTAGAAAGCAATTGTGTTTTTTGCCCAAAGTGTGTTTATTACTCTTTTGTGGGTATTTGAACTTGGCATGTACTAACAAGTTTTTTGAACGACTCTGCATCATCTTTGTTTCCAATAATGCTTCCATAATGCATCGGTATTGCAAGCTTGGGCTTTACTCCAAGAACAGAGCTTGCCGCCTCCTTTGCAGTCATGACGTATGTTCCACTCACTGGCACAAAGAACACATCTGGTGCCAGTCCATTCATTTCAGGGATATAGTCAGTGTCTCCCGCATGATAAAACGTCGAATTGTTAATTGTTATTATGAATCCGACCTTTTTGTCCTGCTTTGGGTGAAACGGCTGGTTTGTTTGTGGGTTTATCTTGTCAAGATTGTACGCAGGAACAGCTCTTATCTTGATGCCTGAAACAGTCTTTTCCTCGCCTGGTTCTATTCCAATTATCTGATTGTTTTTTGCCTTGATTTGACCTAGGCATTCCTTTGCTGCAATGATTGTGGTTTTCTCGGTGGATATTTTTTTCAGATCGTCATTGCTTAGGTGATCAAAATGATTGTGTGATACTAGAACAATGTCAGCGTTGATTTTTTTTTCTAGCTGGTATGGATCAATGTAGATAGTCAGGCTGCTATATGATAATGTAAAGGTGTCATGGCCGTACCACTTGATTTGCACTCCATTGTACTCCATGGGTATTATTCTGGAATAATCAAGTTAAACCTTTGCTGGCTTCAAGCACTATTCTGTTGTTTGCTATGGATATGACAGAGCCGCCGTGGTTTTTTATTTTGTGTTTTAGGGCCTTGTCTATTGTTGCGATTACTCCACCTGTATCTTTGACATAAGACAAAATAGAGTCATCTGCAAAACTTCCGCCAATTTTGATTGTCTGGAAATTCCTGATGTATTGTATGGTAGCGGTTGCCTCCTTGGTCTTTTCTTCTTTTTTTGCTAGATTTTTTAGCTCTGCAAGAACAATATCTGGCACCAAAAACTGGATTTCCCCAATGTCTGTATCAAGTGTGGCTAGATTTTTGATTCGGTGATTAGCTAGATGGATTAGAAAGCTCGTATCGCATATTACCTTAACCAACTATTCCTGCACCAATTAGTCTCCATCTGTCCTCTATTTTGCGGCTCAGTGCAACATTGCTTTTCTCAAAAAGGCATACTGGTCGCTTGAACTGGACCTCGATTTTTTCTGATTTGACTTTGGCTACTTTTGCCAAGACCGGGGCTGTGCCAATGTTTAATCGCAAGGATTCTCCTACCTGTATTGGCAGTACTTTGATGTCATTCATTGTTCCAACTGCAGAATCAAAGAGGCTTACCTCCAGTCGTGCATCGGATGCATTCTCTGGTAGTGTTTCTGGCTTGCCAATAACGCTTCCGACAAACGAGTCGCTTCGCGTCATTGATGGATCAAGTTTTGTGCCAATTGCCACTAGGCCTCCAGGCTTTACATTATCTACAATTCCTGCAGCCGTGCCCAAAGAGATGATTTGGGTTCGGATTGGCTCGTAAGAGTTCTTTTTGGGATTAAGGATTCCTGGCTTTATCTCGATTTCATCACCTATTGAGAATGTTCCCTGTGTGAGGCTTCCTCCAATTACACCTCCTTTGATGTCTTTTATTTTGGTTCCAGGCTTGTTTACATCAAATGATCTTAACACGTGCATTACCGGCTCTTTGGATTCTGCCCTAGCCGGAGTAGGAATTGTTTCCTCTATTGCGCCAATTAAAGCATCAATGTTTAGTCTTGATTGGGCAGAAATTGGAATTATTGGGGACTTTGCTGCCTTGGTTCCCTTGACAAACTTTACAATGTCGGCATAATTTGCAGTCGCATCCTGATATGATATTAGATCAACTTTGTTTTGAATAATGACAATTTGCTGGATTCCAAGAATTTGCAATGCTAGGAGGTGCTCTTTTGTCTGGGGCTGAGGGACCTTTTGGTTTGCCGCAACTAGCAATAGTGCGCCATCCATTAGTGCAGCGCCAGAGAGCATGTTTGCCATGAGGCTTTCGTGTCCAGGACTGTCCACAAAACTGACTACTCGGGACAGCTCGCTTTCCTTTCCGCAATTTGGACAGGTCGGCGTTGTGGAATAGCCTAGCGGCACCTCGCACTTTTTGCACTTGTAAAATGCTGCATCGGAATAGCCAACGCGAATAGTGATTCCTCGTTTTAGTTCTTGACTGTGAACGCTAGTCCACTGACCTGTAAGTGCCTGGATTAGCGTTGTTTTGCCGTGATCTACATGTCCTGCAGTGCCAATGTTGACACATGGTTGGTAACCATATTTTTTTACATACCAATCAGGTAAAGTTTCACGCCAATGCAATGAAAAACTTCGAAAACTGTACTATGTTAAGTTATGCCTTGTTTTCTGCCGGAGGTGCTTCTTCTATTTTGAGCTCGCCATCATAGGAGCAGTTCAGCTGATAGATCTCTTCGGAAATTGTGTTTCCTCGCATTAGTCGTCTTTTGCGTTGGCCGTCGCTGACTCGCTTGAGGCCGACTCCCTTTGAGATGAGGACTTGCTTTCTTGCAGAGCCATAAATGTCTGCGCGCATTGGAATTCCGGACTTGTCGCTGCCTCCTGTGATTTTGAGTTTTCCTGCAAGGCCTGCAATTGCCGCGTCAACCTCTCCGCCAAGATGCAGTCCAATGAAGGCATTTGCCTCTTTGTCCTTGATTTCTTTGGAGACTGACTTTCCCTTCTTGTCCGATATTGTTAGCTTAAAGTTAGCCAAGTATTGCTCAGTTTTTTTGGCCTGCTAATAAACCATGTGAAAAAATAAAAGCAAATGATCCACAATAAACACCATGAAAGAAGAAATCGCATGCCCCAGATGCAACAACAAAATGGACGACATGCAAGCATGCCACATGGTTTGTAGTAATTGTGGTGCTCACCTTGACTGCTCAGACAAGGGCTCTTTCTGGTAGATTATAGTCCTGGCCTTTTTGGCAGATAATCAATCGACATGTTGACTGCCTTGTCCTTCATTATTTCCAAATAAGTGTCATAGTCTGCTTCAAAATTGCAGTGCGGGCATTTTACCTGCGTTACATCATCGTCTAGCTTTGCAACCCTGTCGCATTCTGGGCACTTTGCATCCATGGTAGTGTAATATTCTCAAAACTATATTAACGCTAATTAGAAAAACTCGATCTGCGCGGTGTTAGTCCAGCCTGGCAGGACGTCAGCTTCCCAAGCTGAAGGTCGCGGGTTCAATTCCCGCACTCCGCACTAGAGTTCCTTTATTGCTTGTAGTATGTCTGCTTTGTCTTTGGCGTTTGGGGAATATTTTAGATAGTTTTCAAAGTCCTGTTTTGCTTGCTTGTTTTTGTTTTGCGACATGTACACAATTCCGCGGTTTTTGTAAATTGGGCCAAACCTGCTTTCGTTTATTTCTATTGCGGAAGAATAGTTTGATTCTGCCTTGTCGTACTGTTTTGTTTTGAGGTAATAGTTGCCTAGGCCCCTATACGCCAGATAGCATTTTTTGTTAGAGTCTATGCTTTTTTGGTAATATGAGACGCACTCTGCCAAGTTTTTCTCATTGTATATTCCGCCTAAAAGGCACAATGCAGTAGAGTTAGAGGCATCAAGTGTGATTGCCTCCTTTAGTGATTTTATTGCCTCGTCTGGTTTTGCCTGCAAGTTTAGCTTCTCAGATACAAAGCAGAGCCGGTTTGATTTTTCCTTGGACTTGTTTTCTACATGTATTTTGGATATGATGTCTGGCGGGGCAAGCAGTATCATCAGCATGCCGTCTTCTTGCCAGAGTTTTTCAAATTGTTTTTGAGGTATTGCGCCAATTTGGTCCTGCTGTGGGATATAATGGATGATTGTCTTTTCAGAATCATCATAGCCGGAAATCACTGATGCGTGCTGGACTGTCTCGTACAGTCCTGGTAAAATAACAATTGGTGGAATTCCCATGTCGATTATTTTTTTTAGCTCTGGTATGGTAGAGTGCAGAATTAGGCTGCCTAGGCCGTGTCGCTCTGCAAGCTCGATTCCCTCAATTAGAATACTTCCCCGGACGTTTGGGTATTTTTTTGCAATTTCCTTTGCCTCCGATATTGGCAGGTTAACGTTCCAATATTTTGAGACAGCACTTATTGCCAAAGGAAGACAAATGTTTTCCTCGGTTACCTGTGGAAGTAAGAGTTCGTGCTCACTCATTATTTTTTGAGCCTGGTGTTTTGTATTAATACTGATCAGAGTTTGATGAATTTCTCAATTAGGAATAGTCCGTCGTGGGTCATTTCTGGATGGAATTGTGTTCCATAGATTTTGGAATTCTTGTATTGGATTATCTCATATTTGCAGGAATCAGAGTGTGCTAGCTGTATGAGTGATTTGCCTAGTGTGGATATCTCATAGCTGTGGCTTTGGTACACTTGCACCATACCACTACACAGAGGATTTTGCTGTGTTACTTGTATGGTGCTTGGTCCCTTTTGTATTGAGGACATTTTACGAATGGTGCCACCTACCGTTAGTGCAAGAATTTCTGCTCCGTAACAGATCCCAAGCATTGGTTTGTTTTGTACTATACAATGGTTGATGATTTTGGAGTTTAGTGCATTCATTTTCTGGTCGTTGTGTCGTCGCCCGGAAAGAATTATGGAATCAGATTTGTTAAGATCATTTGGGTTTATTTTATCAAATGGCGAGGAAACATGATCTGTTTTTGCAAAATCCAAAAACTCGACAATCTTTTTTGTAAATACGGATCCATTATCCACTAGTAATAACATTAGAGAAGTTTAGGAAAATACTTCTTTTATTTGTGATTACTTGCCTACAATCACAGAGATATAGTGGAGCTCAGGCACGCCTTCGACTGTGGATAGGACACCAATGTTGATGGTGTCTTGTTCTTGCCATATCAGGACTCGCCTTGTCTTTTGCAGGACAAATTCGTCTAGGAATTTATCTAGTAGCTTGTCTGTTGCCTCGGCGTCAATTTGTGAGAACAGTGATACTTCACCCTCCTTAAACGACAAAGGAACAGATAGGCTTGTAGGTGTGACTATCTCCAGTCCTTTTTCCTCAAATGCTGACTTTAATTTCGCAATTCTTGCCTCTTTGTCAAATCCTGGCTCTGGCTTGGATGCTGTAGATGACGGAACTACTCCTGCCAGCTTTTGCAAATATGCCTCAAAGGCCTCTTGTTGCGTACTGCCCAACCCGACATAGTATTCTCCGTTAAATGCGGCGCCGACTGCGGCAATTGTTCCTAGCTGGGCCACTACTCCTTCTCCAGAGCCTGCTGTATACACCGGAATGAAATACACGTCATGCTCACCCACCTTGTACAAGATGTTGTCGCCAATTCTTGGGGTTCGAAGCAATGTCTTTAGCTGTGCAAAATTATTGTCTTTTTCTAGCGCTTCTCTTACTGCTGTTGGGCCGATAAGCTTTGTAGTAGAGTTGAGCGGGACTTGATAGAAATGCATGTTGCCAAGTGTTGGCAAGTCATTTTCCACTATCATGTATCCAGAGAGGTTTTTTCCTCTAGAATCTCGGAGCTCCAAAGACAATAATCCTAGGAATTGAGTACTGTCAAATCCCGGCGGTTTTGCCTGAATATAGTATGCGTCTATTTTTTCTGGAATCTGGAAGAACGTGTTTGCCTGGATGAACGTCTCAGTGTCAGTTACGTGGTAAATGTTGAACATCTCTGTCTTCCACGTGAATAGTTCCTGCGGATAGCGAATCTGCTCGGTAAGCCAAGACGGAATTGGCAAAAACTTGTCTCCATATTGGGATTCCAATATATCTGCAAAATAATCATCGCCGTGCTTGAGCAGAGTAATGTCGCCGTCGTATGTATCAACAAGGGCAAAGCCTACCAATCTGAGATACGGATTGCCCATGGACCAAGGTACCGAATGAGTGTCAAATCCGATTATTAGCGGCACTAGCCAATATGTGCTTGTGCCATCGGTGACTGGATAGATGTCTAGCTTTTGTCCAAATAGATTATACAGGAAATACGGATATAGTGTTTCCATTCTGTCATAGACGTCCTTGTATCTCATGACATGGACTGATGTGTTTGGATATGAGAGCAAAAAGTTTGGCTCAAAGACCCAGCTTAGTGGCGGAGCTAGTGTTATTCCGCCTGCGCCTGAGTACAAGGCATTGGTAATTTCTGCACTTGTGCCTTCACGATTGGTTGGAAATGCAGACCATGTTTCTTGGAACAGGCCGCCCTCTCCATAATAGATGGACCTTTGTGAAAAGAGGTCCTGAGCTTGAACCGACTGGCCCGTCGTTGCCTCCAGAGTAAGGAATCCTTCTGGTACGTGTGTGTAAACTAGGTGTTCGTTGTACCACCGATTTTCAAGACTTACTGTGCTAGGTATTACTGGCTTCATTGATGCAGTCCAGTACAGGGTATTGTTGAATCGCAAAATGTCATTGTCTCCAAATGTGATATACGGGATTAGACCGATTTCCGGCTTTAGCTTGGCAAACGCAGCCTCCCAGTCCCAGATCCTAACAGAATCCAAGACATCTCGGTTTTGCTCCATGTAGGACTTGATGTTGTTTGGAGAAATTGATGTAAGCTTGACATCATTTGTTGTTACAGTAATTTTGTCTAGCTCTCCTAGGTATCTGTTGAGTGTGATTTGTTGCTGGGTGTATGGGCCTAGGTACTCGATTTTGCGGGTATCTGCAATACTGTTGTTTACCGCCATTATTGTTCCAGCGATGATTCCAATCGCAATTAGCGCAAAAACCCTGATGTAGATGTCGCGCTTGATTGGGTGAGTCAGGACCTTGGAGCGAATCTTATCATAGATTGCAAATGCAATTAGGATAAAGCCTGCACCTAGTGTTCCGCCAATTACATATTTTGTGTTGTAATCGATTTGTTCTGTAAAGAACATGTTGATTCCGGCCCAGATTATGCCTATTCCTATGACTGCCTCTATAGTGGAAACATAATTGAGGAACTTGGGCTTGCCTTGGGACGAATCAGAAATGTAAGACGTAATTACCTTGACTATAGAGTGTAGCCCGACGTATAGTCCCAGCCTTATTCCAATTACTCCTAAAAGGGGTGGGACTAGAATCGTTAGTGCCGGAATTAGTTCTATTACTGTGAGTGCGGCATTGGATGATTGCGGGGTATTAAACGGCAGTGAAAACAGATTTGGAAGCTTGTCTACTCCAAGATCGTTTCCATCTAGGAGATGTGTCAGTGCAAGGCCGAACATGATATTGACAAAGAATGCGCCAAAGAGGAGGATCTTGGTGATCTGCCAAATTGCAAACTGCGGGACACTTAGCTTGTAATCCCTAAAACTGGAAATGTTTTTTGTTACCGGATCGTGTGTTGTTCTGTTCAGGAATGTCACCATCACATGAATTGAATACCATACAATTGAGGAGCGGTTCTTGGCATCTACGTTGACTAGCGCTATTGCGGCCAAGACCACCGCAGAGATCAAGGAATATTGGAGTGGTTTTGTGAACTGGTCGCCAAACTCTGTCATGTTCATTGACAATATGACGCCCTGATTTCCAACCATGACTAGCACAATAATTCCAATTATGCCGACTATGCCAAGTCGGATTAGCTTGCCTGCGCCTGGGGGCGATGAACTAGACTGCGAGGAACTGTACAAATTCAAAATTTGCTCAATTTTAGATAAATTAATGTCTTGGGGATAGTTTTGCGCCTAGGAAACACTGGCACAGCCCTTGCAAATCATGTAGACTGCGGCGTATTTTGGCACGCTTGTCCGCTCTTTGTGGTAGGGCCCGAACTTTTTGTTTCTGAGCCTAAACGATACTGGACAGTCGGCAAGCACGGAAACTTCGCTTTCGTCAATAAAGCAGGCGTCCATACCTGGATTGAATTTGGCAATATCCGTGCAAAGCGTCTTGGTTAGTCCTGACTTGGAGTTGATTGTGCCGCCCAGTCGAAATATTCGGTGAACATCGATTGTGACATTTGGGTCTATTTGCGCACCCAACTCTTTTTGTAGTGACTCTATCTTTTTTTTGAAAGGGAAATATCCTTCAGATATTATCTGCTTTGATATTTTGGCCTTGTTTGATTTTGCTCCAAAGACTGCCTTTGATACTCGGCCCAGCCAGCCCTTGTCGTCAAGGTCTGGGAATACTGACTTTGCGAAATTTGTCCGGGCGCCAAAGGTTTCTGGAATTGCTCCGCGAAATGTCAGATAATCTACGAGCTCTGCTCTGTGCCTGGAATCTAGGGTTTCATATGCTGAAGTGACATGGACATGAAACCCCTCGTTTCCTGAAAAATACACAGTAATGTTTTGCCTTGGTATGCCAAGATCATTTGTCAGAATTGTAATCAGCTTGTTGAGCTCTTTTTTTGCCCCGGCAATGCAGTCATTGCACAACACCGATACTGTGTCAAACTTGGTTGCATTGCATTGTGTGCATGATTCGGAATTGCCAATATTACCGCAAGAGGTGCATTTTTTGATGGTGTGGTTTTGCCTGCAAGGCAGCTGCAGGTCTTTTGCGTCAATGTCAAATATTAGATCGGCATTTTGCCAGTCTTTTTCTGCCATTGGCAAATTTGGGAATGAATAACGCGCATTGGAGCAATACACATCAGACGGAATGTTTTTCATCAACAACAGATGCAGTTCCTTGTCTGATTTTAGCGAGATGTGCCTAGTCATGCCGGAATTGAATTTTTGATAGCCAAACTCGCGCATCTCGGGGTTTTTTGGCGTATGAATCAGATCAAAATGATCAAAATAATATTTCTTGAATGCATCCTCTAGGAATTTTACGTCTTTGTCATGCATTTGGGATCTTTTTCCTCCCAAACTGTAATGGATTGATTATGCCTGCGCATTCTGGCGTGGCAAAGCAAAGATTTTCGCTTTTTAGCTTTTCGCATGAAGGGCATGCGTATTTGGTGCCACTTCCAAAGTTTCCTGCCAGGTGCTTTAGCTGGTATAGTGTGATTTTTTCGTTATAGTCTGGCGCATTTTTGAAAAGCGGTGCGATCTCCTCTATTGTTTGGCCCTTGTTGAGAAGATACGTTGCGAGCATGAACCTGCCGGAATGCGGTAGGTTTTCACTCTTGTGTAGTATTTCTAGGGCGTGCTTGATGCATGGAGGCTGTTCTGTCGTTTCCACAATTTGGACTGTGAATTTTTTTGCCAGTGTCAGTAATGTGTCAATTGGTTTTCTAAATGACTCTGGTATACTAGGAATGCTTGCGGATTGGATTTTTTTTGCAATAAAATTGTCAAGCTCTTTTCGTATCAAGCGGACGGTTTCATGTGCGGAAAGGAAGACCTTGCCGCCATCGACTAGCCTGTTGACCAGCTTCCATTCTTGTTCGTGAAAATGCACCGAATGCATCAGATAATCAGATGCAGGTATGACAAAATAATCTCCGGACTTTGTGACATTCATTGAGAACAGATCTTTGATTATTTTGATTGCAAGCTCCTCGTTTGTATGGGAGTTGATTAGGTCTTTTTCTAGGAATTTTTCTGCACGTCTTGCCTCTGCCAGAGAGAATCTTTTGATTAGCGTATTCATGTTGGTCTGCTTGAGCAGTATTACTGCTACAAGAAAGGAAAAGACTTCAATGTCTAGGTTTTTGATGGAAAAATCGGAATTGAATATTTTGCCGTCTGCTGCTGTCTGGATTCGAGATAGCGCCAGATCAATTATTGGCTTGAGATCCGCATCATTACCAAACTGCTCTAGTGTGAATCCTTTTTCGCGCAGGTAATTTCCTGCCTCTGTAAGAAACGGATATTTTGCAATCTCTTCTGTTCCGAGCTTCACAAATGATATAACATAATTTCTAGTTAAAAATCAGAGCCTGATTTTGGTTTAAATTATGATGGTATAGGAAAACAATATGCGAGTGGGACTTCATGTATCCATTTCTGGCTCGCTTTCTGCAGCAATTGATAATGCAGTAGAACGTGAGTGTTCTGCATTTCAGATATTTACTCGCAGTCCAAGAATGTGGACTGCAAAAGACATTTCAAAAAAAGATGCTCAGGAATTCAAGGACAAACTATCTGCAAGCAAAATAGACAGACTTGCAACCGTTGCTCACATGCCATACTTGCCAAACTTGGCATCGCCAAACTCTGCTACACATGCAAAATCCGTTTCTGTCTTGGTAAAAGAAGTACAGAGATGCGGGGAGATTGGTATTCCATATTTGGTTGCACATTTGGGAAGCCATATGGGTGAGGGAGAGGAAAAAGGGATTTCTCAATTGGTGAAAGCATTTGAAAAAGCAGCCGAGGTGAAAAACGATGTCACCATACTACTAGAAAATACCGCGGGGCAGAAAAACTCTGTTGGCTCTGAGTTTGCCCAGTGGTCGGAAATATTTTCCAAGTTAAAGCCAAAGAACAGATTTGGAGTTTGTCTTGATACGTGTCATGCGTTTGCATATGGGTATGATCTTCGAACAGAAAAAGACGTGTCTGAGACATTCAAAAAATTTGATGAAACAGTAGGATTTGAGAACTTGAAGATCTTGCACCTAAATGACTCCAAGGGCGAACTTGGATCAAATCTGGACAGACATGAGCACATTGGCTTGGGCAAAATAGGCGAGCGTGGAATGGCGGCTGTAGTCAAGCTTGCAAACAAAAAAGACATTCCAATAATTCTGGAAACTCCGATTGATGGTACACGTGATGATTTTGGCAATATTAAAAAGGTAAAAGAGATTGCATAGCTTGAAATTTATTCCGACATAGGATAGTATAGCAATGAATTATGATAGTGTAATGCAGCTTGCGCTGGAGCGTGGATTTTACTTTCCTAGCTGTGAGATTTATGCAGACGCACAGGCCGGATTTTGGGAATATGGTCCGTCTGGCGTATCAATGAAGACCAAGTTCATTGAATTGTGGAGACGAGAACTACTAAGGCGTGATGGAATGCTGGAAATAGATGGCTCGCAGATAATGTCAAAGTCTGTCTTTGAGGCATCAGGTCATCTGGCAAGCTTTGCAGACCCTGTTGTACGCTGTATTAGCTGCAAGCTGAATTACAGGGTGGACAAGCTTATCTTTGAGCAGACAAGAATAGAGATTCCGGAAAGCGCTGACCTGCCAGAATTCGACAAGGTTGTAACAGAGAAAAACATTCGATGCCCAAAATGCAAGGGCGAGTTTGAGCGGGCACGAAAGTTCAACATGATGTTCAAAGTAGAGATTGGTCCTGAGGCAGAGGCTGCATATCTACGACCAGAGACATGTCAGTCCATTTTTGTAGATTTTCCAAGACTCTTCAAGACAATGAGGGGTAAATTACCACTAGGTATTGCCCAAATTGGGAAAAGCTTTCGAAACGAGATCTCTCCTAGACAGTCATTATTGAGATTGCGCGAATTTTATCAGGCGGAAATTGAGGTGTTTTGCAATCCCGCCAAGCTGAACGACTTGGATAGATTCACCCAAGTACAAAACACCACGATTCGACTATGGATTGACAATTCGCTCAAGGCGATGACATGCCAGGAGGCAGTTGATTCTGGAATTCTGCCAAACAAGTTTGTTGCGTATTATCTTGGCTTGCTGACAGAATTCTACGAAAAAACTGGAATCGATATGACCAAATCAAGATTCCGTAGACTGGGAGAAAAGGAAAAGGCGTTCTATGCTACAGTTGCCTTTGACTTTGAGGTGCAGACCACAATAGGCTGGCTGGAGCTTGTTGCATGCAACTATAGATCTGACTATGACTTGACCAGTCATGCTACAAAATCCAAGGAAAAATTCGAGGTGCTAGACGATGAGCAAAAGGTCTTGCCGCATGTGTTTGAGATATCAATGGGGATTGACCGTTCCTTGTATACGATACTAGAGCATGGTTTGCGAGAGGAAAAGGAAAACGACAGAATTGTGCTTTCTATTAGGCCGTACTTGGCGCCAGTCCACGTAGGGGTTTTGTCTTTGGTCAAAAAGGACGGTTTGAAGGAGAAAACTGACGAGATATTTCTTGCAATAAAACGAAAGTATGATGCGTTTTTGGATCATTCTGGTGCTATAGGCAGAAGATACCGGAGGTTAGACGAGGTTGGAGCCCCATTTGCAATAACAATAGATCATCAAACATTGGAAGATGAAACAGTAACTTTGAGAAGACGTGACTCTATGAGTCAAGATAGAATAAAGATTTCAGAGCTTGACTCAGTATTATTAAAAGAGACCGCGTTTCCTTAGCTCATTCCAAATGATGTATCGATTCTAAAGTTAGACTCGGTAGTTTGTCTTTCTGCAAAGAAGATATCCATTTGGTATGTTTGTCCAGGAGTTAGGCCTAATGCTACTAGATTAGCAGAGGTAATTGTTTTGGAGCTCTCTGGATGTACACCACCAAGATCCATTACAAGTTTTTTGTCTACAAAGACCCACAGATCATCGTCTCCTGTGAACTTGAACATTTGTCCATTTTGGAACTGGAATGTAGAGTGCAATTCTAGAGTAAAGTGATAATTATGGTTCCTTCTCTCATTTCCAAACAATTCATCATCTATTGGGAAGAATCCATCACCGGAATCGAATGTGTAAATGTTAGGATCTGAGTTTGATTGTTTGAGCGTTACTGTAAATGGCTTTGCCATGTTGGTTCCAGAAACATCATTGTACCATTTGTTAAAGTTCGTAGCTCCGTTTGTTGACGGTTTTTCTTGGTTGAACACTGGTTTGTTGTCTGAGCCAAGGGTATTCTTGACTATTCCGAGTTCAACTCCATCACACAATAAACCACTACATCCTTGTTCCATGTCTGGGAAGGATGCCTTGAAATCCCTAATTGTTCCTGTCAGTCTTTTTGTGCTTCCAGTATTCTGATCTCCCTTTTCACATTGCAGTATGGTATTGTTGCCATTTCCACCCTTGCACTCGTCCTTGTTGTTTCCTCCATCAATTAGGTCGTCTCCATTTCCGCCTTCTATTTTATCGTCATTGTCTTCACCGTACAAACTGTCATCATCATTATTTCCTGAAATGTTGTCTTTGCCAGATCCGCCATAAATCGTATCGTTTCCATTGTTACCGTTTAGTTTGTCATCTCCATCTCCTCCATAGATACAGTCATCTCCTCCAAGTCCTTCTATGTTGTCCTTGCCTCCATTTCCTAGGATCAGATCATTTTGTTGTGTTCCAACTAGGTTGTCGTTACCGTTTGTTCCTCTTATTACCTTAAAGTATGATGATTCTGGTAATCCACAATAGAGCTGTACTGGTGGTCCCACAGTGATTATGATGGTTGCAGTGTCTGATGCACCACTGGTGTTGACACCCTCGTAAGTAAGATATTCAGTTCCTGCAAATCCTGAGGCTGGAGTATAAACTATTGATGTTCCAGAGATTACTGCAGTACCACTTGTTGGAGCAGTAATAGAGTTGATTGTAGTTATTCCAGAATCATTGGATAATGCATTAATTGTTACTGGAATTCCATTAGTAGTTGCGCTGTCATTTACAGCATCTACTGCCTTGCATTGTCCTGCTGGGACTGGTGTAAACTGGACATTAGTAGAGACCCCAAGATCTGACTGTGTAGTCTGTCTTTCTGCAAAGAATAGTGCAAAGTCATAAGTTTGTCCAGATGTCAATCCTAGTGTATCAAGTCGTATTGTAGCTGACTGAATAGGATGAACCCCTCCCAAATCGATGACTCGATTTCCATTGATAAAGACCCATATGTCATCATCACCGCTCAGTGTGATGAATTGATTCTGGCCTGACTGGTATGTGAATTTGGCATTTACTTGGTATGTGAAATGGTAGTTGTGTGGTTTTCCTTCATTGCCAAATAGCTGTCCATCAATTGGGAAGAATGAAGTGTTGTTGTAGACAAATATGTTTGGATTGGAAGTTGAGCCGTTTAGTGTAATGTCGTATGTAGTACAGTCATTTATTGTATTTACGTGGTTATACCATTGATTATAGTTGACAAGTCCAGATGTGGTTCTTGTGCCAGTTGTTGGGTTTCCATTGTAAATTGGTTCTTTATCTGTGGCAAGCGCAGTTTGCACTATTCCAAGATCAGTAAAGATTTCATTTTCTTCAAAGTCTGGGTGTGAGATCTTAAAGTCGCGGATTATACCTGATAATACAATATTGTTTGGTACTGAGATGATGGTCAACAGAACCGGTACGGATGGCAAGCTTGTATTTCCTGCTTGATCAACTTGGGTTGCCGTAAATGTATGTGTACCATCAGGCAAGGTCGCGGTGATAAACGACCAAGTTCCATCTGGTTGTACTATAGTTGTACCAAGAGATATTGTTCCGTCAAAGACATTAATTGTTGCGCCTATTTCTCCAGTTCCAGTGATTGTTGGGGTGTTATCAGATGTAGTTGTTCCATCAATAGGACTTGTTATAACTGGTGCGCTTGGCGGAATAGTATCCAGTGTTGAGGTGACCTCGACTGATATTTCGTTGCCGTTGGTGGCAGCATCAATAGCCGAGCCGGCTGGAAGCGATACAGAGTTGAATCCTTCTGTCAGTGTTACTTGGATTTGGTAGGTGGCGCCAGAGCCGGATAAGCTGTCAATTGTCAGTCCTAATGTTGCAAAGTCGGATGCGTCTAGTCCTGTTACCGGCTCGCTAAATGTAACATCAAGTGTGTGAGATATGATGCCTGTTATGGCTGGGAGTGACTCTATTATGACGGTGGGGGCTGTAGTGTCTATTGTTAATGTGATGAATGCAGGAGATTCGTCAATATTGCCTAACGAGTCCTCGCCTGCTGCCTCAATTGTATAAGTATCATCAGAAAGCGGCGTGGTTATTGGAAATGACCAAGAGCCATCAGGTTCTGCGATAGTAGTTCCGATTTCGGTGTTGTCAACAAATACGTGTACTATTGCATTAGGTTCGGTCAAACCTGTGATGGTAGGTGTGGAAATATTTGTAACAGAATTATCTGCAGGTGATGTTATCGTAGTGTCAGGTGCCTGTGTATCTATTGTAACTGTTACAAAATTAGATTGTGGGGATTCGTTGTTTATTGCATCATATGCTCTTGCAACGAATTGATAGGTGTTATCTGCCAGCGAGAGATCCAATTCCCATGTTCCGTCTGGTTGAACTGTTGTAGTGCCATGAGATATTCCATTTACAAATACATCAATTGTAGCTCCTGGTTCGTTATGAGTTCCAGTTATACTAACTAGATTAGTTCCAAGAAATGCACCATTACTTGGAGTCGTGATTACTGGTGCGCTTGGCGGAATAGTATCCAGTGTTGAGGTGACCTCGACTGATATTTCGTTGCCGTTGGTGGCAGCATCAATAGCCGAGCCGGCTGGAAGCGATACAGAGTTGAATCCTTCTGTCAGTGTTACTTGGATTTGGTAGGTGGCGCCAGAGCCGGATAAGCTGTCAATTGTCAGTCCTAATGTTGCAAAGTCGGATGCGTCTAGTCCTGTTACCGGCTCGCTAAATGTAACATCAAGTGTGTGAGATATGATGCCTGTTATGGCTGGGAGTGACTCTATTATGACGGTGGGGGCTGTAGTGTCTATTGTTAATTCATTTAGTGTATTATCAGTTCCAACATTTCCAATAGAGTCTGTTGCTGTTACTTGTACATCATAAGTACCCTCCAAGAGAGATGTTGCAAAGTCAATTGTCCATGTGCTGCCTTCATTGGTGGCTGTATGAGTATTGCTATTTATTGTAACTGAGATGGTAGCTGATGGATCATTAATTGTGCCAGTAAGAGTTGGGGTAGAATCATTTGTGAAGATATAGTCCACCGTTACTACTGGTGGAGTAATGTTTACAGTAAACGATTGTGGTGTTGCAGTACCAATATTTCCCGCCTGATCTACTGCTGATGCGTTTATGGTAAATGTGCCATCACCAAGCGGTGCAGTTGGTCCTACTGACCATATGCCTGATGGGGCCACCGTTATTGGTCCAAATATCTGTGTTCCAACCGTCACTGTGAGTATGGAGCCAGGTTCTGCAGTACCAGTGATTGTCGGGGTTTGGTTGCTTGTTGGGGACGTCACTGGATCAATTGTTACTGATGGCTGGATGGTATCTACAGTAAACGATTGTGGTGTTGCAGTACCAATATTTCCCGCCTGATCTACTGCTGATGCGTTTATGGTAAATGTGCCATCACCAAGCGGTGCAGTTGGTCCTACTGACCATATGCCTGATGGGGCCACCGTTATTGGTCCAAATATCTGTGTTCCAACCGTCACTGTGAGTATGGAGCCAGGTTCTGCAGTACCAGTGATTGTCGGGGTTTGGTTGCTTGTTGGGGACGTCACTGGATCAATTGTTACTGATGGCTGGATGGTATCTACAGTAAACGATTGTGGTGTTGCAGTACCAATATTTCCCGCCTGATCTACTGCTGATGCGTTTATGGTAAATGTGCCATCACCAAGCGGTGCAGTTGGTCCTACTGACCATATGCCTGATGGGGCCACCGTTATTGGTCCAAATATCTGTGTTCCAACCGTCACTGTGAGTATGGAGCCAGGTTCTGCAGTACCAGTGATTGTCGGGGTTTGGTTGCTTGTTGGGGACGTCACTGGATCAATTGTTACTGATGGCTGGATGGTATCCAGTGTTGAGGTGACCTCGACTGATATTTCGTTGCCGTTGGTGGCAGCATCAATAGCCGAGCCGGCTGGAAGCGATACAGAGTTGAATCCTTCTGTCAGTGTTACTTGGATTTGGTAGGTGGCGCCAGAGCCGGATAAGCTGTCAATTGTCAGTCCTAATGTTGCAAAGTCGGATGCGTCTAGTCCTGTTACCGGCTCGCTAAATGTAACATCAAGTGTGTGAGATATGATGCCTGTTATGGCTGGGAGTGACTCTATTATGACGGTGGGGGCTGTAGTGTCTTCTATTGTTATGATTTGAGTAGCCGTCGAAGAATGGCCCGAAGTATCTGTTGCGGTCCATGTTATTGTTGTATCGCCAAGCGGGAATTCTGATGGAGCATTGTTTGTTATGGTTACTGGTAGAGCATCTGTTGCTGTTGCAGTGCCATAATCTGTCTCGTCAAGTGGAGTTAGTATGTCGGTTGCTTGGAATGTTTGATCTGGGGGCGCCTGAATGATTGGTGGTTGTGTATCTTCTACAGTTATTGTGAACGATATGGTTGCTTGGTTTCCGGCAGCATCCTCCGCAGTACAGCTCACTGCGTAGTCCCCTAATGCAGATACTTGGACTGGTGGTGCTGGGATGCTTCCTTCAACTAGGATACATGCTACTGGGACTAATCCATCAACATCATCATTAGCTTCTGGAGTTACAAAGATTACTTCGTTATTTGGTGGAAATGCCTCTACTGTAAAGCTTGCAGGTACAGTTAGAGGATCAAACACTGGAGGAGTTACATCAACATCGCAATCATCTTCTTGTGGTGCAGAGCCAATTATGTTACCACCTATTGGGCTATCACAATCTACGCTAATTGTTCCATTATTTTCAATGGTACCATCATTTACAAAAGTACCTTCATTTCTCATGTCACCGCTATTGGTAATTGTGCCAAAATTGTTAAAGATTCCATAATTATTTAGATTATCCAAGTTGGTAATGATGCCATAATTATCAGTAGTCGAAGTATTGTCGTTATCAAAAGAACCATTGTTATTGTTTAATTGCGCGGTATTGATAAAATGAATGCGAACTACAAAGTTTTCTTCGTTTGTTATCACACCATGGTTGATAATATTATCGACGGTAAGATCGGTGAAAATATTCACAGTACCATAGTTGAGGATCTCATCAGCAGTCACCTGTCCCTGTATTTCTATTGTACCATCATTTGCCAAGTCACCGTTTGATAATACAAGATTGTTTACTGTCAGAATAGCTCCACTATCAACGTTAAGGGTAACGCCTGGATCAACTTCAAGAATACTGTCTACTGTAAAATCTGAAGTCATGTTGACAATTGGACTTGAAGGAACAAATGGGATTCCAATTATTTCTCCACTATCTGGAAGTCGGCCTAGATCCCAGTTATTGACATTAAACCAATCAGTGTCACCACCTGCTCCAGTCCAGATTATATCGGGATCTTCGTTTAGAGCAAAGACATTATGAGCTGGCATTACAAATGCAGAAGATAATATCAAGTAGAGTAACGCCCAAGACTTCATTGTATGTGAGCTCCTACGGAATCTATTAAATCTGTGTTATCAAATCCCAGAATTGGAAATGCCAAATTGGGCCAGTCAGACCTCATTACGCACGATTACAACCTAGGTAATATAGGATCTACGGAATTGCGACTAGATTTTTGGTTCCAAAACGGAAAATTTAGGAGCCATAGTCCGAGGTCAGCGTGATCGGCTTGGCAAACAATGTCCTGTACTTTATCTTGATTTGAGTGTCCTCTGAGGCATGCGCTTCAGGTACAATGCTATCCGATTCTAGTGATACACTCCAGACTCCCTCGATTGGGTCAACTGAGGTGATGCTGAATCTCTCCAGCGGGCTGTTTTGGCCGGAATATCTTACTCTGAAGATTTGGCCGTCAATCTCGATGCTTTCTGCATTTCCTCTCTTGCCTAGAGTGGAGTGTTTTACCATGCAAGAGTCAGAATCTCCAATGACACACTTGCCGTCTGGTGATACTACTCTATAATGCAGATTTGGATTTGCATCTGATGAGTATAGCAATCCAGCTCTTGCCACTAGCTTTTGCTGCTCATCTACTATAGACTGGACATTTATCACATCAGATATGGAATATGACTTTGTAGACTTGAATGTGTTGACTGTTGTGGATCCAGTGTCAATCTCTTTGTCGTAGAGGTTTAGTCTTGCCTTGATGTCATAGCTTGTCTGTGAATCTAGTTCCGGTACGTTCCATGCAAGGTCAATTGCAGTGATATCTTTAAAGACATATTCGCTTGATGTGAATTCTACCTTGCCATTTACTAATAACGACACTGAGCCAAAGAGTGGCTTGCCTTCATTGTATACATATGCAGATGGTCTAAGAGTTGATCCTTGTGACTTTGCAATTGGTGTGTCTAGCTCTAGTCTTGCATCTAGTGGATAGGTTGGCTTGACGCCTAGATAGTATTTTTCTGATGCTTGGATCTTTTCTTCCTGATTCACTACATGTATCCAGTAGATTATAGCTGGAGTTTGCAGGAATGTTGTTGGCAATTCTGCAGATACAATGTACGTGTTTGCAACACCAGCTAGTGGTGCAACATCCATCTTTACTGCCGCATAGTCGGTATAGTTGTTTCCGCCTGTGACTACACGTAGTTCTGCACGTCTAAGCTCGGTTTGTGAGTCAATTATGCCTGTTACTGTGACTTTTTCGTTGCCTTGGATGTACTGGTTTACTGCAGTGGATGGCACTGGCTTGCCAGATTCTATCTGGAATTTAACATCAAAGATGTTTGGTCTGCCCTCTTCGACGACAGTATCCACACGTATTTTATCCAAGTCAGTCATTGGGTTGATGATTATTGTGTCAGAACAACCATAGATGTTTACCAAGTATGATGTAGATGTTGCAATTCTTCCGTTGACCTGCTCTGCGGTAATTACAAAGTATTTGAGGTCTCTATTGATTGGTGCTTCATAGACATATCTGCTTACTTGGAGTATCTTGTTGTGTTCTAGGTATGGCTGGTCCTTTGCTAGTGTTGCTGAATATACCTCTCTGTCTGGGGTTCTTATCTTGACATGTGGTGGTGGGGCTTCAGAGCCATAGACACCTGCGATGATTCTGACCATGTTTCTATCACAAACATCGTATTGTGCTTGGTAGAGTACAATTGGGTTTGCAACTGTTCCTGGAGCACCAACTGTGCCTATAGATCCACCACTTGTTCCTCCTCCACCTCCGCTTCCACCTGCATCTCCTCCCGATGTACTTGCTCCACTTGATGTGCTTGCCTTTGTCTTTGATGATAATGCAAATTCGCTAAAGTGTGGAGTTGATAGGATTACATCACAGCTGTTCGAGTTTACTGAAGATGGTGTTGTAATCGATATTCCAGTTTGTATCCAAGTGCTAGTTGCTCTGTTCAGAGTGTATGCAGTCATAATTGGACATCCATTTGCATCAGATTCTACTGTGCTTGATTTTGCAACTCTCAATGTGAGTGTTGGTTTTGTAGCAAAATTGTTTTCAACACTCCAGTTGAATCCTTTATTGCTTATTTCGTATTGATAGCTAACATCCACAAATAGATTAATGCGATCATTTGAAATTCCTGAGGTTCCAAGTGTACTTGGAATTGTTGATGCAGTTTCTACTACAAACCAATCGTTTTTGGCATTTCCAATTGAAGATGATCCATCAGCTGCATCAACTGAAAGCTGGACCAGTCCACCATAGGATGGTAAAAGAGATGTTTCTACCGGTACTACTACTGCCTGACCAGGTACGAAACCAGTCAATGGTGGAGTTGCCACAAATTGTGAAGATGTCCCTGAGGGTGCTGTTACCATACTTGGAATTACTGATGTAGTAAATGGTGAGGTTGAAACGGTGTAATTTTGTACGCCCAAAGAATTGATGATTGTTTGGCCTGATGTCTGTGATGTAAATGAGGTACTGAGCCTAATTGATGCTTGTTTTGTGATTGCGTCACTTAGTTGACTAGTTGCATTTCCTACAGAGACAATTGGTGGCAGTTGATTTACTGCGTTAATGGTTGTAGTAGATGAGCCATTAACTATGGTTGCACTAAATGTGCTAGTCCAAGCAGTGTAGGTAGTACTGTTTAACATTGGAGCGGTTGTAATTACAGTTGGCGCCAATTGAGATAGTGAAGAGCTTTGTAGTGCTACTCTGAATACAGATGTTCCATGAATGTTTGTTGCATGTACTTCGTGCATGGTACTGTTACCAAGCACATTGTATGCCGAGGGTATTATAGTCATGGTTATGTTATAGGTGCCAAGAGGTGCTTGCGAGAATCCAACTCTACCTACGGTAGAATCAAGATCATTTGAGTCATTGTCTGTTACAATGAATGCTGAGCTTCCACCATTTGGATTTGGAGATATTCTGTATGTTGCTCCGCCGATTAGTGCATTTGTTGTATTTCTTGCCTCAATTTCCCATCCTCCCTTAAATGCAATTGTATCTTTGAAGCCAAGTTTTTCTGTTAATGATTTGACTGTAGTTCTTGTTATAGTGTCTGTGAATCCTAGGTTTTCTGTTAGTCGCTTGGTTGCTGTCCTTGCGGTGTTGTCAGTAAAGCCGAGGTTCTCTGAGAGTGTCTTGGTTGCTGTCCTTGCGGTGTTGTCTGTGAATCCTAGGTTTTCTGAGAGGATCTTAGTTGGGGTGCGAGCTGTGTTGTCTGTGAATCCTAGGTTTTCTGTTAGTCGCTTGGTTGCTGTCCTTGCGGTGTTGTCAGTAAAGCCGAGGTTCTCTGAGAGTGTCTTGGTTGCTGTCCTTGCGGTGTTGTCTGTGAATCCTAGGTTTTCTGAGAGGATCTTAGTTGGGGTGCGAGCTGTGTTGTCTGTGAATCCTAGGTTTTCTGTTAGTCGCTTGGTTGCTGTCCTTGCGGTGTTGTCAGTAAAGCCGAGGTTCTCTGAGAGTGTCTTGGTTGCTGTCCTTGCGGTGTTGTCTGTGAATCCTAGGTTTTCTGAGAGGATCTTAGTTGGGGTGCGAGCTGTGTTGTCTGTGAATCCTAGGTTTTCTGTTAGTCGCTTGGTTTGTGTTTTTCCTGCAATGTCTTGGAAGCCAAGTTTTTCGGAGAGGGTCTTAGTTGGAGTTTTTACTATGGTGTCTTTGAAGCCAAGTTTTTCTGACAATAGCACTAGTTTTGTTTTTATTCGTTGAGTGTTGTCTTTGAGGCCAAGTTTTTCGGAGAGGGTCTTAGTTGGAGTTTTTACTATGGTGTCTTTGAAGCCAAGTTTTTCGGAGAGGGTCTTACTTTGTGTTTTTCCTGCAATGTCTTTGAGGCCAAGTTTTTCGGAGAGGGTCTTAGTTGGAGTTTTTACTATGGTGTCTTTGAAGCCAAGTTTTTCGGAGAGAGATTTTGTCAAAGTCGTTCTTATAGTGTCTTTGAAACCTAAATTCTCTGATAAAGCAGCGTATTTTGGCTGATTCCTAAAAGCAAGAGAGTACAGATCAAATGTAGATGTTTGAGTATTAGTTGTGATACTTCCATCCCCATAGGTCGTGGCATTTAGATTGAAGTTGATTCTAAATCCAGACAGAACGTTTACACTGTTTAGTCGTATGCCTAAGATATTTGCGTTAGAATCACCTGCATCATAGTTTGTATATAGGGACATCCATCTTCCAGTACCAGAATACGTAGCATTCGATTGTTGTGTTGCAGTACATTTAGGAGAACAGACTACGAATTCAACGTTTGTTCCAGTTCCATCGGTTTCCCATGCAAGAATACCTCTATTCAAAGTCGGCATCCAAGCAAAGTCTGCAACTCTTGTACCTGCATTATCAACCGCATTGTCATGTCCAGCAAGACTTGTTGGAATTGCAGTCCACGCTCGACCATCCCAATATGCCGTAGCCAAGTCAGAACCGGTATATTGCAACACGGCCATTACATCATCAGAATTCGGATCTGCCTTTAGTGTAACCCATTGTAAGTCTAATGTGCCACTGAGAGGATCAAAGCCAGAGTGAACTGACCATGTGGATCCGTTCCATGTAGCATTGACTATGTTTCCACTAGCACCAGAACCTGCAAGAACTATGGCATTTCCACCATCAGACTCGTACTCTACTGCCTGGCCTTCTCCCCTTGTAGCTGGATCAGTTGCAGCGTTTGTTATTTCTTGTTGATTGCCCCAGCTGTTTCCATTCCACACCCATGCATTTACATCATCATTAGTATTATCAAATCCCACCAAAGTTAACTCCTCACTGTTTGATATAGGATCTCTTGCTACATCAAGCCAGGTATATTGAACATCTGCTGCCTCTGTAGAATCATTGATGTATTGTTCTGAACCCCATGTTGTAGATCCTGCAGGAAGAATCCTATAGGCCAGATCCCTTGATGCATTAGTACTTACTAATGAATAAACGAGGATGGCATCTCCAGTGGCACTCTCAAATGCAAAATCAAATTTCTTTGCTGACACAGATGTTGCGGCTCCGATGTTATTTGTCACAGACCAGTTACTGGATGTTGTACAGTTTCCGTCACAAACATATGCATCCAAGTTATCATCCGCGCTAGAAGTAATTAGTACTAGCCTGTTTGCAGCAGGTGAATATTTGAGCTCCACAAATTCAATATTAGATCCAGTAGTGGGAAGCTCTACCTCATTTCCCCATGTTCCTTTATTATCCGAAGTCCATGCCCTGATTTTGGGAATTGCTCTGGAAGATGCTGCACTTGATCCATATGCAATAAATGCGTCGTCGTTTGATATTATGGGTGGATCAGCTGCGACGTACCAGTTTCTTGCCTCTGTGAATGCGACATTTTCTTGTTTGATTTCCATTTTGCCTAATGCATATAATCTTGGGAATTCAAGCGGTATGGAATATTCGTACGAAACACTGGTCTTATTTTGATCTAGGTTTCTAGTCCAGGCGATTATCTTGGTACCGTTGATTTCTTGTACTAGTCCATCAGTAGTTACATTCAGTTGTGCTGGAACAAATTCACGAATGGTTACTTGTTGGCCCCCAACAAACGATTCAATGTCGATTTTCACTGCAAAAGAGTTGGGATTTGTGATTGGATCGATTTTGCTTTGTGCAGTTCGGATTATGTCATATTCATAGAGTGATTTTACCGCAAAGTCAGTCTCAAATGTAGTTATTCCAGATGGCGTGGTTGCTGAGATTTCTATTTGGTGTGTTCCTTCTAAGGATGTTTGATATTTAGCATCATAAACTCCGCAATCTTCATTTGGAATAATTCCATCATGACTGGTTAGTGTTTGATTGTTCAGTAATGGATCAGTTACTATCAATGAAATATTTGCGTCACATACTGGATGTCCTTCGTTATCGAGTACAACAATTTCCAAATTGGCGATTTCACCAGGCTTGTAAATGCTCTTTTTGGTGTTTAGTGATACAAGACCCCAGGCAAATTCGCCATACACTACAAACTGTTGATCATCTACCTGAAGAATTGTTGCTATTTTGTATACTCCAGGAGTTATGATTTGTTCAGGATTTAGTTTAATGTTGAATTTGCCATCTCTGAGTTTTTCGTATTTTGTACTAGTCTGTATGAGCTGTCCCTGTGGTGAATAGATCTGGGTTGTAATGGTGCTGTTGTCTTGCTGCCATATTTCATACTGGACTTCTTTTACTGTTTCGGTAGTGTTGAGATATTCATTGAGATCATCTGTTCTTTCTGGCAAAACAGAATCTGTGACATTTTGGTTTATGATTGTCAAGTCATTTGAGATTTCCTTGATTTCATCCTTAAGATCCGATACCACGGTGTTGTTTTGTTTTGTTTGTACTAGTTTTTCACGCAGTTGTTTGAGTTTTTGTTTTGTCTGTACAATTTGTTCCAATACCGCGTCTTTTTCAGTTTGTTCTGCGTCGGCGAATGGCAAAAATGCCGCAATCAAGTATCCGATTGGGTCTATTGCAGTATTGTTTTGACTTGACACAGCATCAGTAGAGTTTGCTTGTTGTTCTACTGAGGTTGTAATGTCATTTGATGTTGAATTTGTTTGCGGCAATACAATGACGTTATTTGTGGGGTTGGTGTCAATCTGCTCACTGTTATCTGTTTCTTGTTCTTCAATAAGCTCAGCTAGTGTGTTTTCAAGTTCTGCTATCTGCATAAGCAGGATTTCAGATTCATCATAGTATTCTAGCTGGAATTCAACTTCCTCGTTGATTAGATAACTTGGTTTTGTTTGTGTAAGTGTTGGATCTGCAATAATGTCTACGCTGGTCTTGTTCGTATCCAGCATGATATCGGTTTGATTGACATCTTGGATTCCAGTAACATTGTATAACTTGACATAGTCTTCTGTGATGTCAATTGATTCCAGAAGATCAAGGTTGTGGTTTTGTGCAAATCTGATGTTGTACATCAGTCTGATCTCATCAGCGCTTAGTGCTCTTGGATAGACTGTTGTAGTGTCTATTATTCCTGCAAATTTGTTTTCCAGTTTTGGCTCTGAACGCAGTGTAGACTGATACGCGCCTATTATAACTTGAGAATCAGAGTCAGCGACTCCACCCACTCTTGGTTGAATTCTATGTTCCGTTATCTCAAAGATGTCATCAAGAATTTTGTTGTTTTGTTTTGTGCCGTTCACGTACAGCATAATTTCTGTTCCATTGATAACTGCGGCCAGATGACTGGTGCTTTGAATTTCATCCAAACCAAAAATGTCAGTCCATTTGAAACCATCAAAGACGGAGAATTTTGCGACATGTGTTGGCTCCAGAATGTTGTTTATGGATAGTACAAATGATTTTTCTTTTGATACTATGGTCATTTCGTCTGATGCTGCAGAATAATCCGGATCAACCCATGCAGTTATGGTTAACTCATTTGTGACATTCACTTGTGGAGCTGTGATTATTTGTGTAGCGTTGGCGTTCAGTGTTCCATTGATGTTTAGTGTTCCATTAAACGAAGTGTTGTTGAGCAGATTAATTGGAGCTAATTCAATTGTAGGGATTGTTGCATTGATTATTGGGTTTGTGAGTTTGGTAGCTAGCATTTGATTATAAATTTGGAAGATTTGTTCTTCTGTTAGATGTTTATCATAGATTTGCAGTTCATCTATCTTGCCTGAGAATAATGCATTTCCAGTATCTACTGTTCTTGAGTCAAGAGAAGCGCCCACTATGATGTCAGCATTCGAATCTGGAATTTGTACAAACATTTCTTCTACCAATCCAGTAGTCGTGTTTAGTGACTTGATTTTTTCTGATTTTGAGAGCGTTCCATTTGTGAATATGGAAATGTCGGAGCCGTTAAATGAAGCACCTATGTGCGACCAACCGCTTCCCAACTTGTCATTTCCTTCTATGCTATGCCATTTTATGCCATCAAATATAGAAAATGATGCTATTTGTTGTGGATCAAGTATGTTGTTTAGTGTAAATTTGAATTGTCCTTCTTTTGAGATTATGGTAAATGTAGACGAGCCAGAAGTATAGTCTGGCTTGATCCATGCTGTGATAGAAAGTGATGTGGAGTTTGTTTCAGTCGTGTTTGATTTGACAAATCCTCCGTCTAGGATGATGCCTGTTTCATTTACAAAAACGTCTCCAATCAGTTCGGAGCCATTAACAGAATCCCAAATCGGCGTTGTAGGTATGATTGTGATATCAAATACATCATCTAGGTTCAGATTTTCGGCTAGTATGATGGTCTGAGTGGAGTTGGTGGCTGGGATGGTCTGAGTGGAGTTGGTGGCTGGGATGGTCTGAGTGGAGTTGGTGGCTGGGATGGTCTGAGTGGAGTTGGTGGCTGGGATGGTCTGAGTGGAGTTGGTGGCTGGGATGGTCTGAGTGTCTAATTCAAGAACAGTCTCAATATTTTCAATGGCAGGCTGAGCATCAGGAATTAGTTCTAGCGGCATAACAGGTTCCAGTGTAGTCGACTCTTCAGTGTCTATAGAGGCCGGTTCTTGCGGACCAAACGAGGTGGAGGATGATCCCATAGCCTCAAGAGAATCTTGAGCCTCCTGGGCATACGCATAGTAGCTATCAGATATTGATAGAGGAATAGTAACGGTAGACGAGAGCAGAATTACCACAAATGCAAGACAGAGAATCTGTCTGTAACTTTGAATTTTGATTTTATGATCTTCAGATCTAATAATTAGATAACAGGCCGAAAGGGCAAAAATAAACAACACCGGTGATGTCGGATGTAGTGTTTTTTGGATTAGCTCCAACTGCGGTCCGATAATAGATAGATCATCAATATCGACAGATATGAGATTGTAAAACGAGGGTTGCAATGCAGCAACATGATTAGTTAAAGCTAATGAAATACCCCATAGAGACTCTATGTTGGTATCACGGTATACACCCATACCATCATCAGATTGCATGGGTGCATCATCAAAGGATAGATCAATTGGACCAGTATACTGTGATATACCAATAACATTGTCCAGTTGATCCTTTCTCTTACCAAAGATTCGATCAAGCAATGCAAGATTGTTTTCTTTTTTGATTAGGTGTAGTGATGTTTCACCATCTTTGGTATTTGTCATCGTCATTTTCTCCGTTACAAAAATTGTTTTTGTGATTTGAGGTTTTTTGACAATTGAAAGTGTTACTTCGTTAAATCTAAACTTAGTAGGCTTTTCTTCCAGGTTGATCATTGTGTTGATTGTCGGTTTTTGTGTTGAAATCACTGAATCAGAAATTTCAGTTTTTTCTTGATTAGTTATTTCAATAGAGGAATAGGCCGGGTTAAGGAATTGTATTGCAAACATTGCAAGTAATGCAGCTACCACAAGTTTTTGTCTAGTCAATTTTTACACCGCAGAAATTACTAAGTCAACAGAAAGTATCTGATGTTTTGAGAATAGCAAAAGCTGGGACAGTTTCGTCGAAATTTTCGTCAAATGATGTTGTAACATTATTAGAATAACTTTACAAAAAATTCAGATAAGAAGTGAGGAAATTATATGCAAATGTCTCTTCCATGTTGGCAAAACACCTAACCAACACTTGCCAACATGGTTCTATCGATTAGCTACAATAAGATCGCAATTTTTTACAAAAATCTGCAACACGTAATCAAATTAGAAAATTAAAATGTCAATGATCTTACTTTGGTTTTAATTTTTAGTTTCATAAGATTTTTTTCTAGTTGTTTCGTATCGCCAGATGAAAATACTCGTAGTGAGTTTTTTGTTGATGCAGAAAAAAATTTGTTATTTACAAGCTCAGTGGCCACCTGTATAGATGGATCCAGAAACATTATTTTTGGAAATAATTTTTTCAAGATAGGCAACAAGAATGGGAGATGTGTGCTGGATAATGTAACAACATCGATGCTATGTTGTAAGATTTTCTTTGTAAGTGTTTGATCAATTATTGCTTTACAATATTTTTTATCAGAAAGGAATTTGCCTGATTCTACAAGATCAATAAGCTTGCTTGCATCAATCATAATAACACAGATTTTTTTTACGAGATTTTTTTGTATGAATTTTTTTGTTTCCTTGCTTGTTATTATGGCCCTACTGCCCAATATTGCAATAGAGTTTGTTTTTGTTTTATTTTGTGCATCAGCAATAGGGGGCAACACCCCCATGATGGTCTTATCATCAAACAAGCTAGGAAATAACAATGTAGGTGTGTTTGAACCAATCACAATTACACTTGGATTGAATTTTTTCTTTAGTGATTTTATAGTGTGTTTTATTATCTTCAATAGTTCGGCATTTGTTTTTGTTCCATATGGATAGTTTTTTTGATCAGCAAAATAGATGACATCTACTTTGGTTGTTTTCATAATTGCTCTAACAATTGATAACGATCCTAGGCCAGAATCAAAGACAACTACTTTCCTCATGACACCCACTACCTCCCTGAGGATTTACATTTTGTTAGCTAAATTTACTCTATAGTTGATTATTCTGCACTACCCCAATTAAGAATTAAATCCTAAACGGTTCCGCATGACCGGCTTCGAGAAAAATTGGGCACGTCAGGACACTGCAAGTGTGGCAGACAGACTTCGAGACTCTGTTAAACCACAGGGTGCATTGAAACCAAGAATTCAAACCGCAGTCAACAAACTGCAATTGCAAATCTCAAAAATGGATTCAATGTTAAACAAATTGCACGAACGTGACGCTCAACTATTCAAACGAATCGTAGCTGCAATGCAACAGCATGACACCAGCGCAAGTCGTGTCTTATCAAACGAACTAGCTGAAATACGCAAAGTCACAAAGATGCTAGGCAATGCAAGAATGGCACTAGAGCAAGTACAGTTGCGCCTGACCACCATCCATGACCTGGGTGATGCTATGGTAGCAATAGGTCCAGCAATGTCGACAATGAAGGGCCTCAAGTCCTCACTAGGACGCTTTATGCCAGAAGCAGATGCAGAGCTAAACTCTATGACACAAACACTCAGCGGTCTGATGATGGACTCACTGGCAGGCGATGCATTCAATGTCGGATCTGACATTTCAAGCGAAGAAACTGAAAAGATCTTGCAGGAAGCATCAGCAGTTGCTGAACAGCAAATTGGCGACAGATTCCCATCTGTTCCTTCACCATCTGGACTTTCGTCCCAATCAAGCTCCTCTACTTACGAGTAGGTTGATCGGCGAAATTCTTTTTGTTTCTTTAATTACACATGTTTTTTGCTAGTTTTTTAGCTGCAACAAATATAGAATTCCACTGATCCCACTGTAGCCTACCTGTCTGAGTGTTCTGCCTACTTGGATGATAACTACACACGACAACACAGTTTTGTGCATTCACCACATTCCCATGAGCAAACTTTGCCCTTTTTATGCCTAAAATCTTGCATACCGCATCAAATGCAATTTTTCCTAGGCATACAATCACACGAATACTTTGTAAATATTCAATTTCTTTTTCTAGATAGATAGAACAGTTTTGCATTTCTTCTCCAGTGGGCTTGTTATCTGGAGGCGCACACCGAACTGCTGCTGTGATATAGCAATTAATTAGAAAAAACCCATCATTTAGATCTTGACTTGTCGGCTTTGTCGCAAGCTTATTCTCGTATAATACTTTGGCTACCCAATCACCTGAGCTGTCACCTGTAAACATTCTACCTGTCCTGTTTCCACCGTGCGCGGCAGGCGCTAGGCCAACAATCAGTATCTCGGCATTGGCATCACCAAAACTTGGTAGCGGCCTACCCCAGTACACCTTGTCTGAGAACCGCCTGACTTTGGTTTTGGCAATTTCCCTAGTATAGTGATAGAGTCGCGGGCATTTTTTACATTTTATTACTTTGTCGTTTAACTCCAGTAATCTTGATTTTTTCATTGTCAGGCATATTGTCTGAATAGTTTTGATCTATTCATAGATATCACAAGTGCAAACCCAAGGACAATTATCAAAAATGGCACATAGAACTCAGGGAGGGATTTATCTGGAGAATATATCTCACCCCAAGTGTCCGGTGTAGAGATCTCGCCGTCGGAAGACAGTTGGATTGGATATGAATAGTATTTTTGAGTATGAGCGTCATAAACTAGAAAATAAAATCCATAAATGTTATTTCTTCCTATCAAGTCGGTTGGAATTCTGAACTCGTAGCTTGCATGCGGCACGCCTGAGTATCTGTCATTTTGATCAGAAGTTCCACCTATTGCTATAAGATCAGGATGGTTTTCTACTTGCTTGAATTCTTCTTTCTGATCCCCCTGCAGTGTCACAGCAGTACTACTGCCAAGTATTGCCGTAAAACAACGATCATCAGAGTCCGGAATTGTATTTTTATCATTTTTTGAGTCAAAACATATTGTTGCATAGTCCAAATTTTTATCCAGTGACTCATCCGTTACTACATCAATGAAAAAATAAACATAGTTTTCTTGATGTGCAGATCGCAATATGATGTTCTTGTTTTGGTTTTCATACCAGTATGTATTTAGGCTTGATTGTTTCCATTCCTGCTCAAAGGTCCATTTACCATCAAAGATGATTTTATTCATGGTCCCAGAAAGTGTGATTTGGATGGACTCCTCTGCATCTGCAAAAACAGATCCAAATCCAATCAACAATACAAGTATTGATACGAGTTCTATCATATTTCCGTCATGCGGCATATTTGAATAAAAACTACTTAGTCGTATTTCAATATACCAACACACGCGAATTCAAGGTGATTTTTGCCAAAAATTACCAATTTGGAGCTATTTGTCAATAAAAAATTCCATCATTTCTATATACAGGAATTGGATCTGATGAATAATGAAAACTAGTAGGAATACTCTATTTCTTGGAGTTGCCTTAGCAGTAGTTGCAGGAATGTTCACAGCCAATGTTTCAGGCTTAATGAGTATCAGCCCAGTCCAAGTATCAACTAATACACAGACTGGTGCTTACATGATGGGACATGTTGAAACTATACTAAGAGATTCTGAAGGAAATGTTAAAGAGTATAGACAAAGCGACAACGTGATTACCAATGTTGGTGAGAACTGTGTTGCCAAGCTCTTGTTCCAAGATGACGGCGCAGGTGCTGGTCTAGGTTCTGGTACAGGCACAGGTGCATGCACAGGTGCACTGAGTCAACCATGGCATGTAATTGCTATTGGTGTAGGTACTACAGCTGCAAACGGCACAGATGTTGTTTTGGGCACGGAACTAACTTCACCAGCAGGACTTGCAAGGGGAGTAGCTACAACCAAAACATGGACAAACTCAACAGGAACAGCAGGTAATACAGCTGCCACAGTAGTTCTGGCTAAGACATTTAGCAATACAGGATCTTCTGTTTCAGTTTCCGAGTCTGGATTGTTCAACAGCACTACTGTAGCTGGAAGCGGATTGTTTGCAAGACAACAATTTACTGGAATCACAGTAGGTAACGGCGACTCTTTGACAGTACAGTGGACTATCAACATAGGCGGAACTCAGTTCAACCTAGCACAATAGTCACATATTTTTTCTTTTTATTTTTGATATCTCGAGCTAGTCAAGTGACTAGTTCTTTTTGGCCTTTCTGTATCCATGGCTAAATGTCTTATCATAGAGCTTGGAATATTCATACGACTTGGGCTGTATCACATCACCAATTATAACAATTGCAGTTCGCGTAATTTTTTGCGCCCAGACCTTTTTGGTTATGTCTTCTAGTGTTCCTGTAATGATTTTTTGGTCCGGCCAGCTTGCCCTGTACACAACGGCCGCAGGCGTAGTTTTTGGATAACCCCCCTTGATTGCCTCCTTTACTATGTCAGATAGCAAATGCACACTCAGATAGAAAATCATGGTGGACTTGTGCTTGGCCAGTTCAGATATTTGCTCTTCCTTTGGCACCTTGGTGCGCTTTTCTGCGCGTGTTATAATCATAGTTTGAGTAACACCCGGCAGTGTCAGCTGCAATCCCAAAGCGGCAGATGAGGCCAAAAACGACGTCACGCCTGGAATCACAACACACTCTATTCCTTCTTTTTGCAAATTGTCTGTCTGCTCGCGAATGGCACCATAAATTGCAGGATCGCCGTCGTGGAGTCGTATTGTAAGTTTTTTTTGGATGGCGCCTTGCTTTAGGATCTCAAATATTTCTTCGCGCACTAGGCCAGCTGCGTCGTGCATCTTTGCCTTTTTGCAAATCTTCAGTATTGCATCCGGAATCAAAGAACCAGAATACACCACAATGTCTGCCCTTTGCAGTAATTTTTTTGCCTTGACTGTTATGAGATCGGGGTCGCCTGGGCCGCACCCAACAAAGTAAACCCTAGACACGCTTTACCACCATTATGGAAAAATATTTTGTAGTCATGGTATTTTCGTTTACCTCGCCTAGCGTCATTTTGCGGACTATTTCATTTGGTGTTCCCAAGTCTTGGCCTATTGCAAATATTGAATTATCTGAAAAGCCAGCCTCCTTGAGTAATTTTATTACCTGATCAAAATATCTGCCATCCTTGAGAAATATCATAGTGTCACAGTTCCTTGCTGTCTCTTTAACTCGCGACAGATCATAACAAGATGGGATTACCGCCATGGTCTCCGCTCCTTCTGCCAGACTTATTCCGGCCTTTGATGCAAACGTAAACATCGATACTATTCCAGGAATGACATTGATCTTGATGTTCGGATATTTTGTCTGCAATTCCCGATGTAGGTAAATCCAGGTGCTGTACAGGTACGGGTCGCCCACTGTCAGATATACGACCTTTTTTCCCTCCATGACTTTATTGGCTAAAATTTTCGTGTTTTTCTCCCAGGTTGTTTCAAGTGTGTCCTTGTCCTTTACCATTGGAAAGACCAGATTCACAATTTCTGGCATTTTTGATTTATCTAGTAGTGATTCTACTACCGAAAGCGCAATGCTTGGCTTGTCTTCTTTTGCAGTGGGACACGCAATGATTTCTGCGTCTTGAATTGCCTTTACTCCTTTGACTGTAAGCAGCTCAGGATCGCCAGGCCCGCATCCAACACAAATCAAGTCATGCATGTAAGACCAAAAAATTTTCCTAGTTAAAAGCGAATCTAGGTCTTTGTTGCAGAAATTATTGTCACCGGATTTCTTGCAAGCATCATTGTTCCGGTGCTGGTCTTTTTGCTTTTGGATATTGTGACTTGAATAATATCAACATCAGATAATCCCAGCTTGTATATTACATCCAGCACAGCATACAGGGTTTCAATCAGTATTACTCCGATTACTATTCTTGCACCTGGCTTTAGTTTATCATTGCACAATGTTACAATATCCTTGGTGTCGCCTCCCGTTCCCCCGATGAAGATTGCGTCAGCTGGTGGTAATTCTGGGATTTTCTGCTTGGCATCAGATAGTATTAGCTCCACATTTGCAACTCCAAATTTGTCAAGGTTTTTTCCGGTAAGCTCTATTGCGTTTTTGTCAATGTCTATTGCGTAAATTTTGCCGGACTTCCCTATTTGGATGCCGGCCTCTACTGTTATGGAGCCACTGCCGCACCCAATGTCATAGACAGTATCCCCCTCTGACAGCCGTGCCTTGCTGATCTGTATTGCGCGCACCTCTTCTTTTGTTATTGGGACATCTTCTGTTCTGAAAAATTCCTCGTCAGGTATTCCGTGGGTCTTGTGGTTCCACATGTTAAATTGGGTTTAGCGGGGCAGCGCCGGTTGCCGGCAGGTGTACCAGTGTATATGATAAAATCCACATGAACAAGTACAAGAACACGTACGTTCCCATGCCTGTAGTCACTAGTTTTTTCCTATCAGAGGATGGTAGGCCTATCTTCATGCTTTTGCCAATTACGGCAGATGCAATAAACACTATAATCATAAATCCAATTGAGGCCCATCTTCGCTCCTCGCCCTCGATTGACTCGAAGAGAAATGTCGCAATCACGCCGCCAATTGCAGCCATCCCTATTCGTATCCAGAATAATTTGTCCAATAGTTTTTTGCGCCTGTCAAGCTCGTCTTGGCTGTCTGTTGGCGATGCGACCTCTGGTTTTTTATCGTCAGCAGGATCCGAAGGATTTGGCGATTTCTTTTTTGGATGCTTCAATGAAATTTCTAAGGGTGACTCGAGCAGGTCTGGTTTAAAACGTTTGGTCGCACTCAGTTCATTAGTGGAGCACGGCTGGGATATACATGGGACTAGCTGGAATAGAGCTTGCGTTTTTGGTCAAGGACATTGCTGAGAAAACTCGAGATTACTATGTCAACAACATTTATTCAATAAACCAGAACAGTGTACTGTTCAAGCTGCACCATCCCGAAAAGCCTGACTTGTTCTTGGTGGTCTCGTCAATTGGGATGTGGTTTACTGGAATTAAAATCGAGGCATTAGAGGAAAACAAGCTTGTAAAAAGGCTGCGCGATGATCTCTTGCGGCTAAAGCTGGTTAAAATAGAGCAGATTGGCGTTGAGCGAATCGCATATCTGACGTTTTCCGGATTTGACAAAGAGTTTGTCCTGATTTGCGAGTTTTTTGGTGACGGAAATATTTTGCTTTGCAACAAAGACCTCAAGGTTTTGGCACTACTTCATTCAATACAGGTGCGACACAGGGAGCTCCGTGTAGGTACAATCTATACACCTCCACCGCAAAAAGGCCTCAACATTTTTGAAATCAGTCCAGAGAATTTTGCCGAATTAAAATCAATTACGACGCCGATTGCAAAATGGTTTGGCAGAACATTCGGCCTGCCGACAAAATATGCAGAGGAAATACTGCGCACGGCAAATGTAAGTCCTGATCTTGCTGCAAACGCAGTCACGGATCAAAACATTGCAGATTTGGTGTCAGCTGCAAAAACCCTAATTGATACAATAATTTCCGGCAACCACACGCCTACAATTGTAAAAACAGAAGACGGTCTAGACGTGTATCCAGTTTCCGTTGCAATACCAAATTCTGAGCAAGAGCCGGCCCCAAGCTTCATGGAAGGCCTAGACAGAATATTCTCAAAGATAATACTGGAAAAGGGTAAGGAGATAAAATCCGGCTCGTTGGACAAAAAAATTGCAGACATCCAGTCCACAATAGACGAGCAAAGCAGGGCAATATCGCTGGTAAAGGAAAAGGCAGAAAAGATCTCCAGCGTAGCAAAATCCCTGTACACATTTTCCTCTCATGGTATAACAAACATCATGGATCCCGCGGCATCTGAAATCCTAAAGTCACAAAACGCAGAACTAGTCAAGGACAGGGGAATATTGTTCCTCAAAATAGACGACGAAAAAATCCAGATAAGGGCAGACTCATCATTTCCTGCACTAGCATCCACTTTATTTAACGAGGCAAAGAGGCAGTCTTCTGCAATAGAATCAATTGAGTCACTGAGAAGAAAAAATCAAAAGGAGATTGACAAGCTCAGGTCCAAGTCGCAAGAGACCAAAAAGGCAGTCTTCTTTACGGAATTTAAGAAAAAGGAGTGGTTTGAGAGGTACAGATGGTTTTACACCTCTGACGGCCTGCTGGCAATCGGCGGCAGGGACTCGTCATCAAACTCTGCCATAATACGAAAGCAGCTTGCAAAAAACGACAAGGTCTTTCATGCAGAGATCTTTGGCTCGCCTTTTTTTGTTCTAAAGGATGTTCCAGAGTCGTTGCCGTTTGATTCACTAAACGAAGTAGCTCAGGCGACTGTCTGCTTTAGTCGGGCATGGCGCGAGGCAATGTACGGCATGAGCGCATACTGGATAAATCCGGATCAGGTAAAAAAGGCGGCACCAAGCGGACAGTTCCTCTCCAGAGGATCGTTTGTCTTGGAAGGCCACAAAAATTTCATCAAGGCGCCAAACCTGAAGCTGGCAGTTGGGATATTGTATCACGATGAGCGATACATCATAATGTGCGGCCCCCCAGAGCCTGTCAAAAAAATCTGTATCTGTTATGCAGTAATAGAACCTGGACTAGATGAAATGACAGAATGCGCAAAGAGATTGCGAGTGGAATTCATCAAATTGCAGGAAGACATTGCAAAACAGTTCACCATTGACGATTTTGTGCGGGCGCTTCCTGCAGGCGAGAGCCACATTACGGAATCAGGCAACAGCAAAGTTGAATCGCCCTAGCTTTTTAGCGGATGCAATGCTTGGAACAATAGCAAAAAAGCTACGAATTTTTGGCTTTGACTGCAAATATCACAGCACAATGTCTGATGATGACCTGATACTTGCTGCAAAAAAGGAAAACCGCATCATAATAACCAAGGATTCCAGGCTTGCGACAAACGCAGTCCAGCATGATATCACAACAATAAAGCTGGAAACCAGTACAGAAAAAGAACAGCTAGTCGAGATTGCCCGCAAAATAGGCTTGGAGGAATTTGCTATTGACTATTCCAGATGTTCATTATGTAATGGTATGCTAGAACAAATAGAAAAACACACAATATTGAAAAAAATTCCTCCAAGAATTGCAGAATCTGTGGAAAAGTTCTGGCAGTGCAAGGACTGTAACCACATCTATTGGGTGGGAACTCATATTAGAAACTTGGAAAAATTAATTGCAGAAATAAATGGCATCATTTAACATAACAGACCAGGACGGCCAGCTTCTAGTATCTAGTGCAAGAAAAATTGTAACGGAATTTGTCACTACTGGCCACAGACTAGCTCTGGGCAAAGACATTGAAGCAAAACTGTCCTTTGATGCCGGGATCTTTGTCACACTAAACTCTAGAAATGATCTGCGGGGTTGCATTGGATTTCCCCTGCCAAGAAAGATCTCCGAGGCATTGCCAGAGGCGGCAATTGCAGCTGCAACAGAAGACCCAAGGTTTCCTCCTGTACAAAAAACAGAGCTTGATACCATCACATTTGAGGTGACGGTGCTTACCCCTCCAGAGCAAATACACGTAGATGATCCTGCCACGCTTCCAGACAAGATCAAAGTGGGGCGACACGGCCTGATAATAAAACAAGGATACAATTCTGGGTTGTTATTGCCGCAGGTACCGGTGGAATATGGTTGGTCAGAAAAAGAATTCCTAGATCACACTTGCCAAAAGGCAGGCCTGCCCTCAAAATGCTGGATGCAAAAACAAACCAGAGTATTTGCATTTGAGGGAATAATCTTCAAGGAAACAAAGCCAAATGGAATAATAATTAGAGAAGAGCTATAGCTTGCCAGAATCAGTATCCAGTGTAAGGCTAGAGCCGTTTTGCAGTCTGTCATATTCCTGCTCGCTTGCAATTACAAGCGGGATGTTTGCAAGAGCACATCCAGAGGCAACAGTCAGGTCGACTTTTTTGCAGATCATGGCAGCCGGCGCAGAATGGTTTGATTTTATTGAATATATTGTATAGGCACCGACACTGCTTCCAACTCCGTTTGGAAAAACAAGAATAGAGTCCTTCATTGGCATGTTAAACAAGTCATGCTTTGAATCATGAATTATTCCTGTTTTTTTGTCGACTGTGCCAAGAAAGTTAATTGGAGTGTTTGTCTTGAGAATTTTCCCCTGTGCCTTTCCTGCAACGATAACCTTCATCTTGTTTCATCTGATATTATTTGCGACAGTGGCTTGAGGTTTACGCCAACGCCATTAGAATTATTCAGATAGTATGCTCCCTTGATGCTGTTTGTAGTAACAGAGTCTATCTCGTTTTTGTCTACAAGTGGAGACAGACACGTACAACAGTCAGAGAGAATTTCGCAGCCTGCCCTCTCTATTTCGTTTGTGTATCCTAGCTTTCTTGCCTGCTCTTGGACTGACCTTGGGCAAAAAACCATGCAGCGCTTTGAGAACTCTCGTCCCTTGAGCATTGAGGAAAGATCGGCAATTTCCTGCAGTCCTAGCTGCGGGCTACCCAGAGTTATGATATCTCCCTTGTCTGCTGTGTTTAGCTCATCATGGATTTTTTGCATTTCCTTTTTGTCAAAGTCGACTTTTTCTGCGCCCGGCTTTTCCTCTCCTAGAATGAACTTGCCGCACCTGCCGGATGTGCCCATGCCACCGCACAATGCCTTGCATTTTCGCCTGTCCATGTCTGAAATACCCGATAGTTGCACTGCATTATCAGCTGTTTTGCCTGCAAAATAGCCAAGCATTCCAAATTCAAGCTCGTTTGGGTTTTCTAGCTTCATTCGTATTGTAAGATTTGGTGTATCGTCAATTCTAAGATCCGAATATGGAGATTTGCCTGTCAGTGCGCTAGCTAAAGCAGAAAATGCGCTTTCCTTGTTTGTCTTTAGGTTGCCAATCGAATTTGCATAGATTGCCGCATTGCTTTCCGCAAAAGAGACCTGTGTTCCCTTTTCCGGCAGATCAAATATTTCGTATGGGATGCATGAAAAAGAAGGGATAACTCCCATTTTCTTGTACGAGTCTGCAATGCTTTTTTGTTTTTGCACAAATTCGTCTGATAAATTATATTTTGATACGGAATCAAAGTCAAAGCCCATTGGGTTTACTGTAGTCATCACTTTTACCTTGGCGTCTTGCGATAGTTTTGATAGAAATTCTTCTCCTGCATCGCCTATGGTGTTATAGTTGACGCCAGAAAGGTGCGCCCACTGGATTGGAACTAGTTTTTGCGCATTTGTTGCCTGGCCTGTTGCAACCAAGATTCGATATGCAGTCTCTAGTGTTTCTCCATATTCTCCCTTTAGTGCAAGCTCTTCTTCTTTTGTTAGCTCCATGGTATGAATTGCGCCTTAGCAGTATAATACTTGTTGCAGGTTTATTATTGGATTTGCACAAAAAAAATCATGCAAAAGATTCTCTCCGGCATGATTCAAACCATGAATGCAGTCAAGCCCCCAAGAATGACTGCACTGCGGGAGTTGCGCGAATCCGAGCAGGGAGATCCGTTTGCAATATTGATTGGCACCATTTTGTCGGCAAGGACCAAGGATGAAAATACTGCTAAGGTAGTAAAATCACTGTTTTTGCGCTACAAAAACGCAAAGGAATTGGCAGGGGCCAAAGTAAAGGACGTTGAAAAAATAATCCACTCCATTGGGTTTTATCACGTCAAGGCAAGGCGAATCATACAAGTAGCAAAGATAATTCATGCCCAATACAAGGGCAAGGTCCCAGAAAACATGGATGCACTGGTGGGCCTGCCAGGGGTAGGCCGAAAGACAGCAAACTGTGTCTTGGTGTATGCGTTTGAGCAGCCGGCAATACCCGTAGACATTCACGTGCACCGAATCTCAAACAGGTTAGGGCTCGTCCAGACCAAGACGCCAGAGCAGACAGAGCAAGAACTAATGGAGAAAATCCCAAAAAAGTTCTGGCTTCAGATAAACGATACCTTTGTCATGTATGGCCAAAACATTTGCAAGCCAGTTTCCCCAATGTGCAATGTCTGCAAAATAAAAAATCTCTGCAAGTATTATTCTATGAAGAACGGCGCTTAGTCAGCAATAGCACGCCGATCAGGGCGCCAACTCCGCCTGCCACAAAGAACGGATAATAATGAAATGGATTCTTTGATGCGTCACCAGACATAATATCCATAGTAAACGTTCCAGAGTTTATTGCCGGAGGATCGGTTGGCTCGTTCATTCCATATACGGAATAGCTTCCAATTACAAAGTTTTTCAGATCAATTCCGCTGACTACAACTCTTTGGCCGTTGTTCACCGTGATTCCCTGCGAGTCGCTGTATGCTGCAACCACTTTGGCTCCATCAAACCATCCGTTCTTGTCCAGTCTTGTTGCTGGCAGATATCCTTCTTCTGGAAAGTTGAGTGCAACCCAGAACTTTCGCTCAGGCGGACTTCCCATGCCTATTTCGACGAACTTGTTTTCTATTTTTGCATCGTATAGCCGCAGTATGGCGTTTCCGTTTGGATTTGAATAAAGAAGATCATTTTTGATGGTGACTTGCCAAGACACAGGATGTTCTTCTTTTAGTGGAATTATTGTAATGTCTTCTTGTATTTTGTTAAAATCACTTGCTGGAACGCTGATGTTTTCTAATAACAACGATGGATTGCTGTGTTCCTGTGCATATGCAGGAATGACCAAAGACATTGCAAGGAAAGATAAAGCTAGGAGTTTCATTCTACAAACGGCTTTTTGAATGACTGGATTACCTTGACCACTTCGGGCCTCATGATAAATTCGGATGGAGACTTGCCCTCATCTATGATTTGTCGGAGCTTGGTTCCGCTGATTTGCTCATGAAAGTCTGGTGAGTGAGGGCATGCGCGCTCATTTGTAAATGCAAGGCATTTTTTGCAATAATAAAATGCCGGGAAGAACAAGGGCTTGATGTCCAAGTCTGGATAGTCAGAGAAGATTTCTTGTGCTGCAAACGGGGAATAGTATTTGCCTACTCCTGCATGGTCTCGGCCGATTATGATATTGGTGCAGCCATAGTTTTGTCTCATTATGGCGTGGTGAATTGCTTCTTTTGGCCCTGCATATCTCATTTCTGTGTGCAGGGTTGCAAGCGTGCACCTGTTCTTTGGGTAATAATTCTCAATCATGGCAATGTATGACTCCAAAATAACTTCGTCTACAAAGTCACCGGATTTTTTCTTGCCTATCAGTGGATTTACAAATACGCCGTCGCATGACAAAAACGACTCTTTTTGAAGCATTTCGTGCGCAACATGTGGTGGATTTCTTGTCTGAAATGCAGCTATGGTCTTCCAGCCAGCGTCTGAGAATGCCTTTCTTGTATCAGTTGGAATTAGTCTGTATTTTCGAATTGGGTCTGCGCTTGGTCTTTTGATATAGTCGATTTTGCCGCCGACAAGATAGTCATTCATGGACATTGTTTTTGCAACGCCTGGGTGATTCACATCAGTTGTGCCATAGACTGCCTGTGACGTTTTTGTTTTATCAAAGGTGTAGATTTCCTCTACGTGCAATACGGCAAACTCGCCATGAGTTGTCTTTAACGCAACATCGCCTGAATCCTTTGCCTTTTGCGCGGTTTCCTTGTCCACATCAAGCACTATTGGAACGGTCCATGCAAGATCACTTGCCAGCCTTCCCTTTGATACAACACCATCAAAGTCTGATTTTACCAGAAATCCCTCCAGTGGGCTGAAAATTCCGTCTGCAATGTTTTCAACGTCGTTTGCCAGATCTTCGCTGACAGAAATGGAAAATATTCCTGCCGTGTTTTTTTGCGAAATTCGGCTTACCAGTCTTCCGCCGTGTGGTCGTATTGCGTCCATGTCTTCAGTGTTTCATGTGCAAGCCACACTCTTTATGTGTATCAGACTCCCACCACCACCTCCCTGCACGGAGGTCCTCGCCTGGCTTGATCGCTCTGGTGCACGGCTCACAGCCAATGCTGGTGTAGCCGCGGTCTAGGAGTTTGTTATATGGCAAATTGCGCTCTTTGATGTACGATAACACTTGGTCCCATGTCCACTCTATGATCGGGTTTACCTTTACTATTCCGCCATGAAGGTGGTCTAGCTCCACCATTGCTGCATGGGATCGGTTTTCGTTTTGGTCCCGTCGCAGGCCTGTAACCCAGGCATCCAGCGTTGAGAGAATTTTGTTCAAGGGGCGGACCTTTCTTATTTCACAGCAGAGCTTTCTGTTTTCTACCGAGTCATAGAACAGGTTGATCCCCTTTGTGCGGACCATTTCTTCTACTGCTGCCGTCTCTGGGAACATTACCTCAAAATTGATATTGTATTTTTTTGCTATGGCGTCCATCACGTCATAGGTTTCCTGGTTTAGTCGGCCAGTATCCAGTGTGAAAAATCTCGCCTTTGGGTTTATTTTTATGATCATGTCGGTGACAACGCTGTCTTCTGGGCCAAAGCTTGATGCTTTGGCAATTTTGTCGCCAAATGTTTCATACGCCCACCTTAGTGCATCTTCTGGAGTTTTGAGTCGGGCGTTTACCTTGTCGATTTCTTCTTGCGTGTACAACTGTAGGTAATGGTCGAAATTTGTCTTATAATTATTTGGAGGGATCATTGAGAATTATAAGCAGGGTTTTGGCATGAAAAAAAATGAACGAGCCTGCATTTGTCGTTGTTTTTCCGTCGATTTTTGCCAAAAACAAACAAAGCCTGCTAGTATCAAACATTAAAAAAATTCTCAAAATTCAGAACCAGAGATATTCCACAATTACAAAGGACGATGATCTCATAATAATAGATGCAAACGATCCAGTCTTTGCATCGTCTGCAATAAATCAGCTTTTTGGTGTAGGCCAAGTCTCCATTGCAAGACGAACTGAGAACAAGTTCAATGGAATAGTGTCCACTGTTGCAAAAATCGGTACCAGCCTTTTGTTGCGTGGTGAGGTTTTCTATGTCAAAGTGGAAGGCCATGCATCTGGTTATTTGCCAAAAGACGTAGAGATTGCTGCAACATCTGCACTAATTGAAAAGACTGTAGACATGGACTGCAAGCCGGGAACTGAGGCAAAACATGACAAGTTAATCCATTGTTATCTTACCAAAAAGAATGCATATGTTTCGATATTTTTGGAAAAAGGCCACGGCGGAGTTCCATACAATTCCCAAGAGGAACAGATTTTGTGTTGTATTTTTGATGAGCTTTCTGCGATTTCCTGCCTTGAGGCAATAAAGCAGGGATTTGATGTTAGAATCTTGGTTTGCTACACCACGGATGCAAACTTGATGGAGCTAGTCAAGATGACAAATAGGATCATCCCAAGACTGCCAAGCTCGTCAGTAACACTTGACTTTTGCCAAATTGCAATAAAAGATACTGCAAAGACGCTGCAGCAAAAAATTCTTGTGACATCTGGAGTTTTGTGCCAGCTTGCAAAAAAGCAAAAGATCCAGCGGGTTTGCCTTTCCCTATCGCCACTTGTGTTTCCAGTTTGGCTAATTGAGCAAAGCCTAGACATTGTGACAAAAAGCAAGTTGATTCCGTGGATTGCGCTTGCCGGGCTGGATCAGGCAATCATAGACACTGCAAAAGAAATCGGCCTTGGAAAATATCTGTCCAGAATAGAAAAGCTTGGCTCACTCAGATTCACCAAGAGCAAAGACGATGTATCTGGAATCATACAAAAGGCGGTCAAGTCACACCAATCAGTCACAGTCAAGATTGGCCCAAACAATATTCACGACATTTTGGATTCTCTTGAGCACTGAAAATTTATTGTGCAGAATTTGAGGTGTTGCAATGAAAAAGATAGGCCAGTTCATCTATTCGTGGGGAAACGGTCACTATTCCCGGATGATGTCTCTAAATGAGGAGCTGCCAAACTTTATTCCACAGTATGAGGCTCATTTTGCAAGTAAGGACGAAATCTACCAAAAACTGCTGCAAAAATTCCCCAAGGAAAATGTGCATAAAGCACTTGCCCCGACCCCAATTGACGGCAAATATGGGCCTGACGTGTTCTTATCAATGGTTAACGCATTATTGCCAGTACGAGGCAACCCACCAGTAGTAAAACAGGTTGCAAGCTACCTAAAAGAAGAGCGCGCACTTTTTGATTCGCTAAAATTTGATCTTGTGATTAATGATGGAGATATGGGCCCAAACGTTTTAGCAAAAAACAGAAACATTCCCTCCATATTCATAACAAACCAGTTTAGGCCAAGGCTTTGGAAGTCCAGATTTTACTTTTATCCAGGAGTATGGTACGTATCAAAACAAATTGCCAAGGCAACAAAGATAGCAGTTGCCGACTCACCGCCTCCATATACCATGTGCGAATATAATCTCAATTTTCCAGAAAAACTCAAAGAAAAAGTAGTGTATGTGGGCCATTTTGCATCTGACAAAAAGAAAAAATCCGACGTAAAATCTGATCTTGAAAAGCTGATTGAAGGCCATAAGTTTGGTTATTGGATGAGAACTGGCAACAAGAGCACAAACGACATCACCGGAAAAAAATATGAGGAAGCGTTTTCCCAGATGAAAAAGGAAAAGCGAATCATCTCGCATGCAAGAGCAGACCAATCAATTGACAAAGTAAAGGATGCAGACGGCAAGACACATTCCATTTCAGAGGCGCTGGAAAAGAAAATAGACTGGATTCAAATCGACGTAGGATTCCTATCAGAATCGCAAAAAGAAACAGTCTTGGAAGAATGTGACTATGCAGTAATCAACGGCTCACATACCGTGATGGGCGAAATTATTGGAATAAAGGCAAAGCCAATAATCGGCATCCCTGTGTATGACGAGCAGACAAACCAGATCCAGTGGGCGCAAGAGCACAGACTTGGCATATTGGCAAACAACACAAAGCAGCTTGTTTTTGGCATTTCGCATCTAAAGGAAAACTATGATTCCTTTGTGGACACAGTAAAACAATACCAAAAGAACTTTGTGGCAAACGGCGCTAGGACCACTGCCAAGCTAGCTGCAGAGATGCTAGAATCACGATAAGAGATAATAGCTTTTTTGATCGCAGTAGAATGGTCTGGTACGCGGTATTTCGATGGGCGAAATGACCGAAAGGGATGATGATAATGATCCGCGTACCAGATTTTGGCTTTCCAGTGGGAACGCTTTTATGGAAAAATTTTCTGGCAAACTCATTGGTTAATTGCCCAGAATGTGTAGCAAGAGAACGCAAAGCAGTAATTGAGCGAGAGGCTGCCAGTGGAAGCCAGGAAGGAGTCCAAAAGCTCCTAGAGCAAATAGAAATCCCCATGAAGTTTGATCCAGTAACAAAGCACTACATCTGCAAAAGATGTGGTCTGTATGCCACACGAGAGCAAGTAGGCGACATTCGCGAAAAGGTGAACAGACGAGATCCAACCAAAGAAGACAAGCACTATGACTACTTGGATTGGTGGCAAAAAAGTAAAAAAGACAAGCTATAGGATTGGTGTTTCTTGGTAAAAAAGAAGGACGAGCTCCCAGACTGGGTTTTAGATGACATAAAGAATGCCAAGTTTGCCAAGCCAGAACTGCTAACAAGAATTGGCTATATTCTTGAGGTGTATGAGGCTGACAAAAAAATTGATGCGCAATTATACGAGGCAGTAGAGGACGGTCGCCACATAGTGACGCTTGATTTGCCAAAAAATGTCAAGCCGGCTGAGTGCCAGACAGGAGTCGTGTATGAATTTGCAATAAACATGCTCAAGGCGCCACTTGCAAAAAAGACAGTTGAATTTCTAAAAAAGGAAAAAGAAATTGAAATGTCGGCAATATACCAGTTTGAGCTGCAAAAGCTAACACCGATGGATGTCGCATCAGATGATTCTGGCTCGGAAGAATCAGAAGAATAGGATTATTTTTGCAGTTTTCTAAATGCCGCACCCATGACTGGATTTATCACAAACGGAATTGTGTGTTTTAGCCAGACTCCGATTCGCACTATATTTGGTACAATGATTTCCAGTCTTGATGATTCGGATGCTCTCAGAATTGCCTTTGCCACTATTTTTGGATCTAGCGAGGTTGGGGAATATTTTGGCATTTTGCTAAATGACTCATGATCAAAGAAATGGGTTCTAACCATTATTGGGCTGACTACAGTTACACCAATGTTTGTTCCCTTTAGTTCGTGTTTTAGTCCCTCAGAAAAGCCAAGCATTGCAAACTTTGATGCGCAGTACGAGGCAATCCCTGGCAGGCCAAACGAAGCTGCAACAGATGCTACATTCACAATACGGCCGGAATTTTGCTTTTGAAATATTGGAAGAAAATTCTTTGTGCAGTATACCATTCCTAGATAGTTTGTCCTCATTTGGGATTCAATTTCTTCTATGGAAAGATCCGATACTGTCCCGTAGATTGCAAAGCCTGCATTGTTTACTAAAATGTCGACTTTGCCGAATTTATCCAAGACTTGGGCTGCCATTGTCTTGACTTGGTCCTTATCAGAGACATCGCATGGACAGACTAAGGTATCAGATTTTAGCAATTGTTGCAGTTCTTCTAGCTTTTCCTTTCTTCGCGATACCAGAACTAGCTTTGCACTCTTGTTTGCAAACTCGATTGCAGCTGATCTGCCAATCCCACTTGATGCGCCGGTAATCACTACGACTTTGTCTTTGAATGGCATGTTTTGTGGAATTATACAGTAACGATATGTTGCTTTCTATTCAGATGGTTTTTGGTATTTGCGCAGCGCCATCTTCATTAGCAAAAACCATGCAATCGGAATTGGCAATTGATATGTCGCAATTCTCCAAGCAATGATTGCGTCCCATTCTACGCTGTCGCTTGGCAGCTCCAGCTTGAACTCATCTAAATGCGATAAATACGCCCACGTTCCAAATTCCGCAAGACCCGAACCCCCAACCGTGATAGGCATGTTTCCAATTGCGTTGCCTGCCATTACTGCCAAAATAGAGTCTATTGCGCTTACTGTCTGCTCGGTTCCAAATGAAATGAACATGAACGAGATTCCAAAGACGAGCCAAGACGCAAGTGAGATCAAAAACGATATCACAAATGCCTTTTTTGCGTGTGGTGCACGAATGTTTTGGCGCGTCATGGTACATACATCGGCCATCCACTCGTTGGTCTTGTCCAAATATTCCTGGCCTTTTTCCTTGCGTAATCGCAATACCAGATTTACAAAGATTTTTGGCACCTGAAAGTCTCGCTTGGCAGTCAAAAAGAATAATCCCGTCCACAATCCAACAACTGGAATCGTGGTGCCTAGGACAATTGCGCCAATTATTGCATGTCCAGCTAAAATGGCTACTATTCCAGCAGTCAATGACAAGACGCCTGCTGCCAAGACCTCTGTTACAATCTCAAATATTCCAAGCCAGGATGCCTTTGATGTGGGCATGCCACGCTTGTTCATCCAGTAGATTCTGACCACTTCTCCACCGACAAACATAGGTGTAGTCATTGTTACAAATTCAGAGCCAATTCTCACAAAGATGGTTCTCCAAAGCGATTCTATTTTTCCGTGAAACACACCTATGATATAATGGAACTTTATTCCCTGCAGGAATAATTTTCCCATCATTGCCGCAAAGGCTGCAAGAAAGTTCACAATTCCTACCGCAAAGACGTCCTCCGGCTTTACATCAAAGGATATGGCAATTATCAAAAACGGAACAAGGCTAGCTGCAAATGCAACGATTCGCCATTTCATTTTAGCAGGTTTCTAACTGAATCAAATATAAGCCAACAACTCTGACATTTACAAATTGAAAGCAATTTTTGTTGCGGGAACTGCAGGCTCTGGAAAATCACTGCTCACATCTAAAATTCACGAATATTACACCAGAAACGGAGCGTTTACCGCTATTTTGAATTTGGATCCAGGTGTGATCTCACTACCATACACGCCAGATATTGACATCAGGGATTCTGTAGATATTGTATCCATAATGAAGCAGTACGATCTTGGCCCAAATGGTGCACTGATGATGGCAAACGATTTGATTGCGTCCAAGCTTGACGAGCTGCAAGAGGAAGCGGACAAGATAAATCCGGATTATTTGATTGTTGACACACCAGGACAAATTGAGCTGTTTGCATATAGAACAAGCGGCCCGTATTTTGTGAATAATTTTATGGCAGATCAAAAGTCGGCATTGTTTTTGTATGACGGAGTCCTAGTCACAACTGCGGTCAATTTTGTGTCCATGGCACTTCTTGCCACATCCATCAGACTGCGAATGGGAATGCCGACAATCAATGTACTAACAAAAACAGACTTGATTGCAGACAAGATTTCCGAAATATTGCGCTGGACTACAAATCTGAAAACGCTGGAAAATGCTATCTCTGCAGAAGCAGACGGTGAGACCTATGTGCTTGTGACAAACATTTTGCGCAGCTTGAACCTGTCTGGCTTTGCGCAGGGGCTGATTCCAGTATCCAATGCAACAGGTGAGGGAATGGTGAACTTGGAAGGCTCGCTGAGCAGAATTCTTAACCAAGGAGAGGAGATTGAAGACTGATGAACTCTATTACTGCTAAAGCGCCATCATCTACTGCCAATTTGGGCCCAGGCTTTGACGTGTTTGGCCTTGCACTGGATGCATTTTATGATACGGTTACTTTGACTAGGCAAAAAAATGGCATTTCAATAATTACTGGCGATTCCATTCCTGTTTCCCCAAGCAAGAACACCGCAGGACTGGTAGTCCAGTACATGAAGAAAAAATTCAAGATAAAAAGCGGAATCCAAATCAAGATCAAAAAAGGAGTCCCGGCCGGATTTGGGATGGGAAGTAGTGCGGCCTCTGCAGCCGCCACTGCGATTGCGTTTGATAGGTTGTTTGGCCTAAAGCTGGACGGAAACACCTTAGTAGAATGTGCAGGGGTTGGCGAGCGTGCAAGTGCAGGCTCTATTCACTATGATAATGTGTCTGCGTCTGTTTTGGGTGGATTTGTCATAGTTAGGACCAAGCCTCTTGATGTGCTCAAAGTTTTGCCTCCGTCCGATCTGAGACTGGTTGTGGCTGTGCCAAAGATGGTGGTTCCTGCAAAAAAGACCCAAGTCTCCAGAAGCGTTGTGCCAAAGCAAATAGCGCTTGCAGATTCGGTGGTTAATCTGTCAAATGCAGCTGCAATCGTTGCGGGATTTGTGAGTAAAGACTCGGAGCTGATTGGTCGATCAATTCAGGATATCATAGTAGAGCCCGCAAGAGCACACCTGATTCCGGGGTTCAATTCGGTCAAGAAAAACGCTCTGAGGGCAGGAGCACTAGGCGTTACAATTTCCGGCGCTGGGCCTTCTGTTATTTCATTTGCCACAAAAAAAGCAAACTTGGCCAAAATATCAAGTGCAATGAAAAAGGGATTTGCTTCTGCAAAGACAGATTGTACGGTTGTGATTTGCAAGCCAAGCGGCGGCGCAAAGACGATCTAAATTGAAAAAAGCAGTCCTGGTTCTCAGTGGCGGACTGGACTCGTTATGTCTTGGGGCTCATCTGGCCAAAAAATATGACTTGTATGGAATCACGTTTTCATACGGACAAAGAGCATCAAAGGAGCTAGAGGCGGCAAAAAAAGTAGGAAAGACACTTCACCTCAAAGAACACAAAATAATTCCACTTGACTTTATGAAATCACTCTATGGGACAAGCAATGTACTTACCAGCTCCAAAAGGGCGCTCCCATCAAAATTTGAATATTCCATTGTGGTGCCAATCAGAAATGCAATTTTTGTAACAATTGCAACTGCGTGGGCTTTTTCACTCAAGGCATCCCTTGTCGCATATGGCGCCCACACAGACGATACAAAATACCCAGACTGCAGGCCTATATTTGCAAAAAAACTGGAATCTGCCCTAAATCAGGGAGAAATTGATGGAATCAATCTAGGAATTAGAAACAAAATTCAGATCTGGTCGCCGTATTCCACAGGCATATCAAAGAGCACGCTAATCAAGTCAGGCTATGAAAAATTTGGCGGCAAGATATTTCAGACGTGGAGTTGTTATGCAAACGCAAAACATCATTGCGGAAAATGCGAGTCCTGCAATAACAGAAAGTCTGCATTTGTGCAGGCAAAAATTAAGGACAAGACAAAATATCTAGTATCTGGTTTCTAGGACTTTTTTGCGCAAAATTCCGTGTCGTATTCCCATGTACCAGCCAAGAACAATTGCCGCAATTATTCCAAAAAAGTACCAGTTTTGCATTGCAGGAGCTGCATCTTTTGCTATAATATTTGTAAGCTCACGTGAACTCAGGGCTGCTATTGCCAGAACGACAAAGAACTCTATTGCAAGCCACGTAAAGTGAGGCCAAGATTCCCCTGGAACATGAACGTTGTTGTGTACTCCCACAAAAAGCTAACCTCGCACTTGATTATTTATCTTTTTCAAAGAAGCGATGATTTAGAATTGCGAATTATGGCGACAACATCCTCGCGGTTTTCCTTTCTTTCATAGTATCCTCGATATGCAGCCGAAGTCATTGTTGCATCGTTTTTGACTCCTCTCATTTTCATGCAAAAATGTTCTGCATCGGATAATACCATTACTCCCTTTACTCCCTGAGCATATAGCTCATCTGCAATGTCTTTTGTCATGCGTTCCTGAATTTGGAGACGTTTTGCGTATTTTTCCACAAGCCTTACTAGCTTGGATACGCCAAAGACTCGGCCATTTGGAAGATACGCGATGCTGATTTTGCCAAAGAATGGAAGCATGTGATGCTCGCACATGGAATAGAACTTGATGTCTTTTACTACAACTGCGTCCGAGTCCTCTGAGAATTGGACAGATAGTTCCGAATCTGAATCATAGCCTGAAAAGATTTCCTCATACATGTCTGCAATTCTTTCTGGTGTTCCTCGTAGTCCTTCGCGTGTTGGATCTTCGCCTAATTCTATGATTAGCTCGCGGACTAGCTTGCGCACTCGTTCTTTGTTCATGGTGCACCTATCAGCTTGTGTAGTTGCGGTACGACACGTACGTCACTATAGTAAGAATAAACTGCATCGTAAAAGCTCAAAAGTTTCTGCAATGTTGGTTCTGCTATTCCGTAGGTCGGTTGTATTATAAAACCCTTAAGATCCCTAGTGCCAACAGTTTTGAAAATTTTCTTCACTAAATCTGAAAATGTTTCCAGTTCTGTTTTTGATGAAACGACAATTTTGATGTATGTTGGTTTTTTTGCTACAACTGATTGTCTTAGGCAATCCAGTGCATTTTCTATGAGCGTAGAATAATGTTTTGCATCGACAAATTCCGAGTCTTTGGTTTTGAGCTCAATTTTGATGTAATCAATAAACGGCAGAACCTTGGCAAATTTTTTTGAATCAAAGCATGATGATTCCAGATATGTTGGGATTTTTTTTGACTGGATGAATTTTGCCATTTCTGAAACTGCCTCTGCCTGCACTAGTGGATCACCTCCTGTGAAATTGACCTTGTAGGTGTTTTCTGCGAGATTTTTTTCAATCAGTGCGCAGGCATCTGCAATTTCGTATTCTTGCCCAGAATCCATCGGAAGTGATTCCTTGGTATCGCAGTAAAAGCAGGTAAAGGGGCATCCTGCCAGCCTTACAAAGAGGGTTTTTGTTCCGTAAAGAATTCCTTCTCCTTCAAGGGATGTGAATATCTCATAGAGCCTTACTTTCAAGTAGACGATCTAATTACAATCATTATTTAATTCAGACTAGGTCAGAACAGGCTGCTTTGTATACATGAGGCCTGCCACAAAAAAGATAACGCCAAGAATTCCAATTAGGCCGCCGACAAACTCGATTGTCTCAATCCATTCTGCGTTTGTTGGTGCCCACAAAAATGCCATCAATGCGCCCACTATTATCATCGGTATGCCGACGCCAACAGAGATCTGCTTTGATGCCATGCAAATTTGCTGTTCTTCAAAATCTATATGAAGTTTTGTTAGGGTCTGTCAGAGTCTTCAGAATCTGCCGACTCGATGTGCTCTACAATCTCGTCAATTAACGCGTTGATTGCCCGGATTGTCTTTTTTGACTCTGCACCGGTCTCCTTGAGCTTAGCAAGCATTGATTTCGCAGAATCGAACTTTGGTTTGATGGAATCATCTATTTGTGGTTCTAGTTCAGCTAGCTTTGCCTCTAGCTTTGATATTTCGGCTGCGTTTCTTTGCGATTTTTGGTCCTTTGCCTTTTGTTTTTCTTGTTTTAGGGCCTTTTCTTGCTGCTTTGTGTCTGCTTTTAGCGCTTCAGGTTCTGATTTTGGCGTCTCTGATAACTGGAATGTTTCCTGTTTTGGTGTCTCTTTTGGCGCCTCTACTTGTTCTGATGCACTTTGTTCTGATGCAGCACTTGTTGGCTGGGTTTGTGATAAAAAGTACGACTCGATTGATTTTATTGTAGAGTCTAGCGCCCTTAGTAGTTTTATTGGATTCTCATTGGATGTTGGGTCTTTGAGTAATGCCAGAATTGATTTTGCTTCATCAAACTTGGGTCTGATGGTATCATCGATTTTTGGCTCTAATAGTAATAGTCTGCTTTCAAGCTTGGATATCTCTGAGATAATTTTTTGGTTCTTGGCGTCAAGCAGGTCCAAGTTGATTTGGTAGACTCGCTTTATTTTGATGACGATTTGGGATGGATCGCCTCCACTTGATGCCAATTCTTCTTTTGCCTTTTGGAGTTTTGTAATTTGTTCCTCAGATAGGTTTAGCTCCTTGGCTTGTGCGAGAACTGCGTCAATTTTGGTTATGTACTTGTTTGCAAAAGAGACTGCCCTTGTGTTGGAGCGCTCTGTTACCATGTTTTTGATGGTTGCTTGGAGCTCAGTTCCGGTTGTCTTTAGTTCTACGAATGTTTTTTCAAGTGAGGCCATATCTCCATTTGCGAGATGTGTTTTGGCTGTCTGCAAAAGACTGTCGAATTTGGTAAAGTCAATTGGTAGATTATTTTTGTTGGCACTTGCTTTTAGTATGTTGATGTTTGACTCGAATCTTTTGAGTGCATTACTATAATCAAAATCAGCTACTGGTGCTGCCATCTTTGATGCTGCTGGTTCAGGGGTTGGGATTGTTTCAGAGAATACTTGGGTTACTTGTCTGAATGCCTTCATTGCAGCCAAAAAGTGCTTTTTTGCATCTACGGCATCATCTGCCTTGACAGCTGCGATTAGTTGCTCAGTTTCTGAATCACCTTGCGCATACAATGCCTTGGCCTCTTCTGATACAGAAGGCATTCTGTCTAGCTGGATCTTTACTTGGTCTCTTGCCTTTGTTGCTAGATTTACAAACGAGTCTAGTTTGGAATCTGCAAATGCAGGTGCTGCAATCATGCTAGCAACTAGGGCAAACAATGCAAGTGTCAGTACGGTTTTCATGCGGATTCCTCCTTTTTCTTTAGTCGAACCAAATTCTGAAAGTCTTTTTTCTCTATCTCTATAACACCTTGTCGTTCAAGTCGTTTTACTGCTCGCCACATTGTGGTTCTAGGTAAGAGGAATTTCTTTCGCAGGTCACGCTCAAAGGCTTGGCCTCCGTTTTTCTCCAAATACGCTACTAGCTGCTTGTCGTCTTCTCTCATTTCCTGGGTTACTAGCTCGTCTGAATCTACCTCTGGTTCTGGCTCTGAATCCTCCTCGTCTTTGCTGAGCAGTGGTCCCATTGTCTTTTTGACTGCGCTCTTGGTCTTTTTGAGAAGAAGTGTAAGTACAGAGACTGCGCCGCCTATTGCCACAATCGAGGTTGCGATTCCTGCGATATTGTCTTTGAACCAGTCTACTGGGTTTGTTACCGAGTTTTGGCTGTTTTTCTCAAATTCGTCTATTTTTTGCTGTGCCAGTGCACTTGCTTCTAGCGCCAAATCCTCGGCATCGACGTATTTTTTGTTGTCATATGCAAAGATCGCCAGATCTAGCTTTTCTTGTGCTGATGTTACATCAATGTTTTTAGTAGTAGCTTCTTCAAGAATTGATCTTACTTCGTTTATTGCGTTTAGTGCAGAAAGTGCTGGACCTGACGTGCTAAAGAAATACTCTATCTGGTTTTTGCCTTTGAGTAATGAGATGCGTTTTTCATCTATAGTGTCAATGCTGTCTGGATTTGCAATATCGACTACAGTTGCCTCGTCCGGCATTGTGATGGTATAGTCGATTGGAGAATCTATTGCAAATGTCCAGATCTTGCCCTTCTTTGAAACTAGGTCATAGCTGTCATATTCGATAGAAACGGAGGATGCGCCAAAGGTCTGGATTGTGGCGCCCTTGCTATCTATTTCAAACGATAACAGCAAGCCATCCTCGTCTTGGACTACGAAATTATCAATGGATTTGCCAAAAAGCGGGACCTTTAGTTCTGGTTCTGTTGGGTCGGCAGACGATTGTTGAGAAATATGAGTAGTGCCATCTGGGTAAATTGTAAAGTCAACGGCTCGAAGGGAACCAAAAGATTGCGTAGGCAGTACTACTGTAAGAAGAAGTCCTATTGCCAGTAGCGGTGCTTTTACCATTCTAATGAGGATATCTGTAATCCTTACAAAAAGCATTCCTTCTAGATTAGGAACGATTTCCTCTTGGATACAGAGTACTGCCTCTTGGTTATTCATGGTTAATACCTCAAATTCAGTGTGTCTAGGATGGACTGGAACTTGCGGAACTCTTGGACGAACTCGATGCCTTTTTCGGTGATTGTATATAGTCGGTTCTTGTCGGTTTTGACGGTTTGGACCAAGCCTGCGGTAGAGAGCTTTTCACACTTGTCAATTACGGCATAGTGCGAAAGGTTTGCTCTTCTAGATATTGCAGAGACAATAGTTCCTTGTCTGCCCCCTTCCATGGTGACATTGAGGATATCTCCCATTATGCCCATTTCGGACCTGTATTGTTGTTTTGACATGGTATGGTAATACACTGCAGTCTAGATTAGGGACATTTTGAAACCTCAAAGCGGAACGCACGGCGGAATGGGTGTTTCATGTGTCTGAAACGGCTGGAATTGGGCATTTTTTGATGCGGGGGAGCAAAAATGGGCCTCAAAAACCAGGGTTGGAAATTTTTGCCACTTGTGGGATTTTGTCTTACTTTATCTTTATTAGGAATAAAATGGCAACATTATCATAACCGATACAAAATGTTTGAAAAATTTAAGAAGACGGAGGAATTTGAACAGGATACTGGTATGTTAGAGCAGGAAAAACCACGAGTTGAAGCGGAACGCACAGCGGAACAGGCTCCATCTGGCTCTGAAATCGGCATTGCAGACCTGATGAACAAGCGCGCAAAGCTGGAAGAAGCCATTGATTATGTGGGATTAATGATAAAGAACCTAAAGGACAAGCGAACCAGGCTAGTCAAGGAAATAGAGGACGAATCCGTAGATATTCAGAATTTAAAGGATAAACTAGTCAAAGTTGGCGAATACATAGAAGAAGAGGGTCGCGGAATCCGGGATCTGTCCAACAAGCGTGCCCAGGTAGAAAAGCAGGCAGACGAGGTTGGCGCCCTAATAGGCAACCTACGAAGCAAACTTGCCAGCATCGACAGCGTAGTCGAAGGCGAGGAAAACAAGGTCAAGTCCATCAAGGAATCTAGGCAAAAACTATAGCCATTTCACAGCGGAACACAGTTGGAACGGGGTATTTTTGGCACAAATTGGTGTAAAAGTAGGCAAAATTGCAGGTTTATACCATAACTAGACAGAACTAGACAATTTTGGGATTGTAAACTATGCAGAACTAGGCAGTTTTTGGAATAAAAGAAGGAAAAGAGATACTTTAGAGGTATCTTGTTGAGGTTGCTGTCTTGGAGCTTACTGGCGTAGATGGGAATCTGTCGCCCACGGACGCTTCGGCTACGGCTGCGGCTTCCTCTAGAATCCTTTCGGACTCTTCGTTTGTGCTTTGATCCATGCCAAACGCTCCCTCGCCTGAGAAGGACTCCGCCATTAGTCCGTTTAGCATCTCGGTCATCATACCTAGTTCGTGGTCTGCCTCTGGCATGAACTTGCCCAGCGAAGACTTGAGGCTTCTCATTAGGCCGATTGTCGGTGCTATTGTGACTACGGTGTCTCCTAGGTCGTGGAATGTTGTTAGTCTTAGTTCGATTTGTTCTAGCGCCATTCTGCAGTTTCCTAGCATCTTGGTGACCTTTCGGACTTCAGCTAGTTCGTTGGCTAAAACTTTGCTAGTGTGAGTATCGTGTTTTTGGGTTGCTTGGACTACTCTTTGGAATAGTTTTTCCTCCCTTTGCTTTAGTTTGGTCAGCATTCCGTCAAGTTTTGAGATTTGGTTCTGTAGGCTTCTTGTTGCCTGCTCAATTCTTGGCTTTAATGCGCCTTTAGGCTTGAGGACGTCGCCCAACTTTTCAGATACGCTTGGTGTTGTTGGTTTGGACCAGGAATTCTGGAAGTTTGTCATGGCTGACTTTTAGTAGTTTATTGAAATTGAAAGGTGTGAAATCTATTTTACCAAAAGATCTAATGGGTAACTTTTGAGGCTAATTCTGCCTCGTACAGCGTAGGCTAGGAGGCATTAGAAAATAAAAAACAATTCGCCTAGTTTACTGGGCTAGAATGCTTTGCGGGTGCATTTTCTTGATGTGAGAATGCACTCCGTGTGATGCTGTGACTGCTTCGCCACATAATGGACATGTTTCCATTTTTATAGTAGTCCGTTCTATATATAGTATTTAAGGTTTACGTTTTTCGAATCTGTAGAGCTCTAGAATGCGGATCAGGACTCATCTTGAGATAGAGCAGATCAGTGAAGATCGTAATCTGGAAAAAATCTTGGCGGGAAAATTTTGGCAATAGAATTTTCACGGGAAAAAAATTCTGCAAAATTAATTTTTCAAAATGCAAAAATTTTTTAATTTCATTAAGGTAGGAAATTCATCCTGTAGTATATAGAAACAATCTGTTTGGAACCATGATTTCTAGTCCAGACGTAAGGGAGCCTAAAAATCGATTTTCGTATGTCTGTTCATAGATAAATCTTGTGTAATGTTTATATGTAGAGTCCAAAAATGCATTACACCTTATGACACAAACAGCACGAAATAGCGACCGTTGTCCTCGTTGCGCAAAAGGTGCAATGCTAACTGATGGCAGCACAGGCGAGATGTTTTGTAACACATGTGGATTTGTTGCAACAGAGCGAGTTGAAGAAGAAGGACCAGAGTGGCGTTCCTTTTCCAAAGAAGAGGGAGAGAACCGAACTCGAACAGGTACACCGACTTCACTTGCGATGCACGACATGGGTCTTGCAACAATTATCGGCCAGGCTGACAAAGACGCATCTGGAAAACCACTGACATCTTCGATGAAGAGCACCATTGAAAGGCTACGAACTTGGGACTCGCGAAGCCAAGTCCACGAACCAGTGGATAGGAACTTTAGGCAGGCATTCTCGGAGCTGGACAGACTCAAGGACAAGCTGGCACTTTCTGATGCAGTCATTGAAAAGACGGCATACATCTACAGAAAGGCACTTGACAAAGGGCTTGTTCGAGGACGTTCAATTCCTGGACTAGTAGCTGCTGCCCTTTATGCGGCATGCAGAAACACAGAGACCCCAAGAACTCTAACCGATGTGGCAAACGGCATCAACATCAAGCGAAAAGACGTAGCTCGATGTTATAGATTGCTCCTTCGAGAACTGGACCTAAAAATGCCAGTAGTCGATCCAATCAAGGGAGTCGCAAGAATTGCAAGCATTGCTGACTTGTCTGAAAAGACAAAGAGAAAGGCACTTGAATTCCTAAAGGAGGCGAGCCGAATTGAGGTATCTGCTGGAAAGGACCCAATGGGTCTTGCGGCAGCTGCTTTGTACTTGGCTTGCGTGATGCTAGGCGAGAACAAAACCCAAAAAGACATTGCCCAGGCAGCAGGCGTAACTGAGGTTACCATCCGAAACAGGTACAAGGGCCTCAAAGAAGCATTAAAGCTCTAAAACCTCTCTTTTTGTTGTTTTTTGCAAATTTTAATAGGAATTGCATAAAGCTAGATTTTGTGAAAAAGAAAAACATCATTGGCCTTGGACTGGTGGGAATTGCAATGGCGGTTGTGTTTGGCCTAATTTTGACTGCCCCTTCTGGGGAAGGCGGGCTCGAGAAGATCTATCATGCAAGACTAGCTGATCCAAAGCAATACCAGGACGGAGTTTTTTCTGACACGTTTTTTATCAAGCAAGGCAAGTATGAGTTTCGATTTGTGCCAAACGGCGACAGCCCGCAAAAACTGTCAATTGCACTAAAGGGGCCGTCATTTTCGTTTGCAGAGGACTTCATCTTAGAGTCAACTGAACATGGAGACGTTGGAAAATACTATACTTGGGAGTATTTGGGCCAGGACAAAATCGAAATACCTGAAGACCAGGAACTGCAAATCAGAATCAATCCAAATGGCAATGTGCTAGGACCGGTCTCTGTGTATTTGGTAAAATAGGACTGGCGTGACCCCAAGCGCAGAACCATGAGAGAACACCTCTCTTATCCATAGCGCCAATGCGCTTTTTTGGGACACAAATCAGTTCTGCTGGGTCACGCGCCCATTAGTCGATAGGATTTATGTCCTTTCGCATCATTTTGTATAGGAATTTATCTTATTTAAGATTTAGCGTGAATTTTTACATCAAAGATCTACATATAATAAAATTATTTTTGGCTGGATTTTTCAAACAGCCATATTAGCTGGAATAATCCTAGACAACAAATGAAGCTCTCAGGCAAAATCGCAATCATAACTGGCGGAAGCAGGGGAATAGGAAAGGCAATTGCAAAGGAATTTGCTGTAAACGGCGCAAGCGTTGTG